>DUSN01000094.1 GCA_012842605.1 Clostridiales bacterium
CTTGACATTCCTATTTAATACGTATATACTGATTGTAAATGGTAATTACCAGTTGAGAACAACAATGAGCAGGTGCAATGATGGAGCTGTATTGCGGATTGGATTGCGGGGGTACAAAGACAAGTTGTGTATTAGCCGATGAAAATGGCAGGATTTTAGGGAAGGGAGAAAGCGGGCCTTCTAATTATTTAACATGTTCAAAAGAGCTTGCTGCCCATTCAATAAAAGAAAGCATACAAATAGCATTTGATGATGCCAATCTGAAACCATGCAGATTGAGATGTACATATGCAGCTTCTGCGGCGATTGAAGTAAACAATGGTGCAGGACATATTCCGTTTTTAATGTCATGTATAGATACAGCGTTAATATATGCGAATAGTGACGCTATGCCTGTTTGGTTTGCTGTCGCCCGGAAGGAGCCTGCCATTGTTACAATATCAGGAACCGGAGCTGTTACCTATGCGTTTTGGGGACAGCAATTCATCAAGTCAGGCGGCTGGGGGCCGTGGTTTGGTGATGAAGGTTCCGGTTACGATATTGGAAGAAAATTAATCAATGCAGCTTCACGTACACAGGACGGCAGAGAGGATAAAACAAGTATCCTGCAGTCAGTATGCCGGCATTTTGCTATAGACGACTTTAATCAAATTTACAATATATTGAGAGCCGGAGACTGGCGCAGCATTATAGCTTCAGCTGCTGTATGCATAAATGATTTATATCAAAACGGAGATCAAGCAGCTGTAGAAATTCTTCAAAATGCATCCAGAGAGCTTGTTCTTGCTGTGAAGACTGTTTTGAAAAGAGCATGCTTTGACAGGAGTGTGCCCTTAATACTGTCCGGAGGGCTGTTAAAAGATGGTCAGCCCCTGAATAGCCTGGTACGGCAGCAGCTTTGCAATGAAGATGGAATAAGCGAAATAGTTACGCCCCAGGTGCCCATTGCGGTTTCAGCTGCAGCAATGGCATTGTATGAAAACGGTAAAGAAAATAAGGCAGAAGAAATCTTGTTAAATTATAGGGAGAAACAATGGTGAAGGCAGGATTTGCACGAATCGATACAACCCCTGAAAGAAACATGAAATATTAATTTTTCCCGGGAAGCCAAGGAGTTTGCTTAATGAATTGGATAAGCTGCTGAGATCTATGAAAGGAAAGGTTAATGGCATATGAACAAAGAGTACTTGAACAATATCCGGAGATTGCTGCAATTCGTAGAAAGCACACAAGCTGAGACCATTGATAAGGTTTCTGAAATATGTGCAGAGGCTATATATAAAAATAAGTTGTTATATTTTTTCGGCACAGGACACTCCCATATGATATGTGAGGAACCTTTTTACAGAGCAGGGGGACTCGCCTGCGTTTATCCCATACTGGAGTCGATTTTTATGCTGCATGAAGGTGCCAGTAAGAGCAGCATTTATGAGCGTATAGAGGGCAATGGTGCCGTTGCGGTAGCGGAAAGTGGTATTGGGGAAGGGGATGTGCTTTTTGTAATTTCCAATTCAGGGCGAAATTGCGCGCCGATTGATGCCGCTTTGGAAGCCCGGCGGCGTGGTGCAATTACAATTGCTATGACATCGCTTAAACATTCCAAATCAGTCTCTTCGCGTCATCCTAATGGAAAGCGTTTATTTGAAGTGTGTGATTTTTGTCTGGATAACGGCGGTGAACCGGGAGATGCATCGGTTTCTTTGGATGGAATTCAACAGAAGATCGGGCCTACTTCATCTGTTATTGATATCGTAATTATTAATACTGTTATTATTGGAACTGTTGAACGGCTGCTGAAAAAGGGAGTCAAGCCGCCTATATTTATCAGCGCAAATGTGGATAATAGCGAAGAACTCAACAGCGACATTTTAAAAGAATTCCGAACCCGAGTTAAGTTATTATAGCAGCACTTTTATTATATTTGACATATAATATTGGCATATAATGTATGATATATAATTATGAAGTATTATATTTACAGAGGTAATATATATATGCAAACATATGAGAATTTGCTTAATAGTGTCGAAAAGCATCGCAAGCTTATATTATCAGCTGAAAAATATATATGGAAACATCCGGAACTTGGGTATAAAGAGTGGAAAACAAGTGCTTATCTGGAAAGGGAGTTTGAAAAACTAGGCTATACCCTGACTAAGGCAGGAAATATTCCAGGATTTTACACAACTATCCAAACCGGGCGTCCCGGGCCTTGCGTGCTGATAATGGCAGAAATGGATTCACTGATTTGTCCGGATCATCCGGAAGCTGACAGAAAAACCGGGGCTGTACATGCCTGCGGACATAATGCACAATGCGCAGCCCTGCTGGGAATAGCTGCTGCCTTAAAAGAAGAGGGTGTGCTCGATGGACTGTCCGGTTCTGTCCGTCTTTGTGCCGTGCCTGCAGAAGAATTGATTGAGATTGGCTATCGCGAAACACTGAGACAAGCAGGCATTATCCGTTATTATGGAGGTAAGGTTGAGTTTCTGTACCGCGGATACTTTGATGGTGTAGACATGGCCTTCATGTTCCATACAAGCGGTGGGGAATTACATTTTTCTGCAACTAAAGGCTCAAATGGCTGCATAGTGAAAAATGTTAATTATAAAGGTGTAGCCGCTCATGCCGGAGGTGCTCCTCATAAGGGTATAAATGCCCTGTATGCTGCAAACTTGGGTATGCAAGCCATTAATGCTCTTCGTGAGACTTTCAGGGATTCAGATCATATACGCGTACATCCTATTATTACAAAGGGCGGAACTTCTGTTAATGTGATTCCCAGCGATGTTGTCATGGAGAGTTATGTTCGGGGAGCTGATATTAATATAATTTATGAAGTTAACAAGAAAGTAAACCGTGCTCTTAGCGGTACTGCTGCTTCTATTGGTGCCAATGTCTTTATCAGTGATCGCTATGGATATTCACCTTTAATAAATGATAAAAATCTGCTTGAGATTGCAGAAAAGGCAATGAGAATTGTTGCAGCTCCCGAAAATGTATCGGTTAAAGATGACTGGAGCACCGGTTGTACAGATATGGGAGACATATCTGCTGTTATGCCTGCCATTCACCCTTATGTCGGAGGTGCAGCCGGAATTAGCCATGGAAGTAACTATTATATAGCTGACCCGGAAATTGCATGCGTGGAATCTGCGAAATGCCAGCTTGTGCTGCTGCACATGCTTTTATCGGATGATGCTTCTGCAGCTAAAAAGGTGATTGATGAAAGGGCTGTGCGTTTCCCATCTGTACGTGCGTATTTTGAAGCAATCGATGCGTTTTTCCGGGACAAGGAGGCAGTTGTCTATAAGGAAGATGGAACTATAATTTTAGATTATTAGCATAAAGGATCAAATAGAAAGACTCCCCTTTAAGACGGGGAGTTATTTTTGTTATATTTTAGTTTTGCAGCTAATATTAAATGATGATAGACAGGAAAACTTATATTTTTGTTGAATACAATAGTTGAATACAAATTACAGATATCAGCCATCATAACTCCCGTAGCTGCGCTTAATAATTAATATTATAGACAGGAGGTAAGCATATGAACAATGTACAAAGCTTAATTAATTTTGATGAAACGGTCCTGGGCATTGAGCTTGGCTCAACTCGCATCAAGGCAGTGCTGATTGGGCCTGACCATCTGCCTGTTGCATCCGGTTCACACAACTGGGAAAACCGTTTTGAAAACAACATGTGGACATATCATCTTGAGGATGTCTGGACAGGACTGCAGGATGCCTATGCTGAACTGGCAGAAGATGTCAGGAAAAAATACGGTCAGACTCTCACAAGGGTAAAGGCAATAGGCATATCCGGCATGATGCATGGATACCTGCCCTTTGATAAGGACGGGAATCAGCTGGCAGAATTCCGGACCTGGAGAAATACTAATACGGAACAGGCTGCTCCTGAGCTGACACAGCTGCTTGAGTTCAATATTCCTCACCGCTGGAGCATTGCTCACCTTTATCAGGCAATTCTGAACGGAGAGAAACACGTAAAGGATATTGATTTTCTTACCACTCTTGCAGGATATGTGCATTGGAAGCTTACCGGCGAAAAGGTACTTGGCGTTGGCGAAGCATCCGGTATGTTTCCCATTGACAGTACAACCATAGATTATAACAGCGTAATGGTTTCAAAATTTGACAACCTGTTAAAGGATCGAGGGCTGCCCTTCAAATTACTTGACATTTTGCCAAAGGTTAAGAATGCAGGTGAATTTGCAGGCGCATTGACTGCTGAAGGTGCCAAATTATTGGATCCGACAGGCGGTTTGCAGCCTGGAATTCCTTTCTGCCCGCCGGAGGGAGACGCCCAGACAGGCATGGTAGCCACCAACAGTGTAGCGCCGCGTACCGGCAATGTATCAGCGGGTACATCCATATTTGCCATGATAGTGTTGGAGAAACCATTGTCAAAAGTTTATACTGAGGTGGATATGGTTACTACTCCTTCGGGCAGTCCTGTAGCTATGGTACATAGCAATACATGCACATCAGACCTGGATGCATGGGTTCGTGTCTTTGGTGAGCTGGTTGAAGCGGCAGGGGCTAAGCTTACCAAGCCGGAATTATATGATCTTCTGTATTATAAGGCATTGGAAGGGGATGCTGATTGCGGAGGTCTTGTAAGCTTTAACTACTATTCCGGTGAGCCTATTGCAGGCATAGACGGAGGACGGCCGTTATTTGTCCGTAAGCCGGATGCAAAGCTTACCCTGGCTAATTTCATGCGGGCACACTTATTCTCCAGCATGGCAATTTTGAAAATAGGTATGGATATTCTTGAAAAAGAAAATGTTGCCCTGGACAGGCTTTTCGGACATGGCGGGCTGTTTAAAACCAAGGGTGTAGGCCAGAAATTGATGTCAAGCGCTTTGAACGTCCCTGTAGCAGTATTGGAAACAGCAGGTGAGGGCGGACCATGGGGAATGGCCTTGCTTGCAGCCTACATGGCAAATAAGAATGAAGGTGAAACACTTGAATCCTACCTGGAAGACAAGGTGTTTAAGGATGCCAATGCTCAGTATGAATTCCCCGACCCGAGGGATAATGCAGGTTTTGCTGCCTTCTTAAGCAATTATAAAGCTTGTTTGCCGGTTGAACAGGCAGCTGTTGATTCACTTAAATAAAATAAATGGGGGATGAGAAGATGAAACAGTACGAGTTCTGGTTTGTGGTAGGCAGCCAGTTTTTATACGGGCCTGAGGTGCTTGAAACGGTAGCTGCCCGTGCGGCAGAGATGGCTGACAAAATGAATGAATCCGGTCTGCTGCCATTTAAACTGGTGTATAAAGCCACAATAAAAACCAATGCAGAGATTACGAAAATAGTAAAAGAGGCAAATTATACTGATGAATGTGCCGGTATTGTTGCCTGGTGCCACACATTCAGCCCGTCTAAAATGTGGATCAATGGGTTTGTTGATTTGCAAAAGCCTTACTGTCATCTTGCTACTCAGTACAATCAAGTCATTCCCAATGAAGAGATAGACATGGATTTTATGAATCTTAACCAGGCAGCCCATGGCGACCGTGAGCATGGCTTTATCACTGCTCGTTTAAGGCTGCCCCGTAAAGTTATTGCCGGATATTGGAAGGATGAGAATGTACAAAAACGTTTGGGCAGCTGGATGCGTGCAGCTGTAGGAGCAGTATTCTCAAAACAGATTAAGGTTATGCGTTTTGGCGACAACATGCGCGAGGTAGCTGTTACAGAGGGCGACAAGGTTGAAGCACAGGCAAAACTGGGCTGGCAGGTAAACACATGGCCTGTAGGCAGGCTGGCTGAGGTAATGAATCAGGTAACAGATGATGAAATCAACAGCATGATGGATTATTACAAAAGCAAATATGAGTTTGCCACAGATGATATAGAAACCGTGCGTTATCAAGCACGTGCTGAAATAGCCATAAAGAAGATGCTGGATGAAGAAGGCTGTCAGGCTTTCTGCAACACATTCCAGGATTTATATGGCATGAAGCAGCTGCCGGGTCTGGCAACTCAGGACTTAATGGCGCGGGGCTACGGTTATGGTGCTGAAGGTGACTGGAAGACTGCTGCCATGACTGCTATAATGAAGGCAATGAGTGAAGGGCAAACCGGTGGTACGGCATTTATGGAGGATTATACCTACCATTTGGAAAAAGGCAATGAGTGCACCCTGGGCGCTCATATGCTGGAAGTATGCCCTTCCATAGCATCGGGCAAACCCCGTATTGAGATACATCCTTTAGGCATAGGCGATCGTGAACCGCCTGCACGCCTGGTATTTGAGGGCCGTGAAGGTCCTGCCATCCTGGTGAGCCTTGTGGATATGGGAGGCCGTTTGCGTTTGATCTGCCAGGAGGTACAGTGCATTAAGCCAATCATGGAAATGCCTAATCTGCCGGTAGCTCGTGTTATGTGGAAACCCATGCCGGATCTGAATACCAGTATTGAATGCTGGATTACAGCAGGCGGTGCACATCATACGGTGCTCAGCTACGATGTAACGGCCGAGCAGATGCGTGACTGGGCCCGCATGATGGATATTGAGTTTGTGCATATCAGCAAGGATACTACAGTAGAAAGTTTAGAACATGTCTTGTTCCTGTCTGATCTTGCATGGAAGTTGAAATAGCTTAAAACAACAATTTAAAATAGTATAAAATAATAAAGGTCCCATATCCGAATCATGCTACATGTTTCGGATATGGGACTCATTTTGTGGGGAAAATGGGTGTATATATATTTTACTTGACATTGTAAAGTAATATTGCTTGATTTTACTTGTATTATTCTTTGGACATTCACTAAGCCTTTTTTCTTTCAAATCTGCTGCATTGATAGAATATTTAGTCTGTTATCAAAGCGCTTCTTTATTTATTTTACGTACTGAATCCCGTACAACCAGCTCACAGGATATAGAAAGATTGCATTTATGAAGATGGCTTTTCTTTGTTTGTTCAAGCAATTGCATTACTGCAAGCTTGGCCATGAGGTTTCTGTCTACATGAATGGTGGTAAGTGCAGGTGTGACCAATTCAGAAACCTTTAAGTTGTCAAAGCCCATTATTGAAATATCCTCCGGAACACGGATGTTTTGTTCGCCAAGCAGCCCTATCAATGATATTGCGATCAAGTCGCCGGAACATAGCCAGGCGGTAGGATATTCGGGCAATTTTGACAGATATTTTCTAAGGATTTCAGCATTGTCAAGCAGCTCGAAATGATCCTGGGAACCAAAGATGCAGTACTCTTCATAGAGCGGCAGACCGGCTTCCATCACGGCTTGACTAAAACCACACCAGCGTTCGTATACACTCTGTGCTACATATATAGGTCCAATAAAGCCGATCTTTTTATGTCCCGAACGTATTAAATAATCGACTGCTGTATATGCACCGCCGAAATTATCTGTGCCAACTGTCAGGATGGGCAGGTTATTATGGCGTATATCCACGGAAATAATAGGCTTATTTAATGTACATAATTTAGCCAGGTATTCCTTGCGGATAATACCGATAGCAAGGTAACCAATCACTTGCAGATGTTCGGACATTACGGGTAATTTTCCTTCCTCTTCATCTTTAGGTGATATACCCAGCATTAAAACAGTATGTCCGGTCTTGCGTGCTTCATGTTCAATACTCCAAAAAATATCCGAATAAAAGTAGCTGTCATTACGAATATATTCCGGTACAAGAACAACTATACAAGTTGGGCCGGCATTTTCCAATGCAGACAGTTTGCCGTAATTCATTTGTTTAGCAGTTTCCAGCACCTGCTTGCGCAATGCTTCACTGACACCGGGGCTATTATTCAGAGCCAGTGATACTGCATTCTTGGATATATTCAGCTTTTTTGCTATGTCTGCCATGGTTACTTTTTTTCTTCTATTACCGCTCATCTGCAAGCTACTCCTCATTCATTATCTACGTATATGAGTATATCATTTACACATTAATTGGTCAAGTTATGTCAAGATGTTTGTAAAGTATTTTAGTTGATTTATATTTATATATCCAACAGATATACAGTAATCAATTGAAGTTAAATTGTAGAAAAATGATAAAAACAAAAATCAAACTTACCATAAATTGCTTTATTATTTTTATTATGCGTTTATTTTATATACTTGACAATGTCAAGTTATGGTGATATATTAGTACTAACAACATGTGTAAGTACACATGTACATAAAAGGGGGGTAATATATGAAAAGTAAGCTGACTAAACTATTGGCCTTATGCTTTATTGCAAGCATGCTATTAACTGCATGCACCGGCGGAGGAGAGACAGTTAACCCTTCAGACAAACCTACAACATCTCCACAAGCAACCGAAAAACCGGCAGAAACTGAAGATACTTTAGAAGAAATTGATTACTGGAGCCGCTATGATGAACCTGTTACTGTCCGTTTTGCTGTTTTAGGCGCTGAAGATGGTTTCAGCTGGTCGGACAACATTTGGACTCAGGCATGGAAAGAGCAATTCAACATTGAAACAGAAATTATGTGGAACACAGGAACGACCGAAGCTTATCAAACCAAGTTTGCCATGGCAATGCTTACCGGCGATTTGCCTGACTACATGTACTTAACTGCCGGTCAGTTCAAACAGCTGTATGAAGCCGGACACCTGGCAGACATCACCGAAGCATATGACAAGTACATTTATCCTCATCTCAAGCAGACTGTTTTTGAAGCCAATGAAGGCATGCAGGACATAGCCTTTATAGACGGCAAGCGCTATGGAATTGCTACAGAAGGTATTAACAACAGTTATACCCGTTTGATTTACATTCGTAAAGATTATATGGAAAAGGTTGGTGCCCAGGTACCAAAAACAACGGAAGAGCTTATTGAACTTGGAAAGAAGTTTGTTGATGCAGGACTGGCCAAGTATGCACTGCCTCTCATTGGTAAAGTGACAACCGAAGCATACAGTGATATCCGGGCAATCGCCAATGGCTTTGGTGTATATCCGGGTATCTGGGTTGATGATGGCAATGGCGGCATGATGTACGGCTCCATTGATCCCAAGATGGAAGGTGTTCTGAACATATACAGGGATCTGTACAAACAGGGATACATTGATCCAACCTTCCCGTCTGCTGTAGGTGACAATCTTACCCAGCAGATTCTGAATGGCGAAGTCGGTATACTTACAGGTGAATTCTGGGTAGCTACCTGGCCTCTGCCCCAACTGCTTGATGAGGAAGGCAAAGTAGTTGACTGGGAAATTATAAATGTTCTGCCCAGCGAAAACAATACTAACCATAAGTATCAGGCTTTTGGCTCCCCTGCTGACACCAAATTTGTTGCGGTACGTGCCGGCTATGAGCATCCTGACGCCATTATGAAGCTTATCAATCACCGTCATGCTATGCTGGATGATCCTGATATGGCAATAACTGAATTCCATAGTATAAAAGACGAAAACGGAAACGAAATAGGCAACCATATGAGATGCCCCATCCGCGAGTATTTCAACAGTCCTTTTACAAATCAGCTGACCAGCCCGGCAGTTACTGAAGCTATCGATACCGGAAATCTGGATGCACTGGTAAGCCCCCATGATAAACTCCAATATGAAAATGTAACTAATTATCTGAAGGCCGTTGAGGCGGGCGATATAGAAGGAATGAACTATGGTTGGGCTGTTTACAAGTTGTTCTATGGTGAAGACTCCGTATTTGGCTTATTCCATAAGAATTTCACAAACAATCTCTATTTCTGGGATTTGCGTGACAAGACCACTGAAAACTATGAGCGCCTCTGGGGTACAATGCAGCAGTATGAAAACACATTCTATGTAAACTATATAAGCGGCAGTGAAGATACTACCTTTGCTCAGTTTGTCCAGGAGTGGAATGACATGGGCGGCGAGCTTATAACCTATGAGCTCAATCATTAATAAGACGTTAACTGAATAATTGATTCTTTGTTCGGCGGGAGAAATCCCGCCGAACATTAAGAAAGGAATGATAACGTCATGCGGACTGTTATTGATGCACCGCCTGCTGTTCAGAAAAGAAAGAAACGCCTGAAAACAGATTATATGCTTTGCGCTATGCTGATTCCGGGCTCTATCTATTTAATCATCTTTGATTTTTTTCCTTTGTTTGGCTTAGTTATAGGATTTCAGGATTTTCAGCTGGCAAAGGGCATATTGGGTTCCAAGTGGGTAGGTCTTGAAAATTTCAAGTATCTCTTTACCATGTATCCAAACTTCTGGCGTATAGTCAGCAATACCGTGCAGATTGCTGCCCTGAAGCTGTGCTTTGGTTTTACTGCACCAATTATAGTGGCCTTGATGCTCCATGAAGTGCGTCATATCCGCTATAAGAGAACAATTCAGACTTTGGTGTATGTTCCTCATTTTATTTCCTGGGTTATTCTTGCAGGTATCCTGCGTACCATGCTGGATCCCAGCGATGGAATAGTTAACTATATCCTCAATTTGTTAGGGCATGAATCAGTATACTTCCTGGGAGAGAACTCCACATTCAGGGGAGTGCTGGTAGTGTCCGATGTCTGGAAAGGCTTTGGCTGGGGGACCATCATTTATATGGCTGCATTAACCGGTATTGATCCGGCTTTATACGAGGCAGCCATTATCGACGGTGCCGGCAGATTTAAACGCATGTGGCATATAACATTACCCGGCATAATGCCTTTTATTATTCTGAATCTGATTCTCTCTGTCCCAGGTATTCTCAATGCAGGCTTTGACCAGATCTTCAACCTGTATAATGAGCGTGTCTATAAGACAGCTGATGTGCTGGATACATTTATATACCGCTTGGGTATAGTGGATGCGCAGTATGACCTGTCTACTGCAATCGGCCTTGTCAAATCTGCCATCAGTGCGGTTCTTTTGGTAACTTCATATAAAATTGCAAACAAATTCTATGACTACAAGGTGTTTTAGGGGGTGTATCCAAATGGCAGTTAAAGCAAAGAAGCGTCGTATTGGAAGATCCTTCGCAGAAAGCATTGTTGATGTTATTATCTATTCTGTTCTGGCTATTTTGGGAATTTCATGTGTACTGCCCTTTATACACCTGATAGCAATTTCTTTATCCGGTGCTGTAGCCGTAGGTTCGGGCAAAGTTACACTCTGGCCTATGGATTTCAGCATTGATGCTTATAGATTTGCCATAGAGCACCCCTCATTTCTGCGTGCATTCAGCATATCAGTAGCTCGAACAGTCGTAGGAATATTGATATCACTGACAATGCTGGTTATAACAGCATACCCTCTTTCCAAAAGCTATGAAGCCTGTCCCCCAGCCCGCATATTCAAGGGTATGATGATTATTGCCATGTTAATAAGCGGAGGCCTGGTGCCGATGTATTTAGTTATGAGCTGGATCAGGCTGACCAATACATTCTGGGCGCTGGTTATACCTGGCAGCCTGTCTTTATGGAACTGTTTCATGGTAATGAACTACTTCCGTAGCATACCGTCAGAATTGGAAGAAGCTGCTGTTGTAGACGGTGCCAACTCATTTCAGATTCTGGTTAGGGTATATTTACCCTTGTCCGTGCCCATAATTGCCACCATGGCAGTATTTGTCGGCGTAGGCCACTGGAATGACTGGTTCAGCGGCATGCTGTACATTGCCCGGTCCCAGAACTATCCTCTGCAAACCTACTTGCAGCAGGTCATTACCATACCGGACTTCTCCAAACTGACTCTTGAAGAAATGAAAAAGTATGCTGAGGTCAATAACAAGAACAACCAGGCTGCTCAGATATTGATTGCTACCATTCCAATTCTGCTTATATATCCCTTCCTGCAGCGTTACTTCATGACTGGATTGACTTTGGGAGGAGTAAAAGGTTAAAAGAGCAATAAAGATAGATTTTCTAAACCCCAATGGAAATAGTCAGTATATATAACTGGCTTTTTCTTTATTCAGCACTTATTTTCTGATTATACATCATAGCATTGAGAGGAAGAGAAGAAGTTGAGGCATAAATATGGATTTTTCAGGGAGAGCGGCACAGAATTTGTCATAACAGATCCAGCAACTCCAAGGGCATTTGACAATTTTTTATGGAATGATTCCATATTTTCAAATGTACATCAAACAGGAGTCGGATATTGTGACTATCAAATAGGTGAAAACGAAGCTGTTCAGCTGTTGACAGGAATAGGCAGAATCTGCGATTTTGATGTATTCGGCCGTGATCATCTTATGAGCAGGCTTATTTATGTCCGGGACAATGAAACCGGGGAATTCTGGAATGTCAACTGGGAGCCTGTGCAAAAGCCATACGATGCTTTTGAATGTGTTCATGGACTGGGATACACAATTCTTTCAACAAGTGTAAATGGTATAGCAGTCAGCTTCAGAATCTTTGTTCCAAAGGGGAAGGACCCGGTAGAGCTTTGGACATTGAAAGTAAGCAATACCTCAGATAAACCGCGGGATTTATCTATATTTGCCTATAACCAGTTCCAGTTCAAATACAAATGGGGTTTTGACAGCTATGGAGACATGATTTTCCGCGGGGTATGGTTTAACAAGGAGTTGAATGCTGCTGTAGCATGCAAGCATCCTCATACAAAGCCTCATGACTATCTGACAGGATTCTTAACCGCTGATGAGCTGATAGCTGCCTATGACGGTTCCAGAAATGCTTTTGTGGGTATTTACAACACTTTAGAAAGACCCCAGGCTGTTGTCAATGGTGCATGCACCAACACCCCCGGGTCCTCAGACGCTACCATAGGAGCTGTTCAGTTTAATGTTAAGCTGCCTGCAGGTGAGGCAAAAGAGATAAACATAATTCTCGGTGCTACCGACGAAGAAAAGAATATTGAGTATTTCCGGTCCAAATACTTCGGGATGTTTGATAAGTATTTCCAGGAACTTAAAGAAGACAAACAGGCTTTGATGGCCAGAAACAAGGTTAATACACCGGATGAGCATCTGAACCGGATGATAAATTACTGGATCAAGCAGGGGAATTTGTATGGTGCGAAGTGGTGCCGCTGGGGATGGAACGGGTACAGGGATATTGTCCAGCACGGGCTGGGAATAGCTTCTGTTTTGCCGGCCAGAACCCGGGAAATCCTGCTGGAAGCCCTCAGGTATCAGTACGGAAGCGGACTTGCCCTGCGGGGCTGGAATCCGATAGATGAGAAGCCCTATTCGGATAGTGCTTTATGGCTGGTATTTACTTTGTCAGCCTACATAAAGGAAACCGGGGATTTTGAACTTTTAAATGAAGTTGTACCTTATTATGATGAAGGATGCGGAACGGTACTTGAGCATATTGATCAGGCATTGAATTTTCTGGAGACAAATAAGGGTGCCCATGATCTCTGCCTTATAAAATTCGGTGACTGGAATGACTCCTTAACAGCCGTAGGCAGGGAAGGCAGGGGAGAAAGCGTATGGCTCAGCCAGGCTTATGCTGAGGCTATGCTGCTCATGGCTGATTTGTTTGATCATCTGAAGGATGAAGAGAAAAAGCAGGATTACCTAATGCGATATGATAGAATCAAGGAAGCTATTAATAAGCATGCCTGGAACGGGGATTGGTATATCCGCTGCTTTGATGATAACGGAAGACCCATCGGATCTAAGGAGAATGAACAGGGACAGATCTTCCTTGAAGCTCAGGCATGGGCTTTGATATCGGGCATTGCAGATTCCGAACAAATATCCAAAATTATGGAAACCTGTGATACAAAGCTTCTTACTGAGCTTGGATATGCCCTGCTGGCACCTACCTTTACCAAAAGGGACGACAATATTGGCCGGATCAGCTGCCTTGAGCCGGGAGTTTGTGAGAACGGCACCATTTACTCCCATGTAAACGCCTGGCTGATTTTAGGGTTGCTGAAAAACCGCAGGCCGGTCAAGGCTTTTGAGACATTGAAAAAGATCATGCCAGGCTATATGGAAGGCCAGAGTGAACTGAAAAACAACTGTCCGCCTTACATGTTTGCCAATTGCTACTATGGCAAGGATCATCGCAATAACAGCATGCAAATGGAGTTTTTGTGGATTACCGGTTCTCTGCCCTGGTATTATCATCTATTGTTAAATGACTTTATTGGTGCCAGAGCGGAGTACGACGGATTAAGGATAGATCCGTGCATTCCGCCTGAATGGGAACAATGCGAAATAGAACGACACTACCGTGATGCTGTTTATCATATTGTTATCAAAAATCCCGATCGCAAGGGGTTCGGTGAAGTGCAGTTAAAGGTTGACGGAAAGGACTTCAACGGTAATATTGTACCGGCTTTTTCTGATAATCAAATCCATCATATTGAAGCAGTAATTAAGTAAAGTTCAATAATGATAAACCGGAAAGGGTGGCTTATATGAGCAGCAGTGATATTTATCTGAAAGCATCAGCCTATGTAGATAAATTTATAACCGGAACACAGGCACGCAGAATTACTGCTCTTAAGGATGAGTGGCGCTTTCATGCCGGGGACATTATAGGGGCATGGGAGCCTTCTTTTGATGACTCCTCATGGCGTGTATTGTCCATACCCCATGATTACTCCGTCGAAGGCGAATTTTCTGAGGAGCATGCTGCCAACGGATTTGTGCAATCCGGTGTAGCCTGGTATAAAAAGCATTTTACCTTGCAAAAAACTCTTTTGAGTGAGAAATTTTATCTATTGTTTGACGGTGTGTCAATGAACAGCCAGGTATGGATAAATGATCGTTTCTTAGGGCAGCATCCTTATGGTTTTACCCCTTTCTGGTATGACATTACACCATTTATAAAATTTGATGAAGAGAACGTCATTACCATCAGAGTAGACTGTTCTCTCCAGCCTTTTACCAGATCATATACGGGTATGGGACTTTACCGCAATATATGGCTGGTTTCTGCTTACTCCCTTCATATTGAGCAATGGGGAATAACCTATGAAGTAACCAAATTGACTGACGAGGAAGCTGAGATTTCAGTCAACACTAAATGCCGTGTAGACCGCTACCCTGAAACCATTTGGAATGCATTCTGCTGGCAGGGCTGCGGCATGGAGCATAACAACTGGATAGAGAAAACCTGCAAATTGGTTACTTCAATCATTGACAGTGAAGGAAATATAGCTGCTGAAGCAGAAGATTCAGCCCTCATGCCGAATTTCAGCAAACATGAGTTCAAGCAGTTGCTGAAGGTTTCAAAGCCACAAACCTGGTCTCCCGATACACCAAATATGTATCACATTCATTCTAAGCTTTATATAGACGGAACCCTGGTGGATGATGTGCTTACTCCCCTGGGTATCCGTACCATTTCCTTTGATTCAAGGAACGGATTTATGTTAAATAATGAAACAGTTAAGCTCAAAGGTGTCTGCATCCATCAGGATTCCGGCATATATGGTGGAGCTGTTCCTGTGCAGGAATGGGTAAGAAAGCTTTTAAAACTTAAAGCTGCCGGCTGCAATGCTATACGTACAGCTCACCATCCATTTCCAACAGAGTTCTATCATGTTTGCGATTATCTGGGCTTTATGGTAATGGACGAAGCCTTTGATGAATGGCAGATGGGCTGGGACCGGGGGTTAATTAACGGACCCTACGGAAAATATATATATGGCTATTACCTGTATTTTGAACAATGGCATGACACCGATCTTCGTGCAATGGTGCGCAGGGACCGTAATCATCCCAGCGTTATCATGTGGAGCATAGGAAATGAGATTCCCGAACTGTATTTTGATGAAGGAATTGATATTGTAAAGAAACTGACTGCCATCTGTAAAGAAGAAGATACAACCAGGCCTGTGACCGTATGTGCGGAGGGGAATCATATACTCCGCATAAAGGAAGGAATAATGGATCTGGTGGATATTCCAGGTTATAACTATGTTAACAGCAGGGAAGGCAAAGCATATTACAGCAGATTCCATGAGGAGCATCCGGACTGGGTTATGGTGGGATCGGAAACAGAGTTTGAGCCCGAGCATTGGAAGGTCATATTAGACAACCCCTATGTAATCGGCCAGTTTTTATGGTCAGGATATGATTATTTAGGTGAAGGTGCAGATATATTCGGTGAAGATGCCAAACTGGGGAACACCTTTGATATATCTGCCTTGGCAACGGAAAAGAGAGATGAAAGGAAAAGAATAATACGCCATGGCTGGGCGTTTGGGGTACTGGATATTATAGGAACACCCAAGGGAGAGTATTACTATCGCAAGTCTGTATGGAATGATGAGCCATGTGCATACCTGGCAGTAAAGTCTGATTTAAGTGATAAAAAACCCTATCGGTACTTCCTTTCCCATCTACACTGGTACTGGAAAGCAGGTGACAGGAAAACCGTCTATTGCTTCACCAATTGCGAGAAGGTAGAATTATTCCTTAATGATAAATCCATGGGTATTAAAGAATCTGGTACATGCTTCCCGTTTGCGGTTGAATGGGATATAGAGTATGAACCCGGCAGCTTGAAGGTGATAGGCTATAGTAACGATGTCAAGGTATGCGAGAATGAACTGGTCACTGCCGGGAAGCCTGCAAAAATCATTCTTGAAAGTGATACAGACATATTGAGTGCCGGTTCTGTTGACTATGCTAATATCACCATATCTATAACTGATGAAAATGGGATTCATGTGCCTTATGCCTCGAATAAGCTGACGGCTCGTGTTAAAGGCTGCGGCAGCCTGCTTGGCATATTCTCTGCCGACATGACCAGCAACATAAGCTATAGAGCTGAGAGCTGCAATGCCTTCAGGGGAAAATGTATGGCTGTGGTAAAGGCATCAAAGGAAAGAGGTCCGATAGAAGTTGTAATAGAAGGAGAAGGATTGCAGCCCGGAGTTCTGTATTTGAAAAGTAACTGATGTAAAGCGTCTGTTTTTCAATGCGATTTTACATTAAGCTGGACTTTTAATACTGGCTTGCTTGTAGCAAGTCAATGGTATGGGGAAGGAGTTATTTAACCGCATGGAAGCAGTAACAAAGTTACACGGTGCCAAATGGATTGGCATACATGATGATGAAATCGTCATTATCGATAACCAAAAGGTATATTTCCGGACGCAGTTTAATCTTAATAAATTAGGTTCTATGAAAATAGCAATCAGTGCTCATAACCGCTACAAGCTTTGGGTCAATGGACAGCGGGCAGGAGCGGGGCCCTGCAAGGGAGACAGGTGGCGATGGTTTTATGAAGTAATGGATGTCAGCAGCTATTTAAAGCAGGGCATCAATGTCATTGCAGTAGAAGTAGTTCATTTTCCTCCCGCGGCTTACAGGGGCAAATCCTTAGGCGGTCCCTGGAGTGTCGTGTCCGTCGTTAAGGGACCGTGGCTGATAGCAAAAGGCATATGCGAGGATGAAAACGGTAATGAACTGGCAGATATAACCACCGGCAGTGCTGAGTGGTTTTATAAGGTGGATGAATCCATCACCTGGGAAAGCAGTGAAAGGTTTGTGTTCCAGCCTGTAGGCGCATTTGAGAATGTAAACGGCAGTAATATTCCCTGGGGATGGATGACGGATGAGAACCTATCTGAAGGATGGAAAAAAGCTATTCCCAGATGGGATGCTGACGGTTGCGCATGGGGCGGTATTCCCGTTCTGCCCATAGAAGAAAGAAAAATTCCATTTATGTATCATAAAATCCGTCCGTTTGTCAGGGAAATGAGCATCAACCCGGATGACCTGAAACCAATAACCTTTGGGGACAAGGACCAGGCAGAACTGGAACCATGTTCACGATATGTAATAGAACTGGATGCAGGCGAATTGACTACCGGGTATCCTATAATAAAAACCAGGAAGGGCTCAGGAAGCAAGCTGACAATACGCTATGCAGAGAGCTATTCTCTGCCTCCTGTTGTGCAGTATCCGGTAAAAGGCGTCAGAGACGACAGCAGGAATTTTAAAATAATGGGATATGAGGATGTTTATTGGCCTTCATCAGGCAATGATGTTTATGAAACGTTCTGGTTCAGAACCTTCAGGTTTATCAGGATAGAGGTTGAGACAGGCACGGAGCCTTTAGTGCTGTTTAAACCGGAATATGTAGAGACCGGGTATCCCCTTGAGGTAAAAT
This sequence comes from Clostridiales bacterium, assembly GCA_012842605.1. GTDB lineage: Bacteria > Bacillota > Clostridia > Caldicoprobacterales > DTU083 > DUSN01. The sequence goes on from DUSN01000094.1 coordinate 18,055, forward strand.
CAGAAATTCACTCAGATGCGAAATGGGTTGAACAATTATGGGATATTAGCGTCAGGACTCTTAGAAGATGCATGCATGAAACCTATGAGGACTGCCCTTATTATGAGCAATTGCAATATGAGTTAGATACAATGGTGCAGGCACTGTTTACCTATGCTGTCTCGGGTGATACAAGACTGGCTCTGAAAGCAGTTGAAGACTTTCATAATTCTTTGTCCCCGGAAGGACTTCTGCAATCCGGAGCTCCGTCCAATCAGCCCCATTTTATACCCACCTTTTCACTGTATTGGATATTGATGCTTGAAGACTATTATATAGAAACCGGGGACTTGAGTGTGGTCAAAAGATACCGGCCCACTGTGGATGCTATTCTTGACTGGTTTGACAGAAAACGGGGCAGCTATGGCCTGTGTGAAAAATATGTGTACTGGGAATTTGTCGACTGGGTGGAGGAATGGCAGAATGAGATAAACCAGATCACCGGAATTCCAAAAGCAGCTTATTACGGACCGTCTGCAACAAATAATCTCATATATGCATATGCCTTAAGATCTGCCGCCAGGCTTATGCAGGCAACCGGCAGGCCTGATACTGCTTCGGAGTATCACAGAAGGGCTGACGAGATAAACGAGAACGTCCATAAGTATTGCTGGAGTGAAGAAAACGGGATGTACAGGGAGGGCCCCCAGGTAGAAGAATATACCCAGCATGCACAGGCTATGGCGGTATTAAGCGGCCTGGCTGAAGGAGAAAAAGCGGAGAGGATATTAAGAAACTGCCTGACTGACAGCAGGGTGCATATTTGCACATATGTATTTTCCTACTTCCTGTTCAGAGCACTGGAAAAGGCCGGTCTTTACCATATGACGGATACCCTGCTGGACAAGTGGAGGAGTCTTTTGAACCTGAATCTTACAACATTGCCTGAGGACCTTAAGCGCCAGCGCAGTGACTGTCATGGCTGGAGTGCTCTCCCGCTTTATGAGTTTATAAGGTGCATTTTGGGAGTACAGCCAGAAGAGCCTGGCTGGAGTAAAATTAAAATAGAGCCTCATGCTCTTTCATTACCCAATGCCCGGGGCAAGGCGATTACTGCAAAGGGCATTGTTGAGGTTGAATGGGAAAGAATGCAAAACGGACTAAAGTTAAGCGGTAATGTGCCCAAGGGCGTAAATGCCAGAATTGTTCTGCAGGGCAAAACAGTCCTTGAGCTTCCTCAGGGAGGAGACTTTAAGGTACAAACTTGACAAGGCACAGACTGAATAAGGTATAAGTTGTGCTAGAAGTCAGGAGGAAGCAGAAATGTTAGCATATGATGTTTTACGCCAGCCGGACCTGGTAACCGTTCAAACAGAGTCTGACTGGGTTGAGCTGTCCTTTTCTGAAGGACAGGATAGCTGGCAGAACCGTGATATCATATTGAAAGCTGCAATAGATGCAAGCAGCGTTAAGTTTTATTTAAGAAGCCCCAAAACACCTGTTATGCGTGTGTGTATAAGGTGGAATCAGAGAGTCTCTTTTTCAGATAACACCCGTATATTAAACGACCATTGGGAAAGAGGGTATGGTGATCTGGAGTGGCGTGGGCTTGTGCCTGAACGTGTACTTCCATGGTATTTCATGATATCTGACGGCAAAACAACTCACGGCTATGGAGTCAGGACCGGATGCAATGCCCTGTGCTTCTGGCAGGCGGATGATACGGGAGTGACTCTATGGCTGGATGTGCGCAACGGAGGTGCTGGTGTACACCTGTCTGACAGGGAGCTTTATGCAGCTGAGGCTGCATTCCGTTTGGGAGTTGAGGGTGAAACACCTTATCAGGCAGCAAGGGCATTCTGCCGCATGCTGTGCACTGAACCTGTGCTGCCATCTCAGCCTGTTTTCGGCGGCAACAATTGGTATTATGCATACGGCAGCAGCTCACATCAGGAAATTTTGGATGATTCCGAAAGAATTGCATCATATGCACCTTCAGGTCCAAACAGGCCTTTTATGGTTATAGATGACGGCTGGCAGCTGTGCCATTCAAGACTATGCAATGGCGGTCCCTGGTCGATGGGGAACTACCGGTTTCCTGACATGCAAAGGCTTGCAGAAGAAATGAAGGAAACAGGCGTACGTCCCGGAATATGGATGCGCCCGCTGATGACAGCTGAGAAGGTGCCTGCAGACTGGGTAATGACTAACATGCACAGGAGCGAAAGTACAGAAAATCAATTTCTGGATCCTTCTCATGAAGGTGTACTTAACAAAATTACCGTGGATATCAGCAGAATCGTATCCTGGGGCTATGAACTGATTAAGCATGATTTCAGCACCTATGATATCTTTGGCAAGTGGGGCTTTGAAATGGGCAGCTCCTTAACGAAGCCCGGATGGTGTTTTTATGACAGGAGCAAGACCACGGCTGAAATCATTCTGAATCTGTATCGGACCATTCGGGAAGCTGCCGGCTCAGCACTGGTTTTAGGCTGCAATACAATAGGCCATCTGGCTGCCGGCTTATTTGAGCTGCAGCGGACCGGGGATGATACCAGCGGACGTGAATGGGAGAGGACAAGAAAATACGGAATTAATACCCTTGCATTCCGCATGCCGCAGCATGGTGCCTTTTTTGCGGCAGATGCAGATTGCGTGGGGTTAACCAGGAATATCCCCTGGGATTTGAACCGTCAGTGGATGGAACTGTTAGCATACAGCGGAACCCCATTGTTCATATCCATTTCTCCCGATGCTGTTGGCAGTGAGCAGGAAAAGGCTCTTAAAGAAGCCTTTGCAGCAGCGGCAGTTGAAAGGACACCTGCTGAGCCGCTGGACTGGTTCAACAACACATGTCCTTCAAAATGGGCATTGAATGGTGAGATCCGCAGCTTTAACTGGTATGGCGGAAAAGGTGTATGCTTTTTCTGACTGCTGTGTAACGAAAAGGAGCAGTAAAATGGGACTGCAGAAATTCTTGGAGGAAAGAATTTTAAGATATAAGGCGTTTTATGAGAATAAGGAACCTGGCCAGATTCTGGTGCAAATCTCTCCTTACACATTTAATATTGACTATTCTCCGATTGGATTTAAGGAAAAGGGCCTTAATGAATGGGATATAGAGCGTGAAGCAGAAGACATGATAGATGCCCAGATCAGGAGCGTGCGTTATTTTAATGAATACACTAAGGGCCTGGACAATGACTATATTCCCATAATCTCTGCTTCATTGGGGGTCGGTGTCAACAGCAGCTTTCTGACAGGATCAGATGTTGTATTTGGTGCAGACACAAGTTGGTCCCATCCTGTTATCCATGAATGGGAAGATATGGATGAAATATCATTTAACAAAGAAAACAAGTGGGTGCAAATACTGAAGAGGATGGTCAAACGAAGTGTTGACATGTGTGACGGGGATTATGCAACAATGACCTATACACATTTTGCACCAAGTGATATGGCCAATGCTCTTCGAGGCAATCAGCTGTTCTATGATTTTTACGATTATCCCGAACAGGTGCGAAAACTAATGGACATCTGTGCAGATGCCACCATTGCTCTGGAGCGCGAGCTGAAAACAATTGTACCCGATGTTATGGGCGGCAGTGCAGCTGCATATGCATGGATGCCGGGGCATGCATTATATTTGTCCGAGGATGCCGCTGATCTTTGTTCGCCTGCTGTTTATCGTGACTTTTGCAGGGCTTATACGCAGAAGGTTATTGATGCAATCGGCGGTGCACATATCCATCATCACGGCAAGGGCATGCATGTGCATGGTGAGATAGTGATGCTGAATAATGTTCATTTTATTGAAATAAGCTGGGATCCCAACTGTCCAAGGCCCATCGACAATTTGGAAAAGCTGATTGCATTAAATCCTGATATGCCTATTATGACCAGGTGCACTGTGGGGGATGTTTATAATAAGATTGATATCATAAAGCAGGGAAGAGTCATGCTTATGCTTATTGTGAAAAATCTGGAGGAAGCCAAACAGGCCGTTGCCTTTATTCGCAAGCACTCTAAGATATAGGCTTCATCTTCTTTGCAAGCACTCCGGGATATAGGTCAATGCCTTTAATGAAACTCTGGAATTAGGCTACAGCTTCAATATTATAAGCACTCCCATAGATCGCAGCTTTATTCGAAAGCAATCCAAAATTTAAAGATATTGACGATAGAAGAATAGAAAGAAGACAATAACAAGAAACCTTCTGCCATATAGGCCATGGGACACATCAAAGAATGGGTGAAGATAATATGAATAATTATGTCCAAGAAACCTTAAGGCTCCATGCTCACTCTGAATACCTGCGTTCTGTTAAACCGTTAACCCAGTCGGAAAAGAAAAAAGTCCCAAATATCATATTTATAATGATGGACGATATGGGTTGGGGCGACCTGTCATGTTTTGGTTCAAGGTCGATACATACGCCTAACCTTGACAGGATGGCACAGGATGGAGCAGTACTTCAGAACTGCTATTCCTCCAGTCCGATATGTTCACCGAGCAGATTTGGCTTTTTGACCGGCAGGTATCCGTGCAGAGGATTCATACGTCATGTATTCTTTCCCACAGTAGAAATAGATGAAAAATATATAGTACCTAACAGAGGCTATGAGATTCCTGAGGATGAGGCTGGCGGCAAAGCCAGCAAGGCTTTCATTGATGCTGTCCGAAGGACATCGGAGTTTAATAGGGAGCACTTGCCGGTGCAAGGAATATTGCCAGATGAGATAACTATACCAGAGATTTTAAAAGCAAGAGGTTTTAAGACTGCGATGTTCGGCAAATGGCATCTGGGGGATAAGGAACCTCACCTGCCCAATGACAGGGGGTTTGATTATTTTTACGGGGCACATTACTCAAATGACATGTACCCCTATCATTTCTGGAGAAACAAGGAGATAGCAATTGAAGCACCCTTTGACCAGAGCAGGATAACAGAGTATCTGAACAATGAGTTGTTTAAATTTATAGATGAGAATGCACATAGTCCCTTCTTTATCTATTATGCCTCACCCTGGCCCCATCATCCGCTGAATTGCGGGGATAAGTTCAGGGGAACCTCAAAGGCCGGGGTATACGGCGATTGTATACAGGAGTTTGACCATGGGATCGGGCAGCTGTTTGATTTGCTTAAAGAAAAGGGTATACTGGAAAACACTTTGGTTATATTCACATCGGACAACGGACCATGGCATCAGGGCTCAACGGGGGGCCACCGGGGAAGGAAGGGAAATACCTTTGACGGCGGGCAGGTAGTTCCTACTATCTGCTATTGGAAAAACCAAATAGTCAATGGAGTCATTAAGGAGCAGGCGATGAATATAGACTTCCTGCCAACATTCTGTGAAATAGCGGGGGTGGATCTGCCAACTGACAGGATAATAGACGGAAAGAGTCTTCTGCCTCTGTTAAAGGGAGAGACCAATTGCAGTCCTCATGATTATTTAGTATATATTAATTCCACTGTACCTGATAATCAGGGATTCGGTGTAAGGTCAAGGGATAGTTTTAAGTATTATAAAGCTGCTAACAGCGAAAATGCACTTTACAGAGATATGCGCATTCATTCCTTTTTGTTTGATCTCAATCATGATACTGATGAGTCATATGATGTAAAAACATTACACCCTGAAAAATATAAAGAACTGAAGGATTACCTGGATAGTTTCAATGAATCCATAGAGAAAAACCCAAGGGGGTGGATATAAGCTTTACATGCAATTTCTGCCTTCAAACCTTCCATCGCCCAGCTTTTCACTGCGGTGGACAATCTGAAATTCTATAAAGACTTTTTTGACTTATGTAGAACTTTATTATCATATGAGGGGTATGATGATGAATAGCAAAGAGAATTTTTTAGAAGCAATATCATTTGGGAGTCCGGATTATGTACCTTGCGAAAATGAAAATATATTCATAGGGATTTCATTTGATGGAGTTTTCAAGTGTGAAGATTGGACTGACTCTTGGGGAATAGAATGGAAGGTTGGTATTGACGGAACTGTACCATTTCCTGTGAAGTATCCTTTGGAGGATATCAGAAAACTGGATGGATACAAATTTCCTGATCCATACAAGCTCAACCTGAGTGATGGCGACAAGTACAGGCTGGAAAAAGCAGACAGAAGCAGCAAGCTGGTAGTGGGCCACCTGATGTATTTGCTCTTTGAACGGGCATGGGCATTGATGGGTATGGAAAACTTCCTGCCGGCATTAATAGAATATCCTGAGGAATGCCATGCATTACTGCATAATATTGCTGCATATGCAAGAGCGGTATTTGACCGTTATCTTGAGTTAGGCGTTGATGCCATAAGCTTTTCTGAGGACTTGGGATCGCAGAAAGCGCTGATGATGTCACCGAAATTATTCAGAGAGTTCTTATTGCCGGAGTACAGGTATTGCTTTGAAAATGTCATAAAAGAAAAAAAGATAATAAACTTCCATAGCTGTGGATGCATAGACGAAATAGCAGGAGATTTGGCATCTATCGGCATAACAATTTTAAATCCCATACAGGCAAGGGCAAACGACTTATCAAAAATAAAGAATGCAACCTATAAACGCATGGCTTTAATGGGCGGCATTGACACTGCTGTTATAATGACAGGTACGCCGCAGGATGTCAGGAATGAAGTGATAAGGGTGATGGATATACTCAAGCCCGGAGGAGGGTATATATGTGCTCCTGATCAGTACTTGCCGGATATGCCTGAAGAGAATTTGCAAATGTTATGGAAGACTGCGAAAGAGTATGGGAGATACCGATAGAACTAAATTATCATGTATATATTTGACTCTGACAAAAAAGTACGCAAAGGTATCATAAATGAGTGATATATTATAGGCTTCGGATTAAGGGTATCATAAATTAGTCATATATAGGTTTGGACAATTAAAGGCGATCTAACGATGCAAAGGATCTATTGGTTTACTGAAAGTTTTCCGGAGGGAGTTAAGCATGGATAAGGTTTTTACTAAAAAGAATCCCATTATTAAGGGTAAAGGCATTTGCGATCCTCACATGCATGTTTTCAATGGCAGGGTTTATCTTTATGCAACTCACGATTATTCTCCCGACAACAAAGGCTATATTATGAAGGACTGGCAGATCTGGTCCTCAGCGGACCTGGTGGAATGGACCTATGAATCAACCCTGCGTCCGGAGGACACATACATAGGCTCTTCTGACAGGTGCTGGGCAACGGATGCTGCTGAGCGCAACGGCAAGTATTATTTCTATTTCTCCAACGGAATGGATAATACCGGCGTTGCCGTATCAGATAATCCCGGAGGACCATTCAGGGATGCACTGGGCAGACCGCTGCTGGACGGAACCAATACCCCTACCAGGGAGTATGACCCTGCTATATTTATAGATGATGATGAAAATGCCACCCCATATATAATTTTCGGCACACCGGTCTGGGCAGGGGGAGACAGCTATTATATCGCCCGCCTTAATGACGATATGATTTCCCTTGCGGAAAAACCCAGAAAGGTAATAGTGGATGATACTGCAGATGACAAGCCGTCTATACATAAATACAAGGGCATATATTATCTGACATGGGCTTCTTTCTATGCCATATCGGATAATGTATACGGACCGTATAAGCTGCTTGGCAACCACGGAGCATCGCCGGATCATGGTTCATATTTTAAATGGAATAATCAATGGTTTAATGCATTTACAATTTTAGATCCGACTCTTTTCCACAGAGCGTCAGGACTTTGCTATGTTCATTTCAGAGAAAACGGCGAGATGGTTACAGACCAGCTGATCGTTGAATATGGCGTAGGTCAGTACAATGCTGAATGGGACAGGATTCAGGCAGAATGGTATATGGCAGCGCATGGCAATGAAAAGGGTGAGAATCCAAGGCGTGGATTTGATGTGTGCAAAATTACGGACGGCAGCTATCTGTACTTCCCAAACATCTACAATATAAAAGAAAATACGGGCATGTGCTTTTTTGCAGCGAATGGGAACAATAGCGACGGTGTCATAGAAGTTCGGGAAGATGAGCCGGAAGGCAGGCTTTTAGGCAGCTGTCAGATCACGCCTACCGGAAGCTGGAACTGGTGGGGCTACAGGTCATTTGCCTGCAGCCTGAAAAACGAGGGTGGGAGCAAAAACCTCTACCTTGTATTCAGAGGCAAGGGTGACGATATTATGCACCTGGATTGGTTCAGTTTCTTTTAAATATAAGCAGGAGGTTGTAATTTATGAAGGCTTCAGAAATACTAAACCATTTTTTAGGTCTGGCGGATTGGGTGGACCGATCAAATACAGTGGATAAAATTATTATCGGTGATCCTGAAAAGGAAATCAGCAGAATTTTAGTGTCTTTATATGTCGATAGGAAGGCAATCAAACATGCGATCGATAACGGTTTTGACATGATAATTACACATGAGCCTACGTTTTGGTTCCATGCCAATGAAGTGGAAAATGTGCTGGGTATGGAAGACGGGCCCAGGAAAAAGGCATGTTATGACAAAATGAAACTTATAAATGACAATGGTCTTGTTATAATGCGCAATCATGACGTATGGGACAGGATGCCCAGGCATGGAATCCCGTGGGCATGGGCTGATTTCCTTGGTCTTAAGGGAGAACCAGCAGCTATCGGTGCTGCAGGATACCAGCATAGATATGATATTGAGCCTGTATCACTTGATGCATTTGCACGTGCAGTTGCTCAAAGGACTGCGGCTGTTGGAGAGCCGGCAGTTCAGGCAATAGGAGACGGCAATAGAATAATTTCAAAAATCGGGATAGGCACAGGCTGCTGCTGTACTTTAGAAGCCTTCATTGAAATGGGCTGCGATGCTGCGATAGTTACCGATGACGGCTTCATATACTGGGAGGATATTAAATGGGCAATGGACATCGATTTTCCTCTCATCCGGGTCAACCATGCTACAAGCGAAGAAGCCGGAATGATAACTCTGACCAGGTATATAAATGAAAGCCTAAGCGGGGTTAAAGCAGTGCATCTGCCGCACGTATGCGGTATAAGAGTAATTACCGGAAGCTTATAATATCAGAGCAGAAAACTGCATAGAACTCCCCGGGTAAGCTGGGGAGTTCATAATAAGGAAGGAGGGTTAATGTGAATTGTACAGGCTTTTCTAATGACTGGCAGTTTGCCTATGCACAAAATGAAGAATGGTCAAATCAAGATAACAACTTTAAGTATGAACCTGTTAACCTGCCCCATGACTTCAGGATAAGCCTGGAGCGTTCCGAAAGCTCATTTTCCGGTGCCAGCGAAGGCTTCTATCCCGGGGGAATAGGCTATTACAAGAAAACCTTCCATGCAGACAAAAAGCTTCTGTCCCAGCGGGTGCTGCTTTACTTTGACGGAGTTTACCGCATGTGCGAAGTACGCCTGAATCGTAACCTGATTGCAGCTCATAAAGGCGGATATACGAGCTTCTTTGTTGATCTGACGGGCAAACTGGCAGAAGGTGAAAATACCATCCAGGTTAAGGTTAACGCATCTTTGCTGCCTGCATCACGCTGGTATTCAGGTGCCGGAATTTACCGTAAAGTTTACTTGTACACCGGGTCCATTCCTTGTATCGAGCCTTGGGGCACATCAATAGTAACTGTGCCGGAAACATTGTCAGATCAAAACGCGGAAGTCCGGATAAAATCAAAAATTTATAACCCGGAAGGTCTGCCATGCAAAGTTAAATATGAGATATTTGATCCGGACGGAAATCATGCAGCAGCACAAGTATTGACAAACATTATCAGTGAGACTGACTGCATAATCAATATCCCATATCCTAAGCTGTGGGATGCTGACTCACCTTTCCTGTATACCTTACATACTACTGTAGAAGCAAATGAAAATGCTACTGTTATAACAAATGAATATACTTCTGCTGAAACAATTGAAGAAAGTTCCGCTTCGTTCTGTATAAAATTCGGTATCCGTACAATTGAAGTAAATGCTGAGAAAGGCCTTAAAATTAATGGCAGGAAAGTATTGCTTAAAGGCGGATGCGTCCACCATGATAACGGATTGCTTGGTTCTGCCGCCTACAAATCCAGTGAGTTGCGAAAGGTCAAAAAATTGAAAGAGAATGGTTACAACGCTGTCCGCTGCGCTCATAATCCTCCTTCGACTGCGTTCCTGGATGCTTGTGATGAACTGGGAATGTATGTCATTGATGAGGCCTTTGATTGCTGGCGTGAAGGCAAGAAGCTTAATGATGAGCATATCTTCTTTGAGACTCATTGGAAGGAAGAGCTGCAGGCCATGCTGCTTAGGGACCGCAATCACCCCAGTGTTATCATGTGGTCAACCGGCAATGAAATAGTGGAACGCAGCGGTATTTCCGATGGTGCTGCCTGGTCAAAAAGGCTGGCTGATGCAGTTCGTGAAATTGACAGCAGTCGCCCTGTTACCAATGCACTTTGCGGCTTCTATGAAGAACAGAATATAGCGGAGATGGAGGCAAATACAAAATCAACTGCAGGAGTAGGCAAGGATTACTGGGCAGCAAAAAGTGAGAAATTTTGTGAACCATTGGATGTAGTCGGATATAACTACTTGCTGGATCGGTATGAAAAGGATCATGAGCTGTATCCTGAGCGCGTTATTGCAGGTACTGAATCATTTCCGCTGAAAGCATTTGACAACTGGGAAGCTGTGAAGAAGTATCCATATGTAATTGGAGACTTTGTATGGACTGCATGGGATTACTTAGGTGAGTCGGGAATTGGCCACACCTCCTTTGAGGGAGAAGCATGGGGATTAAAGCCGTTCCCCTGGCATATTGCCAACTGCGGGGATCTGGATCTTTGCGGAAGAAAACGCCCGCAATCCCATTACCGGGACTTTTTATGGACCAACCGCAGCAAACCCTATATCGCAGTACAGCATCCTGAGTACTATGGCAAAGAGGAACACATATCTGCCTGGGGATGGCCTGATTTGACTGAAAGCTGGTCTTTCCCGGGATATGAAGGAAAAAAGGTTAAGGTAGTGGTTTATGCAAAAGGCGACACGGCAGAGCTGCTGCTAAACGGCAAGGTTCTGTATAGAAAACCCTGCGGAGCAAAAACTAAATATATACAGGAATTTGAAGTAGATTATATGCCGGGTGAACTTACAGTCATTGCCTATGAGCAGTCAAAGGAGATTGGTAGGGCTTCTCTCAGTACAACAGATAAACCTGAAAAGATCTTGTTATATCCTGAAACAGATTTAAACAAGGAAGATAATATCGTGTTTGTAGATATTCATGTTGCTGACAGAAACAGCCAGCCTGTTCCTTATGCAGATAACGAAATTAAAATTATTGTTGAAGGGGGCAGGCTCCTTGCTATGGGTTCGGGCAAACCGGACAGCAGCCAAAATTATACTAAGTCAAGAGGATCTGTCTGGCGCGGCCGTACCATGGCGGTGATACAAAAAGACTGCACCGGCAATGCCGTGACAATAAAGGCAGTTGGGGAAGGATTAAGAGAAGGGGTACTGATAATAAAATAAGATGTAAGAATGAACCTGATAATTGAACTGCCAGGTTCATTTTTTATGCCCGGATGGGCGATCGGTACCGGGAAAAGCTTAAGTCTTATACTCTATAATTACTGGACGGATATATTCTGTTTAGTAAAAATCCCAAACCAAAGCAGGAAGTGTATAGCTAGAGACATTCATCCTGCCTGATTGGTAAAGAAAAATAACAGTGGTAAAAAAACATAAACAGATGTAAAAATGTTGTATCTGTTTCCGTAAGCCCGAATTATTTATAATGTGTTTATAGATACTGTTGAGAAGAAATAATCTGTGCCTATTTCAGCAGTCATTTGCGATACATGCCCGCTTTTTGACAGTTAATGCATATATAGATTCTTTAAATTAGCTAAGCACAGCTCAGGGATTTTGCTTACTTCTCATTTGTAAAGTCTGAGGACACCGTATGCAGAAAGCTGCACCATAAATAAAGACGGCACCTTAATAAAAAGCGGAGTTTAAATATAAAAGGCATATACGCTGATTAAGATATAAATTTTAATGCTCTATGAGATATTTTTGGAGTTAAGAATGGAATCTGATGTTGGAGTGATCTATATGCCGGAAAAAAGCTCGAATTGGCGGAAATCCATTTTTACCAGGCTGCTCAGTACATTTTTTATCATTATAATACCACTATATTTTATGGGCAGCAGTGTGTATCGATGGGGAGCACAAAGTGTCAGAAAAGAAATATCAAATTCCATGGTGGCACAGATCAATTCATATCTGAAAGGGCTGGAATATGAAATACGTCGAATCCAGGACCTGCAATATAATTGCTTAAGTGATAAAGATTTAAATAGGATTGCCGCCTTTCCCGAGGGTATGAGCGATCTAGTACGTGTATTGTCTGTCATGAGGCTACAATACAGGCTGTATTCCATCAGAAAAAGCAGCGAATATATTCAGGATGTCAGGGTATATATTCCGTCCATAAATAAAGTAGTAAATGAAAGCAGATTTACAAATGCACCATCCAATGATTGGTTTAATACACTTGCAGCTGCCAGCTTAAGTGATGAACCTATCAAGATGTATAAGGACAACAATATTGTTCTGAGCGCTGCATTTCCGCGGCAAAGTCCGGTAACCGATAGAAAGCCGATGTTTATCATTGAGATTCTTTTATCAGAGACCCAAATCAGGAATGCCTTGATGCGGATGGATGACTACAAAGGGAGAGGCACCATGCTTATCAGCCCGGAACATAATATGCGGATTACCTACAGTGCTGATTCTGATGCTGATGAAATTATCTATAATGAACTGATGAACAGGCTGCAAAAAAGCAGTAGTGGTTCATTTACCATAAAGCTTAACAAAACGCCCCATATTGCCATATATTCAACTTCCGATTACCTTAATGTGACCTTATGCAAATATATTCCTGAATCACAGATATTTGCACCGCTATTTAAATACCAGATTCTTTTCTACCTGTTTACGGCTCTTGCAGTAGCAATTATAATCGGGTTTACATTCTATACCAGGGGGTTTATCCACCAGCCTTTAATGAAACTGGTCAAATCCTTTCAAATGGTTGAGAAGGGAGACCTAAGTGCCAGCCTGGAGCATGAATATGATGATGAATTCAGCTATCTATACAAGTGCTACAATGAAATGGTGAACCGGCTGAAAAACTTGTTTGACCAGGTATATACCCAAAAGCTTCTTGCACAGAAATCGGAACTGAAGCAGCTGCAATCCCAAATCAATCCTCATTTCCTGTATAATTGCTTCTTTAGCCTGAACAGCATGATTATTCAGCGTGAATATGACAACGCAGAGTACTTTACAAGACAGCTTGGCAGCTATTTTCAATATGTTACCAGGAATGCAGCGGAAGAGGTGCCGCTAATAAAGGAAATTCGTCATGCCAAAACCTATGCGGAAATACAGGCAAGGCGGTTCAGGAATCGCATCTGCCTGGATTTCTGCCCGCTGCCACAGGAGTTTCACCATATTATTGTACCCAGACTCATCGTACAGCCGATAATTGAGAATGCATTTGAACACGGCCTAAAAAACAAAATCAGCAATGGATTTTTGCTGATCGATTATTATGTTGATGCGGATATATTGTTTATTTGCATAGAGGATAACGGGAATGACCTTAGGGAAGAGGATATAGCCGCTATGAATGCTGCTCTGGCTGACAACGGCATTAATGCGGAAAGTACAGCAATCATCAATATACACAGGCGTCTTAGGCTTAAATATGGTGAAAAAAGCGGGCTGAGGTTCTCAGCAGCAGAACCGGAAGGACTTCGCGTTGAAATAATGATTCCGCTGCACGGTATGGAAATGGGGGGAATATAACCGTGTACAAATTGCTGATAGTAGATGACGAGCCGGATGTTGTTAACGGGCTTTGTGCCTATTTTGAAGATTTTGATGAACTGGAACTGGACATATATACGGCATATTCCGGCTATGAAGCGCTGGACATACTTAATGATACAAGGATCGATATCATCTTAAGCGATATCCTGATGCCGGGAATGACGGGCCTGGAGCTGCTGGAAAAGGTACGGGCCAACTGGCCTCATTGCTGTGTCATCTTTCTGACAGGGCATGATGAGTTTAGCTATGTGTATACAGCCATACGATATGAATATGTTTATTATCTGCTTAAAACAGAAGGCTTTCATGCTATTGGGAAAACCCTTGTCAAGGCTGCTGCTCAGATTGAGAACCACCTGAAAATGAGCGAACTTCTAAAAAAGTCCGAAGAATACATGGAGACAGCTTTGCCATTTATGCAGAAGGACTACTTGGCCAATTTGCTTAATGGTGATGAAGATAATGCAGCAGACCGCAGCAGGCAGTTTAAAGAGCTTAAGATTCCCCTGGACTGGAACAGGCCGGTGCTATTGCTGCTTGGCAGGATGACGGGCCTGGACGGGAATCTCTCATCTTATGAAAGATCCAGGCTTATTTTTGCTGTCCAGGCAGTTGCTGAGGAATACTTTCCAAAGGGCATTCATGCTTTTTTTCTGCCCATTGACAGGTATCTGCTGCTATGGATCATTCAGCCTGGGGAAGAGGAGGAAAAAAGCGGAGAACTGTGGCAGCATATTAAAAATCAGACAAAGAGCAGTGCTGAAGTAATTCAAAATATCTGCCTGGACCAGCTCAATCTTTCCATTTCCTTTATATTAGACTGTGACAAAGCTGCATGGGAAGAGGTTTCACAAAGATACAGTTCACTAAAGACGCTGATTCACTATCATCTGGGACCGGAATCGGAGCTTCTGCTTATGACCCGGTCACCGGAAATGGGCCTGCCCCAGCAGGACTTCATATACGGCTACAGAAAACTAAAGAGCCTTGAAACATATCTGGAAAGCCTTCAGAGGGATGAGTTTCTCAATACACTTTTAGAGATTTACGAGAATCTGAAGAAAACCGACAACCTTAGCCGCAATGCATTGCTGGAGGTTTACTATACTGTTGCCCTTACCATCCTTGGATATATCAACAGATACGGGCTTACAGAGAAAATATCCTATCACACCGGCCTGGATAAGCTAATCAGGATTGAGGAGCATGCATCCTGGCAGGATGCCATGGAGTATCTTATTGGATTGGTGAATATGATATTCGACTTCAGGGAGCAGGACAGCAGAAAGTATTCGGTTTCGTCCATAGACGCGATTATTTTATATATCAACGAACACTTGAATGAAGATCTCAGCCTGGCTAAAATGGCCGACCGCTTTCATTTCAACTCATCATACCTTTCACGGCTGTTTAAGCGTGAGACTGGCATTAATTTCCAAACATATATAAACGAGGCCAGGCTGGAAAAGGCAAAGCAGCTTTTGAAAAATACTGATATGAAGATCTATGAAATTGCCAATGCCATTGGCTGTGAAACCCCATCCTATTTTACACAGTTTTTTAAACGGAATGCGAATATCAGCCCAATGAAGTACCGTGAGATTCACTTGATGAGAAAATCGGTAAAGAAAACTAAACAACAGTAAAACATTTGCAGGTACAAACAAACAGGTATGTCAATTATAATTAGCTTAACATAAGGTTATGCGCAAACCATTACTCCAACCGGAATTTGCTTTTTGCAAAAGGCGTCATTTCTACAAGCAGTGTTACTCTGTCTCCTTAATTAAAATGGGACATATATTATTCTTGCTGTCCTGTTGTTTGTAAACTTATTAGTGGTTCACTAAAATAAAAGGAACTTAAAAAGGAGGTTATTCTGATGAAGGTTTCTACCGTTAAAAGGTTGATTGTACTGCTCTTGACGACCGCAATAGTATTTTCCTTAACAGCCTGTTCAAAACCCGCAGCAAATCCCGATCCGACACCCACGGCACCTCCGGCTACAGAAAAACCTGCTGATAATGAAGAAATTCCTACAGACTCTGATCGCTACGGAAAGTATGATCCACCAATTAAGATGACTCAGGTAATTGCTCTTGGCACCCATCAGAAGTTTAGAGAAGGAGAAGACATTAACAACAATGTATGGATTCAATCCTATCTTGAAGACCTTGGTATTGAGCTGACCTATGACTGGGCAGTTGACGGAAGTGAATACGGTGAGAAGCTGAGCCTGGCCATTACCACCGACAACCTTCCGGATGTGCTTACCGTTGGTGCGGCTCATTTCAAAACACTTGCAGAAGAAGGCCGCATCTGGGATTTAACGGATATTTTTGAGGAATATGCATCTGAAACCACAAAGGAAATCATGAAACAGGATGCCGTTGGCTGGAAATCAATGCATATAGACGGCAAACTAATGGGCTTGGGCTATACGGACAGCTCAGCTGCCAACGCTCCCCTGCTCTGGATACGCAATGACTGGCTGAGAAACCTCGGTCTTGAGGAGCCTAAAACCATGCAGGAAGTACTGGATGTTGCAGAAGCATTTGCCAGGATGGATCCGGACGGAAACGGTGCAGATGATACCTATGCATTTGCATTCAACGGCAGCTCCAGATCCTTCTACGGCTTCTTCAATGCTTACCATGCATACCCCGGAATCTGGATACAGAAAGACGGAGAGCTGGTTTACGGGGGAATTCAGCCTGAGATGAAAGCAGCCCTGGCCAAGCTTCAGGATATGTACAGGTCCGGCCTGATTGATCCGGATTTTGCAGTAAATGATCCGGGTGAAGGCATAATCAACGGAAAATTCGGCATGGTTTATGGCGCCTGGTGGCAGTGCTTTGCCAATCTGCCCCATACCAGGGTAAATAATCCTGAAGCTGACTGGAGAGCATACAGGCCCATGTCAATAGATGACAAAATCGGCAAAGCCCAGTACAGCAATGCGGTATACAATTACCATGTTGTAAACAAGGATTACGAACATCCCGAAGCCATGATAAAGATGTACAATTACTGGTTTGACATAATCACAAACCAGACAGAAGAGAACCTGTATAAATATCTGGTAGACCGGGATGATCCCGAAATCGTAATGTACCACTACATCAATCTGATAGGCTGGGAACCGAAATCAAAAATGCCCCTGCAGCTGTGGGAGGCAATAGAATCCGGGGATACCTCCAACCTTCCCTTTGCTTCTCTGGAGACATATAACACTATCATGAGGTACCTGGAAGATCCCGAAAACGCCGGTGTGGAAGAGTGGGCAACCTATGTGGGCAACGGTCCGGGAGGATCCCAGTCCATAATCTTTGAGGTTGGCGAAAACAGGGGCATATTCAATGAATTCTACGGTGTACCCACGCCGATGATGGCAGAAAAAATGCCTGCTTTGGAATCAATGATGGATGAAATGATTATTAACATCGTCCTTGGTGAGCCGGTAGACAATTTTGACCGCTTTGTAGAGGAATGGAAGAGACTGGGCGGCGACGAGATCACCTATGAAGTAAATGAATGGTATAAGAGGAACAAGTAGTTAATTTTCCTGCAAATATAAATTTAACGGATATGGCAGGGGGAAGAAGGCGGTTAACTCCACCACTTCCCCTTTTTCCTAAAATGGTTCAGAAGGAGATTGCAATGTTAAGAAAAGCTGCCTTCGACAAACGCAAAATCTCATATCCTTTGAAGTGGCTGTGCTGTTTGCTCGTGCTGGCTGCTGTGCTTCAAACAATGGCATCCGCTGCTCCCGGCATACCGCTTAAGGATAAGTTTAAGTCTCAGGTGGTTCAGCCTGCTGACGATATAAGCGGGATTTCAGTTAAGCCCAATTATGCACAGATAAAAGAAGAATACAGTAAGCTTAACAGACTGCCTGCAAAAGGCTCAGAGGTAATACTTACTGCTGAAGACCTGTCAGCCCGCAGCCATGTCCCTGAAATTAAGAGTGGCATTGGTGGGAATGAGGATCCTGCTCTGGTGTGGGATAATCAGGAAGACTGGTTTGAATGGAGCTTTAGTATAGCGGATGAGGGCTTATACGAAATCCATGTGGAATACTACCCCCTGCCGGGAACCGGCCTGGTGATACAGCGGGGATTGCTGATAGACGATGATTCGGCTTTTCAGGAAGCTTACAACATGCTTTTTTTCAGAAGCTGGGTTGATGACGGAGAACCAAGAAAAAACAGCAAGGGTGACGATGTGCGGCCCAGGCAGGCAGAGGTTCCCTACTGGAGAACCCTTGCATTTCACGACAGCAAGGGCTTGTATCCTGAACCGCTTCAATTCTACCTTGAAAAAGGTCAGCATACCCTGCGCCTTATATATATTGATCAGCCCATGGCAATAACAAGAATCATACTGAAGCCGCCGGAGGAATTGCCGGCTTATGTCGAAGTGAAGGCTGAATATATGCAAAAGGGCTTTCTTAATGCCGGCCATGGCATTACATTTCAGGCAGAAAGCAATGTTGCAGAAAAAAATGATCCCATCCTTAGACGGGAAAATGACGAAGATCCCATGACACAGCCCCAGTTCAAAGGAAACCGGGTGCTGAACTACATGGGAGGATGGCGCTGGAGGAAAGGAACCCAGTCCATTACCTGGGAGTTTGAAGTGCCGGAGGACGGTCTGTATAAGATTGGCATGCGGGTCATGCAGGATTGGGGAGACGGCCTGTCTTCCTACAGGAAGATTGCCATTGACGGCAAGGTTCCCTTTAAGGAGCTGCTGGAGTATCCATTTGTATATGACAGGAACTGGTATGTGACAGCGCTGAAGGACGAAACCGGGGAACCCTTTCTCTTCTATCTGACTAAGGGCACCCACCGCCTGACCATGACTGTACAGACAGGACCCTTAACCGAAATTGTCAACTCCCTGAATGACGATATATACATGCTGTCCCGGAAAATACGCCAGATTATCATGATCACCGGAGACAACCCAGACATCCATTATGATTATAATCTGCCAAACCACATTCCCGGTCTCCTGGATGATTTCACCCTGCTTGCAGAGCGGATGCAGCAGAAGATGGATATTCTTGAGCGGGTATCCAGGAGAAGGCCGTCCATGTACAACAATTTCAAGATGATAAAGAACCAGCTGGAGGAAATGGTGGATGACCCATTTACTATTCCCAAGCGGCTGCAGGACCTGAATAATGCGCTCACCAGTCTGAGCAGCTGGTACCTTGTCCTGCAGGATCAGCCACTGATGGTGGATTACTTCCATGTTTCCCCTTATGATGAAAAATGGCCTGACGGAAAATCCACTCTGCTGCAGAGGATAAAGGCCACATGGTTTAACCTGATCAATTCCTTTTACAAGGACTATGACAATGTAGCAGGTTTCTATAATGAAGAAGTGATTGACGAAGAGGATGTTATTACAGTCTGGATTTCGAGAGGGATGGAGTGGGGAGAGATACTGAAGGAGATTGCTGATGAAGACTTTACTCCAAAAACAGGGAAGCACATCAAAATGAACATACTGCCGCCTTCCCAATTGGAGGCTGGAGCTGTTAACGCACTGATGCTGGCCATAACATCGGGCAAGGCCCCGGATGTGGCTTTAGGTGTAGGGGCCAATTCCCCTGTGGAGTTTGCCATCCGCAATGCGGTTGCAGACCTGACCCAGTTTGAAAATTATGAAGAAGTGGAAAAAAGATTTGTACCCGGCGGAATAATTCCCTACCGCTATCAGGGCGGTGTTTATGCGTTGCCGGAAACCATGGATTTCAGAGCTATATTCTACAGAACAGATATTTTTGAGGAAATCGGCCTGACAGTACCAAATACATGGGAGGAGCTTTATCAGTACACCCTGCCCGTCCTGTATCAGAACGGACTGGAGTTCTTCTATCCTCCGGAGCCGTCTCCCTTCCTGTTTCAAAAGGGCGGAAGCTATTATAACGAGGACGGAACCCGTTCAGGACTGGATACACCGGAGGCCTATCAGGCCTTTAAGGAATTTACTGAGCTATATACCCAATACGGGGTCCCGGTCGTAGCAAATACCTTTAACAGGCTGCGTACAGGTGAGATGCCATTAACAGTGGGAAATTATGCACTTTATGTACAGCTTTCAGTTGCAGCTCCTGAGCTGACGGGCCGATGGACGATTGCTCCTATACCTGGTACTCTTAAGGAAGACGGGACCATAGACAGGACAGCAGGCGGCATCGCATCCCAGGCCTGCATGATTATGGAAAGTTCGGAAAAGAAAGACGCGGCATGGCAGTTCCTGGACTGGTGGACCAGCGAGGCTGTCCAATCCCGATACGGCAATGAACTGGAAGCGGTCATAGGCATGGAAGCAAGATGGAATACAGCGAATCTTAAGGCATTTCAGCAGCTTCCCTGGAAGAAAAACGATCTTGAGGTTATTATGGAACAGCTGTCCTATGGTAGGGATATGCCCGTTGTCTTGGGCGGATACTTTACAAACCGCCATCTTGTGAATGCCTGGATTCGGATTATTTTAGGCGAAACCCCTGTAAGAGATTCATTGGAAAAGGCAGTTAAGGATATCAATACCGAGCTTAAGAGCAGGCAGGAGGAATACGGCCTGAAAGCTGATGATTAAGGCATCAAAACTCATGTATAGCAAAAGGCTCATAAACAAATAAGGTTTATGCATAGATAAGATGTACATGAAGAGATAAAGGTTCATGTATGATAAAGGCTCATTAACTGAAAAGGCTAATGCACAGGGAGGTCATCATATGAGTGTACAGGCAGGTGCCGATGCACGAAGATATGCAAGCGCAAAAGAGTTGATACGGAAATTGGGCAGTCAGAAGATCAAAAGAAGCCATGTAATCGGCTACTTGTTTTTAGCACCCTTTGTAATATTGTTTTCCATATTTATTGTTATCCCGGTTTTTGTATCTTTCGGACTCAGCTTTACAAGATACAGCATGCTTGAACCTCCTGTATGGGTGGGCCTTACCAATTTCAAGATTCTTCTGATGGATGATGATATATTCCTTATTGCTTTGAAAAATACCATGATTTTTGCGCTGATTACCGGACCATTGGGATATATCATGTCATTTATGGCAGCCTGGGTGATAAACCAGCTGAAATTTAAAAACGGATTTGCCCTGGCATTTTATGCTCCTTCCATCACCAGCGGCATTGCCATGTCAGTTGTCTGGATGTATTTCTTTTCAGGCGACCGTTACGGCCTGATTAATAACCTGCTTCTAAACCTCGGGCTGATTGTTGAGCCCATTATCTGGAATATGAGCGAGAAAACCATCATGCCCGTTGTTATGATCATCTCAGTCTGGATGAGCATGGGTACCGGCTTTCTTGTGTTTTTAGCAGGCCTGCAGAATGTTCCCCGGGAGCTTTATGAAGCAGCTGCCATAGACGGTATCAGAAGCCGGTTCCAGGAATTGTGGTATATTACCCTTCCGCTTTTGAAGCCTCAGCTGCTGTTTGGCGCTATTAATTCCATTGTAGGCTCCTTTGGAGTATTCGATGTGGCGGTATCAGTGGCAGGCATTCCCAGCCCCAACTATGCTGCCCATACTCTGGTTGCCCACCTGTACGACTTTGCCTTTATCCGGTTTCAGATGGGGTATGCATCAGCTGTTGCAGTGTGCTTGTTTCTGATCACATTTATACTGGGCCGGGTATCAATGAAATTGTTCTCATCCAAGGATGTATATTGAGGAGGCACAAAGATGACAAAAATTGCTGCTAAAAAAGTACGCAGGAGACTGCGTTTCAGATTCAGCTTCAAATGGTTTCTGGTCTATGTCTTCATGCTCTCCCTTGTAGCATTTACTGCCCTTCCCATAGTCTATATGGTATCAACAGCGTTCAAGCCCATTGATGAGCTGTTTATCTATCCTCCTCAATTTTTTGTACGCAGGCCTACCTTGATAAACTTTTCCAATCTCCTGTTTGCACTCAACAGCTCAGAAGTGCCCTTTGTAAGATATATATTCAACAGCGTGCTGACAGCATCGGTCACTGTTGGCCTGACTGTTATCGTGTCAGCTATGGGTGCTTTTTCCCTGGTTAAGTACAAGCCGCCGGGTTCTAATATTATCTTCATGATTATCTTAGGTGCCCTGATGTTTTCTCCCCATGTTACCCAGATACCGACCTATATGGTGGTAAACAGTCTTGGAATTATCAATACCTACCTGGCCTTGATCATACCTAAGGTGGCTGTTGCCTATAACTTCTTTCTCATGAAGCAGTTTACCGAGCAGCTTCCCGATGTGCTGCTGGAGGCAGCCCGCATTGACGGTGCCGGTGAGTGGTATATTTTCTGGAAGATTGTAATGCCCTCTCTCAGGCCGGCATGGGCAACTTTAATTGTGTTCTCCTTTGTAGCCAACTGGAACGACTACTTTTCCCCGCTGATTTTCACTACCAGCCAGACAATGAAAACCCTGCCCCTTGCTCTGCAGACCATAGCCGGAGGCTTGTCCATTGCCCGGGCAGGAGCGGTGGGAGCAGCAACCCTGCTTATGACCATGCCTACCATAATTATCTTTACCATTATGCAGGCCAAGGTCATGGAAACCATGGTACATTCTGGAATTAAAGCATAGGGAAAGGAGGAGGCAGAGGAATGATAAGAATCCTTAAAAAAGCTCTGGCAGCAGTGATTATGCTCCTTTTTCTGTTTCCCCAGCCTGCTCTTGCATCCAAATCCCAGGATTATGATTATGTTCTGGACAAAAATGTTAGAGTACCTATTCCCCGCACATATAAGGCAGACCGGGTCATTTCCTACCTGGGAGAAGAAATAGGCTATATGAAAGGAGCCGAGGATCTCTTTATAGACAGGCAGGGAATTCTTTACGTTGCAGATACCGGCAACAACCGTGTACTGAAGATGACAGGCAGCGGTGAGGTGCTGGGGGTTTTTACCGGTCCGAAGGAAAAGCCCATGAAGAGTCCCAGGGGAGTCTATGTGGATGATGACGGTGATATCTATGTAGCTGATACGGAGAACGGGAGGGTGCTGCACTTAAGCCCGTACGGGGATTTTGTGGAGGAGTTTACAAGGCCCGAGTCCGATCTGCTCCATGAAACGGTATCCTTTGACCCAAACAAGGTGTTCATAAGCTCCACCGGGTATCTTTATGTCATCAGAGGACGGCAGTTCATGATGATTGATGCATACAACCGGTTCAGGGGTTATGCAGGTGCAGATCAGGTGGGTTTCAGCTTAAATGACCTGCTGGTGCGGATATTTGCCTCAGATGAGCAGAAAAGCAGGCTGCAGAGGAGGGAACCGCCATCCTATATCAACTTTGTTATACATGAAGATGGAATGATCTATGCTGTTTCCGCAGGCAGCTCCAATCAAATCAAAAAGCTGAATTCCGTAGGAAAGAATATATATCCCAGCGGACAATACGGTGAGGTTGAAGAGGATGCTGAGGCAAAGGAACCGGCCTTTGCAGATATTGCTGTGGACAGGAATGGAATAATAAGTGTCCTTGACTGGAAGCTTGGCAAGGTTTACCAGTACGATCAGGAGGGCAACCTCCTCACCGTATTTGGGGGAATAGGCGCTGTTAAGGGAAAATTCGAATCACCAAGCAGCCTTGTTGTGGACAGGGACGGGAATATTTACGTGCTGGACAGAGGACGCAACAATATCCAGGTATTTGCTCCAACCAAGTTTATCAGAGATGTACATGAGGCGGTAATGCTGTATGCCAATGGCGATTATGCAGAGGCCCTGGTGAAGTGGGAAGAGGTTCTGAAGACCGATGCCAATTATACCCTGGCTCATAGGGGAATTGCGAAAGCCTTGTATAAAGATGAGGAATACCTGAGAGCCATGGAAGAATACAGAATCGGAGATGACCAGGAAGGCTATTCGCTTGCCTTTGAGGAATACAGGCATGAGTTCTTCAGAGGCAGCTTCGGTTTGCTTGTATTAGCCTTTATTCTATTGATTTATATCCTTTACAAGGTGTTTATGCTGATGAAAAAGGCAGCCAAAAAGGAACAGCTCAAGGATACGGTCTGGCATGGGGAGGTTATTTAAATGGAAGCACTGCGATTGTCTCTGATGGTCCTGTTTCATCCGGCTGATTCCTTCCGCAGAATCAAGAGCGACAGAAGCCGGTTTGACAGCAAGCCTATTTTTGTCATACTTTTTCTCTTAATTGTGGTCAGGGTTGCGTATATCTACCTCTGCCATTTTCCGCTGGCGCTCATTCAGCCCAGGGACACGAATATCTTCCTGGAAATCGTAAAGCTGATCCTGCCTGTGGTTTCCTGGGCAGTATCCTGCTATGCCGTTACAACCATTATGGACGGCGGGTCACTGATGCGTGAAACCATGACAGCTTCGGTCTATTGCATGATGCCATATATATACTTCACTATACCCTTGGCAGTCATTTCCCATGTACTGGGATTAAGCGAACTGATGCTGTACAGAGCATTAACGGCAGGAATCTGGATATGGGTGGTCCTGCTTTTCTTGATCAGCATAAAGGTAATGAACGAATATACAGTACTTCAGACCATAGGAGTCAGTCTGATAACACTTGTAACTCTAATTCTGATCTGGGCGGCTTTCCTGCTGCTGGCAACCCTGACGGGCCAGTTGATTGACTTTGTCAGGAGCCTGATCATTGAATTGAGATTCTTTCTCAGATAGAAGAGGTGAACAAGGATGAACAAGAGGAAAGCCATTACCGCAGTCATAGCTCTTGTCTTAAGCTTTTACTGGATATTGCATTTTTGTGGCTGTACAGGTAAACAGGAAGTACTTAAGCTTAATTCTTATGCAATGACTGTCAACACGACGGGTTCTGACGATACCGATAGAACTGCCGATATTGCTGCAACATCTGATTTAGCCCAGCCTGCCGGGTTCGCCGGAACTGACAGGTATGTCAAAGCTGCTGAAACCGATATCCTGGTAATGTATTACAACAGTGCGCAGTGTGCAATTGATATTGAGGATAAAAGAACCGGATTTGTTTGGTCATCATCAGTAAAGGATGATTATTACGGCAGCCCGCTGTCAGGACCTGCAGCAAAAAATGTTCAATCTTTGTTTCACTTCAGTGTAACTGATTTTGATAAAGCATTTGTCGTTACCAATATTGCCTCTCATGGAGATAAACAGGTAACTGAACGCTTAACAGACAACGGATTGTCTGTGGACTACTACTTTCCAAAATACAATGTCGGATGGACCGTGGAGTTTTGGCTGGAAGGAGATAAATTCTATATAGATATCCCCCAGGACAAGATCATTGAGGATGGGAAGCATGGAATTGTATCCATCAATATGCTGCCCTGCTTTGGTGCAAGCCGGAATGACGAGGACGGCTATATTTTCTATCCTGACGGCAGCGGTGCACTGATGTATTTCAAGGGAAGGAACTTTTCGCTTCCCAAGCAGTACAGCTTCAGCATTTACGGGGAATCAAGAGTGGATCTTGACCTGTATCATGAAAATGCATTGCTGGGTTTAAAAACCGCCATGCTGCCGGTCTTCGGGCTGAAAAGGGGAGAGAATGCATTTGCAGCCATTCTCGACAACGGTGAGCATGATGCTGTCATAAATCTGGCCTTAAGCGGCTATATTGCAGATGTAAACCGTATATCAGCCGAATTCCGTTTCCGGAAGGATTATTTCTATACCACCTCTGACAACAAAGTACTGAATATATTTGAAAAGGCAATGATTAAAACTCAGCGAAGGATGCATTATCAATTCCTGGCCGGGGATGATGCAAACTACAGCGGAATGGCCAATGCCTATCGAAAGTATCTGCTGGATGAAGGCAGAATCAGCAAGGTGATTGACAAAGATGATGGAATACCGCTGGGCCTTGACCTGTTTATGGGTGTTATAGAGGAAAGGCTGCTTTTTGACAAATACATTACTATGACCACCTTTGACCAGGCGAAGAGCATTTTAAGGGAATTCATAGACCATGGCACAAATAACATTCTTGTAAACCTTATTGGCTGGACGCAAAACGGCTATGGCGCTTATCCCCGGCACCTGCCTCCCGGCAGAAAGCTTGGCGGAGCAAGAAAGCTGAAGAGCCTGGCGGAGTTTGCCCGCAGTGAAGGGCTCAAGCTTTACGTGCAGGACAACTTTGTGGATGCCTACAGCAAGAACCGCAAATTTTCAAAGCGAAATGATACCGTACTGACCGAAGCGCGAATGGTAATCAGCAATAAGGAACAGGATGAATTCCTGCTAAATCCGGCAATATCCTGGAACAAGTTCACATCCTCATATATACCTAAAATTGAAAATTATGGCGTAGACGGAATTAGCTTTGAACGGTTCGGATCCCTTCTGTACCATGATTTTCACCGCCAATATCCCCTGACCCGGGAAGGTACCGCAGAATACTGGAACAGGTTTATTTCCGAAACTAAGGAACGTCTGGGGCATGCTGCAGCAGAAGGCAATGCTTATGTCCTGCCTTTTGTGGACCGGTTGTTTAACATTCCTGTTTCATCTTCCGGTTATTTCTTTACAGATGAGTCCATTCCATTTTACCAGATGGTGGTTCACGGTATGATTCCATATTCCTCTGAGCCGGGAAATCTGTTCTATGATATGGAAATTCAAAAGCTGAGCTGGGTGGAATATGGATGCATGCCATATTTTGAACTAACCTATGAGAACTCAAACTTGCTGAAATATACCGAATACAATGCCTTGTTTTCCTCACAGTACACGGACTGGCTGGAAACCGCCGTGTCATTGTACAAGGAGTTTAATGAAAGGCTGGGAAAGGTTTGGCCTCAGAATATGATCAGCCATGAGAGATTGTCTGACGGTGTTTACAGGGTAGGCTATGAGAACGGAATAAAGGTCTACATAAACTACAATGACCGGTATTCAAAAGCGGATGGCTATGAGATTCCGCCCCGTGATTACCTGGTGGTTGAGGAAGGGGGAAATATCAGATGAAGCGATATATGCTGAGTATGAAGGCAAGACGAATAAGAGACGGTTACCTGTTTGTGCTGCCCTGGATCATCGGCTGTATCTTCTTTTTTGCCGGGCCAATTCTGCTGTCCATCCGCCTGAGTTTCAGCAAGCTTATAAAGGTAACAGGGTTCCAGATGGAATGGCTGGGCCTGGACAATTATATGCGGGCCTTTGTATATGATGTTACCTTCATTCCCATGTTTCTTGAGGTAGTTAAGAACATGTTCGTCAACACCCCCCTCATTGTAATATTCTCCTTGTTTATTGCCATGCTTCTGAACAGGGATATCAAGTTAAGAGGGCTGTTCCGGGTAGTGTTCTTTTTGCCTGTTTTACTGGGAGCAGGCTATGTAATGCAGCAGCTGATCGGATACGGGGTTGATAAGGAATCCATTGAAGTAGCCAAAGGGATGCTGCTGCCCAGGGAAATGCTTCTCTATTTCGGGCCCCGGGTTTCCGGCTTTATTCAATTGTTCCTGGACCGGTTCACCATTATTCTGTGGAAATCCGGTGTACAGATCCTGCTGTTCCTGTCCGGGCTCCAGGGAATTCCTCCTGCTCTTTATGAGGCAGCCCGCTGTGATTCCGCCACGGAGTGGGAAATGTTCTGGAAGATTACACTGCCGATGATTTCACCGGTTATTTTGCTTAACATCGTCTACACCATCATAGACTCCTTTACGGATTTTGCAAATCCCATAATCGACTTTATCTACCAGACGGCCTTCCAGAGAACAGAGTTTGAGTATGCTGCAGCCGTAGGTTGGATTTATTTTATTTTCATACTCATCATATTAGGAATGACCTTTGGTTTGATGAAACGATATATTTACCGTACAGGAAAATGATGTATTATATTAAGGAGGGGGTTTCATGCAAAGGAGCATCAGTTATTCACCGGGCAGGACAAAATTCAGAGCAATGCTGTCAAAGATAAATCACAAGAGCTTTTGGCTCAGCCGTGTTTACAGATTTTTTGTTTATGTATTGCTGCTGGATTTGACATTTATATTTCTTTATCCGTTCATGCATATGCTGGTTACTTCATTTATGACCGATGCAGACCTGGTGGATATCACGGTGAAGTGGATACCCAATGAATTTCGCTATCAGAACTATATCATTGCCTATAACTTCCTGAAAGTGCCTGTGGGTCTAAGGAACTCCATCATTCAAACCGGTCTTCCGGTCCTTGGGCATATTCTTTCCTGTTCCTTCATTGCCTACGGATTTGCCAGGTATAAGTTTCCCGGCAGGAACTTCATGTTTGTCCTGGTTCTGCTGTCATTCATCATTCCTGCCCAAACCATAATAGTTCCTATGTACATTAACTTTGTGAGCATAGGATGGGGCAAGTCCATACTCCCCTTGGTGGTGCCTACCTTCTTCGGATTTGGACTCAGGGGAGGTCTGTTTATCTTTATCTTCAGGCAGTTCTTCATGGGGCTTCCCACTGAGCTGGAGGAAGCTGCCCTGATAGATGGCTGCGGAAGCTTCAGGACCTTTTTCACCATCATTCTGCCCCTTGCGAGAACAACAATCCTTGTTACGGCAGTTCTTGCAATGGTCTGGCACTGGAACGATTATTTTGAACCGTCCATATACATTACAAAGGCGTCTCTGTTTCCTCTTCCTCACATGCTGCCGGGCATGTACCAGGAGATGATACAGGTGAAAAATATGTTTGTCATCAACCCCGTCACAGGCGAGCTGACGGAGAAGATCCTTAATGAGGCCGTGGCCATGGCAGGTACGGTGATCGTTATCCTGCCGCTGATGATTGCATATTTGGTTCTGCAGAAACATTTCATGCAGGGCATTGAACGAACCGGCCTGGTAGAATAAGGCGGACAGGGCATCAGCAAAGTAGTATAACAGCAACCGATAATAGAATTATCAGATAACAGTATAACCGGAAAAAAGCACAGGAGGTTTATATAAATGAATGAAAGACCTTTGTATTTGCACGAGTACCATCCTAAGCCGGAACTTGTGGTTGAATCGCATCAGGTATTGACGCCTAAGTTTCCCGCGATCGACGTCCATGGGCATTTTGGTGCCTTGTACTCCGATTTATGGCTGGAGGAAATGAACCAGAAAAGGCCCAACCCGGATGATGTGGTTGCCATGTTTAAAAGATGCGGTATAAAACGAATCGTTAACCTTGACGGGTTCTGGGACGGCTTTATGGGAATCACCAGGGAAAAGGTTCTGGAAACCCTGAAACCCTATGGAGACTTCTTTATCAACTTTGTGTCGGTAAATACCAATGCAGTAAATGAACCGGACTTTGAGAAAAGCGTGAGAGAGCATCTTGTATCATCAAAGGCCA
The DNA here is from genome assembly GCA_012842605.1 of Clostridiales bacterium. GTDB lineage: Bacteria > Bacillota > Clostridia > Caldicoprobacterales > DTU083 > DUSN01. Next base: position 47,255 of record DUSN01000094.1, read on the forward strand.
TGGGCTTTAAGGGAATAAAGCTTTTTAAGCACGTTAGCATCATGGTTTTGGACCGGGAGGGAAAGTTTGTGCCCGGTAGGAATATACGGATTGATGATCCGCGGCTGAAGGTAATTTGGGACACTGCAGCCGAGCTTTCCATGCCGGTTTTGATACATATCGCTGATCCTGTAGCCTTTTTCAGGCCTGTTGACAGGCACAACGAACGTTATGAGGAACTCCTGCACCACCCGGAATGGCAGTTCGGGAAACCCGGTCTATATACCTTTGAAGAGCTGATGGAGATGCAGGAAAACCTGCTAAGCTCAAACCCGAATACCACATTTATAGTGGCTCATGCAGGCTCCTATCCGGAAAACTTAGGGTTTGTAGGCAAATGCCTTGATAAGTATCCCAATATGTACATTGATATTGCTGAGAGAATAAATGAACTGGGAAGGCAGCCCTATACCTGCCGCAAGTTCTTCTATAAATATCAGGACAGGATTTTGTTTGGCTCGGATGCTTTCCCCTGGAGCATGGACTGGCGTTATCCGGTTTATTACCGGTTCCTTGAGACATGGGATGAGTACTTTTTCCAGTACAGCAGGTGGGGATTGTATGGCATCGGTCTGGAGGATGACATCCTGAAAAAGATATATTACAAGAATGCGGAAAAGGTACTAATGCTGGAGGGGGACGAATGAAAGACCTTTCATTAACCATTTGTGACATAAGCACCCTGCCTGTTCTTCCAAAAGGCGTCACAGTACGGGAGATATCCAGCCGAAGCCGCATGGGCATTAATAATGACCGGGGCAACTACCTGTATACTGATGAACAGGGGCATTCGGTCATCTTTGATGCAAAGGGACCGGGGTGCATTTGCAGCATATGGGCTACAGAAATACTGAAGCCCATTATTTTGAGGTTCTATTTCAACGGAGAAAAATCTCCGAGCATAGAAATGGATATCAGGGATTTCTTTACAGGCAGGCACCCGGATTTCCCTCCTCACTTGGTTTCCCTTGACTGGAGGGGGTATTACCTTGGACCGGATTCCCTGGCAGGCAATTGCTTTATTCCTGTCCTGTTTGAGGAATCGCTGAAGATAACGGCAGAAGCAGCCCATCCGTTTTTTTATCATATCATATGGGAGCAGTATCAATATGGCACACAGATCTCCCGCGGCGGGGAAATACCGGAAAGCAACATACAGGAAAGCAAACTGCCGGAAAGCAAACTGCAGATCCCATTTTCCATAGAAGGCATCAATCCGTATAATCGGGCTGATTTATATAAGCATGAAGGCTCTGCCTGCATCAATGCTATTACCATAGAGGCTCCCTGTCCGGACAAATTTCTAAAAGAGGTTTACATATGCATGAGGTGGGATGATGAGCCATATCTGCAGGTGCAGGCTCCGGTTGGAATGTTCTTTGGGAACCCTTTAGGTCCTTCTCCGGTGTCGACCTCAATGATGACTTGCGAGCCTCTTGAAAACGAGCGGATCCGCCTTACCTGCCGCTGGCCCATGCCTTACTGGTCAGGTGCTCATATCTACCTTGAGAATCGATCCAGTATGACCATTCCTGATATAACAGGAACTGTCAGCATATCCTCAAATGTTAATGACCATGAAGACAGCGGTTATTTTACTACCCTGTACCGGAAAGGGCAGACTGAGCATGGCAGGGACTGGCTGCTTTTTGAAGGCAGGGGGTGGGGGAAATTCTTAGGCGTTGTTCAGACCATGGACGGAGGCCACTACTGTGAAGGGGATGAGCACTTCTATATTGACAATGCCTGCTCGCCCCAGATCAACGGCACCGGTACCGAGGATTATTACCTTGCATGTTTCTGGCCCAATCCCAAGTTTGACACACCTTTTGCCGGCTGCATTTATGATGTGCATATCCGGGGAGGCGGGCTGAAGGACAATTATTACCGGCTGCCATCGGCCTATTACCGTTTTCACCTGGAAGCTCCCATACCATTTTATCAGTCAATTGATGCCCGGATTCAGCATGGAGAAATGAGCAATATCCTGTCCAATTACAGCAGCCTGGCCTTTTGTTATTTAAAAAAGAAGCCTGTATTAGTCCAGACAGATTTTATAAAGGTTGCCAACAGGGTTAACGCCGGCATGCACTGCTACTGTGCTGATTCGGACCATGAAGAAATATTTGTCGCATCATCACCGGAGGGAAATTATATGGATGTAGCAGAAAGCTCCGGCGGTTATCTCCATAAAGGCGGCACAATAACCTTTGAAGCAGCCGTGGACCCTGATAATTGCGGCATTCGCTTAAGACGCCGGTTGGATCAGAAGTATGGCAGGCAGGGAGCAAAGGTTTATATAGACGGAGAATATGCCGGATTCTGGTATGAAGCAGACAAAAATGAATATCTCCGCTGGTACGACTCGGATTTTGACATACATCCTGCACTTACAAAAGGTAAGACAAAAATAAAGGTGCTGCTTGATATCACAGCAGGAGAAACAGGCTGCTTCACAGAATTTACATACAGTATCTTTTCTTTCATTTTCAGGGATAAAGTCTGACAGGCTGCAGCAAGCTGTTGGCTATAAAGTTTGAATGCTCAAATAATTAAACGGAGGCAAAAATGCAGGACCATATTGCAGACGAAAAGAGTGACATTGGCATTTTCTTTGAATTATTAAGGGATTACAGATCTGACCACAGGTTTGAGCTTTCTTTTCTTTACGGTGAGTGGGCGGATTTTGATCAATGGAAAGCAATTGCAAGGGCAAAAGTGTTTGACCTGCTGAGCTATTTTCCAAAAAGAGCTCCATTGCTGCCCGCTACAACTGCTGTATCCGATAAAGAAGAATTTATTCAGGAAGAGATAGAATTCAACACTGCATTGAATGTAAGGGTGAAGGGCACCTTGCTGATTCCAGGAGAAAACAAAGGGCCCTATCCTGCAGTTATAGCGCTTCACGATCATGGAGGTTTCTATTTTTACGGGCGCGAGAAAATTCTGCAGGCCGAAAATGAACCTGAGGTACTGAAAGCTTTTAAAAGATCAGCGTACAGCGGCCGTTCCTGGGCAAATGAACTGGTAAAAAGAGGATATGTTGTCCTGTGCATAGATGCCTTTTATTTTGGTTCCAGAAAGACTGATTTTGATGCAGTTTCTCGTGATATACTTGAAAGACGTCCTTTCAGGCTGGATGGCATTGCATATGGTACAGATGAGTATATTGAGAAATACAACAGAAATTGTGTGTTTTTTGAAAGCCTGCTTGTAAAGCATATATTAACTTCGGGTGCAACCTGGCCGGGAATACTCTTTCATGACGACAGGAGATGCATTGATTATCTGTATACCCGGGATGAGGTTGATAAGGACAGAATAGGATGCTGCGGGCTGTCAATAGGCGGCTTCAGATCGGCCCATCTTGCTGCCCTTGATTCGAGAATAAGGTGCTCTGTTGCAGCAGGCTGGATGACCACCTATGATTCATTATTGTATAACAGGCTTCGGGATCATACGTATATGATATACATTCCCGGCTTGCTCAGATATCTGGATCTGCCTGATGTCGTCAGCATGACAGCTCCAAACCCGTTATTCATACAGCAATGCAGCAAAGATATGCTGTTTACGTATGACGGCATGCTTCAGGCTTGCCTGAAGATAAAGGAAGTATATAAGCTGATTGGGCATACGGACAAGTATTCTTATCAATTCTATGACAACGGGCATGAGTTTAATGCTAAAATGCAGGAGGATGCGTTTGATTGGCTGGACAAGTGGCTTAAATGAGGTTATTCATATCAGCAAGAAGTCTCTTGTTTATAAACCGCCTTTTGATGAACAATCAAATTATTGGAATCAGGAGGAAGAGCATGAGATACAAGGATGATTGGGAGAAATCCAAAAAGCGTTTTGAAGCTTTATGGAACCGGGAGATAATTGACCGCTGCTGCATATCAGTTACTGCACCAAGAAGCAAAGCTAATTTTAAACCGGATGTTTTGCCTGATAGCCCGGAAGACTGGCTGAAATATCGTACCGATGGAGAGCTGATACTGAAAAGGCGGCGCTCAGATTTTGAGAACACATACTTTGGCGGAGAATCCTTTCCGCAGATTTTTCTAGACCTTGGTGCCGCAGGCCATGCGGGTTTTTTTAAGGGAGCCAGGTACCAGATAGAGGGTACCGTATGGTTCTTTCCATCAATAGAGGAACTAAATGAGAAATCCTTGCAGTTTGATGAAAACAGCATGCTCTACAGAAAGACCATAGAGCTGGCCGAATACTTTACCAAAGAAAGCAATGGAGACTTCTTTGTATCCATGCCGGATATATCGGGCAATGCCGATGCCCTGGCACATTTGATGGGCAGCGATAACCTCATGGTGGAAATGATTCAGAATAAAGACCAGGTGCATCATGCTTTGAAAAAGATTCAGGATGTGTGGCTGAAAACCAGTGAGGAAATCTTTCAGATTACCCACAAAAACAATGACGGGGGCAGTACGATAGGCTGGCTGAGTACATGGGCGCCCGGCAGGCATGGGCAGATGCAGAGTGATATGTGTGTAATGATCTCGCCGTCCATGTTCGAGGAGTTCATCATGCCCGAGCTGCGTGCTCAGACCCAGTGGATGGACCGTTCCACCTATCATTTTGACGGGATAGACCAGCTGAAGCATCTTGATTTGCTGCTCTCCCTGGAGAGGCTTGATATGATTCAATGGACCAATGTAGCAGGCCAGCCGTCACTTCTGAATTATATGGATGTCTTCCGTAAGATACAGGCTGCCGGGAAATGTCTTTTGCTAACGGTACAGCCTAAGGAAATCCGGTATGTGATGGAACAGCTCTCATCTAAGGGGTTATTCCTTCTGACATCAGCATCATCGCCTGAGGAAGCGGATAATATCATATCCATGGTAGAATCCCTTACCCATGATTGAGCTGATTTGTATACAAGTTCAAGTATATTTGCATTGAATAATTCAGCTGCCTCTAAAAAAGGTAATACTTTAGGGGGCAGCTTCCTTTTTTACAGGTCTTATTAAAGTTTCCTGCCGTATTATGCAAAATTTTAGGAAATGTTATTTACTGTTAATGCCATCCGTCCATCCACCGAATTCCATTTTAGTTTACATATACTGACAATTATGCTAAACTACAATCATGAATATTCATGAAACATGCAACTATAAAGTTTTTAATGCAAAAATATATTGAAAAGGAGAAATGGATTATGGAAAAGTTACCATTGGGTACAAACATAGTGGCACAGATAGCTTTTGTTGTCAACGATATTGAGAAAACCGCTCAGGCATATGCAGATTTCTTAGGTGTGGAAAAGCCTCCTATTATCATGAACGGTACACCTGATAAAACCGAAGTCCAATATATGGGGCAGCCCACAAATGCACGGGCAAAATTAGCCTTCTTTGATATTGGACCGAATATCAGGCTTGAATTAATAGAGCCGGATATGGAACCCAGCACATGGAGAAATGAACTGGATAAATATGGCGAAGGTATTCATCATATTGCCTTTTTCATAAAAGGCATGAATGAAAAGATTGGCATACTGGAACGTAATGGTATGCCCCTGGTTCAGAAGGGCAACTATCCGGGCGGACGATATGCTTATATCGATGCCAAGGAGGAACTTAAGACCATTATTGAGCTGCTTGAAAATGATTAACTTTCATTATGACGATCGACAACATGAAGCAGCTGAAGATGCCTTTACTAACATGCACTTTGCTCCGGACATTAGCTTATGGTGAATGGCTGGGAACTTAATATATAGACAGATCAGCTTGTATGCGTTTATATGTTTTATATTCATTGCAGGGGGGAAAAGAATTGAAGATAGCTATTTTGTCAGGAAATCCGAAAAAGGACGGGCTTTGCCAATCTGCTGTAAATGCTGCAATTCAAGGGGCCGTTGAAGCAGGTGCAAAAATAGACGAAATCAGGCTATGTGATTACCATATGGGTGCATGCAGGGTGTGCGGCGACGGATGGGGCACATGCCTGTCAGAGAATTACTGCACCTATGGAGATGACGGCTTTAATGAAGCAAGGGAGCGTTTGAAAAATAGTGATGCAATCATAATGGTAACACCGGTTTACTGGGGAGAAGTATCAGAAGCATTAAAGAGCTTTATAGACAGGCTCCGCAGACTGGAATTCAACCAATCTGATGTGCTTAGGAACAAACAGGTATTGCTCATCGCTTCACCGGGAGGCTCGGGCAACGGCGCATTAACCTGCCTGGAACAGATGGATCGTTTCTGCCGGCATACCGGAGCAATCATATTTGATTATATAGTTGTAAACAGGTGGAACAGGGATTACAAGACAACTGCTGTCAAAGCTGCAGCAAGTGCTATTGCTAAGGGCAGAAAAAACGGAGACAATATCTGAAACTGAAATAAGGAAATTTTAAGCAGAAATAGAAGCTGAACAAATGAATAAAATTAATAAAGGTCTGTTATATTATGATGAATTTGCTTAGAGAATTTCATAAAAAACCGGATTATCAAAATCAGTACATAACACAAATAAATCGCGAACCTGCCCATTACCCCTGGGGTGCTTATGAAAGCACAGAGCGGGCCAGGTCAGAAGGAAAATCAAAATACATCCTGTCCCTGGACGGGGAGTGGGATTTTATGCTTCTGGACAACATATCTCAGTTGCCGGATGGTTTCAACAAGCCGGATGCTGACCTTTCAAACTGGGGCAGGATAAAGGTGCCGGGAAATTGGGAACTGCAGGGTTATGGCAAGCCTGTATATACTAATGTCCTGTACCCGTTTAAGGATGCTCCGGGAGAAAAGTATCTTCTTAATATCAGCAAAAATAAAAATCATGATATCTGCCATAGGTATAATCCTCCATATGTGCCTGAAGAAAATGCATGTGGTGTTTATCGCAGGACATTTATTTTGCCGGATTCCTTTGACGGCAAATGCATATTTGTCAATTTCAAGGGTGTTGAATCCGCATACTACCTATGGATCAACGGTCATCCGGTCGGCTATTCCCAGGACAGCAAGCTTCCTTCTGAATTTGAGATAACCGAATACCTGATTCCTGGCGAGAACTTAATTACCCTGGCAGTGCTTAGGTTTTGTGATGGGACATGGCTGGAGGATCAGGATTATTTCCACTTATCCGGAATATTCAGGTCTGTAAGTCTCATTGCCAAGCCTAAGCTCCGCATCCAGGATTTTAAAGTGGATGCTGAGCCTGATGGCAAGGGCAGCGGAATGTTGAATGCACGCTGCTTTGTTAACAGAACCGAGGGCTTTGCTGATTCCAGGATCAAATTATCCCTGTATGACCCGGAAGGAAGGCTGATAGTTGAAACAATTAAACCCGTTGACACAAATTCCCCCATTTACGGTATGGGTACCGGATGGCATTACCGGAGAATGCGGCCTATCAGCGAATCTGCATTCTTTGAGCTGAATATAAAAGATATTCTGCCCTGGAGCTTTGATAAACCCAACCTGTACAGGGCGGTATTTACTCTTATAGACGGCGATGGAGCGGAACAGGACTTTGAAGCCTGCAATGTAGGTTTCAGAAAGATATCAATAGAAAACAATGTTATTAAGCTGAACGGCAAGCGGGTTGTATTCAGGGGCACCAACAGGCATGAGCATTATTGGCTTACGGGAAGAGCGGTTTCAAAAGAGCATATGATTGAAGAGATTAAGCTGATGAAGAGGCTTAACTTCAATGCAGTCAGAACCAGTCATTACCCTGATGATCCGATATGGTATGATCTGTGCGACAAGTACGGGCTTATGGTAGTTTGTGAAACCAACCTTGAAACCCACGGCATAGGGGGTAACATAACCAACAGCCCCGAATGGGCGGAGGCTATGCTGGAACGTGCAAGGCGCATGGTGCTGACCCACAAAAACCATCCCTCCATAGTGTCCTGGTCACTGGGCAATGAATCGGGGTATGGTCCCGGTCATGCAGCAATGGCTAACTGGATCAGGGAATATGACGGCACACGGTTGGTTCAGTATGAGAATAATGACCCCGGACTTATTGCCAGCGACATTAAATGCACCATGTATCCAAACATGGAGATACTTCATGATATGATCGCCGATAATAACGACCGCAGGCCGATTGTGATGATTGAATATGCATACCAGATTACAAATTCCAGCGGCTGTTTTGAAATGTTCAATTACCTTGCAGAGAAATATGAAATATTCCAGGGCGGTTTTGTATGGGACTGGCAGGATAAATGCCTGCCTGCAGTAAATGAGAAAGGTGAAACCTTTGCCGGCTTTGGAGGCGATTGGGACGAAGAGATAACTGATTGGCAGGTTCCTTATTATATGTGTGCCAACGGGGTAGTATTGTCAGATCTTACGCCAAAACCCAGCGCTTTAGAACTGAAGCAGGGACAAGCACCATTTATAGTCAAAGCTGACAGGCAGAAGTACAACTGCTTTGTACTTAAGAATCGTACTCATGATATTGGATTTGATGAGATTACACTTGATTATGAGATTCTTGTTTACGGCAAGTGTGTTGAGAATGGCAGCATAAAATTGCCATCCGATGCAAACCCGGATGAGGATTATTTGTTTGAGGTTGATTTGTCCCCTGTGGAAGGTGAAACCAATGAGGTATACATTAACTTCAGCATAAGAACTGCAGTGGATTATCCCTGGGCTGATAAAGGCCATGAAATAGCAAATTATCAATTCGAGCTTAAAGGACCTGCTCCCGCTATGCCTAAAGGGAACGTACCGGGCAAGCCGCTTTCTGTAATAAAAGATGAGAACCTGTTAACGGTAAAAGGCGGCGACTTTGAAGTTATCTTTGACTGCCGTGATAATGTCCTAATAGGATATGAGCGGAACGAAAAGAAATATTTAAGCAATGGCGGCAAGGAGAACTTCAGCAGAGGCAGGACCGGGCTTCATATGGAAGCCAAATGGTGGGGCGAAGCTAACGAGTTATGGTCTTGCCTGATGCCGGGCAGGCTTGAGCGTGTACCCTTGGATGTGGATTATGGCATTAGTTATAAGGACGGAAATGCATTTGTATCGTTTACAAACAAAATTATTGGAGATAAAGGCTGCATCTATTCCCGTATAACTTATACCGTTTATAAGGACGGAGACATTCAAGTAAATGCCCAATTTGATATAGACAGCAAATATATACATGTGCCAAGAGTAGGGTTAACCTTTGAAGCACCTAAGGGCTTTGAGATTCTCAGATGGTACGGCAGAGGACCTGGTGAGAGTTACTGTGACAGGAAGCTGTCCGCTCCGGTAGGTGAGTATGCAACAACTGTTGAACAGACTCATTTCCCCTTTGTACCGGTAAGCCATAATGGCAGTCATGCAGATACCAGATGGTTTGTTTTGGAGGATGAAAACGGCAGCAGCATCACCTTTGCCGGGTCGCTGTTCACTTTTGATGTGCACCATAATTCTGTAGAAGATTATTGGAATGCCCGGCATGATCATGAACTGATACGCCGGGAAGAGATTTTTATTAATATAGACGGTGCTATGGCAGGAATCGGCGGAAACATGGCATGGTCCACTGAGCTGGATGACAGGCATAAGGTGTTTGCCGGCAGGTATATGTTTGAATTTACTATGAGCTTTAAGTAATAAGATGATATAAATATAAGCCGATATGCCTGTAAAACCGATATCTAAATTAAAAACGGGAGGACAATAAAATGACTCTAAGGGAATTGTATCGCCCAAAGTATCATTTTACCCCGCAGAAAAACTGGACTAATGACCCAAACGGAATGTTTTATTACAAAGGAGAATACCATTTATTCTTTCAGCACAATCCCAACGATAAAGTATGGGGTCCAATGCATTGGGGGCATGCCGTCTCAACTGATCTTGTTCATTGGGAAGAACTGCCCGTTGCTCTGGAACCTGACAGCCTGGGAACAATTTTTTCCGGTTGTGCCGTTGTTGACTGGGAAAACACCAGCGGTTTTCAAACCGGACAGGAAAAAGTTATTGTAGCTGTTTTTACCCAGCATGAGGATGATAATGAGAAGCAGAGCATTGCCTACAGCAATGACAGGGGAAGGACATGGGTTAAGTATAAGGGAAATCCTGTGGTGAAGAATCCGGGTATAAAGGACTTTAGAGATCCTAAGGTGTTTTGGTATGCTCCTTCTGAAAGGTGGACCATGGTGCTTGCCTGCCATGACAGGGTCAGGTTTTATTCTTCACCTGATTTGAAAAGCTGGGAATATTTAAGTGAGTTCGGCCAGGATCATGGTGCTCATGGTGGTGTATGGGAGTGCCCTGACCTGTTCCGGCTTAATATCGAAGGAAATCCTGGTGAAGCCAGGTGGGTGCTTGCTGTAAGCGTATCCAATGGTGCTCCTAACGGCGGACCCGGCGTCCAATATTTTATTGGACAGTTTGACGGGAGCACCTTCACCTGTGAAAATTATGAGTCGCAAGCTTTATGGGTGGATTACGGCCGTGATTTTTATGCAGCTGTAACCTGGCATCATGATCCGTTTGGTATGGAACGCAGGATTCTGCTGGCATGGGCAAACAACTGGGAGTATGCCAATTGCATACCTGCCTCTTCCTGGAGAGGTGCAATGTCAGTGCCCAGGGAGCTGAGTCTGTCAAGGACTAAGGATGGAAATATTATTCTTGTACAGAAACCTGTAGATGAGATTATGAATTTACGTAAAAAGGTATTAATATCAGGACGGAATTTATTAATTGCCGACAACAAGCCTATAAGTATAACTGATATCGAAGATGCCGCTGAGATAATATTGAAAATTAGTGTTGATGATTTTAAAACCGAAGAATTTGGCCTCAGGATCCTGGACGACATGGGGAATTTCTGCAGTATGACAGTTGACATGGAATCAATGAAATTAACGGTAGACAGAAATAATACCGGAGTTCAGTTTCATGACAGGTATCCAGGAGTATTTCATGCTCCCATTTGCTTAAATGAAAATGAGCTGAAGCTTCATATATTTATAGATTCGTCATTATTGGAGATATTTGAAGGTGACGGTCAGGTTTCGTTCACCAACCAGTTTTTCCTGAAAGGTCATGTTTCACAGGCAGAGCTTTTTGCCTTAAAAGGACAGGTGCTGTATAAGACTGTAGAGATATATGCCCTTTAATATAAGCAGCAAGAAGTCTTCTGCATAAGAAGTCTTTATGGCAGCGGGAGTAAGTTACTGCATTTGGAGATTTCCACAATTGTGCATTTTTGGTTTACACATGTGGACGGCTGTGCTAAACTACGATTAAGAATATTCATTATTATTGGAGGGTTCCTTATGAGCAAGGCAATTCAAGTTACCGTATGGAATGAATTCCGGCATGAAAAGCATAATGAGGCCGTTAAAAAAATCTACCCCAATGGAATACATGCAGTTATAGCCGATTATCTTAATACACAGCCTGGTGTAAAGGCCAGAACAGCCTCATTGGATGAACCTGAACATGGTTTGACTGATGAGGTTTTGAATGACACCGATGTTTTGATTTGGTGGGGGCATATGGCGCACCACGAGGTCAAGGATGAAATAGTTGAAAAGGTTTACAATAAGGTGCTTGACGGCATGGGCCTTATTGTATTGCACTCCGGCCATTTTTCCAAGATTTTCAGAAAGCTGATGGGAACAACCTGCGATTTGAAGTGGCGGGAAATAGGCGAAAAGGAAAGGCTGTGGGTAGTAGAGCCCGGTCATCCGATTGCAGAAGGAATAGGTGAGTATATTGAACTGCCCCATGAGGAAATGTATGGTGAACGGTTTGATATTCCTGCTCCAGACACTTTGGTATTCATAAGCTGGTTTGCCGGCGGCGAAGTATTCAGGAGCGGCTGCTGCTATCACAGGGGCAAAGGCAAGATATTCTACTTCCGTCCCGGCCATGAGAGTTTCCCTGTCTATCACAATCCTGAAATTCAGAGGGTTATCTACAATGCGGTAAAATGGGCTGCCCCGGTTAACGGACCGCAAGTTAAATTCGGACATTTCCCAACTCCTCTTGAAGATGTAAAGTAATAAAGTCATTTAACATATACTTGTAATACAAGTTAAGCATAGCATTGTTTGACCTTGTGAAACGGGCTATCCAGTTGAGCAAACCTAAAGTTTTAAGTTTCTAAATACTGGGTCAGCCTGTTTTTTACTTGTTTCAATATTTTAAAGTCAACTCTGACCTCTGTTTTACTATCAAATACATTTACCTTAATTTAAATATATATAAAAATAGAATGGAGACTGATTAAGATGGAATTATTCAGAAAACCGGCTGGGGTTGTTACTCGTTGGCAGAGCTTCGAAAATATTAAAGGAGAAAAGGGAAAAGGAGGTTTCCGCAATAATGGCGCTAAAGGACATCCCAGTGACTATATTCAGCCCGGACATACACTTATATTATCAGACATAAAAGGTCAGGGGATTATCCGCAGGATTTGGGCAACAATTAATCATTATAATTCGCCGGATGTATTAAGGGGTTTGAAACTTCAAATGTTTTGGGATCATTGCGAAACCCCGGCAGTATCAGTTCCATTTGGAGACTTTTTCGGGGCTGTTCTCGGAAAAAAGACAGCTTATGAAAATGAGTTTTTTGCTGATCCGGAAGGCAGATCCTTTGTTTGTACAATACCCATGCCATTCCGTAAAGCTGCTAAGATCAGCTTGGTAAATGAAACAGACAGAAATATCCGAATTTTTTATGATGTGGACTATACACTGGGGGATTATCTGAGTGATGATAGCTGCTATTTTCACGCGTGGTGGAACAGGCAGAATAAGACAAAACTGGGGCAAGACTTTGAAATACTACCCAAGATAAAGGGTAAAGGACGTTTTCTTGGCTGCTATATCGGAGTTAATGAAAACCCAATATATAATGGGAACTGGTTTGGAGAAGGAGAGTTTAAGGTTTATTTAGATGGGGATGAGGATCTGCCTACCCTTGTAGGTACCGGTACAGAGGATTATATAGGATCAGCCTGGTCTCAGGGAGCTTTTGTCGGCAGATACAGCGGTTGTCTGATTGCAGACAATGAGAATCACCAGTTTTCTTTTTACAGATTCCATGTTAAGGATCCAATATACTTTGATACTGATTGCAGGGTTACCCTGCAGCAATTAGGCGGAGCAACACGAGACCGAATTGAAGAGATGATTGCCAAGGGTGTCAGGCTTGAGATAGTCTCGGTTGATTGCCAGGAACGTGGCGTAATTAATTTATATGAACAAGAAATACCGGATTGGAGGTATTGGGCAACTGAAGAGGGTAATTGGTGCAATTTTTACCGCGAAGATGATGTATGCGCTGTAGCTTATTTCTATTTGGATACACCAGACAATTGTCTGGGTGATATCCAGCCGGTTTTGGAACGAATCAAAGATATGTAATAATGACTGGTCGCGTTTCCTGACATTTCGTCAGAATCGTATAATCAGCTAAGGAAGTATTTTCATTATTAAAGTTTTTGCGTTCTTTTATCCTTTTCGACAGGAATTGTCCAACGGTGGTCGAATATATAATACAATAACCGTTGGACTTTTATTTGTATCTATATAACAATTCGTTATTTGCCTCCACAGTAGGTCTTATAGATCATTTAGCTAACCAGTTGAGTTTATAGTTTAAAAACTCGTTTCCTCCCAACAGGTCTACTGCCTTTATACAACTAAACAACTGATATTTATTAAGTATGAAATACTCGATTAATTTAAACTATAAAGCAGGAAAATGAAAAATAATAGATAACTATAAATCAGGAGGATAAATCAGCACTAATAAACAGAGCAGAACAAATAGATATATAGCAAGATTAATAGCAAGGAGCAAGACTAATGGCAAAAAAAAGAAGATAAATAACAATAAACAGCATAGATCTATATCACAAGATACGGAGGAAAGAGGTGCTCTAATGTTTACTGACAAAAAAATGAACGGCAGGGAAAGATTCATCAATGTTATGGAGTACAAGCCGGTAGACAAGGTTCCCAATTATGAAGCAGGTGTATGGGAGCAGACCAAGGAGAGATGGGTTAAAGAGGGTTTAAATGAGTATGATCTTCACTGGAACTGGTGGGCAGGGGAAGAGTATTTCGGAATGGATGTAAGGGAGTTCATTCCAGTAAATTATGGCATGATGCCTCCATTTGATTATGAAGTTCTGGAAAGAACAGACCGGTATGAGATAATCAGGGACAGCAAGGGTATAGTTCATAAAGCACTGCTTGAGGGAACTGTAAGGGGAATGCGTACAAGCATGGACCAGTATCTGAGCTTTCCTGTCGAGAATTTATCAGACTTCAGGGAGATGAAGAAACGATACTGTGCTAATTTGCACAGGAGGTATCCTCCACGGTGGAAAGAAATTATGCTTCCGCGCTGGAAGGACAGAGAACACCCGCTGATACTGGGTGAAAACTGCAGCACATTGGGCTTTTACTGGATAGCAAGAGAGTGGATGGGCACGGAGAATCTCTGCTATGCCTGGTATGATCAGCCTGAGTTAATGCATGAAATGATGGAATTTATTGCTGATTTTACAATGGAAGTTTCAAAACCGATATTGGCTGAAACGGATATAGACTATGTAATGATAAATGAGGACATGTCTATGAAGAACGGCCCCCTCCTTAGTCCGGATACTTACAGGAAGTTTATTTGTCCTCACATGAAAAGGCTTGTGGACTTCTTTAAGAGCAACGGCGTCAGATATGTAATGGTAGACACTGACGGTAACTGTGAAGTGTTAATTCCTCTTCTGATGGATTGCGGCGTAGATGCAATCTGGCCTCTGGAGAGGGTTGCAGGAATGGATCCTGTTATGCTGCGGAAAAAATTCGGCAAAGAACTGCGGCTGTTTGGCGGTGTTGACAAAATGGTATTAGCACAGGGAAAAGAAGCAATAGAAGCACACTTGGCTGAAATGTTACCCTTGATAGAAGAAGGAGGTTTTATCCCAACCGTAGACCATTTGGTTTCACCAGACGTTTCACTGGAGAATTTTAAATACTATATGAAGAGGAAAAATGATCTGCTGAGCGGCAAGTTCTAATCTCAATAATACTCTCTGCAATCTCTAAAACTTAGGATAAGGTACTCTAAAATATATAAGATATAGAAAGGATAGAATATGATGTCTGACAGTATAAAGAAATTCGATGTTGCAGCATATATTTGGCCGGCATATACTGGCGATGAACCAAGAACTAAAATGTTCTGGCCGGAGGGCATTGGTGAATGGCAGTCAGTAAAGAATGCAGTCAAGAAGTTTCCGGGGCACGACTGGCCAAGGAAGCCTTTATGGGGCTATGTCAACGAGGCAGATCCCTATGTGATGGAGATGGAGATTAATGCAGCTGCAGATCACGGCATAAATGTTTTTATATACGACTGGTATTGGTATGACAGAAGGCCTTTCCTGGAACAGTGCCTCAATAACGGATACTTGAAGGCCAGAAACAATGATCGTGTCAGATTTTACTTAATGTGGGCCAACCACAATGTAAACAATTTGTGGGATATCAGGCTTTCACATGAGGATAACCTGATCTGGGATGCAGCTGTAGACCGGCAGGAATTTGAAAGGGTAGCCAATCGGATTATAGAGAAATATTTCTCACACCCGTCATATTACAAAATTGAAGGCAAGCCTGTGTTCATGATTTATGATACGGAGAATCTGATGAAAGGGCTGGGCGGAGCAGAGGCCACCAGAAATGCCCTGGACTGGTTCAGAAACCAGGCAGTTAAGGCCGGTTTTCCGGGTCTGCATCTTCAGATGACCACGTGGGGTGAAAGAAACTTCAATTACAGCGGCATTGATGGAGATGCTGTTCCCGCAACCAGAGAAATTGTCGATTTGCTGGGGTATGACAGCATGACCCATTACCAGTTCTGTCACTTTGTAAATATAGACAGAGACTATAATGAAATCATCGAAGATGTGTTAAAAGAATGGGACAGGATTGAAAAGAACTACAGCATACCCTATTTTCCGCATATTTCAATAGGCTGGGACAACAATCCAAGATTTCAGGATTTCAGACCGGGAATTGTAAAAAACAATACTCCAGAAAACTTTAAAAAAGCTCTTATTAAAGCAAGGGAGTATGCAGAAAATCATCCGAATCAAGCGCCATTAATTACAATTAACAGTTGGAATGAGTGGACTGAGACCAGCTACCTTGAGCCTGATAGTTTAAATGGGTACGGGTATCTTGAGGCTGTAAGAGAGGTTTTCCTCGGCAGCAGCAAGTAAAGCTGAATAAACAAACCATAAAAATGACATGGAGCTGCCTTAAAATGGATATGCCCCTGAGTGAGTAGATAAAGAAAAAAGTATGCTTTGTCTATTTGACAGGGAGCAGTTCACTTTAAAATAGCTCCTTTTTTTGCGTTAATAACACAAAAGACTTAATCTTAGTTGACAATCCTCTTCCAAAAGACTATAGTAGAATTATAGAAATTGAACTGGTTCAATTTTGATGAGAACAACTTCAGTAAGGTAAACTCAAATCTATGTGACTACTTTAGAATGACGTAAATCAATCTTACGGAGGATGGCAGATGTCGGTAACTATACGCGATGTAGCAAAAAAAGCAAAGGTCTCCCTGGGAACGGTTTCCCGGTACCTGAACGGCTACAAGCTCAGAGAGTCCAACAGGATTCGTATCGAGGAAGCCATCCGTGAGCTGGGCTTCCAGGAAAACTTAATAGCCAAGGGACTTAAGACCAACCGTTCCATGACAATTGGCGTGGTGCTGGCCAGCCTGACAGACTTATTTGCCACTTCCGTTATCACAGCAGCGGAACGTATTTTAGCTCAGGACAATTACAGCATTGTTGTCTGCGATTTTGAATCCAGTCAAAGCAAGCTTGAGCAAAAGCTCCGCTTCCTGAAAGCACGTTCTGTCGACGGGCTGATTCTCTTTCCTGGCAGTTGTACTTCATCTGATGCACTTCGTGAATACCTTGAAGATGAAATCCCGGTTGTAATTGTCAATGATGATATGCCTGACATTAAAACTGACAAAGTTGTAATTGATAATTCCGGTGCATCCTTTAGGGCTGTTGAATGGCTGATTCACCAAAATCACAGGGACATTGCCATTATTAACGGCGACCAGAATACATATACCGGTCGGGAGAGGTACAAAGGCTACCTGGAGGCATTGCAGACCTATAATATTGAGCCCCGTGAAGAATACATAACCTATGGATATTTCTCAAACCGCGGGGGATATGAAGCGGCAAAAAAGCTGCTTGCCCTGGAGCATCCGCCTACTGCAATCTACACAGCTAACTATTATATGACTTTCGGTGCAATCATAGCAATTAATGAAGCAAAAATCAGGATTCCGGATGACATTTCCTTTATCGGTTTTGATCACTTTGAGTTGTCCGACGTTATAAATCCGCCTCTGACCGTTGTGGAGCAGCCTACAGACAGGCTGGGAGAACTGGCGGCAAAATTGGTGCTCCGCCGGGTAAAAGGAGATTATGAAGGCTTTCCGGCGCGGCTTAGCGTTAACACCAGAATGATCATAAAGGAATCTGTCAAGAGGCTGTAAGTTAATAATGATCTATAAAGATAACCTGGAAGGCTGTGATGAAAAGCTGTAATAATGTATAAACTCATATGCATTAACTTGAACCGGTTCAATAAGATTATGGGAGGCTTGGTTATGGGAAAGCTGAGATTTCGTCAAGTTCATCTGGACTTTCACACCTCGGAGCAGATACCGGGAATAGGTGAGAAATTCGATCCTGAAGAGTTTGCCCAAACCCTGAAGGAAGCAGGAGTTGACTCAATTACCTGTTTTGCCCGCTGCCATCACGGGATGATTTACTATGATACGGATTTCCCGGGAAGACATCCTCATCTTAGCAGAAACCTTCTGAAAGAACAAATCGGTGCATGTCATAAGGCAGGAATAAAGGTTCCCATTTACATTACCGTTGGATGGGATGAATTTGTTGCCAAAAATCATCCTGAATGGCTGGTTCGCACTCCTGAAGGCAAGCCGAACGGTGCCGGCCCCTTGCAGGCAGGATGGAGAAGATTGTGCTTCAACACTCCCTATATAGACTATGTGGAGAAGCAAACCATTGATGTATTAGAAAAATTTGGGGATGATGTAGACGGTTTATTCTTTGATATTATATTCCAGCCCGAATGCTGCTGCAATTACTGCATGGACGGAATGAGGGAAGCCGGACTGGACCCGGCAGTTGATGAGGACCGCATAGCCTTTGGCAATATGGTAAACAACCGCTTCAAGAAACGTATGACCGAGACAGTAAGAAAATATAATAAGGACTGCACTATATTCTACAATGCCGGCCATGTCGGCCCCCATATACGTGAAACCCTGGATGCATACACACACCTGGAACTGGAATCCCTGCCCAGCGGGGGATGGGGTTATGAGCATTTTCCAATAACTGCTCGATATGCACGTAATCTGGGATATGAATACCTTGCAATGACCGGCAGATTCCACAAATCATGGGCGGATTTCGGCGGATATAAAAACCAGCCTGCACTTGAATACGAATGCTTTACCGCTCTGGCTCTTGGTGCAAAATGCTCCGTAGGTGATCAGCTTCATCCCAACGGTGCCATAAATAAAGCTACGTACCAATTGATTGGCAGTGTTTATAACCAGGTTAAGGAAAAGGAACCCTGGTGTGATGATGTTGTTGCTGTTACTGAAATTGGGGTTATTTCTCCGGAAATTATGCCATTTGTGCGCGAACGCCTGCACCCTTCAATTAAAGGTGTTTACCGTATGCTGTCAGAAGCCCATTATCAATTTGACATATTGGATGTTGATATGGACTTCAGCAAATACAAGGTAATCATACTGCCTGATATTATTGCATTGGATGAAGGATTAAAGGCAAAACTGCAGAAATATATACAAGAGGGTGGAAAAGTTATCCTGTCCTATAAATCCGGTATGGATGCAGCGGGTACCAAATTTGAGCTGGAGGAAGCCGGAGTGGAATATCTGCGGGCAGCTGATTATTCACCTGACTACGTCTTAGCAGGTGAAAAGATAAAAGAAGGGCTCCTGGATACGGAATATGTTATGTATGAGCAAGGCCTTTATGTCAAACCCCAGCCCGGCACCGAGACTTTGGCAGACATCTGTATTCCGTACTTCAACCGCACCTATCAGCATTTCTGCTCTCACAATCAAACTCCTGTAGAGAAGATAAGTGAATATCCCGCAGTTACCCGTACTGACAGCGTTATTTATTTCAGCCACCCCATATTCAGCATGTATTTCAATCATGGTATGCGGGCCTATAAGCTGCTGGTATTGAACTGCTTAAAGATGCTGCTGCCGGAAAAGCTGGTCAGAGCCGATGCACCTACAACTGCTCAGGTATACCTGAACTATCAGCCGGATTACAAGCGGTATGTAGCTCACATTCTGCATTACATACCTGAGAGGCGCTTCACGAGTGTAGATACAATAGAAGACGTTATCCCGCTTTATAATGTGAAGCTGGAGATAAAGCTGTCCCAGAAGCCTGAATCGGTGACCTTGCAGCCCAGCGGCAGAAAACTGGAGTTTACATATGCTGATGGATATGTCACTGCAATTGTGCCGCAAGTTACAGGGCATGAAATGGTTGTAATTGAATAACGATTATTGAATAACGGTAAAGGAAGTTGTTCAATGAAGACATATTGAAAGCAGCGGAAAGGATGTTAAGCGGTATTTTAAGTTATACATGTAGTTGTATTTTAATAATAGAACAAGGTTGTTATTCAATAAAAGAATAAGGTTATTATTGAATATAGCCTATGATTGTAATTGAATAAGAGCATTTGGTGAATATTAACCTTGTATCAGCTTTGCATTAACTTAGTGTTTGCCTGATGCCTGCTGTAGCTGCATAATATTCACTTTATGTAAACCTTAGATGTAATTTTTGTTAATTCTGATGTTAGCAAAGTTTTTTGATACCATGGCTTTAAGCCGGTATCTTACATAGAAAAACAATGGAGGAGGATGATTACATGGCTAATGTAACCAACATGAAGGTAAACCCGCCTGTCAACCGTTATCAGGAGGCACTTCCCAAAATTGGAATCCGTCCTATTATTGACGGAAGGCAGGAAGGCATCCGTGAATCGCTGGAAGAACAGACAATGAATATGGCCAAGGCTGCCGCCAAATTCCTGTCTGAGAACCTGCGTCACCCCAATGGTCAGCCGGTGGAATGCGTAATAGCCGATACTACCATCGGTGGCGTAAAGGAAGCAGCTCAGACTGCAGAAAAGTTCAAAAAGGAAGGCGTAGGTGTTTCCATCAGCGTAACTCCCTGCTGGTGTTACGGCTCAGAAACCATGGATATGGATCCGTTGATTCCCAAGGCAGTATGGGGCTTTAACGGTACCGAGCGGCCAGGTGCCGTATATCTGGCAGCTGTTCTGGCAGCTCATGCACAAAAAGGTCTTCCCGCTTTCGGAATTTATGGTCATGATGTACAGGATGCCAAAGATACCACTATTCCCAAGGATGTACAGCAGAAGCTGCTGCAATTTGCCAAGGCAGGTCTGGCTGTTGCCACCATGCGGAACAAGTCCTACCTGGCCATGGGCGGAACCTCAATGGGTATTGCCGGTTCCATGGTAAATCATGACTTTTTCGAAAGCTATTTAGGCATGCGTGTAGAGCAGATTGACATGTCTGAATTCATCAGACGCTTGAACTTTGGAATATATGATCATGAAGAATTTGAAAGGGCTCTGGCGTGGACTAAAGAGAACTGCAAAGAAGGTAAGGACAACAACAGAAAGCCTAAGTCCAGAGAAGCAAAGGACAAGGATTGGGAAACTGTTGTTAAGATGACTTTGATAGCCCGGGATTTAATGATAGGCAATCCCAAACTGGCTGAAATGGGTTATTTGGAAGAGGCTATGGGTAAGAATGCCATTGCTGCCGGATTCCAGGGTCAAAGACAATGGACAGACTTCATGCCCAACGGTGACTTTATGGAAGCAATCCTGAACTCTTCCTTTGACTGGAACGGCATAAGAGAAGCTTTCATTGTAGCTACCGAAAACGACAGCCTCAATGGTGTAGGCATGCTCTTTGGCCACCTTTTGACCAATACTGCACAAATGTTTGCTGATGTACGCACCTACTGGAGCCCCGAAGCTGTTAAGCGCGTAACCGGCAAGGAATTGACCGGCCTGGCAGCTAACGGTATCATCCATCTCATCAACTCCGGTGCCTGCACTCTGGATGCTACAGGAGAACAGGAAAAAGACGGCAAGCCTGTTATGAAGCCTTATTGGGAAATCACTCCGGAAGAAGCCGGCAGATGCCTTGATGCCACCAGCTGGAGACCTGCCAACACAGACTATTTCCGCGGCGGCGGATTCTCTTCAGATTTCCTGTCCAAGGGCGGTATGCCGCTTACCATGGTTCGTCTGAACCTTGTTAAAGGCTTAGGCCCGGTTCTCCAGATTGCAGAAGGCTATTCCGTAGACCTGGATCCTGAGGTACATGACACACTGGATCTGCGTACTGATCCTACCTGGCCTACAACCTGGTTTGCTCCCATCCTGACCGGAGAAGGTCCCTTCAAGGATGTATATTCGGTTATGAACAACTGGGGTGCCAACCATGGTGCTGTAAGCTTTGGACACATTGGTGCAGAGCTGATTACCCTGGCTTCCATGCTGAGAATACCTGTGGCTATGCATAATGTTTCAGAAGATCGTATTTTCAGGCCCGCATCCTGGGGCGCTTTCGGTGCTATGGATCCTCAGGGCGCTGATTACAGGGCATGTGCAGCCTACGGTCCCCTCTATGGCATGAAGTAATTATCAGGATATATATCATAGTAAATAAATATATTAATAACAGAATAAATAAAAAAACCTGCTACTGCCAGATAACACGCATTTAACTCTTTTTCATATACTGATACTGTAAGAGTATCAGGATGTCTAGTCTTGATACTTTAACCTTACAATAATAAAAAGGGGGTTAAAATATGTCGTTGTTTGGCGGTAGAAATGATGACAGCTTGTTATTCTTTTTCCTGTTGCTGGTAATCTTCTTCTGCAACTGCGGAATATTCCGCTCTGGCTCCGAACTACTCTTCTTCTTCCTGATACTTGTAATCCTGTTTGATGGTGGACGCTTATTTCGCGGTCTCGGAGTAGCTGAGTCATAAAATAAATCAGCATGTCAATTATCATAAAGGCAGATGCGCGACAGGCAATCAGCAAGCTGAAGGCTAATTCCCGGGAGAAGTCACTTAATTTTAAGTGGCTTCTTCTTTTGTGCGCCCAGCATGGGCGCAATCTAACGGGTGAAAGTCCCGAGTACGGGTTGATAGTGCCAAGTACATAGCCAAGAGCAAGGGTGTCCTCGGTGACGAGGAATCTGAAGGAAGCTGGAGGCA
>DUSN01000095.1 GCA_012842605.1 Clostridiales bacterium
GGCTAACAGCCTAACATGCCATGTACTCATTGTCAACAGCTTTCGCGGCATAAACGCTTAGGCTATTGTTTGATTAGCTACTGCTTTGATGACCGAGGTATTTTACACACAAATTTGGACTTGACTCCAGGCAGCAAAAGTATTCACTAAAATCAAAAAAACAGTTATAATTAAACATGTATTGCACTGATAGGGAGGCACAATATGTCTGATTGGGAAAATATCCGGTTGGAAGACATAATAGACGTCGAAGAAATGAAAAAGATATTAAATGCATTTATAATGTCAACAGGAATAGGTGCTATCTATGTTGATGCAAAGGGTGAAACTACTATTGTTCCTGAAGAGCATGAAGGCTATTGTGCTTTTTGTAAGATCGTACGCAGTGATCCCGAAGGCAAAAGACGCTGTACCGAATCCATGAATAAAGCAGGAAAGCTGGCAGCCCAGTTAGGAGAGCCTTATATCAGCCGCTGCCATGCCGGATTGATAGAATTTGCTGCACCTATAATGTTCAAGGACATATATTTGGGCAGTATATCCTGCGGTCCGGTTATCATGTGGGACTGGGACGAGGTTGCTGTACAGGAATTTTTAAGCCTTACCAGCGACCTGAATATTAATAAAGAGGCATTGCTGGTAGCAAGCCGTGAAATAAAGGTATTGACCGGAAGGAATGTACAGGCAGCTGCTGAACTGTTATATATTACAGCCAATCATATTGCTAAATCCGGGATGATTACACTGCAGCAGAGGAAAGAGCTGAGTGAACAGCAGTCCAGGCTTGCTGAAATGATTTTTGAGCAAAAACGTGCTCAGGAACGGATCCGTTTTCTGGAAGACCAGGTCAAGTGCGTTGATTATCCCATGGATAAGGAAAATGATCTGCTGGACAGGGTCCGGATGGGCGATCGAAACGGAGCAAAAGAAATTCTTAATGAACTTCTTTCAGCTATATTTCTTAGATCCGCAGGGAATATTGAACTGATCAAGGCCAGAATTCTGGAATTGGTAATTGTAATATCAAGAGCGGCTGTTGAAGGCGGTGCCAGCCTGGATAAGCTGTTAGGCCTCAACTATGGCTTTATCAGTGAACTGGCTGCGCTGAACCGTTTTGAAGATATTTGCTTCTGGATAGTGAAGGTATTGGATACTTTCCTTGATACCGTGTATGAGTCCAGGAATATAAAGAATTCAAAATTACTGGGCGATGCCGTGCGATATATCAGGGAACATTTCAATGAAAATCTGACCTTGGAAAGCATTGCACAGAAAATATATATCAGCCCTTACTACCTGAGCCATCTGTTCAAAGAAGAGCTTGGAATAACATTCCTGGAGTATCTGACTCGCATACGAATGGAGGAAGCCAAGCGACTGCTGAAGGATCGCAGCATGACTATTTTGGATGTTTCCTCCCGGGTAGGGTATGACGATCCTGGTTATTTCAGCAAGGTGTTTAAAAAGAATATGGGGTTATCCCCAAACCAGTACAGGAAAAATGCTATCCAGGGATAATTCGCAAGATTTTACTGGTAATCACAATATTTAAGTAGAGACATAGACAAGTTTATATGTTAAAATTACCATAGCCATAATTATAAAAGGAGGAAAACAAATGGCAAACCTTAGAGAGATAGCTGATTTTTTAAAGGCAGGTAACGCCCCTAAAGTAAAAGAACTGGTGCAGGCTGCCATCGATGAAGGGGTTGACCCTACAGATATTCTTAACGATGCTCTCATTACGGGTATGGGAGAAATAGGCGTATTGTTCAAGAACAATGAAGTATATGTTCCTGAAGTACTTATTGCTGCCAGGGCTATGAAGGCAGGTCTTACCTTATTAAAGCCCTTGCTCGTCGAAAAGGATGTTAAGCCTGTCGGCAAAGTAGTGATTGGTACCGTAAAGGGCGACCTTCATGACATAGGCAAGAACTTAGTTTCCATGATGCTTGAGGGCGCAGGGTTCCAAGTAATTGACCTGGGTATTGATGTTCCGGCTGATAAATTTGTCAGCGCTGCTAAGGAAAATCATGCCGACTGCGTTGCAATGTCTGCTCTCTTGACAACCACAATGCCGGCTATGAAGGATACCATAGAAGCATTTAAGGCAGCTGGCTTCAGAGATCAGGTAAAGATCATGGTTGGCGGCGCACCTGTTACTCAGAGCTTTGCTGACGAAATAGGTGCTGACGGATATGCTCCGGATGCCGCATCAGCTGCTGAGCTGGCCAAAGAGCTGATATCATAAGCAGTTTCCTTTTGTTTGCATAGTAATAAAGACAAGTTGAAAGCACCTGATATATGCAGGTGCTTTTTAAGTATGGAATGATACGGAAAAATATGGGAAGAATGTATTTATAAAAGAAAAATAAGGGAGAATTGCTTGTGAGAGGTAGGTACATTTTCTTCCTGTTTATTTCCGTATTTGTTTTTGTACTAATGACTATATGGATTGACCGTCCGGAGCCGGTATACCGCAAGCAAGATTCAGAAACATCTGAAGGCGATGGGAAGGTCATTATGGTTGTTATTGACAGGATTGGGCTTAAAGATTTATATGATGCAAATACACCCAATATGGATTACCTGGCACAAATAGGCGGAATTGGCCTGATGACTACAAATATGGCTGGCAGCCGCTCTCAAAGGAATGCCTATATAACCATGGGAGCCGGAACCAATGTAACCGGATCTGACAAATCCCATCTTGGATTCAATGTCAAAGAGACCTACCACGGCAATGAAGCAGGCAATTTGTACAGGCAGATAGCAGGTATAGAACCGCCGGAACAGGCAGTCGTTAACTTGGGGTTTGCACAAGCTGCCCGCAACAACAAACAGCGGCCTTATACTGTGACCATAGGTGCACTGGGCACTGCACTGCGTGAAGCAGGCCGCATTGCTGCAGTCTTGGGTAATTGCGATACACCGGGCGAATACAAGCGTTACCTGGTATCAATGATGATGGATGATCAGGGAATGGTGCCGGCAGGTCGTGTGGATCAAAGCTTTCTGACAAGCGACCATGGACGTCCGTTTGGAATCCGGACTGACTATGATGCATTATTGCAATATATAGATGAACTGTGGGATACCGCAGACGTGTTTGCCATACAGCTGGGAGACACATCCAGGGCTGAAGATTTCCGATATGAAGCAACGGATTTGCTGAATGAAAGCTACAAAAGAATAGCAATAGAGGAAAGTGACGCTTTTATAGGCAGGCTGACAGACAAGCTGAACCTTCAAAAGGATTTAATAATGATAGTCACCCCCCTGGGGCCGGCCAGGGACCTGGCTGAAAACAACCGGCTAACACCTGTTATTATAGCCGGAAAAGGCTTTGCTGAAGGCTTGCTGTCATCAGCATCCACAAAAAGAATGGGTGTAATTACCAATCTGGACATTGGACAAACCATTTTGGATTATTTCGGGATTCCACGCCGGAAAGGACAATTAGGCAACCGGGTATTTTCCTCACCCAGCAGCATGGATATGAAGGAACTGCTGGCATATAACACCAGGCTGACGGAAATCCATAACCAGCGGGCTCCTTTATTGAAAAGCTATGTGACAGTACTGGTAATACTGCTTGCAGCTTCATTAATCAGCATATTTTTCTTCAGGCAGTATCTTTCATATGCAGCTGCTTTTCTTCAATTTATGATGGCTGTGCCTATTGCATACTTGGTGCTGCCTGTCTTTCATCAGCCAACCCTTGCGGGCAGCTTTATGCTATCCTGGCTGCTGGCACTGGTCATTACCGGGCTGCTTTCCTTAAGAAAGCTGAATGTGATGGATAAGATAGGCATTCTGTGCATTTTGGTTGTTGTTTTGCTGGCAGCAGATCAGTTTACCGGTGCAAATTTGATAGCATGCTCACCTTTGGGATACGATATTATAAGCGGTGCCAGGTTTTATGGTATGGGAAACGAATATATGGGTATTTTGATCGGAGCAGTCTGTACAGGCATAGGTACGGCTTGTGAATTGTGGGGCAGGAAGGGCAGCCCCGGTTCAGTATGGTTTGTTTTTCCCTTGTTTGCTCTTCCCTTGGTAGTATTGGCCCATCCCAGGCTGGGAGCAAATGTAGGCGGGACAATCTCTCTAATTGCCGCCATGGCTTCTTTTATAATTTTAAATTGGAAGAAAAAAATCCGTATACGCCATATGACCGGTGTTGGTGCGTTTATGGCAGCATTTCTTATAGTGCTGTTTCTGCTTGACAGCACCAGGGCTGTTGACAGCCAGACCCATATGGGCCAGACTGTATCTTTAATCCGGGAAAATGGAATACTTGAGCTCTTTTATATAGCTATTAGAAAAATTGAAATGAACATTAAATTATTCCGTTATACCATATGGACTCGTGTATTTCTCTTATCACTGTTAAGCATTGTTCTCTTGTTGTTCCGGCCCATAGGTATCTTCCGGAACTTGGCGGAAAAGACTCCGTTTTTTGTCAAGGGAATTACTTCAGGGGTTATTGGATGTATTGCTGCATTGCTGGTAAATGACTCCGGTATTGTCGCAGCCGGAACCTCCATGATATATCTTGCTCCGCCGGTTTTATTGGTTGTCATGATGCATCTTCCGCGTGGTGTTAACAAGGCGCATGGAAAGGAACAGGCCGTATGAGAGTAATGGAAATCATACGGAGTGCTGAAGGCGGCATGAAGGTGCATTTTACCGCCCTGGTTAAGGGACTGGCTGAGCGTGGTATAGAAGTTACTGCCTTATGCAATTTTCCTGCAGAAGACAATAAGAAACTGGAGCATGCCGGCATTTCCGTTATTCCATTTTCTGTGCCCGGGAATATCAGGATTTTTGCTGACATAAAGTGTATAATTAAAATGGTTATACTGATACACAAAATAAAGCCTGATATCATACATTGTCATGGCTTTAAGGCCGGCATACTGGGCAGGCTGGCCGGGTGGGCAGCAGGAGTGCCATTGCTGTATACTGTGCATAATTTCGCTGATTACGGGAGAAAAAAAGCTGCCAAATGGTTGATTAAACGATTTGAAAGATGGATGGGCAGTAAAACCGATGCAATCATTTGTGTTTCACATGCCTTGAAAAACAGTATGTCTGAAGAAACAGGCATTGATGAAGGGATACTGCATGTAATTTATAACTCCGTTCCATCCTGGCCGGCTGCTGATGGGAGTAATGCCAGGAAAGCTCATAATATCGGAGACAATTGTGTTATTATAGGAACAGTGGCAAGACTCATACCGTCAAAGGGCATTGATATATTGCTGAAGGCTGCTGCCGGAATTCTTCCTATGTATCCCAGTGCAAGGATATTAATTGCTGGCTCGGGCCCGGATGAAGAAAAGCTTAAGAAAATGGCACAGACACTGGGAGTATCTGAACAGGTCATATTTGCCGGCAGGGCTGCCAATATACAGGATTACTACGCTGCCTTTGATATCTTTGTATTGCCCACATTATCCGAAGGACTTGGAATTTCAGTGCTTGAAGCAATGACCTTTGGACTGCCGGTTATAGCCACAGCTGTCGGGGGTATTCCGGAATGGATAGTACACGGGCGAAATGGCTGTCTTGTGCAGCCTGGCAACGTTTTTGAACTGAGAAGTGCATTGCAGTCATTTCTTGAAGATCCGGTAAAGGCAGCATTATATGGCCGCATGGCAAAACTGGATGTAAAAAATGGTTTGACAGAAAAGGATATGGTTGATAAAACCTTATCTGTAATTAAAAACATATATAACAAAAAGCAAACAAAAACGGGGGAGAAGATATGGACACACGCAAGACAGAAGTGAAGCAGGGTCAGGACTTGCTGACATATCTAAGAGAGAAGGGTCATCGCCTTGCTTCGCCCTGCGGGGGAAAAGGCGTCTGCGGCAAATGCAGGGTACGAATCCTTGAAGGTGAAAGGACATTAAACCAGCCATATCCCGGGATACAGGGAATTACCCTGGATGAATGGCAGAAAGGCTGGCGTCTGGCCTGCAAAACAATGATGAACGAAGAATTGGTGGTTGAAATTCCTGACATGTGGAATACAGACGCCAATATTCTGGTAAGCGGGGATTATGAAGTAACCCTCCAGCCTTGTATAAAAAAGATATATTTGGAACTGCCAAAGCCCTCCATTGAAGATCAGACAAGTGACACCGACCGTCTGTTAAGAGCGCTTGGTTACGGAGAAATATTGGATTTGGCCCTGGTGCAGTCAATTCCGGATATTATGTCAGAACATGATTATAAGGTTACGGCAATTCTGCATGACAACACCGTGATAGGAGTAGAGGGCGGCGATACCACAGGAACTCTTTATGGAGTTGCTGTGGATATAGGAACTACTACCATTGTAGGCACATTGATTGATTTAAATACCGGGGACGAGGTAGGTGTCTATTCCACCCTGAACCCGCAAAAAAGTCATGGTGATGACGTAATATCACGTATAGGATATACCATTGAGAATGAAAAGGGACTGCAAACTCTGCAGCAATTGGTTCTGGATTGTTTTAACCGGATGTTTGATTATTTTGAAGGCAGATTTAATGTTCCAGGAAGAAATATTTATCATGTCAACATTGCAGGCAACACAGTCATGATTCATTTGTTTTCGGGCATGCCGGTGAAAAATATAGCTTCGGTTCCATTTCAGCCTGCTGCAACCCATTTGCCTGCCATAAAGGCAAAAGAGCTTGGGCTTAATATATATCCCAACGCTGTCATATCTTCACTTCCGATGATAGCAGGGTATATTGGTGCAGACACCGTAGCCTGCATTCTGGCAACCGACATTCTGAAAAAGGAAGAATATTCGCTGCTAGTTGACATAGGTACCAACGGTGAGATTGCACTGGGGAACAAGGATGGGCTGCTTGCCTGTGCCACCGCTGCCGGCCCTGCATTGGAAGGAGCACATATTCAATGCGGCATGGGGGGAGTACGGGGAGCAATTAATAAAATAGAAATAAATGAAGACGGTATATGCCATTCTACGATAGGCGATCAGCCGGCAATCGGCATTTGCGGTTCGGGCATTGTAGATGCCGTAGCCCAGATGCGGAGAACAGGTTTGGTTGATCCATACGGACGCATATTGTCTGCAGATGAAGCCAGTGAGTCTTTGCCAGCCGCTCTTGTCACCAGGATAGGACAATACAGCGGGAAGCCGTCATTTACCATCACCGGTAAAGAAGAAGGAGCAGCTAATGAAATTTTTATTACTCAAAAAGATATCAGAGAAATTCAGCTGGCCAAAGCTGCTATTGCTGCAGGCATACAGATACTAATGCAGGAAAAACAGTTAAGCTTTAATGATATCAAGAAGGTATACCTGGCTGGCGGTTTCGGAAACTATATTAACCATGACCATGCTATGGAAATAGGGCTGCTGCCTTCGGAGCTAAAGGGCAAGATTGTACCTGTAGGAAATGCAGCGCTAACCGGTGCCAAGATGATTGTAAAATCCCGTGGATACATGGAAGTGGCTGAAAGGATAACAAAGATGACAAAATACATCGAGCTGTCCAGCAGATGGGATTTTCAGGAGATATTTGTAGAGAACATGGAGTTTCCGGAAAACAGATAATGCATAACAAAAGACGATGGCACAGATGGCTGCCATCGTCTTTTTTACCGGTGGTTAGGTTTATAGATCCATCATCTATCCAATTATATGATATCCTGCATCAACATGAATGTTTTCTCCGGTTATTCCCCGGGAAAGATCGCTAAGCAAGAATAATGCCGTATCTCCTACTTCACGTTGGTTAACTGTTCTGCGCAGCGGGGCTTTCTCCTCATAAATGCTCAGCACTGAGTTGAAATTTTTGACTCCCTTAGCAGATACGGTTTTGATGGGACCTGCAGAAATTGAGTTAACCCTTATTCCTTCGGGGCCCAAATCATTTGCCAAATATCTGACTGAAGCCTCCAGGGCAGCCTTGGCAACACCCATTACATTGTAATTTGGCACTGCCCGTTCACCGCCAAGGTAGGTAATTGTAATTATGCTGCCGCCCTCGGTCATCAGCGGTCTGGCACTCCTGGAAACTGCCACAAGTGAATAAGAGCTTATATTTTGAGCCAGCAAATAACCATCTCTGGAGGTGTTGTAATACTGCCCTCCTAACTCTTCGCTCTTTGCAAAAGCCAGGCTGTGAACAAGACCGTGCAGGATACCGTAATCATTCTTTATTGAGTTAAACAGCTGTTCTATCTCTTCATCTGAGGTTACATCACAGGGATAAAGCGTTACATCCGGAAGACTGGCTGCAAGCTGCTGGATACCTGCCTTAGTTCTTTCGCTTTGATATGTAAGGATAAGCCTGGCGCCGGCCTGGGCACATGATTCTGCAATACCCCATGCAATACTCCACTTATTAGCTACACCCATAATCAGTATGATTTTGTCTTTTAACAGATGTGTCATACCCTTCCGTCCTTTCCTTAGTATTGAATTATAGTATGAATTTCTACTATTATATAATATTAACCGTCCAAAGGGCAATAAAAATGTCAGTAATGCGCTATTGCATTCAATTATCAATTATGTTAAGATACACTAAGAAATTTTAGTAGCGGTTTTTCCGTTATTTGGATGCTGTAAGGTTAGAATAAGCCATAATTGGGTTATCATATAACTGAAAGACATTTGAATAACAGGATACCGTAAGCTTTTAAGGAGGACATGTTGGTGAAGGTTACAAAAGAAATCCTGGAAAATAAAAAAGTAAAGCTGGAAATACACGTAGAACCCGAAACTTTTGAGCAGGGAATGCAGAAATCCTATCTGAAAAACCGAAAAAATATTTCAGTTCCGGGATTCCGTAAAGGAAAGGTACCAAGAAAGATTATCGAGAGGTATTATGGTGAGGCTATCTTTTATGAGGATGCCGTTAATGAAATCTTTCCCCAGGTTTATGACGAGGCTGTTAAAGAAGCCGGCATAGTACCGGTAGACAGGCCTGAAGTTGACATTGTACAGATAGGCAGTGGACAAGACCTGATTCTGACTGCTGAGGTAGATGTTAAGCCTGAAGTAGAGCTTGGCCAGTATAAAGGCATAGAAATAGAGCGGGTAGAGTATAATGTAACAGACCATGACGTAGAGCATCAGCTGGAACATATCCGTGAAGACAATGCCCGCTGGATTACTGTGGAAGACCGTGCAGTTCAAAACGGCGACCTCGTAACACTGGATTATGCAGGTACAATTGACGGTGAAGCTTTCCCCGGAGGAACTGCGGAGAAGCAGACTCTGGAAATTGGGTCAGGCCGTTTTATACCGGGCTTTGAGGAACAGCTGGTTGGTATGAAATCTTCAGAGGAAAAGGATATTACAGTTACCTTCCCGGAGGATTATCATGCTGAAGAACTGAAAGGGAAGGAAGCTGTTTTTCATGTAAAAATTCATGAAATAAAGGAAAAGGAACTTCCTGTCCTGGATGACGAGTTTGCCAAGGATGTTAGCGAGTTTTCCACTCTTGAAGAGTATAAGGCAGATCTAAGGCAAAAACTTCAGGAAAGTGCTGAAGAAAGAGCAAAAAGCCAGATGGAGAACCAATTATTAGAAAAGATTACTAATAATGCAAAGGTTGACATTCCCGCTGTGATGGTAGAGCGCGAGATTGACTCCATGGTCCGGGATATGGATTTCCGTTTGAGGTACAGCGGACTGAATCTGGAAAAATATCTTGAGATGATCAATACATCCATGGAGGATTTTAGGGCACAATACAAAGATAATGCATACAATAGAGTTAAGACACAGTTGGTGCTGGAGGCAATAACTAAAAAGGAAGGCATTACTGTTACTGATGAAGACAGGGAGAAAGAATATCAAAAGTTGGCGGAGCAGTACAAGAGAGATGTAGAAGATATTAAAAAGGCTTACGGCAGCAACCCTGAATACATCGATGACAGCATACTTGTCCAGAAAACCATAGATATGCTTATGGAAGAAGCTGTATTGGTTGAAAAGAAGGCTGACAGCACCGAGCAGGGCGCTCATGATCATGACCATCATGATCATGAACATGAGCATAAAGAAGAAAATGAAAGTGAGGAACTTTCAAACAAGGAATAAGGAGGAATCACTATGAGCCTTGTACCGATTGTAGTTGAGCAAACCAATCGCGGAGAACGTTCGTATGACATTTATTCCCGATTGCTAAAGGAAAGAATAATCTTTCTGGGTGAGGAAATCAACGATGTAACGGCAAGCTTAGTGGTAGCCCAGCTTCTTTTCCTGGAATCCGAGGATCCGGACAAGGATATCAGATTATACATAAATAGCCCGGGTGGATCTGTTTCAGCAGGTTTGGCTATTTATGACACAATGCAGTATGTTAAATGCGACGTATCAACTATTTGTATTGGAATGGCTGCTTCCATGGGAGCTTTCCTGCTTGCTGCCGGAACCAAAGGCAAAAGGTATGCACTGCCAAACAGTGAAATTATGATTCACCAGCCCATGGGCGGAACGCGAGGTCAGGCTTCAGATATAGCTATTCATGCAGAGCATATAATCAGTCTGAAACAAAGGCTGAACACTATTCTGGCCGAACGTACCGGTCAACCCCTGGAAAAGATAGAAAGGGATACGGACAGGGATAACTTTATGTCCGCTAAGGAAGCAAAAGCATACGGCTTAATTGACGAGGTTCTTGTTTCCCGCAAATAGCAGATAAGAGGTGAAGAAATGGCAAGATATGAAGACAAGAAGCAGTTAAAATGCTCCTTCTGCGGAAAGACGCAAGACCAGGTAAGGCGCCTTGTAGCCGGACCTGGTGTTTATATCTGCGATGAGTGTATAGAATTATGTCAGGAGATAATAGAAGAAGAGTTTGAGGATGCTTCCGAACTGGAATTAAAGGATATTCCCAGGCCTACAGAAATTAAGCAGGTATTGGATCAGTATGTTGTCGGTCAGGAGCATGCAAAGAGAATATTGTCTGTAGCTGTATATAACCACTATAAGCGAATAAACAGCGATATCAAGAATGATGATGTAGAGCTTCAAAAAAGCAACATTATCATGCTGGGTCCCACCGGTTCCGGAAAGACCCTGTTAGCCCAAACCCTGGCGAAGATACTCAACGTTCCTTTTGCAGTTGCAGATGCTACATCATTGACGGAAGCAGGGTATGTCGGAGAAGATGTGGAAAATATTCTCCTGAAGTTAATACAAGCAGCGGACTATGATGTAGAAAAGGCCGAAAAAGGGATTATCTATATAGATGAGATTGATAAAATAGCAAGAAAGTCTGAGAATCCCTCCATAACCCGTGATGTTTCGGGCGAAGGAGTTCAGCAGGCGCTGCTTAAGATACTTGAAGGTACTGTTGCAAGTGTACCTCCGCAGGGTGGACGCAAGCACCCCCATCAGGAGTTCATTCAGATAGACACTACCAATATTTTGTTTATCTGCGGTGGTGCTTTTGATGGTATTGACAAGATAATAATGAACCGTACCGGGAAGAAGTCTATAGGTTTTGAAGCTGAAATACGCAGCAAGAACAGCCAGGATGTAGGGGAGATATTAAAGCAGATTCTGCCTGAAGACCTGCTTAAGTACGGCCTTATACCCGAGTTTGTAGGGCGGCTGCCTATTATTGCCACCCTTCAGTCTCTGGATGAGGAAGCCCTTATCAGAATTCTCAAAGAACCCAAAAATGCCCTGGTTAAGCAATACCAGAAATTGTTCGAGATGGATGGCGTTTCTTTGGAATTTGAAGATGAAGCTCTTTCCGTCATAGCCAGGATGGCTATAGAGCGCAAGACAGGTGCAAGAGGTCTGCGGGCTATCCTGGAAGACATTATGCTGAATGTAATGTATGAAATACCCTCCAGGGATGATATAGAGAAGTGCATCATCACCAGGGACACCATACTGAACCATCAGGAGCCCATGCTGATAATAGCAGACGGGAAGAAGCCAAGAAAACAGATTAAGAAGTCTAAGGAGAAAAAAGAAACAGCATCATAAACTGAAAGAGAGCGGATTCGCTCTCTTTTTAATTGGATAAACCTGCCTTTCAACCGGATAAAATGCCCGTGCAAACCACATAATATTTTTATAGCCTTAATAGTAAAGTTTGGTTGAAAGGATGGTACCGTGCCTGTGAGTGAGATAATTATTATAATACAGTTCTTTTTTGCTATTGTAATAGGGCTGTATTTTCTTAATTTGCTTAGAGGACAGCAGGGCAACAAGATAGCCGTTGAGAAGGAATCAAAACTGGAATTGGAAAAGCTGCAAAGGATGAGGGAAATATCCTTAAGCGAACCCTTGTCGGAGAAAACCCGCCCCAGGACATTTGACGATATAATAGGGCAGGAGAGCGGCATTAAGGCGCTAAAGGCTGCCTTATGCGGGCCTAATCCCCAGCATGTAATCATATATGGACCGCCGGGTGTGGGGAAAACCTGTGCAGCAAGGCTGGTTCTTGAAGAAGCAAAAAAGAATCCGCGTTCACCCTTTAAGCATAATGCTAAGTTTATAGAAATGGATGCGACTTCAGTGCGGTTTGATGAACGCAGCATAGCCGATCCCTTGATTGGTTCGGTTCATGACCCCATTTATCAGGGAGCAGGACCTCTTGGAGTTGCGGGCATTCCTCAGCCAAAGCCAGGTGCGGTAACCAAAGCCCATGGCGGGGTGCTGTTCCTGGATGAAATAGGTGAACTGCATCCCATCCAAATGAATAAACTGCTGAAAGTGCTGGAGGACCGGAAAGTTTTCCTTGAAAGCGCTTATTACAATTCCCAGGACTCAAATATACCAAAGCATATACATGAAATATTCCAAAATGGATTGCCGGCTGATTTCAGGCTGGTGGGAGCCACAACAAGGAATCCATCCGACATCCCGCCGGCTGTCAGGTCCCGCTGCCTGGAAGTTTTTTTCAGGCCGCTGACACAGGAAGAGATTGGACTTATAGCCCAAAAAGCAGCAAAAAAGGGCGGATTTGAAATTGAAGACAATGCTGTTTCCATCGTGAGCAAGTATGCCAGCAACGGCAGGGATGCGGTTAACATCATACAAATGGCAGGCGGCATAGCCCTGACTGAAGAAAGATTCAACATTACCACCAGGGATGTGGAATGGGTAATAAACAACGGCAACTATTCTCCACGGCCTGAGAAGAAGATAAACAGCAGTCCCCTGGTAGGCTGTGTCAACGGATTGGCTATATACGGGCCCAATCTCGGGGCGGTTATGGATATTGAAGCGTCTGCAATTAAGACGGCAAGGGGAAAGGGAATGGTTACGGTAACCGGGATTGTTGATGAAGAGGAAATAGGCAGCGAAGGCAAGAGAATCCGCAGAAAAAGCACAGCCAAGGGTTCTGTGGACAATGTTATGACAGTTATCAGAAAGTACTTGAATATAGATCCCAGGGATTACGATATTCATTTGAATTTTCCCGGCGGAATACCGATAGACGGGCCGTCAGCCGGCATTGCGATTATGACAGCCATATATTCAGCTATTACGGGAATCCCCATAGATAACAAGATAGCAATGACAGGAGAGGTTTCCATACGTGGTGAAGTAAAGCCGGTAGGAGGTGTGCCTGCAAAAATTGAAGCAGCTGCACAGGCCGGAGCCGAAAGAGTATTGATCCCCTATGATAATTGGCAGGAAGTATTTTCAGAAGGCAAGATTAAAGTTGTTCCTGTTAAAAGAGTAGAGGAAGTGATTGAGCTCTCACTGCATATGACAGGTGAAAAAACCTCACCTGCATCTCTGGCGCCCAAAACTGGGATTCTTGCAGCATCCGGCACGGGCAAGAAAGGGTATGATTGCACATATTGACAATATTCGGTATAATAATAAAACAAAATTGTGATGAAGTGGACAAGGAGTGAATGCCCGAATGAGCGATGAACCGGTAAGAAGGCTGCCATTGCTGCCTTTAAGAGGTTTGACCATATTTCCATACATGGTTCTTCACTTTGATGTAGGCAGAGCTAAATCCATAGCAGCCTTAGAAGCTGCAATGGTCAACGATCAGGAAATTTTTCTGGTAACCCAGAAGGATACAAAAATTGATGATCCCGAGATTGATGACATATTCGAAGTAGGGACCATTTCAAAAATAAAGCAGCTGCTGAAACTCCCCGGAGAAACCATCCGAGTACTGGTAGAAGGTCTTGAAAGAGGGAGGATACTTGAATATACCAAGCAGGAGCCATATTTTGAAGCTAATCTTGTTACTCCGAAGAAATATGATAAAGCTGAAATTGAGCTGCAGCTTGAGGCGATATCCAGAAGTGTTCTTTCCAGCTTTGAAACCTATGTTAAGCTGAGCAATAAAATTTCACCGGAAACCCTGCTTACTGTTAGCACCTTAGAGGACCCCGACAGGCTGGCAGATATTATAGCAGCTAATATTCTGGTCCGTTCAGAAGATAAGCAGAGGATTTTAGAGTCTTTTCATCCGGTGGAAAGGCTGGAAAACCTGTACGATATACTGATTCGTGAAATAGAAATACTGGAGATTGAAAACAAGATAAACTTAAGGGTAAAAAAGCAAATAGACAAGGTACAGCGCGAGTATTACCTGAGAGAACAGCTTAAGGCCATTCAAAGGGAATTAGGCGAAAGTGAAGGTGTAGCCGGAGAAATAGAAGAATACGAAGAAAAAATAGAAAAGGCCAATCTTCCGGAAGAAGTTGAAGAAAAGGCAGCCAAAGAACTTAACAGGCTGTCTAAAATGGGCCCTGGGTCAGCTGAAGGATCAGTTATCCGGACATACCTGGACTGGATC
Source organism: Clostridiales bacterium (assembly GCA_012842605.1). Taxonomy (GTDB): domain Bacteria; phylum Bacillota; class Clostridia; order Caldicoprobacterales; family DTU083; genus DUSN01. Next base: position 14,775 of record DUSN01000095.1, read on the forward strand.
CTTGATCTTCCATGGAATATTGAAACCGAAGACAACCTGGATCTGAAAAATGCAGCACGAATATTGGATGAGGATCATTACGGGCTGGAAAAGGTGAAGGAAAGAGTTATAGAATACCTGGCTGTAAGGCAGTTAACCAAAAATATGAAGGGGCCTATTCTTTGCTTTGTCGGCCCTCCTGGGGTGGGTAAGACCTCCATTGCCAGATCCATAGCCCGTTCTTTAAATCGGAAGTTTGTTAGAATGTCTGTAGGCGGCGTCCGTGACGAGGCTGAAATCAGGGGGCACCGCAGAACCTATGTAGGGGCAATCCCCGGAAGGATTATTGCTTCTATAAAGCAGGCAGGCTCGAAAAACCCGGTATTTCTTTTGGATGAGATTGATAAGATGAGCAGTGATTTCAGGGGTGATCCGGCATCCGCCCTGTTAGAGGTGCTTGATGCCGAGCAGAATTATGCATTTCGTGATCATTACCTGGAGCTTCCGTTTGACTTGTCAAAGGTTATGTTCCTGACCACTGCCAATACCCTGGAGACCATACCCCGGCCTTTGCTGGACCGTATGGAGGTTATTCAGATTTCAGGCTATACAGAAGAAGAAAAGCGGAATATTGCTTCAAAGTATTTAATTCCAAAACAGATGAAGGAGCATGGCTTGCCGGAAAACAGCATCATACTTTCTGATCAGACCATCAGTGACATTATTAACTACTATACAAGGGAGTCGGGTGTGCGCAGCCTGGAGCGGCAGATAGCCACTATTTGCAGGCGTGCTGCCAGAAAGATACTGGAAACCGGCAGGGAAAGAGTAAAGATAACAAGCGGGAATCTGAATAAATACTTAGGTATCCCCAGATTCCATTACGACAAGGTTAAAAACCAGGATGAAATTGGAATAGTGACAGGCCTTGCATGGACATCGGTAGGCGGCGACACCTTATCCATCGAAGTTACGCCCATGGCAGGCACGGGGAAACTGGTGCTTACCGGGCAGCTGGGAGATGTCATGAAGGAATCTGCACGGGCAGGGTTCAGCTATATACGCTCCAGGGCAGCTAAATTTGGACTTAGTGAGGATTTCCACGAAAAGCTGGATATCCACATACATATTCCTGAAGGAGCTATACCAAAGGACGGGCCTTCAGCCGGCATTACCATGACAACAGCAGTAATCTCCGCACTGACTGAAATACCCGTGCGCAGTGACGTAGCTATGACGGGGGAGATTACTTTAAGAGGAAGAATTCTGCCTATCGGGGGCCTTAAGGAAAAAATTCTTGCTGCTCACCGAGCCGGTATAAAGAAGGTTATTATTCCCCTGGAAAACAAAAGGGATTTGGATGAAATACCGGATAATGTAAAGAGAAAAGTAGAGATTGTTTTGGCTGAGAACATGGATGAGGTGTTGAGTCATGCTTTGACACGAATGCCGGAACCAATTTCAGGGGGAAATAATGATGGTGATCAGAAAAGCTGAATTTGTAAAAAGTGCGGCGAATGCATCACAGTACCCGCAGGATGGACTTCCTCACTTTGCCATGGTGGGGAAGTCCAATGTGGGCAAGTCTTCTTTGATAAATGCACTAACCAACAACAGCAAACTGGCCAAAATAAGCAGTCAGCCAGGAAAAACCAGACTGATAAATTTTTTTTTGGTAAATGACAGCTTTTATCTGGTAGATCTGCCCGGTTATGGGTTTGCCAGGGTATCCCAGAATGAAAAAGCAGCATGGGGGAAGATGATAAATGAGTATTTTGAAAAGGCTGCCCCGATTAACTGCCTGATAATGATATTGGATATCCGGCACGACCCCACTGCGGATGACAAGCAGATGGCTGAATGGATCCGCTATTACCAAATGCCGGTTATATTGGCAGCTTCCAAATCTGATAAGTTGGGCAAAACAAGGATAAAACCCCAGGCTGTTCAGCTAAGAAAGCAGCTGGGGTTTTCAGAGGATATACCAATTGTGCCTTATTCAGCTGTCTCAAAAACAGGCCTGGAAGAGCTGCTAATACTTATGGATGACTATCTGCCGGCAGAGGACTAATAGGTATCCGGATCTTCCTCCGGGTTTATCAGGATACTGACATTTCCAAGCTGGATTTCACCGCTGCCTGTATCTACATTTTTTAAGGATGTTTTCTTTAATATGGAATTATTATTATCATTTCCATTAATATATTTATCAGCGAAAATTTCCTGCTCCGAAGAATTTTCTGCCCTGGTTTCAGCTTTATTATCCTGGATCTTTTCTTCTTCAGCTGCATCTGTATTAGCTGCTGCCCAGGTGCGGGGAATTTTTGAACGAAGGTTTCTTGCCTGTTCTACTTCGAAAGTAAGCTTTCGGATTTGTGCCTCAATTTGGAACCAGCTTTTGTCTTTTTGACGTATATAATCCTGTATCTGGTATAATGCTGTATAAAATTCATCAAGCCTTTTGTTGATTTCCATCACTTTATCATTAAGCTCCTCTGCATGTTCCGATAATGACTGGACTTCCTTCCAGACTGAGGAAACAGACGGCATGGAGGAGCTTTTTCGTTTCTCAGATCCCCTGTCAGGTTCATCGTATGTCGTTATACGGGTTATATCTTTATTTCCATGCAATACAGTGTCAACTGTCCACTCAAAATTTGGATATCCGTCACCCAGTTCCGATCTGACACGAGCTTTGCCTTCAAGCGATTTGCTTATCTTAATATAGGGGTTAATGGGTTCTGTTGTAATTTCACCAATTAACTCCCAGCTTAGACTGGTGTAATTTCCCCGGCCGGCCATTGCCTTTCCATCCTGGCTCCAGAAGCAATGCAAATCCTTATCTGCATGAATGGATGGATATTGTATGGGAGCAGTTCCGTCATGGATATTAGCTACAGCATTTGAGTAGTTCAAGGCAGTTGGATTTATTTTGGCATAATTTATACGAAAGTCAGAGCCGGCTTCCTCAACCCATACCATATGAAGGTTTCCGTTAGAATCAGTTTCGCCATCAAAGTTACTGCATTTTCCGGGTCTTTGAAAAATAATAGCCGGTTTGGACCAGGCACCACTATTATTGTCAAAGCGTATAAAATAGCATCGTGTTTGAGTTCTTATGGTTCTTGTATATACACAGAAAACATTTCCTTTATCATCGCTGCGGACTAATTGAGGAGCAACCACCTGTTCAGTAAGAAAATTGAGAAGTACTTCGCTTTTCCACCTTCCATCTTCCATATATGAATGAATTAAAGATTCTTCTGCCTTTTTCAGCGAATTCTCAATATAATAGAACAGATGGATACGAGTTCCGGTAGAAAGTATCTCAAGGAATGAAATATTCTCAAACCTGGATGCAATGCGGTACAGCATTTTCTGGTACCATTGCCTGCCGTTCCATTCATAGTAAATCAGCTGTTTTGATGTACCATAAGCTAACAGGTGTATCTTATCTTCATTATCGATAGTTACGCTGAAGAGCTTAACAGGGTACCCGTCTATCTGCAAAGGCTCACTCCATGTTTTATTGTCTCTTTGAGAATATTCAACAGCTTGCTGACCGGACAAGGCAAAATACCACTGCTTGCCCAGCGATTCTTCCACCAGACAGGGTATAACAGCACGGGCCATCTTTAATTCACTCCCCTGTACCTATATTTCAATATAACATATGAAAAAACCATGCAAAATATCACCCGGATAGACACAATCATGCTTTCACTTTCATATCATGCTAATGGAGAACAAAGTTCTCTTATATTCCATTAGGAAAAGGGGGTTTATAGATGTCTTTTTATTCCTATAAGAATGAAGGAAATCCTCGTTGTCCGGGAAGAATTGGTTTTGAAGGTTTAAAGAAAATACTTGAAAAGGTTTGTATTCAGGTCAACAAGGTATATGACTCCTGTTTGCAGCAGGAGACATTGAGTGATGTGAGGATCGTCCTGACCGAAGTCAAAGGCCGTCCGACTTTCACACCGCCGCTGAACTTCATCAGCTGCAGAAGCACTACAACAAAGGGAAAACTGATTAATACTCGGATTGACAGGCTTCCTGACAGACCGAACTTCGCTCGGGTCAGAACCAAGGTGGAAATCCCCATTGAGGTAATCTTTGAAGACTGCGAAGGCAGACAGGGCAGCGGAATGGCTACCATAACCGTTCCCAAGGATGTTGTCCTCTACGTACCTGATGAATCGGTTATTCCGTTCCAACTGGAAAGCATTGTAAATGCTGTTTGTGTATCTGGTAGATTTATTCCCGGCGAAACCTTCAGATTTGATGTTGATGTATGTATTACAATTATCCTCAAGATTGTTGCCAAGGTTGAGCTGTTGGTTCCCTCCTTTGGATTCTGCGAGATTCCTCCCTGCGAAGAATTTGCAGAGTCTGTATGTGACGAAATCTTCAGCCTGCCATTGTTCCCGCCGCAGCTTGAGGATGTTCTGGACCGCAAAAGAGGCGGCATCCGGATTAAAGAAGAGGAATCCGAGGAAGATTAACCGGAACAACAAAAAACTGAGAAGACTTCAGCAAACGCTGGAGTCTTTTTTGTTGTGCAGCTGTTTTTGGCTCTTTCTTTATGTGCAAAAGCTCTGTTACTTTAAAATATTCTGTAACTTTTTAATATATTTTAGTACTATATGTATAGGAAAAGCAAAGAAGTTAAGGAATCATCATCCTGGAGAGGAGGTAGGCATGGAAACAATAGAATCATTGTACAGGCAATATCGCAGGCCGGTTTTCACCTACCTCTATGGACTGACTCATAATGTTCATGCAGCGGAGGATCTGACTCAGGAAACCTTCCTGCAGGTAATACGATCAATTCCGACCTTTCGCGGTGATTCCAAGGTGACTACCTGGATCTTCGGCATTGCCCGTAACCTGTATCGCAAATGGGCGGGTATGAACAGGAATGGGGCTGCTAATCTGGATTTGATGTGTATTGACCTGCCAGATATAAAACTATCCAATCTTCCTGACAGAATGCTTGAATTAAAAGAAACCAGTCTGACAGTACACAGAATACTTGCACAACTTCCTGAACATCAGAAGGAACTGATTATATTGAGAGACTGGCATGGAATGTCTTATGACGACATTGCAAGGATAATGGGCAAATCCCTGTCCTGGGTCAAGGTAAACATTTACCGGAGCAGGACAGAGTTCCGGAACAAGTACAACCGATTGGAGGACTTAGGCAATGAAAAGTGAATGTTCACTGATTCGAGAATTGCTGCCTTTATATCTCGAAAATGATGTAAGTGACGATACACGCAGGACAATTGAAAAACATCTTGATGAGTGCCAGTCATGCAAAAATGCATTGGATCAATATGTTCAAGCCTCTGAGCCAATACCGGACGAGTCTCTGCCCGACCCGTTTGATGCAACCCAGGGCTATAAGAAGTTTATAAAAAGAGCACAAAAGTATATGGCTGGTGCTGTCATAGCCGTTCTGTTAATTATATGCGTCATTGCTGCCGTTGCTTTCTTTACCGGGCAACAGATAGGCAGATCTATTACTTATGTAGAAAATGAAGAAGATGTATTTGATTATTATGCAGATAAGGTTCCCGGCCTGGAACGGGCACAAAAGGACGGAAACTACCAGAACATCGGCAGGAGCATAGATCTGCCCGATGACATGGGTACTGTTTTTTTCGATAAGTTATGGTATTCAAGGAATACAGTCTATGTATTTTATCATATAAAGCCTGGCAAAAATCTTGGCAGGATCGAAGATGTACAGCTATGGGGAGCGCTGTACTGGGATAAGGAGCATGAAGGCAGGACAATACAGGCTGCTCCTTTTTCCGGCGGAATGCATATAGGTGAATGGGTGTCATATGATGGCTTATACTATAAAATTCTTGCTTACAACAATGAAAGGGAGCGCTTTATCCCGGCTGACGAAGCTGTGATTGACCAGCTGAAAATTGATCTGAATCTGACCTATATCCCCAGAACACAGCCATTCAATACAAAACAGGAACAGGTAAAGGTTGGTGAAGTAGAGTTTCCTGCCTTGTTTGATCCTGTTAAGGAGCAAAGCCGTACGGTCCAGATAAATAAAAGAGTATCGCTGCCTGACGGCATTGCATTGGATTTTCTGGAACTTGTAATGGAACCGCAAAAAAGCGTCCTTAAGCTCCAGGCATCAGGGTTGAACGGCAGAGAATTAGGCAGAATTTACGGGCTGATTAAAACAGATGCAGGAGAAGAATTACGTTTGTCAGATTGGGCAGTTTATACAGTTGAAGACAGGTATGAGGTGGAACTGAGGGCATTGGAAAATTTACCGCTTGAAACATCTATTGTAATTAACTTGATACAGCTAGTTACTGAAGACAAGCTTACCTTTGACCTGGATGCCAGGGCATTTCACGATAAAATGACTGAAACAGGGTACAAACAGGAAGTGAATAAAACAATCGGGACATATGCCGGTACGGAGTATATCCTTGAGCAGCTGTTCTCTGATGATCGGGGCCTGGATTTTACATTGCTGATGAAAAGCCCTGCTTTCAACAGCGATGTACAGGTATTCATGCCTCAATCTCAATCCTGGGCAACATATCAAGTGTATCTAAAGGCTATCCAGGAAGAAGGAAAAGATCCGTCGAAGGTCAGACGAACGCCCAATTTAGTCCGCTTTACCAATGAAAAAGGTGAAGTGGGGGGTATGGAGGACTATGGGCAGACCGGCGGCGGTCCCGGACAGCGGATCAGCATGTTCATAGATAAAAAATTCGTTGAAAAATCTGAAACAATAACAGTTGATGTGATGAATCTGGTGGAATCAATCAGCGGTGAATGGAAAACGAAATAATGAAGTAGAAAACTGAAAGAACTTAAAAAACCCTTGAAACTTTGGTTTTTCAAGGGTTTTGCTTTTTTTGGCAGGTGTCAAAAATGGTGTCAACTGAAAACAGAAAAGGCTTCCAGATGCTGGAAGCTTTATTTATTGGTGCCGAAGGTGGGACTCGAACCCACACGTTGTCGCCAACACTGGATTTTGAGTCCAGCGCGTCTGCCAATTCCACCACTTCGGCATATCTTTATTATCGAGCCCGACGACAATAGATATCATAACATATTGAAAAATTGTTTGCAATAACTTTTTTAATTTTATCTTCATGATGCCAGTTGTAATTGCAACTTATATTTAATATATTCGTCTATAAAATGTAAGAAAGGGGGAGGAAGTATTGAAAAATTGTAAATACAGCAAGTATTTGTCGGAATACGTGTATCAGGAATTAGATCCTCATATGAAAAGGCTGGTGGAAGAACACCTCCCTCACTGCAGCGCCTGCAAGGAAGAATTGAATGAATTGACGTTCATCAAGCAATTATCATGCAGCATGCCCGAGGAAGAAATACCTGTTGGACTTCATGAACGCATAATGGAAAAAGTACGCTCTGAGCCTAAGTCAAGGAACAAGCTGAACTGGATGCGATACAGCGTGATACCTGTTGCAGCTGCCCTTTTGATTTTCTTCATAAGCCAAGGTATTCCTAATGTCATCAGCCGTAAATCAGCAAACAGTGATGATGCTATACCGAAGCAGAACTTGATTATGGCAACACCAGGAGAAACTCTTACTGATGCACCGCCTGTTGAGCAGGGTGATGCTGAAATTGCCGGTTCAGAAAGAAGAGACACAGCTAAAGATCTTGTAAATGAAGAAGTTGCTCCGACAATCGATACAGATTATTTCGCAGATGATGGAGCAGGTGGCAATATAAAATCAGATACCGATAACAGATACAGTTATTCCGCAGAAAATGACTGGAAGGAAACTGCAAACAACGATGAAAATAATAAAAGTATTGGAACCTATGAAATTGTAACATATATAGCGGAAGGAATTATTCTTATCTTCGGCCCGATACTACTGGTATGGAGTTACAATAAAAAGAAGAAGTTAAAGAAAAAGAATGAGTGAAGCATGCAAAGTGCTTCACTTTTTATTTCTTTTCACCTGTTGTACCGGATCCGGATAAAAGGTATTCCTTGCGGAATTTACCCGGAGTAGTACCCGTACGTGCTTTGAAAATCTTGTTGAAGTAGCTGATATTAGTATAACCTACCATATGGCATATATTTTCAATGGAATAATCTGTGTTTTTCAGCAGTTCTATGGTTTTATCCATTCTCACATCTATGATATATTCGTTAAGGGTCTTTCCTTTGGTTTCTTTGAATATCCGGCTCAGATAAGAGGTACTGAGACTGACATAATCTGAAACCGAGTCAATGGATATATTGTTGTTGTAATTCTCCTGAATGAATTTTTCTGCCAGTTTGATTACATCCAGGTTGATCTTGGAGCGCTTTACATCATAGAAGGATATAATCTCCGAACAAATCCTTAATAGGAAATTCTCCATTTCTATCAATGTCTGGGCACGGGACATATGTTCCAGAATATTGAAGGAACTGCCAAACACATCGTCTGGGTTCTCTCCGGTGCTGGCCAAGGCTTTCATAATTTCGCTGGTTATACGGAAGAATATTTGGTCTATATTGGCAATGCTCAATTTCTTGTCGGCAATTACAGCAAAGATACTTTGAATAAGCCTGGAAACTTCTTCTTGCTTTCCCTGGTTTACTGCATTTATCAGTTTTTTCTCCAGGTCATATGGATAATAAAATAGCGCTTGATTATATTCACCGGTAATATTTCTATTGGTTAATATTTCACCTTTGCCGAAATACAGCTTCTGGTTCAAGGCCTTTTCTGCATCCCTGTATGCTTGCTCCATGTTTTCCACACCGCTGAACTTTGAACTGATACCAATAGTTACAGTAAAGTTCGTTCTGGCACTTACTTCATTTTGCAGCATTTTAGCCAGATCCATGATTTGGTTTTCATTCATTCCCAAAGTAGTCTGAATTACAATGATTTTATCATCATCCTTCAAAAAAGCATCTCCGTTAATAAGCGGGGAAATATGCTGCATCAGGCTGTATTTAAGCAGGTTAAACTCAATTTTATTGTACTCGGATAGTATATCATGCAGGTTTTCTATCATCATGATTATAACTGCATAGCTTTTGAAATTTGCCTGGATTTTAAAAACTTCCAGGTATTGACTTATTGAAATAGGGTTAAATATCCTGCCTCCGGTCAAGTCATTCAGATACTTTTCCTTCATTAATGCTGAGTTGTCCTGCAGTATTTTTTCTATCCTGTTTTTTTCCAAAAGAAGCTGGATATTGCTTTGCTTAATACGGTCAAAGGCACTACGGATCAAAGATACTTCGTCAGCTGGCAGTTTTTGGTCTTTTTCATTCTCAGAATTCTTCAGGTATTGCACCAATGTGCTGATGGGTCGGTATATCCTGTTGGAAATCATCATTGAAATGACAATAGCTGCCCCGATATAAAATAAGCATATTACAAGAATAATGCGTCTTATAATGCTTGTGCTGTTAATCAGTGAAGAACGGGGGATTACATTAATGTACCGCCAGCCCGACACATTTGATGCCAGGCAGGTTACGATATTTTCCTCTCCGTTATAATCCATGTAAAATGTATTATCTCTCCCGAATTTTGAAGGCTGCTGGCTCGTCAATGCTTCTGACAATTCCGGAGATTCGGAGTAAATAATGGATCCATTTTCATCCATTATGAACATTTTGCCCATTTTATTCTTATAATTGCCGAGGTAGTCGCCAAAAAACTTGCTTTGCTTTATGTTAATAACAACAGCACCGTTGGTTTTTCCCAACAGAGGCAGCTCTTTTATAAAGGTAACATATTTTACCGTACTGTCAGCATCTGATGAAGGATCATTTATATTGCTTTTTATTCTGTCAACAATCCACATAGAATCAGAGGTATTGTTAAAAGTAATATAGTTAAGCCAGTTATTGTCAAAGTACGAGTCAACAATAGAGGTTCTTTTTTGATCCAATGAAGTAATTACCCGCCTTGGTTCATCATAGTAGATGTATATGGATTCAATGTATTCATTAATGTTTTTCTGTTTCTGGAGGTAGTAGGTCAAATCTATCAATGATTTTACAGTCAGGTCAGACCTTGTTTCGTTAAAGCTGTACATATACGCCTGAGCCATGGTTACACTCAATGCAATGCGGACAATATTGCCCATTTCCTTGTCCATAAGCTTCTGCTGCCTGTTGACCAGGGCTCTGTTATAAGACTCAGCGTTCTCAAGTATGTTTCGGTTATATATCATTGAAGTTACAATAGAGATAGCCAATACAGTAATTATTATAACAATTGTAACAAGGACGATCAGTTTGAAATAAAGAGTTTTTCTTTTTCCAAACAATCCAATTGCAGTCAAGTCGATCTCCTCTATCCTTTTCAGACTTTATATATATATATATCATAACATATCCATTATGGTTTTAACATAATAGGTAAGTTTTACATTTCTCTATATTAACTGTTATTGATAAAATATCAATATATACTTGGTGAGCATAATTGAAAAAGAGCAGAATAATTGAAATGGATAGTATTTATTTTTTCAAAAAAATAAGTTAGCAACAGAATAGCAGAATTGAACAATTGCTATGTGGTTTTTTAGTTTGCTATGCTGTAAACAGCAATCCCGCACGGGAAAAAAATAATAGGAGGTAGAAAAATGAGTAGTTTCAAAAAGGCGTTCTTGGTTTCAATGTGTCTTGTGCTCGCAGCCGCATTAATATTAAGCGGATGCACAACTCCACAGGAAGGAGATAATAAGCAAACACAGCCGCCGGATAATAATTCAACAGATTCACCGGTGACAGAAAAACCTGCTGAACCCATTGAAATCGTATGGGGTGTCTGGTTCCAGAATGAAGGTGTCTATGAAGATACCGAGATGGAAAAATTCTTAGAGGAAACATTCAATATTGATATCAAACCCGTCAAGGTTACAGACGCCAGTGTAGCCAGCGGAGAGGTACCTGATATCTTCACCCTCGGCGACCCCAGCAATGTAGCTGCATATAAGGGACAAAACATACTGATGGATTTCACAGAAGAAATGATTCAAGAGAAGCTTCCTGAATACTATGCAGCCATAACCTCAATCAATGCATCACTTTTCGGATCTGTTAAAATGGATGATAAAATCTGGGCTATACCCAACTTCATTACTCTGCGTCCTTATGACTTTGCCATGATGTGGAGACAGGACTGGCTGGAGAATGTTGGCATTACAAAAGTGCCTGAAACAATGCAGGAATTTGAAGAAGCCATTTATGCATTCAAAGAAAAGGATCCGGATCAGGACGGCGTAGATGACACATTTGGTTTGTCCGGAACAATGACCACTACCTGGTCTTCAGGCTTCTACAGTATTTTCGGCGCTTACGGTGTTGAGCCAACCATGTGGATGGTAAAGGACGGCAAGGTAGTTAACGGTTCAGTAATGCCTGAAGCAAAAGAAGTATTGGCACTTCTTCGCAAATGGTATGCCGATGGAGTACTGGATTTGGAATTTATAACCGATACTCAGGAAGATATCCGCAAAAAGTTCTATAACGACCGAATTGGTGTTATGGAAGAAATGATAGGTTCCGGTCACAATGAAAATGCTAACTATGTTGTTGAGCTGAGAGCTATAAATCCGAACGGCAAACTGGTATTGGGCAAGAACCCCGAAGGGCCTGCAGGAAGCGGATCCTGGTGCTGGGGCGATAAGAGCAACTATATAGTTATGGGCAGCCAGGTTAAGGATGATCCTGTCAAACTGGATAAACTGTTTGAAATTATCAGGGCTTTTTCCACTGATTATGACTTGAACGTACGTGTTGGCAACGGTGAAAGAGGAGTTGACTGGGAATATGTTGAAGAAGGCGCTGAATCAGGTCCCATTAAATTCCTTGATGAAAGTGAAAATGCTGCTGAAAACCGTAAACAAAAGGGTATAGGACAGTTTGGACTTGGTGCAATAGGTACTATTGAAATTCGTGAGAGGGGTATGGATCAGAGCCTTGTAGATGCAATCAACACTTATGGCTCAGGCAACAGATGGACAGATGCCATACTGTTCTCTGCACTTCCGTCAGAGGGACAGTACAAAGAAGCACTCAAGGTAATGATGCAGCAATATTATGCTGAAATTATAATAGGTGAAAGACCTTTAGATGATTTCGATGAATTTGTAGAGCAATGGTATGCAGCCGGCGGAGAACAGCTTACAAATGAAGCCAATGAGCTGTATGAGCAGCAGTTCAAGAAATAATTTATCTGATTGCTATTAAATACATCCCGTAATTTAGGTTATCAAGCAGGGGTCCGGTGGGATTCCACCGGACCTCCTGATTAAAGGGAGTGAGTATCATTAGGATTGTCAGCATAAAACAAGCACCGCGCAGAAAGAAGAATATATTGTTGTCTATATGGCATAACAGGGAGTTGCTCATCCTATTGTTGTCAGCCTTGGTCTTCTATATTATATTTTGCTATGGACCTATGTACGGAATAATAATTGCTTTTAAGGATTTTAATGTAAAGGCCGGGATTTTGGGAAGCCCTTGGGCAGGATTCAAGCATTTTAAAAGACTGTTTCTTGACCCCGAATTCTTTAAGATCATAAGGAATACACTGCTTATCAATTTATATCAACTGCTGTTTGCTTTTCCTGCACCTGTTGTTTTTGCAATTATGCTGAATGAAATAGGAAGCAAGCGTTACCGCCGGTTTATTCAGACGGCTACCTATCTTCCGCATTTTATTTCCTGGGTTGTAATGGCCGGATTGTTGATTTATTTTCTTTCTCCGACAAATGGTATAGTTAATTATGTACTCAAAGCCTTAACAGGGAAAACAATTTACTTTATGTCAAAGAAAGAATACTTTCGCTCCATAATTGTCATCTCGGGAATATGGAAGGAAATCGGATGGAATTCAATAATTTATATGGCAGCTATAGCAGCAATCGACCAAAGCCAATATGAGGCTGCTATATGTGACGGCGCTAACAGATTTCAGCGTATGTGGCATATAACAATTCCCTCTATTCTGCCTACAGTAAGTGTTCTGCTGATAATGAGCCTGGGCAGTTTCCTGGGAAGCAATTTTGATCAGGTTTTTAACTTGCTGAATCCGGTATTGTATGAAACCGGTGATGTATTTGATACCTATGTTTACAGGGTTGGCCTGACACAATTTCAGTACAGCTACACAACAGCCATAGGACTTTTCAGGTCAGTGGTGGGAATGATACTTATTGTTATTGCAAACTTCCTGTCAAATAAGCTAAGCAACGGCGAAGTCGGGATGTGGTAAAGGAGGATGTATTATGCTTAAATACAGCAAAAGTGAGAAAGTATTCGAGATATTCCTGTATATTATATTGGGAATAATTGCATTTACAACGATATATCCCTTTATTCACTCCTTTTCCATATCTTTAAGTGATCGGGGAGAAGCATTAAGAACCGGCTGGCATTTCTATCCCAAAAAGGTAGATCTGGAGTCCTACCGGAGGGTATTGTCATCCAGCCAGATATGGATAGGATATGCAAATACCATATTCAGAACAGTTGTAGGCACTTTCCTCAGCATATTGTTTACTATTTTTGCTGCCTATCCGCTTTCTAAAAAATACCTGCCTTTTCGAAGCTTTTTTATATCCATGATATTCTTTACCATGTTGTTTGGCGGGGGAATGATTCCAACCTTCATCTTAATAAAGGATATAGGCCTGTACAATAACAGGTGGGTATATATTCTGCCGGGTATAGCAAATGCATATAATACTTTTGTTATGATTAACTTTTTGAAGAACATACCTGCAAGTCTGGAAGAATCTGCACGCATTGACGGTGCTGCCGATATCAAGGTCTTGTTTAAAATTGTAATTCCGCTGTCAACGCCAGTTATAGCAACTATGGCTTTGTGGAATGGGGTAGGCCATTGGAACTCTTTCATGGATAACCTGCTTTATGTAACTGAAAAGGACAAATTCGTCCTGCAGGAGGTGCTTCGTCAGATATTAATCCAGGATCGCACTGATTCGTTTGCAGCTTTGCTGAAGACAGTTGAGAAGCCGCCTGCCGGAGAGAGCCTGAAGATGGCTACTGTAATGGTTTCCATAATACCTGTTATAATCGCATATCCATTCCTGCAGCGCTATTTTGAGAAAGGAGTGCTGCTGGGATCAATTAAAGGGTAAAGAAAAATCTATCAGGGGGAAAAAGCATCTATGGACAATGCAGCTATTCTGGATATCAGAGAATTTGGTGCTGTACCGGACGGTATAGCCGACAATTCTGAGGCATTGATAAAGGCAATGGAAGCAGCAGCTCCGGGGGATACTATATATTTTCCTTCGGGAACATACGGTTTTCTGAATAACGAAGAACACTCCGGTGTTCCCTTGAAAAGCGGCCTTAAATATATTGGAGAAGAAGGCAGTATTTTAAAAAGCCTGGACAAGTCAGGCTTTATTTTTTCAATAAAAAGTGCAGCTAATATTACTTTGGAAAACTTAACCTTTGACACCATGGGTGTTGTTATATCTGATGGCTCAAAGGATGTAACCTTGAAAAACTGCACTGTGCAGAATTGCGGCCAGGGTCAGGTACCATATTGCTATGGCATTTACCTGAACAATGCTGAATATTGTTATTTCCATAATAATTATTTCACACACAACGCTCATTGCTTTTTCGGTGAAAGCGTGTCTAATTCGGAATGGATATACAATTATTTCTATGAAAATGAAGAAGCACTTCATTTAATTGGAATTTCCAAAAATAATCATATTGCTCACAATAAGCTCCGTTATGTTGGGAGAATCGGAATAGAGATACAGGATGATGCAACCGGTATTTTAATGGAAGAAAACGATATACGCTATATGACCGGGGGCTGCTACGGCATTTCCTTTGCAGCACCATACAGCAGGCATGGACTGATACGCAGCAATGTACTGGTGGGTGGAACAACCTTCCGGTGGGGTGCCGGCATAGAAGTAATGGGTAGGGTTGTTGTAGAGCAGAACATCGTCTATGACTGGCAGGAAGGGATCCAGTTCAATACCGGTTATCAGGAATATTTGTACGGCCCGGTGCTGGATGGTGCTACTGTGCAGAATAACCTGCTGAGGAATCAGGCTGCCATAGGCATCATGAAGGTTGAGTGCGGAGACACTAAAAATCTGGTAATTCGCAATAATTTTATAGAAAATTCACAGCTTAACGGGATACATTTCTTCTGGGACCAAACCTACGGCGCATTGATAGAAGGCAATACTATTGTACGGGATGCAGGATGCTGGCCGGACGACAGTATTCCTTTTGAGCTCAGGGATATTGAAAATTACGGTGATGAAGACTGGTTTGTGCTCCCTGTTAAGAGGGCAGATCAAAACGGGTACCGGTATTTTAATACTTCTCACTTTGCTGGAATACGCATGAGGCACAATTCACAGCCGGCAAATATACTCAAAGACAACTGCATTATTCAAAGAAACACATCAGTACCGGATGGTTTCTACTGGGAAGGAATAGTATTTGATTATAAGGACAACTTCAAGGGAACTAAAGTCTTAAACAACCAGGTTATATCCATGATGCCCGGCAATGGCACCGGCATAAGCTGGCTGTATGAAAATTCACTGGACGGTGTTGAGTTTAAGGGCAACCTTTTTGCCGGCCTGGATACCGTTATTAAAAGCGGACAGGCAGGACCTTTTATTGCCGAAGGAAATACCTGCAAGCAATGTACTGACATTGGACATGAGGGGTTTGCTCTAAGCAATAAAGAATGCTTTATGATTTCCGTAGAAGCAGGGCCTAACCAGGTAATCAGCCTGTCATCCAAAGCAAACCTGTCAGGAAAGGTAAAGCCGGATAATGGCAATGTCAGTGTTCAGTGGGAGAAATTTGCCGGTCCCGGAGAAGTAGAATTCTCCAATCCCAACAGTACCAGCACCCAGGCAAGCTTTACCAGGCCGGGCTGCTACGTGCTTAGTCTGAATGCAAGCGATGGCGTTAATATGATCAGAGATGTAGTGGTTGTTCAGGCAGTATTAAACCTGGAAGAGGCTGAGCCGCTGCCTGATGCCATTGTCATGAACCCGCCTGCCCCGCTGCCGTTTCCCATAGGAGGACCTGCTGCTTCATACAAGCCTGCTGAAGGATTTCTTCCTCTATTGCTGAAAGTGGATATTTCTTCTGACTTACTGGATCCGGGAGATGATCTGTGGGTTACAGCCTGGTGGCAGAATATCGGAACCAGGCCAGCTGACTGCCGGCTTTTTGGTTTTATGGAAATGGAGTTTGGCAGCCAGCGGATTCTTGAAAATCTGAACAAATCCCATCGTGTTATCTGGGAGCCTCATCCCGGACTGCACCAATGGGAACCGGGAGAAGTATGGGCAACCACAAGCCGCTGGCATATTCCTAAATCTGATTTTTGGGGCGGTACTTACAAACTGTATGTAGGTTTCTGCGACCATGAACATGTGCCTGTAAGAATCTGGGGTTCCGGGGGAAGCAACAGCAGAAGGGCATATGTCGGAGAAGTGGATGTAGCTTGGGGTTGGGGAAGTCCTTCCCTTAAGAAACTCAGAAAGCCTTTGATAACAGAATTCAATACGCCTGTTAAAGTGCTTGCCGGCGTCTTAATACAGCCGGATAAAGATACAAAGAGCATAGTAATAGGTAATGACATAACAGGAAATGACATAATGGGAAATGAGATAACGGGTAATACCATATCTGTTGCATTGGATATGAACCGACCTGCAATAAGGTCAATTAAAGGCCAAAATGCTGAGTTCTCATTTTTAATGAATAAAAAAATTGAAATATGCTTCCGTGAAAGAAAAACCGACACCATATTTTACAGCTTCAGCCCGGAAGTGAAGCTTAATTTGTCTGTGGAACACAGGGATGCAGCAACAGTAGTTTATACTATAACTTCCCTGTATAAAGAAAGCTGCATGGCTGTCTGCGACTTGATATTCCGGGTTCAGAACAGAAGACTGTCAGTAAGCCTTGAAAACATAAAGGAATACGGCAACTATGAACTTCTGGAGGTAAAGCTGCCATATCTTATATCACTGACCGGTGAGGATGCCAGAATGGCAGACTTCTTTGCAGACGGCCGCCTGATAGCTCCATGTGATACACGGCCGCTTGGCTATGAACATGCATATGACGTAAGGAATGCAGGGGTATTGTATAATTCCAGGGGAATGCTGGTTATTGAATCTGAAGGGCTTGACAATAAGCTTATAGCAGCTGTATGTGATAACAATGAACAAAGATTTGCAAGTATGGGAATAACACTTACAGCAAGAGTGAGGGGTAAAAACCATGTACGGTCCATACAGGTGCTTAATCAGCCGGAAGTAACCATTGATTTCCTGGGGACTGAGTGGGGAGAACCTTCCTGGCAGTCGGCTGCACGTTATCTGCGGCAGGGACTGAAGGGTAAAAACCGTGAACTGTATAGACGAAGCATGGTATATAAATACATTATTTCCTGGGGACCTGAACCCGACAATGTTATTATTGATGACAGTACTCCATATCCGATTAAGAGGCTGGCTCATGTCAATACCTTTGAAAAGGCACTGGAAACTATAAAAAGGGTAAGCCGGCTGCTTGATGGTGCAAGGCAGATTGTGTACCTGGTCGGTTTTCAATACTCAGGTCATGATACAGGCTATCCATATGTCCTGGAAATCAATCCTAAAGCCGGATCCATTGAAGATTTGAAGAGGTGCATTCAGGAAGCAGCCAGGTACAATGCTGTCTTAAGTTTGCATGACAATTATGATGATGCGTATTACAGCGATTATCTGCCAAGGGAGATACTTGCTCTGAATGAGGAAGGCAAGCCCTGTAAAATCTGGTTCTGGTCATCAGATATGAGCTATGCCGTAGGTCCTAAAAAATACGCTGATCTCGGTCTTATGCAGAAAAGAGTGAAACAGACAATTGAGACATATGGTATTCATACCACTTACCATCTGGATGTTTTGTCATCTGAGGTAAGACGCCATGATTTTGATTTGTTCTGCCAGACTGCGGCTGATGAAAACCTGCAGGGCAAGCTGGCTGTAATAAAAGAATTCAACAAGTATGGCATTGATATTACCAGTGAAAATGTTGCACACCCATTTGCCGGAGAAATAGGGTATGCATGGTGGACACGGCATAACCCCGGTGCTGTGCTGTTTCCGGGTGAAGAAATCATACCGCTGACACCAATGATATATCACGGGTTTATTCAGTACAATTGTGCCGGTTACGGCAAGAAAGATATGCTGGCAGGCATGATACGCGGTGCATCCACTACCTGGACTGAGACCGAGCAGGATATCGGAACGGAACATATACGTGCATTTTATCTGCAAACTTTGCCCATGGGACTGCTTTATGATCTGAAGATGGAAGACTACAGGGCAGAAGGCTTTAAAGTGCTGGTGGAATTTGAGAATGACAGCCGGATATGTGCGGATTTGCAGAACTTAACCTACAGTATAACAGTAAATGGGAGGATCATAGCCAGGAATTGGACTACCTTTGCTCCAGGGTTAAAGGAAGGCAGTTACCTTGCATATTCTTTGGACGGAGGCATGCTGGAGTATGATGCACCTGAAGGCTGGCATGACGGAGTCAATTTGAAGGCAGTTGTGCTGACCGAAGAGGGCGAAGGACACAGTATCCCCTGCAGTTTAAAAAACGGACGAATATATATAGACATGCCTGCCGATAAACCGGTAAGAATTACGAGAATGGAGGATAATTGTGAAAATTGATATTTCTAAAATTCCCTTCAGCAGATACGGATCGTTTTTATCCATTACTAAAGAAAACAATGATGGCTTGCTTGCAATAAGAAATATAAAGCGAATATGGGATGAGGTTGAGACATTTTACCTGTCTTTTAAAGCCAGCGGTAAAGAAGTGTCATACCGTATGGAAGCAGACCCATCCTGCATAAATGTTTATTCAGACAAAGGAAGCGCGGTAATATATCTGAAAGGCCGGGAGGAAATAGTAATTGTAACCAGGTCACTTGAGATAGTTCTTCATGCTGCGGAAAAACAGGGTGTGTTCGCTTACCGGTCCGGTGACAGCAGATACAGCTATCTGCTTTACTTAAGTGATTCTTTTGCTGACCTTGGTATTCTGCAGGGCATTGGAGAAGAGGATTTTGTGCAGGAAATACGCAATAACAGGCAGACTCAGACAAGAAGCACTGTGAATATTCTGCCGGTTAATGGATGCGCTATGATTCATCTTCGGATATCGGACTTGGAGAAGCCTTATGATATGCAAGGCATTGACTGGAAAAAAGACATAACGGAAATCGAAGAACAGTGGAATCAATTCCTTGCAAAATTGCCGCCGGTAAATGACAAATGGCGGGAGGCCGCTGAGCTGGCCTGGTATAATATGTGGGCAAGCTATGTGCCGGCCGGAGGAAATTTCAAGTATGATGCCATGCTGATGTCAAAGGGTTATATGTCTGCAGTATGGTCCTGGGACCATTGCTTCAATGCTATGGCTTTAGCCAAATCGGACTTAAAGGCTGCACTGGAGCAGTTTTTCCTCATGTTTGAGCTTCAGGACCCGTATGGTAAGATTCCGGATTTAATAACAGGAACCAGGATATCGTGGGTATACACAAAGCCGCCCGTGCATGGCTGGTGCTTTATGAAATTGATTCAAGGCTGTGATGTAGAACCGGATGTGCTGAAAAAGGCATATAATCACCTTGAGTCATGGACGGAATGGTATTTTGAGTTCAGGGATACCGACAGTGACGGCATACCCAACTATATAACCGGATATGACAGCGGCTGGGACAATGCCTCCGTTTTTGACATCGGCTGCAATATTGAATCGCCGGATCTATGCGCCTTTCTGTTCCTCCAGATGAAGGCCCTGGAGGAGATTGCCAGAAGGCTGAATGATATTGAAACAGCCCTGAAATGGAAGAAACGTGCCGATGACTTTTTGGTTAAGTTTATAGATCATTCCTGGACCGGCAGCGGATTTGCTGCTAAAATAAGCGGAACCCATGAATATGAGGAAGAACCTGGCTGCCTGCTGGTTTTAATGCCCCTGGTGCTTGGAGAATTCCTGAACCCAGACATGCGGGATGTTCTGATTGACAAACTGGTGAGAAAATTCATAACCAAATTTGGTGCAGCCACTGAAAGTCCTGACAGTCCTAAATATATGGAGGATGGCTACTGGAGGGGGCCAATCTGGGCACCGGTCACATATCTGCTTGCCGACGGCTTATCGCGCAGCGGCAGACCTGAGCTTGCCAAAAAGCTGGCAGAGAGCTACTGCAATATGACAGCACAATCCAAAGGCTTTAATGAAAATTACAATGCCTTGACCGGGCATGGTCTTTGCGACAGGGGATATACCTGGACAGCCAGCGTTTCTGTACTACTGATGAATGAATTCTTGAATTATGAGGTGAAGGACTGATGCCCGAAAAAAGATACGCAATGCAGAATGTGGCTGCCGAATGGGGTTACATGTCAGCTAAGGCATATGGTGATCCTTTTAATGAAATTGAACTGGATATTGTATTCACCAATGATTCAGGCAAAACATGGAGAGTTCCTGCCTATTGGGCTGGAGACAATGAATGGAGAGTAAGGTTTGCAGCCCCTGAAACAGGCGTGTATGAATACCGTACCGTTTGCAGTGATGAAGATAATGCTTCATTAAACAACATTAAGGGAACGCTGTATGTCCGGCCTTACCAGGGAAACAACCCTCTGTATCAGCATGGTCCTTTGAAAATAAGTGGGAACAAGCGCTATTTTATGCATCAGGACGGCACTCCATTCTTCTGGCTGGGGGATACCTGGTGGTTCGGCCTCAGTAAAAAGCTGAAGTGGCCTGAAGAATTTCAAATGCTGACTGCTGACAGGAAGCAAAAGGGGTTTACTGTCATCCAGCTGGTTGCAGGATTTTATCCGGACACGCCGAAATTTGAAATAAATGCTGATAAATGGAATGATTTTTCATGGGAACCCGGATATAAGAGAATTAATCCTGCGTACTTCGATGAAATGGATCTTCGCATTCAATGGCTTGTCAGATCCGGGATTGTTCCGTGCATTTTCGGCAGCTGGGGCTATCATATAAGGTGGACCGGCCTGGAAGCGATGAAAAAGCATTGGAGGTATGTAATAGCCAGGTATGGTGCCTACCCGGTAGTTTGGTGCATTGCGGGAGAAGGCAGGGCTCCGTTTTATCTGTCGGATAATCCGGAAAGAGACGAGGCCATTCAAAAGCATGAATGGAGTGAAATGGGAAGGTTTATCCGCAGGATTGATCCGTATCACCATCCAATGACAATTCATACGCGGCATTACAGTACATCCAGAGAAGAAGTGGATGATATATCACTGCTGGATTTTGACCTGCCTCAGGCCGGCCAGGGCAATTACAGCCATATTTCAGATGCAGCCAAGCTTATATCCGAAGCCGTCTTAAGAAAACCCACCCTGCCTGTTGTGAACGGAGAGGTTCTGTATGAAGGAACCTTTGAAAGCTGTTCAGCAGAAATCCAGAGGTTTGTTTTCTGGAGTGCCATGCTTAGCGGTGCTGCCGGTCACACATATGGAGCCAATGGGCTATGGCAGTTTAACAGAAAGGAAGACATGCTGCCGGCTCTGCCCGGCAGTGCCTCATGGGGTGAGATACTGTGGGAGGACGCTTACAAATTTCCCGGTTCGTCACAGGTAGGCTATGGAAGGCAGCTGCTGGAAAAATATGAATGGTGGAAGCTTGAACCACGGCAGGATTATGTTGAGCCGTCGGCTGGAGGGGACAATTATGCGCTTCCCTATGCGGCTGAAATACCCGGAAAGGTACAGATCTACTATTTCCCCGGGCCAGTGCATCCATGGAGTCCTCCGATATTTATCAAAGGAATGCAGCATGGCAGTAAATATAACGCTTACTTTTATGATCCAAAAAGCGGCAGGCAGTATCCATTGGGAGAGGTTGAACCAGGTTCGGACAACAGATGGAAGCTGCCGCTGCCACCTGTGATGCACGATTGGGTATTGGTATTGGAAAAGAAAGTATATTAAATATAAATAGACAGGCGGTGTATTAATAATGGGAGTTTTTAAGGTAACTTTCGGTACGCCGGAAGAGTTCACCCCGATTAAGTACAAAAGAGAATCGAAAATTCAGTTAAGTGACAGTACATCCTACGAATACTCACGAATATACTTCAGCATAACAAAACAAGGCTGCAAACTTGAGCTTCCTCTTCAATTAGAAG
Source organism: Clostridiales bacterium (assembly GCA_012842605.1). GTDB lineage: Bacteria > Bacillota > Clostridia > Caldicoprobacterales > DTU083 > DUSN01. The sequence goes on from DUSN01000095.1 coordinate 37,025, forward strand.
AGGAAGTTTTCGGCTTTGGGCTTCAAATGCACAGCTTTAATCATAAGGGAAGCAAAAAGCATCTGCGTCCAAATGCTGACCCTGCATCGTCCAGCGGTGACAGCCATGCACCGGTACCGTTCTTTGTTACAAACAAGGGTTATGGCATTTACGTGGATACTGCCCGCTACGTCAGCTTTTACTGCGGTATTGCCAGGAAAAAGCAAAGAACGCCCAATCCCAACAACACCATAATAACCACTGCCCAGGAATTATATGAAAAGAGCGGGCTAAAGGAAGAATCTGTCATGGTCATTGAGATTCCTGCAGCTCAGGGGGTGGACCTGTACATCTTTGAAGGAAGCAGCATTACTGACATTGTAGCTCAGTACAATTTATTCTCCGGAGGAGGCTGCATGCCTTCCTTGTGGGGTTTGGGAGTTCTTTACCGATGCTATGCCCGTTATCATGATTATCAGGTGCTGGAAATGGCAAAGTACTTCCGCCAAAGCCATATTCCCTGCAGCATTATTGGACTGGAACCCGGATGGCAAAGCAGCAGCTATTCCTGCTCCTATGTATGGGATAGTGAACGTTATCCTGATTATGAGAATATGATAAGCGAGCTGAGAAAGCTTAATTTCCATATCAATTTATGGGAACATGCCTTTGTCAATGCTGTATCTCCCATTTATCAGGATTTGTATGATCACAGCGGAAATTATGAAGTATGGCAGGGTATTGTCCCGGACTTTGCCGATGAAGCAGCAGTACAAATTTTTGCTGATTACCACAGAAACCAGCTGGTTGAAAAGGGAATAACAGGCTTTAAGCTGGACGAATGCGACGGCAGTGATTACACAGGCGGATGGTCCTTTCCCAACTTCAGTGAGTTTGGCTCCGGGCTGGACGGTGAGCAAATGCATTGTCTTTTCGGCGCCTTGTACCAGCAGGCAGTGATGGCTGCCCTCGGGAACCGGCGCACCCTGTCCCAGGTCAGGTCAGCCGGTGCTTTCGCCGCACCTTATCCCTTTGCTCTATACAGCGACCTATACGGCCATAGAAATTTTATATTGGCATTGGTTAACTCCGGATTCAGCGGTCTTTTATGGTCACCTGAAGTACGGCATGCCGCAAGCAAGCGTGATTTGATACGACGGCTTCAGACAGTGGTCTTTTCGGTACAGGCTCTGATTAATGCCTGGTATATGCCTGAAGCACCCTGGATAAAATTTGACGCTGAGGAAGAAGTCAGGGAACTGCTTAACTTAAGGATGTCTCTCATTCCTTATTTATACAGTGCATTCTACAGATACCATACGGAAGGTATAGCACCGGTACGTGCCCTGGTAAGCGACTATACTGACGACAGGGAAACATACAGCATTCAGGATGAATACCTGTTTGGCGACAGTATGCTGGTCGCACCTATGACTGAGTCTGAGAATCAGCGCAGGGTTTACCTGCCTGAAGGGATTTGGTTTAATTTCTGGACAAATCAGAAGTATAACGGAGGATGGCATACAGTAGATACTGATAATATCCCTGTTTTCGTTAAAAACAACAGTGTTATACCCATAGCTGAGCCAGTTGAATACATTACAGACGATACGATTTTTGATATAACCTTAAAATGCTATGGAGAAGGCGGCAGCGCAAAACTGGTTGAAGATGACGGAGAGACATATACAACATCATTTAGGATAATAGAAGCAGACAAAAACACTGCCGATATAATAAGCCGCCGATATCGTCTTTCATCTGTTATAACTGTGGTATAAATTTCTGCTGCCATAAGATATTATAAAGTTTCTGTCCTAAAATGCTTCATTGTATTATGGGAAAAAATATGGTAAAGTCAAATAGTACAATGGTAATAATTAATAGTGACAGAAAAAGGTGAAAATACTTATGAAGAAAACCATTATGGTTATAGATGGAAGCAGCCTGCTGCACAGGGCTTTTTATGCTATACCGCTCTTGTCAAATAAAAAAGGAGTATACACCAATGCGGTATACGGATTTCTTAATATGCTTATAAAGCTGCTGCAGGATTATAAACCCTATTCCCTGGCGGTTGCCTTTGACAAAAAAGCTCCCACTTTTCGTCACCTGGCATATGAAGCTTACAAGGGCACCCGCCAAAAGGCACCGGAGGAACTGGTGCCCCAGTTTGATCTGATCCGTGAAGTCTTATTGCATATGGGGATCCCGATTTTTGAGCTGGATGGATATGAGGCAGACGACATATTGGGTACCGTATCCCAGTTCTGCGGCAGCCAGGAGCAGCATATTCTCCTTGTAACCGGTGACAAAGATGCACTGCAGCTGATATCAGACAATGTTGAGGTACTTCTGACCCAGAAGGGGATATCTGTCATTCATAGGTATGACACAGCAGAACTTGCTGAAGAGTATGGTTTAACACCGGAGCAGTTCATAGACATGAAAGGCTTGATGGGAGACAGCTCCGACAATATCCCGGGTGTTCCGGGAATCGGCCCCAAAACCGCCGTTAAGCTTCTGAAAGAATACGGTACACTGGAAAATGTATTGGATAATACAGAAAATATTAAGGAAAGAAAGGTTAGAGAAAATTTAACTATATACAGGCAGCATGCGCTGCTCAGCAAGGATTTGGCCACTATACGCCGTGATGCTCCAATCGACTGCAGTATATTGTCCCAGCCGGTGGAGATAACAAAAACACCGGAGTTGAAGCAATTATTAGTGGACCTGGAGTTAAAATCCGTAATTGAAAAACTGGATATGGCTGATATAGAAGTTGTTGAAACTGAAAAGGCAGCTGAAAGAAGCAAGACTGTTGTTGAAATTCGAAAGGCTGAAGACTTGCAGTCCCTGGCAGAGCAGCTGCTAAGCCAGGAAGAGATTGCCTTATTGGCAGGACATAATATCAGTATTGCCTGGCAGGATGATAAAGCCTACCGGATTTGCCTGAAGGAAGACCTGCTAAGCGAAGGCTTAATGGATGATGAGGTATGGAAAATACTTCAGCCCGTTATAGAAAACAAAAAGGTTAGAAAAGTAGCCAATAATTCGAAAAGCACTATTCTTTTCTTAAATAAAATGGGAATAAGCCTGGAGGGGCTGGACTTTGATACTCAGATAGGTGCATACCTGCTGGAGCCTACCAGAAACAAATATGATGTTGAACAGCTCCTCTATGATTATAACAATATAAATGTTGCACAGGCAGATGCATCTGATCTGATGCTTCTCAGCCGTACCATGAAAAAACGGCTGAAAGAAGCTAATTTGGAGGATTTATACCGGCAGATCGAGCACCCTTTGATTCATGTACTTGTAGATATGGAACTGGCAGGTTTCAAGGTTGACAAGGAAATGCTGCAGCAGCTGGATGAGGAGTTCTCAGCCGAAGTAAAGCGTCTGACCCAGGAAATCATAGAACTGGCCGGAGAAGAATTTAACCTCAATTCACCTAAGCAGCTGGGGGAAATTCTGTTTGAAAAGCTTGGTCTGCCCGTGCAAAAGAAAACAAAGACCGGCTATTCCACCGATATCGAAGTATTGGAAAAGCTGGAAGGCATGCACCCAATAATAGAAAAGCTGATTGATTACCGTCAGGTTATGAAACTGAAATCCACATACATTGACGGGCTGCTTCATGTTATTAATCCATGTGACGGCAAGATTCACTCCAATTTCAATCAGACTGTAACCGCCACCGGGCGGATAAGCAGTACTGAACCAAACCTGCAGAACATACCGGTCAGGGTGGAAATGGGCAGAAAAATACGAAAGGTATTTACTGCAAGCGACAATAAGCATATATTAGTGGATGCTGACTATTCACAGATAGAGCTGCGGGTATTGGCCCATATTTCCGGAGACCCGAATTTGATTGAAGCATTTAACAAAAAAGAAGATATTCACCGGCGAACCGCTGCTGATATATTTAATGTGCCTATAGAACAGGTAACCTCAGAACAGAGGAACAGCGCTAAGGCTGTTAATTTCGGCATAGTCTATGGCATCAGCGATTATGGCCTTGCCAGGAATTTAGGCATTCCCAGGGTCAGGGCAAAGAGATATATTGAAAGCTACCTGCAACGTTATCCCAAGGTAAAGGAGTATATGGACAGGATTATAGCAGAGGGCAAGAAGAATGGGTATGTAACTACTCTTATGAACAGGAGAAGGGACATTCCTGAGTTAAGTTCAAGGAATTTCAATATTCGAAGCTTTGGGGAACGTATAGCACTTAATACCCCAATACAGGGAACAGCAGCTGATATAATCAAGCTGGCTATGATTCGGGTGCATGGAGAGCTGAAGAGAAGAAACCTGAAATCCAGACTTATCCTCCAGGTACATGACGAATTGATAGTTGATGCATGCATCGATGAACTAGAAGAAGTAAAGAAGTTACTGAAGGAGCAAATGGAAAACGCTATGGAGTTATCGGTTCCCCTTGTGGTGGATATTGGTACAGGCTGGAACTGGTATGATGCCAAATAGGTGAAGGTTCATGAAGGTAATAGGATTAACAGGCGGAATAGCATCCGGAAAATCCACAGTTTCCGGCATACTGAGAGAATTGGGAATTCCCGTTATTGATGCAGATTCGGTATACGAAAGACTGTCAAGAAAAGGGAATCGAGTTTGGCAAGCCGTATACCTGGCCTTTGGTGAAGAATACTTTCTGCCTGACGGGGAAATGAACCGCAAAAAACTTGGTGCTTTGGTTTTTTCAGACAGCCAGTCTAGGGAGAAGCTTAATAAAATTACTCACCCAATTGTAAAGGATGAAATGCTGCTGATTTTGGACCAAATAATCCGTGAGCAGCAGCCGCCCTTGGTAGTGATGGATGTTCCGTTATTGTTCGAGTCCGGCTGGAACGACTGGATGGATGAAGTTTGGGTTGTTTATGCGCCTGAAGAAATGCAGGTAGAGAGACTGTCAACAAGAAACGGTCTGACCCGGGAAGAAGCTTTCCTTCGCGTGAAGAGTCAGATGAGCATAGAGGAAAAGAGGAAACTGGCTGATCGGGTGATTGATAACTCGTTGTCAATTGACTATACAAAAAGGCAAATTGAAAGAATATTGGAAGAGCTGAAAGTTTCGGAGGAATGAGGATGACAAAACCCCGGCAGAAGAGGCTGATCCCACGGGTTTTGCTGATATTGGCAATATTTTTGCTATTGGTATATCTGGCAGAGAACAGTCCCTGGATAAAGCGTATGAGGTACCCATTGGTCTATGAAGAGCATATCCGCAGGTATGCATCAGAATATGAAATAGATCCTTTTCTTGCTGCCTCTGTTATTTGGGTGGAAAGTAAATTTGTTCCTGATGCGGTATCCGGAAAGGATGCCAGAGGGCTTATGCAGATTATACCCAGTACAGGCAAATGGGCAGCAGAAAAAATGGGCTTGTCCGATTATCAGGAAAATCACTTATTTGAACCCGAAATAAATATTAAAATCGGGTGCTGGTACCTGAGTTTCCTGGCATCACAGTTTCCGGATAACGTGGAATTGGTTATAGCTGCTTATAATGCCGGTATCGGCAATGTGAAAAAATGGCTGCAAAACAGGGAGTACAGCTCAGACGGAATGCACCTGGATTACATTCCGTTTTTTGAGACGCGCAATTATGTTAAGGAAGTACTAAAGGCATATGAAATTTATAAGGAAATATATCCCTCTTTGAAACTGTAGAGAATCTGCTGCAGTATCATCGGAAAGGATTATGGACAAATGAGGAAAATTGCATCCTGTTTAACTTTGGTTTTGTTAATGCTGAGTTTAGCTGGCTGCGGCCTTGGCAGGCTGCCGGATGCCCATATTATAGATGAAGAAACGCCATCTGAAAGTACACCAGTGCCAACGGAGCCTGCTCCCCGTGAAGGAGGAGAGCTGAGGGTACCGCTGACAGCTCCGGATACATTTAATCCATTGCTTACCAAATCCAGCAATATGCTTAGCTTCCTGAGTCTGATATTTGAAAGCTTAGTAGCATATGACGAAAACTCCAAACCTGTTCCTTGTCTTGCTTCGGGCTGGGAGGTATCGCCCGATGGCAGGCTTTGGGTGTTTGACTTGCGCAAGGGAGTAAAATGGCATAATGGGCAAGACTTTACGGGAGAAGATGTAATTTTTACCTTTGAAGCCCTGAAAAGCGGTGCCCTGGAGTCCTTTTACTATAATGATCTGTTTGAAAATGTTTTGGAATACGGTCTTAGAAACGCTGACCCATACTCTTTTTATATCCGCTTGGCAGAACCTACCTATAAGATTCTTGATTTGCTGACTTTTCCTGTGCTGCCTAAGGATGTATATATATCAGCTGAAAATATGACTGAGAATAAGGATGATTTTTCATTAATCCCTGTCGGAACCGGTCCATACAAGGTTGATCCGAATCATCCGTTTGACGGTAGTGAAATCAAACTGGTTCAAAATAAAAACTGGTGGAATGGTTCTTCATATATAAAATCCATATTAGGCAAGAGTTTTGCTTCCAATGAAGAGGCCAGAAATGCTTTTAACGACGGTGAGATAGACTTGGTGGATACTGCGGTTGTTTATGCAAACACCCGGCTGAACCGCAGCAATTCCAGCCATTATAAATACCTGACATCCATTTTCGAATTTTTGGCATTAAACAATAATAACCCGCTTTTTCAGGATAAAAATATAAAAAAGGCGATGGCTTATGCCATTGACCGCAAGGACATTATTTCAAAAGTGTATTTGAACAATGCAGAAACTGTAGATGTACCAATACCTTCCAACTCATGGTTATATGACAGCAGCTACCGCATATATGATTATGATGCTGACCAGGCTCGAAGGCTGCTGGCAGAAGCAGGATGGAAGGACTCAGACGGGGACGGCATTCTTGACCAGGATATTGATGGAAAAAAAGTAGATTTAGCCTTTACCTTATTGATCAACAGCGACAATGATTATAGAAGAGATACTGCAAACCTTATTGCCAGACAATTGGAACTGGTTGGATTCAAGGTTACAGTTGAGATGCTGCCCTGGGAAAAATTGCGGGATGAAGTAATGCCTAAAGGAGATTTTGATGCTGTATTAACTGCTTACAGCCTTGATTATGTACATGATTTGAGGTTTGCCTTCCACAGCAGTCAGATTGGAAACGGACTGAGTAATTTTATCCGATATAAAAATGAAGAACTGGATAACCTGCTGGACAGTGCAGCAAAAGCTTATACAGAGGAGGACAGGCTGAAGGCTTACCTGGAAATACAGAAGCATTTTACGGAACAACTGCCCATCATCAGCCTGTATTTCCGAACGGGATCACTGCTGGTGGATGACCGGGTTAAAGGCGTGCAGCGCATCAGCGAGCTGAATATATATAAGAATATAAGCGATTGGTTTTTGACCAACTAACTTTTAAAGCAACTTCAGATTTTCTGTTGACAAAAATAACAGGTATGACTATAATAATGATTGTGACTTTTCAGTATGAAGTTGCTTATATTTGCGAGAGTGCTGGAATTGGCAGACAGGCACGTTTGAGGGGCGTGTGTCTCATGGCGTACGGGTTCAAGTCCCGTCTCTCGCACCAAAAATGATTAAAGCCCATGATAATTGATATCATGGGTTTAATTTTTGTGCGCCCAGCATGTAGACAAGGGGACGGTTCTTTTGTCTTACTTCACATCATTTTTTAGACAAGGGGACGGTTCTTTTGTCTTGCTTCACATCATTTTATATCACTGGCTGCAAAAATTATTTACAGTATATTGCGGGGAGTTTTGGATTTGTCGATGAACTTAAACTTAACAAGGCAATTTATGAATTAGAATAAAAAAACCATCCAGGCATAATCTAAGCATGAAAAATAAATATAATGCCTGGACAGGTGAAAAGATTGAAAAAATCATTATATGTACTAAAAATTGCTGCAATCGGTATTGCAGCAGGCTTGTGCAACGGGCTGTTTGGAGCAGGCGGGGGAATGATTGTAGTCCCTTCCATGGTGCATTTCCTGAAAGTGGAAGACCATGATGCTCACGCAACTGCTATAGCGGTAATACTGCCACTGGTGGTTGTCAGTTCATTTATTTATTTTAAGAATGGATATCTGGACCTGGGCAAGGCGCTGCCTGTGGCAGTCGGCAGCGTTATTGGGGGAATATCGGGAGCTTTACTGCTGGACCGAATCCCGTCTCACTGGCTGAGAAAAATATTTGCTGTGTTTATGATAGCAGCTGCAATCAGGATGTTGTTATAGTGCTGCTGTTTGTAATAGGCCTTTTGTCCGGCATGGTCGGTGGTATGGGAATCGGCGGCGGTACCATATTGATCCCGTCATTGATATTATTCACAGGAACTACCCAGCATGCAGCCCAGGGCATTAATTTGGCATCCTTCATTCCCACAGCCATTGCAGCTATTTTCATACATGCCAGGAACGGGCATGTGCGTTTCAAACTCGCTTTTCATCTGATTCTTTCAGGTACATTAGGTGCAGTATCGGGTTCTGTACTGGCGTCCTATATGTCTGCCTCGGTACTTCGTAAAATGTTCGGTATTTTTTTGCTTGTTATGGGTGTTTATGAGCTGCTGCGCAGGGATAAAAAGCAAAAATAAATGGAATTGTCACATTTATATGCCAGAACATTCAAAAAATCCCGTAAATTTAGGTAATATAAAGCAATATACGAGTTATTTATATAGTCTGAATAAAATATGTGTTATATATGTTTCATTATTAATCTGTTTATGTTATAATAAAAATGCTGTAATAAGCTGCTTTTACTAGTAACCTGACGAACCTACGGTTTCCGAGGGTTATTTTCATGTAAGGGCGATGATATAATTTTAACAATAGTAATTTCGAAGAAATCGAAAGAGGTGTATTACTTGGCTAACAAACTACTATCCTTTGCAGGAGGGATACACCCCCCTCACAGCAAATCTTTAACTGAAAAAAAGGAAGTTGAAATTTGCAAAGTACCTGAGGCAGTTAAGATCCCCTTGCAGCAGCACATTGGTGCACCTTGTGAAGCTTTGGTAAAGCCTGGGGACTATGTAAGGCTCGGCCAGAAAATCGGCCAGCCGAAAGGCTTTGTCAGCGCACCGGTTCATTCCAGCGTATCCGGCAAGGTCAAGTCTATCGAAGAAACAGTCCTGCCAAATGGCAGCAAATCGCTTGCTGTAGTAATTACCAATGACGGACAGGATACTCTTGATAATTCGTTAACACCGGGCAGCCTGGAAAATCTAAGTGCTCAGGAGCTGAAAAACATTGTTTTGGAAGCCGGAATTGTAGGAATGGGTGGAGCTGCATTTCCGACCCACGTCAAACTTTCACCTCCTGCTGACAAAAAAATAGATGTAGTAATTCTGAACGGAGCAGAGTGCGAGCCTTATTTAACCTCCGATCACAGGCTCATGCTGGAAAAACCTGATGAGATAATTTACGGTCTTCAGGTTATCATGAAGATACTGGGTGTTGACAGGGGATATATTGGAATAGAAGATAACAAGACTGACGCTATAGAAACACTTATAAAAGCAGCTAAAAAGGCAGACAATGTTCAGGTTGTAAAGCTTAGAACAAAATACCCGCAGGGTGCTGAAAAGCAGCTGATTTATGCAATTACCGGCCGTCAGGTGCCCTCCGGCGGATTGCCCATGGATGTTGGTGCAGTTGTTAACAATGTAGGCACTGCAGCAGCAATTGCACGGGCTGTTATGTACGGAGAACCTCTTTATAAGAGAATAGTTACCGTATCCGGAAGCGCTGTCCGGGAGCCTAAAAACCTCATGATCAGAATCGGAACGTCTTTCCGGGATGTAATAGAATATTGCGGCGGCTGGACAGAAGAACCTGCCAAAGTTATATCCGGCGGTCCAATGATGGGTATAGCCCAGCATACCCTGGATGTGCCGGTAACCAAGGGAACCTCTGGTATCCTTTTGTTTACCGAAAAAGAAGCAGCGCTGCCGGAACCATCCAATTGCATTCGATGTGCCCGATGTGTTTCTGTTTGTCCTATCAACCTGATGCCTTTGCATATTAGTGCCCAGTCCCTTAAAGGTAATTTCGATGAAGCTGAAAATCTTCATGCCCTGGACTGCGTAGAATGCGGGAGCTGTTCCTTCATCTGTCCTGCATCAAGGCCGCTGCTTCAGTCTATAAGAGTGGCAAAAAAGGAAATAATAGCAGAAAGAAAACGAAAAGCACAGGCAAAGAAATAAAAAGCAATAAAGAGATAAAGTGATAAATGAGATAAAGAAGTACCATTTGATTAATAAGAGGTTCTTGGAGGGTTTGGAATGAGTCTTTTTACAGTTTCATCATCACCCCATATCAGAACGCAGGAAACAACCTCAAGAATTATGCTGGATGTTGTAATAGCTTTGGTGCCTGCAGGTATAATGTCTATATGGCTGTATGGGGTAAGGTCGCTCTGGATCATATTAATAGGCATAGTTTCAGCAGTAATAACAGAATTTGCTTTACAAAAATTTATGAAAAAGCCGGTTACAATCAGTGATTTCAGTGCAGTAGTCACCGGAATGCTGCTGGCATACAACCTTCCGCCCAGTGCGCCATGGTGGCTGCCCGCAATAGGTTCAGCCATAGCAATCGCATTGGTAAAACAACTATATGGAGGGCTTGGACACAACTTTATGAACCCGGCGCTGGCAGCACGTGCTGTTTTGCTGGCATGCTGGCCGGTGAGAATGACAGCCTGGGTACAGCCGGGTGCTGATGCAGTCAGTACAGCCACACCTTTGGCCTTGATAAAGGCCGGTGGAGCATACAGCGGTGCTACTGTTGGCGGTGCTTCCTCTGTTGTAAATCAGCTGCCGTCCTTATGGGATGTTTTTATAGGGAACATGGGGGGTACCATTGGTGAAGTTTCTTCTGCAGCACTTCTGCTGGGCGCTGCATACCTGTTGATCCGTGGTGTAATTAACTGGAGGATTCCGGTATCCTATATTGCTGTAGTATTTGTGCTTACCTTACTGTTAAGGGGAGCCGGTCTGTATGAAGCTTTTTATGAAATATTCTTAGGTGGTCTTATACTGGGTGCTTTCTTTATGGCAACCGATTATTCCTCGTCTCCGGTTACTCCTTTGGGACAGATAATAATGGGAATCGGCTGCGGTATTATTACTGTGGTTATCAGAGTATACGGCGGGTATCCGGAAGGTGTCAGCTACTCCATATTATTGATGAATGTAGCCACACCTCTTATTGAAAAATTTACCGCGCCTAAGGTATTTGGGGAGGTGCGCAATAATGCCTGAGACTTTAAAATTGGGACTAAAGCTTTTGATAATAACGGTGGTGGCTACTTTTGCCTTAGCTTTAACACAGATGGTAACGGAGGAACCTATCAGGGTTCAGGCGGAAAAAGCCGCTAACGAAGCCAGATCCGAGGTACTTGAAGGTGCTGATGAATTCACGCCTGTTGATATACCTGACGGAACCTATCCTAATGTTCTGGAAGTCCATAAAGGCTTAATGAACGGTGAAACCAGGGGCTATACAATAAAGACATCAAGCAAGGGATACGGCGGAGATTTGATTGTTATAGTTGGAATAGATGCAAATGGTACAATCAGCGGTGTCAGAATTACGCAGCATTCCGAGACACCGGGTTTGGGTGCCAAAGCCCAGGAGCCGGCATTCTATGAGCAGTTTTCAGGCAAGTCTGCCGGATCAGAGTTGAGACTGGGAGATGCCGGCATTGCAGCTATTAGCGGTGCTACAATTTCTTCCAGGGCAGTTACCGCTGCAGTAAACTATGCAATTGAATTCTATAACGCCGAGCTGGCAGCTGGGGGTGGCAATTAATGAAAGTCAAAGACATTTTGTTTAACGGAATAATAAAGGAAAATCCTACTTTCAGGCTGGTACTGGGCATGTGTCCCACTCTTGCCGTAACAACAGCTGCCGTTAACGGAGTTGCCATGGGCTTGGCGGTAACATTTGTACTGGCTGCTTCAAACCTGGTTATTTCATTGCTGAGAAAATTCATTCCTGACAAGGTAAGAATTCCTGCATTTGTAACTATTATTGCTGCATTCGTAACCATAGTGGGCATGCTGATGGAAGCTTTCGTACCTGACTTGTTCAAAGCCTTGGGATTGTTTATTCCCTTGATAGTTGTAAACTGCATAATATTGGCCAGAGCTGAAGCATTTGCTTCCAAGAATAGCGCTTTTCATTCGCTGATAGACGGAATTGGCATGGGATTAGGCTTTACTATTGCCCTGACAGTCCTGGGGACAATAAGGGAACTGCTGGGAGCAGGTTCGGTATTTGGCATATCCCTGCTGGGTCAGGCTTATGAACCTGCAATTATAATGATACTCCCTCCCGGAGCATTTATCACTCTGGGGACATTGCTGGCTCTTCTGAACAAGCTGGATCAGAAACGTCAGCAAAAACATGGGGAAAAGGCATAATAGGTGAGGGGGTAAAAATATGGAATACGTTAGTAAAATTTTTCTGATATTGCTCAGTTCCATTCTGGTGAATAATTTCATCATGTCCCGCTTCCTTGGCATCTGCCCGTTTTTGGGCGTATCCAAGAGGGTTTCTACAGCAGTGGGAATGGGTGCAGCTGTAACCTTTGTTATTGCTATGGCGTCTTTAATAACCTATCTGGCACATTACTTCATACTGGTGCCTTTGAAAATTGAATACATGCAGACATTGGCATTCATCCTGATAATAGCTGCACTGGTTCAGTTTGTTGAAATGGTAATTCAAAAGACGAGCCCGTCCCTCTATCAGGCATTGGGAGTATACCTGCCGTTGATCACTACCAATTGTGCTGTGCTGGGTGTTGCTATATTGAATATTGAAGAAAAGTACGACCTGCTTCAGACACTGGTAAACGGTATTGGCGGTGCATTGGGCTTTACACTGGCAATCGTCTTGTTTGCAGGTATTAGAGAAAGACTTGAGTCGGCTGATATTCCCGAACCATTTAAAGGTTTTCCCATAGCCATGATTACAGCCGGATTAATGTCGGTCGCATTTTTAGGATTTCAAGGACTTATTAAGTAGGGGGAGATTCGAATGTGGGAACAATTGCTATTCCCGGTTCTGAGCCTTGGAGGGCTGGGATTCCTTTTTGGAGCAGGTCTTTCATTAGCCTCAAAGAAGTTTGCAGTAGAAAAAGATCCACGAGAAGATGAAGTAAGGGAAGCTTTGCCCGGTGCAAATTGCGGTGCCTGCGGCTATCCCGGCTGTGACGGCCTTGCATCAGCCATAGTAAGCGGATCAGCACCAGTTGATGCATGCCCGGTTGGCGGAGGTCCTGTAGCATCTAATATAGCTGCTATCATGGGAGTAGAGGTTAAGGCCGGTGAACGCATGGTAGCCCGGGTACTGTGCCAGGGTGATTGTGATCAGGCAATAGACAAGTTCAGATATCATGGTATTAACGATTGTGTGGCTGCTTCCTTGCTGGCAGACGGTCAAAAAGGCTGCAGCTATGGATGCCTGGGTCTGGGAACTTGCGTACGTGTCTGCCCCTTTGATGCCATTCACATAAACGAAAAAGGAATTGCTGAGGTAGACAGGGAAAAATGCACTGCCTGCAATAAATGTGTTGTAGCATGTCCAAAGAATGTAATTGAACTCATTCCTGCTTCCAGTGAGGTGCAGGTAGCATGCAGGTCACAGGATAAAGGAAAGGTAGTTAAGGCAAATTGCAAAGTCGGCTGCATTGGCTGCCAGATTTGCGTGAAAGCATGCCCATTTGGTGCTATGACATTTGAAAACAACCTGGCTAAAATAGACTATGAGAAATGCACCAATTGCATGGTGTGTGCTGAGAAATGTCCTACAAAAGCCATATATGCGGATTTTTCAAAACGCAAAACTGCTTTCATAGACGAAGAAAAATGCATAGGATGCACCCTGTGCTCCAAAAAATGCAACTTCGAAGCTATAGAAGGGGCACGGAAAGAAAAGCACCGCGTTATAGCTGAAAAGTGCACCGGTTGCAGTCAATGTGCTGAAAAATGTCCGACAAATGCAATTACTATGCGTTGATGCAAAAAGTAAAAAAATATATAATAAGAATCAGACTTAAAAGCGGCCCGTAAAAAACGGGCTTTATTGCTATCAGGTTTGCGGGATTTTAACAGTAATATGCAGAAAGGTGGTTTGCAGCGCTTTGCCTTGCATTGAAAAACATATGATAGGGGAAAAACAAGCTGACCCCATTGGATGCTTTTGGAAAAACGATGTGGCTGACGGTTTGCCGGTTTTGGCTGATGAATGGAAGGAAAAACTTCAGACTATTTACCTGGACCCTCCCTTTTTTACCGGGCAGGCTTTTTCATTTAAACAGAAAATCGGTGAAAAAGGCATTAAGGGCGATTCCAGGCATATCATAACCCATGAAGCTTACTCGGATTTCTGGGAAAGCAAAGCGGAGTTTTTGAATATGCTTAGACAGGTCTTGTTATTATCCCGCCAGATGTTAAAACCTGAGGGATCCATGTTTCTGCATTTGGATTATCGCTTCAGTTCTCATGCCAGGTTGTTAATGGATGAGATTTTTGGTGAAGAAAACTTTTTAAATGAGATCATATGGGCATATAAATCCGGAGGACGATCAAAACACCATTTCAGCCGCAAGCATGATACAATATTGTTCTACCGTAAGTCAGCCAGCCATTTTTTTAACCCGGATGCTGTCGGGAAACCAAGGGGAAGCTCCAAACGCAACAATATGAAAAAGAATATTGACGAAAATGGGCTTACATATTGGTCAATCAAGTCTAATGGCAAAGTATACAGGTACTATGAAGATTCAAAAGTTTATCCCAGTGACGTTTGGGATGATATTTCACACCTGCAGCAAAAGGACCCGGAGCGCACCGGTTATGATACACAAAAGCCTGAAGCATTGCTGGAGAGAATCATTCTTTCAACATCCCGGCCTGGAGATTGGGTAGGTGACTTCTTTGCCGGGTCAGGAACCACACTGGCAGCTGCACAAAAAAGTGGCAGAAAATGGCTGGGTATGGATAACAGCATATTTTCGCTGCATGTATGCAGAAAGCGGCTGCTGGAAGCCGGTGGAAGCGGTTTGCTGACATTTACTGATCCGTCTTTAAAACCTCAGAAATATGATAATAATAAAAGCGTCGATATTAAACTCAGCGTAAATGATAAAGGTGAAACAGAAATCCGGCTGGTTGATTACAGGTGCAGCGTCCTTGACGAAAATCTGGATTATCTGGATTATATTGATTATTGGTCAGCAGGGCGGCTTGTCAATAATGAATACATTGCTGAGAAATATTCTTTCCGCACCCGCACCAATCCAAAGCTTGATTCTTCGCTTAAAATTTTTTCCGGATCAGTTTGCAAAAACCAAGGAGCAATAGCTTTGCATATTGTAGATATATATGGAGAACAGGCTTTGATTACCATATAATTGTTGATTGGATGAAGACAAATTATTAGATACTTTATCAAAAATATAATGGCAAATAATGAAAATATAAGCAAGGCAAAAAGCGTCAATGATGTATTGAATTACATTTCATAAAACAATATAAGCAAGCCAAAATAGAGACAAAGGAGGCGAAAAAAATGAGAAAAATTTATAAGCTGCTCTCTATTTTGGTTGTTATTTTAATCGGACTGCTGGCTGTATCTTGTACGGTGCCAAGAAGGCCTCAAAATACGGTACCTCCTGCTTCTCCCAATACAAGGCAGACCAGGTTTATTCCAAGAACTTCGCCTGCTGTACCTCCCATGACCAGCCCAGGACCATATTTCACCCCGGGGCCATATAATAATTATAATTGGAGGACTACAAGAGATCCTTTAAACAATAATAGAACAGGCAATACAACACCTATGGGAGGAAATTGGCAGGAAAGGGCAGAGAGAATAGCAGATGCGGCTGCCAGACAAAAAGAAGTAGAATCTGCTGCTTGTGTCATCACAGGCAATACTGCTGTGGTTGGTCTTCAGTTTGATGACCAGTACAAGGGTAAGCTTACTGATGCCATTAAGAAAAAGGTAGAAGAAAGATGCCTGGATGCAGACAATAGAATAAAAAGAGTGGTAGTAACTGCAGACCCTGATTTGGTTAGCAGGCTGGAAGAGATGTTTAACGATATAGGCAAAGGAAAACCTATATCTGGTTTTACAAAAGAAATAAACGAGATAATCAACCGCATTAATCCTAAATGATAGTACCAATAACCAAGCGAAACAGAGGGAGATTCTCTCTGTTTCGTTTGTTTTTTACTTGACTCTCGGACAGGCGATTCTTTATAATTGGATAATAAAGGAGTGATATATAATGAATCCAGTTGCCTTCCGATTATTTGGTCAACCTATCTACTGGTATGGTATATTAATAGCATCCGGAGTATTGCTGGGTATTTTGCTTGCCATGCGCAATGCCAAAGTTTTTGGTGAAGATCAGGATTCAATTGTGGATTTGGCATTGTTAGCTATCCCATTCGCTATTGTAGGAGCTCGCTTATACTATGTGGTTTTTGAATGGGATCAATTTAAAGGAAATTTACTGAGCATAATTAATATCCGGCAAGGCGGTCTGGCAATATATGGCGGTGTTATAGGCGGTATCCTGGCCGGATTGATATTCTCAAGTCGGAAAAAGAAAGACTTTTGGAATCTGGCGGATATTTGCGCTCCCAGCTTGATTTTAGGCCAGGCGATTGGACGCTGGGGGAATTACGTTAACCAGGAAGCCTATGGATTAGCAGTAAAAAATCCTGAATGGCAGTGGTTCCCGGCTGCAGTGTACATAGAAGCAAACCAGCAATGGCATCTGGCTACTTTCTTTTATGAATCTGTTTGGAACTTTATAGTATTTTTCATTCTGATGTCTTATCGAAAACGCAGGAAAAGAACCGGTGAGGTGTTTTTACTGTATCTTATCTTATATTCCGCAGGCCGTTTCTTTATAGAAGGTTTAAGAACCGACAGTCTGTACATAGGCGGTATTCGTGTTTCACAGCTTTTAAGTGCACTGCTTTTTATATTTGGCATTGCAGTGTTTGTTATCAGAAGGAAGCATGCTATATCTCCCGAAGCAAATATAGTTCCTGCTGAAGGCCCTGAAATTGAAACATTGGAAACAAAGCCGGAAGAGGAAGAGAACACAGGAGATAAGGATGAAAAGTGCGAACAGGTATTATTACAGGATGATAAGCCTCAGGAAGAATCATCAACTCAAGATGATAATCCTCAGTAAAAATCGAAAGCTCCAGATACCCCCCATGAAGAATAAAGACAATAGATCACAGGAAGAAGATTGAGCTCAGGCTGATAAGCCCCAGTCAAATAAAGAGCTTACCCATCTTTCAAATTAAGAATAAGCATGAAATAAAAAAAGTTGGGAAAAGATATTAACGAGTATTGAAATCCAACCATGCTTATTAGCAATGATGAAAGGAGTGGGTAAAAATGGCACAAAATATGGACCAAACTCGAAGGGATGATGAAGAAAGGAATAGCGGCAAGGGCTGGATAAGTCTTATTATCCGATTCATAGTAGCAGCCATTGTTTTAATGATAACATCCTGGCTGACTCCAGGTTTTTCTTCGATGAACTTTGGGACAGCCCTGTTAGCTGCCTTGATTATTGCAGCTATGGACTGGGTGATTCAGCGGCTGTTCAAAATTGATGCTTCCCCCTTCGGCAGGGGCATTGTAGGTTTTATTGTATCGGCTGTTATAATTTATCTTACGCAGTTCTTGGTTCCCGGAATGAGTGTATCCATATGGGGTGCTATAATTGCATCGCTGATAATAGGAATAATAGATGCAATCATCCCAACCAATGTTATTTAATAGGATTTGCAAAGAAAAGGGCGGTGGTGATGCCATCGCCTTTTTTGTTTTATATGAATTTCTTGTAAACAAGCCTTATTTCCTGTATAATATTAAAAACAGACAAAAATTGTTGGTAATTATGGGTAAATAAATACTTCAATGGGGATGTGTATATATGGTACATGATTTGCTGTCTAAGCTTTCGGAACTGATTAACAGCAGTGACGACATCAAATTGGATGATATTCCTGAGTACCGTCTTTATATCTCCCAACTGGAAGAGTTCTTTGACAAAAAACTAGGCAAAGCTGGAAGTGATGAAGAAGACCGGAAGGCTATTTCCAAGACCATGATTCAAAACTACATAAAAGACGGATTGCTGATGCCTCCGGAAGGCAAGTGCTATAACCGCAGTCATGTCGTCTTATTAGCCCTTATATACAGCTTAAAGTCCATTCTTTCCATACGTGATATAAGAAGACTGTTAAATCCTATTCTAAGTGATATAGACAATGATGATAATTCCTCTGAAATCATTAATCTGTATGAAAATTATCTTAGACTGAAAACGAAAAGTGTTCAGAATATGAGCAATTCAATGTATGAATTAGCTGGAGAAGTTATGGAGCAGTTCATACCCGGAAATAAAACGGATGAAGAAAAGGATCGCATCAGATTATTGCTTTTTGTATCTGTATTGATCGCTGAAGCGAACTACTATAAGAGAATAGCGGAGTTTTTAATAGATGAATACTTTGAAAATATAGATTAAATATCAGCCCGACTTTGATTAAGCCGGGCTGGTTGTTTTTATGAGCAACCGATGAGATAAATAATAGACATATTAATTGTGAAAATTGTTAAAAAATTTGAAAAAGAGCCAATAATGGTTGAATAATAGTTTGCATTACTATAAAATATAGTTAGAAAAAAATGATAAAGCAGTTTGCTAATCCGCTCATTCTGGTTTTTAAAGGAAAAGGAGGAGATAGGGTTGGGCAAAAAGATGGCCAAAACGCAAAAATCTCAGTATAGGAGAAAAAAAATCAGTCCCCTTATAGGGAATTACATAATACCTACCGAGCATGCAGTTAAACGTTATCAGGAACGTGTCAGGATGATGAATCCCGGGAAGGCACAAAATGCTATCATTGAAGGGGTCAAGCATAGCCGCCTGATTGCACTGACAAGATATGGCGGCAGGGAAATAAGGGAAAACAAAGGTATAGTGTTTGTCTGTGAGATGCATGGTAATGAATTATACGTTATTACTGTTTTAATTAGTCAGGTTGATTTAAGATTTGTTGTATAGTTGTATAGCAGTCAATTCAATAGCCTCCTTTGCGACAAGCTGATAGCTTGTTTTTTTTTGTATGAGGTGTATAATTATTAGAAACGTATTATGAAATAGAGGCGAAACACATGAGAAACTTAACAATGATGACAGATTTATACCAGTTGACCATGATGTATGGGTATTATAAAACCAATACACACAAAAGGCAGGCTGTATTTGATTTATTTTTCCGCAAGCCCAATAACAACAGCTCTTATGCCATAGCAGCGGGATTGGAGCAGGTAATTGACTATATAGAAAACCTGCATTTTGATAAAGAAGATATTGATTACCTGAACAGCTTGAATCTTTTCAATGATGAATTCCTGGATATGCTCCGGGAACTGCATTTTACCGGAGACATTTATGCTGTTCCGGAAGGAACAGTGGTTTTCCCAAACGAGCCCATGGTCAGGGTAAAAGCTCCGCTTATGGAAGCCCAGTTAATTGAAACCGCTCTTTTGAATATAATTAACCACCAGACACTCATTGCAACTAAAGCCAGCAGGGTGGTAATGGCAGCACAGGGCGGAAGTGTGCTGGAGTTTGGGCTTAGAAGGGCACAGGGGCCTGATGCCGGTATTTTTGGTGCAAGAGCCGCTATTATCGGGGGATGTTCCGCTACTTCCAATGTATTAACCGGTCAGATGTTCGGAATACCTGTCAAGGGCACCCACAGCCACAGCTGGGTAATGAGCTTCCCTGATGAACTGACTGCATTCCGCGCATATGCCGATGCATTTCCCGATAGCTGCCTGCTGCTTGTTGACACTTATAATACATTGAAGAGCGGCCTGCCCAATGCAATAACTGTTTTCAAAGAGCTGCGGGAAAAAGGCTATGAACCAATGGGTATCAGGCTTGATTCCGGCGATCTTGCATACTTAAGCAAGAAGGCAAGAATCATGCTGGACGAAGCAGGTTTTCCAAATGCTAAAATAGTAGCATCCAATGATCTGGATGAGGAATTAATCTGGGATCTTAAAGCCCAGGGCGCAAAAATCGATATCTTTGGCGTAGGCACCTCATTGATTACCAGTCGTGACTGTCCGGCTCTGGGCGGAGTTTATAAAATGTCGGCTGAAGAAATCAACGGAGTTATGGTACCTAAGATAAAAATCTCTGAGAATCCGGATAAGATTACCAATCCCGGGTATAAAAAAGTTGTCCGCATATATAATGGCGGACATAAAGCAGTTGCTGACCTGATAATGCTGGATGAGGAAGAAATTGATACAAGCAAGCCGCTGACCATATTCGACCCTGTTGATACATGGAAGAGAATGACTATACGGCATTATTCCATAAAAGAACTGCTTGTTCCCATTTTCGTTAAAGGCAAACGGGTATATAAAACCCCGGCCCTCATGGATATTCAGGCTTATGCAAAGAGCGAGCTTGACACTCTTTGGGACGAGTACAAGCGTTTGAAAAATCCCCATGTGTACAAGGTAGATCTGTCACAAAAACTATACGATCTGAAACAGAAGCTCCTAAAGGAGTATTCGCAATCCTGACAAACATTAATATTCAAAAAGGACGTAAGGCTGTCAAAAAAAAGACAGGCCATACGTCCTTTTTTATAACCAGATTCATATGATGAATTAGCATGAGTTTAACTTGCTGAAAATAAGGAGTTGATCATATGAGATTTGGTTTAGCTTTATCCGGGGGAGCAACAAGAGGTGCCGCGCACATTGGAGCCATGAAGGCATTGGCTGAAAACGGGCTGCATCCGTCCTGGATTTCGGGAACAAGCGCGGGAAGCATGGTGGCAGCCTTGTATGCATGCGGATATAGTGTAAGCGAGATGGAGGAAATTGCTCTTTCATTAAGGAAGGATATTTACGATACGGACTATCTTGGAATAATAGCAGGTGTACTGCAATGGATATTTACAAAAGATACCGCATGGGATGGCATAGTAAAGGGAAAGAACCTGGAAAATCTTATGAAGAAACTGCTTGGTGAAAAGACAATGAAGGATGCATCAATACCCCTGGCTATCACAGCAGTGGACATTAATTCAGGCTTTACAGTTATGTTTGTAAGCAGCAAACGGAGGCTGAGGGATACCAAGCATACCATTTATATTGATGATGTTCCAATTTACCAGGCAGTCAGGGCAAGCATTGCCATACCGGTAGTATTCAGACCGATATTTATCAAAGGGATGAGGCTGGTTGACGGCGGAGTTACTGAAAGCGTGCCTGTCAATGTACTAAAGCAGATGGGCGCAGGTAAAGTAATAGGTATTGATCTGGGTTACAGCGGCCAGAGAAGGAATGAAGTAAACAATATACTGGAAATAGGCAGCCAGTCCATTGATATAATGTCATACCGGATGACCAAGCTTAAGACTATGAGGGCTGATGTAATAGTTAACCCACATATCTATGATGTGGGGATGATGGAGGTAGACAGAATACCGGAGCTGATAGAACGAGGCTACAAGGCTGTCACAGATAACATTGATACGATAAAAAATGCCATTTTAATCTAATTTCGACACCATCATTCTACAAAGTATTTAACTGTAATATGTTAATATATTGCAGAAGGGGGGAAGTACGAATGAAAAAGCAATTTTCAACCAAATTATTTGGGTACAGCAAGGATGAAGTCGACCGGCATCTGGAATATATAACCAAGGATTATGAAGAAGAGCTCAGGAAAAAAAGAGAGCGTTTGATGGAACTGGCGGAAGAAAACCGCAGGCTGAAACAGGAGAACCAGGAGCAGAAAGAAAGAATAGAAAGATTTGCTGAACAAGAAAGGTATATTTCCCGGGCATTAATAAAAGCAGAGCAGCGGGCCCAGGCTATTGTGGAAGAAGGGCAGAGGAAGGCCAGGGAAGAGTATGAGCAGATTAACGATGAAAAGGAAAAATGGAAGAACAAGTTCCGTGAAGTTCGCAACGAATTATTGGTCTTTGAAAAATCCATCCTGAGTCTAATAGAGAAGTTCCGCGATGAAATTAATTATTATACGGCAAAAGAGATAAGTGAAGTAATTCTTATGGATGAAAATGACACCGGCAAGAGCAATGTAAGCACATTCAGCAGAATGGGCGATGCAGAAGCAGCCATTGCTGCTGATGATGATCATTCTGATGAAGAAGTGCCTGAGATAGATGAAATAGAAGAAATTGATGATAAAAAAGGAAAAGTGATTGCCTGAGCAATCACTTTTCTTTTTATTCGGGTATTAATACATTGGCATTCCGCCGCCGGCTCCGCCTGCAGGAGCTTGTTCCTTTTCAGGAATATCGGCTACCAGGCTTTCAGTGGTGAGTACCATGGAAGCTACGCTGGCAGCATTCTGCAGTGCAGAACGTGTTACCTTGGTGGGATCTATGATGCCCTTTGCTACCATATCGCCGTATTCACCCTTGAGGGCATCAAATCCGAAATTGGGATCCTGATTGGATTTTACTTTTTCAACGATTACAGAGCCTTCCAGGCCTGCATTGGTAGCTATTTGTCTTAAGGGCTCTTCTAAAGCACGCTTGATGATGTTAACACCTGTCTTTTCATCGCCTTCAGCTTCAATTGCATCCAGAGCAGGAATAGCCTTAATTAATGCTATACCGCCGCCGGGGATAATACCTTCTTCGATAGCGGCCCTGGTAGCGTTTAAAGCGTCTTCGATTCTCAGCTTCTTTTCCTTCAGCTCGGTTTCAGTTGCTGCACCAACTTTGATTACAGCTACGCCGCCGGACAGTTTTGCAAGACGCTCTTGCAGCTTTTCACGATCATAGTCGGATGTGGTCTCTTCAATCTGAGCTTTAATTGCAGCTATGCGGTTTTTAATCTTAACCGGATCGCCGTTGCCTTCTACAATGGTTGTATTTTCTTTGTCAACACGAACCAGGCGGGCAGTACCCAGCATATCCAGTTTAGCTTCCTTGAGATCCAATCCTACTTCTTCGGAGATTACAGTACCGCCGGTCAGGATGGCAATGTCCTCCAGCATGGCTTTTCTTCTGTCACCAAATCCGGGAGCCTTAACTGCAACGCAGGTGAAGGTGCCGCGCAACTTGTTGACAACCAGTGTAGCCATAGCTTCGCCTTCTACATCCTCTGCTATAATGAGCAGCTTTCTGCCGGTTTGTACAATCTGCTCCAGGATGGGCAGCAGCTCCTGAATATTGGAGATCTTCTTGTCAGTAATCAGGATGTAGGGTTCATCCAGTACAGCTTCCATTTTTTCTGTATCAGTTACCATGTAAGCTGATACATATCCACGGTCAAACTGCATTCCTTCTACAACATCCAGTTCGGTTGCAAGAGACTTGGATTCCTCTACAGTAATAACACCGTCATTGCCTACTTTCTCCATGGCATCTGAGATCAACTGGCCAACGGTTGTGTCATCTGCAGAGATTGATGCAACCTGTGCGATTGCTTCCTTGTTCTGAATCGGCCGGCTTTGAGCTTTCAGTGATTCAACAGCCGCATTTACTGCCTTTTGAATACCTCTTCCGATAAGCATCGGGTTGGCACCGGCAGCTACGTTTTTCATTCCCTCATGAATAATAGCTTGTGCCAGCACAGTAGCAGTGGTGGTACCGTCACCGGCTACATCATTGGTCTTGCTGGCTACTTCTTTAACCAGCTGTGCGCCCATATTCTCAAATGGATCTTCCAATTCGATTTCCTTAGCTATAGTAACACCGTCATTTACAATCTGGGGGGATCCAAATTTCTTTTCCAGTACAACATTTCTGCCTTTGGGGCCTAATGTAATTTTTACAGTATCTGCAAGTGCATTAACACCGCGTTCCAGATATCTTCTGGCTTCCTCGCCATATTTCATTTGCTTGGCCATTGTTCAATACCTCCTGTTTATTTTAGTAATTATTCAACTACTGCGAGAATGTCATTCTGTCTGACGATGATATACTCTGCGCCATCCAATTTAACTTCTGTTCCCGCATACTTGGAGTAGATAACTTTATCCCCGACTTTTACCTCCATCTTAATTTCCTTGCCGTCCACCATACCGCCGGGGCCTACGGCCAGAACCTCAGCCATTTGGGGTTTTTCCTTGGCTGAACCTGGAAGTACGATGCCACTCTTTGTGGTTTCTTCGCTTTCCAACAATTTAATGACAACTCTGTCTCCCAATGGTTTGATATTCATGGTATACCCTCCTTATGTAGTAAATCTTTGGTTGTTAGCACTCATTGACGCCGAGTGCTAATCGCAATTAATAGTTTATTAAAAAGCCAAAAAGATGGCAAATACTACAAAATCCTGAAATCCTTGAAATTTTGCTGTAAATGCCATCTTTTTGATATTATCTCCAGAATGCTCCACAAAAGTCGTTATTTATACGGCTGGCTTCTTAAATATACTATTCCATGTACTTCCCTGTAAGCTTTTGCAAAATTCTGGGCAAAGCGTCCCTGGAATTGCCCCAGGGCTTGTCCTGGTTTTTGTAGTCAAACTTCTGGGTAAACCAAAGCAGTTCCTTTTCCAGCCTGTCCATATTATCCAATAACAGTTTATTCAACTCGCTGATTAGTTCTGCCTGCCTGGACCTGCTTAACCGTTCGGCTGCCATATTTAAAACCACCGGCAAATGAGAAAAGCAGAAACCTTTTGACTGGTTCATTGCTTTTCTGAATTCCTGGTCATGCTCCCATAGGTGAATAATGGTATAGGCATACCTGTTGAGAGAATATTCTATCCGGTCGCAAATTATGCACCTGTTGCGATGATTATTAAGCCAGGCAGAAAACTCCCTCATGGCATGTTCAATCGAGGACTCTCCGCCTGAAAGCTTTGCCATCAGGTGACGGGATGCTTTTTCCGGATTTTTAGCAGCCTTTTCCAGTTTATTTATTTCATGCTTTAGTTTTTTCATGGTTTCCAGCGTGTGAGTGTGGGTCATCAGAGCCAGGCCCAGCCTGTTCTGAGCCTTGTACAGCAGCTTATTATGATGAGGGCAAAAACCTTTTTCATTGACTTCTATCCTGGTGTCAGGCTCCATAACTGAACCGCCGAGGAATGAATCTACATAGGATTTTTCTGCTTTATCTTCCAGAATGCAAAGAGGGCATTCACTGTTTTCATGATATGCATCCCAAACAGGTATTGTATCCAGGTGATATTTCATGGCATATAAGCCTCCCAACTATTTGGACATGATTTGGATTCATTCTATCATATTTTAAACATTGACACCATAGATATAAATAAACCAAAGGATAAGAAGGAAAGAGAAGAGGGGGATGGACATGCGGTACTCAAGAATTAAGAGAAATCAGACAAAGAAAAGGTATGCAACTTTTCTGTTAGTGGTATTGCTGGGATTTGCTGTTATCTATGTTGCGTTTGCAGGGACGCTGGGAAAATTTGTAAGCAATTTGATCCTGCCGTTGATAAGCAGTGAAAACAAAAATAATACCGGCAATAATGACGATGACCCGGTTCTGACTATACCTGATACTACAGAAGAACCAAGTAAAGATACAGCAAAGGTAACCGAAACACTGAAAGCCAATGCTTTAACCATGTATGCCATTCAGATGAACGCATTTTCTGACAAATCCAATGCCGAAGCATTTGCTCAGGAATTGAAAAGCAAAGGAGGAGCAGGTTATATACTCGATGATGGTTTTTATCGTGTAATAGCTATCGGATTTAAAAATGAACAGGATGCAAAACAGGTAAGAGAAGAGCTGAAGGCAGACGGAATTGAGTCTCATGTATATAAAATAGCAACGGCAGGAGCAAATATGAGCATAACTGCTACCAGGGATAATGTTAGTGCTATAAGTTCTGCCTATGAATTATGGGAGGAAAAATATTACTCCCTGGAAGATATTATTCTGAACCTGGATAAAGGCAACATTAGTTCATCGGAAGCTTATAATAATATAAAAGAAATAAAAACAGAACTGGAGGCAAAGAGGGATCAGCTGAAAGAGCTGTATGACAATCAGAATAACAATAACATTGTATTGGCCGGACTGGTCACTTTGTATGAAAACAGCTGCCTGTCCCTTGACAAAATATTATCTATAAATTCAATGGATAAGGTAGCAATTTCTTCAGAAATCAAGTATACTTATGTTGATATGCTTATGCAGTATATGGATTACATGGAGCAAATCACGAAATAATCTGACATGATGAGAATTTTACTGCAACAGCCGGACTGTGAATCAAAGTATATGCAGGTTAAATTTTTGTCAGTATACAGCAGCGTCTATAAAGCAACATAAGTATGAGGTGATGTATGCCATTAACTTTGCATGAAATAAAGGAAATACTTGGTGCCAGTGTATTATTTGGAGAAGACATGCTGGACAAGGAAGTACAATATGCATGCGGCTCCGATCTGATGAGTGATGTACTGGCATTCGTAAAGGAACAGACACTGTTATTAACAGGTCTTACAAACCATCATGTAATCCGTACGGCAGAGCTTTTGGATGTCTCTGCCATTGTCTTTGTGAGAGGAAAATATCCTGAACCTGACATAATAGATATGGCTGTTGAGCGTTCCATTGTTTTGCTTTCAACCCAGGATACGCTTTTTACAGCTTGCGGAAAACTGTATCAGGCAGGCCTGTCAGGAGGAGTGAAGCAATGTGAAGGAGCCCGGGTCAAAGGATAATACATATACTGTGGACAAGTCCGGTTCATCGGCACTGATTACCCAATCATTTAATGTAAAGGCTGAAGACTTTGCAGCTGCAGGTGAAGTATCGGGCAAAATTAAAAACCTTCTCAAACAGCTGGGAGTAGATCCGGCTTTAGTGAGAAGGGTAGCAATAGCCAGCTATGAAGCTGAATTGAATCTTGTTATTCACTCATGGGGCGGTCAGCTGATTTTCCAGGTAGATCCGGAGAAGATAAGGATCATCACCGAGGATAAAGGCCCGGGCATACCTGATATAGAGCTGGCAATGAAAGAAGGTTATTCCACAGCATCTGATCTGGCAAGAGAACTTGGTTTTGGTGCCGGCATGGGCCTGCCCAATATTCAGCGTTGTGCAGACAAGCTGGATATCCGGTCAGAAGTGGGACAAGGCACCATCTTGGAGATAGAGTTCAATCTGGCTCATAAATAGCTTTATAAACAGTAAAGGCGGGAAGGCTGTGAGGGAATATTATCATTCAGTTACACTGGATAAGTCAAGGTGCATGGGCTGCACCAATTGTATCAAGCGCTGCCCTACAGAAGCAATTCGGGTAAGGGACGGTAAAGCCAGAATAATTGATGAACGCTGCATCGATTGCGGTGAGTGCATTCTTGTATGTCCATACCATGCAAAAACTGCCGTTACTGATCCACTGACTGTTCTTGACAAGTATAAATACAAAATTGCGCTTCCGGCACCCACATTATTCGGGCAATTCAAAAACTTGTCCAATTGCAGCAAGGTGTTCTCTGCACTTATGAGAATAGGCTTTAATTATGTCTTTGAGGTAGCCAAGGGTGCGGATATAGTAACACAGCTGATCAAGGAAAAGCTTTCTATACCTGATATAAAAAAGCCTCTGATTTCAACAGCCTGCCCTGCTATTGTCAGGCTGATACAGGTACGTTTCCCCAATCTGCTGGATCATCTTGTTAGGGTGGAGTCACCCATGGAGATAGCTGCACAGATGGCTAAGGATGAATTCAGCAAGCGTTATAATGTACCTAAGGAGCAAATCGGAGCGTTTTTTATAACCCCATGTGCTGCTAAAATGACATCCATACGTAATCCAATAGGCAACGAAAAATCTAATGTGGATGGCGCTATTTCCATTCTGGACTTGTACGGTCCAATTGCAAACTATTTGAAAGCCCCGGAAAATCCTGAACAGCTGCAGCGTGCATCCAGTGCCGGGCTGAACTGGGCTGTAACCAATGGTGAAAGTCAGGCTTTGGGAGTTGACAATTATCTGGCTGTAGACGGAATTCAAAATGTAATCCGTGTGCTGGAGGAGATAGAAAACAACAAAATGTCGGACCTTGACTTCTTTGAAGGTTTGTCTTGTGCCGGAGGCTGTGTCGGAGGGCCATTGACCTTCGAAAACGGATATGTGGCAAAAAACCGGATCCGGCTGCTGGCAAAGAGTATCCAAAATCCGGTTCCGGACAGTGCAGAAATTGACTATGTAAAGGATAATATAAACTGGCGGCTTCAGAAAAACATTATTGAAAAACCGGTATTAAAGCTGGATGAGGATATTGTGGCAGCTATACAAAAGATGGAGGCCATGGAACAGATATACCGAAAGCTTCCGGGGCTGGACTGCGGTTCATGCGGATCTCCCAGCTGCAGAACTCTGGCCGAAGATATTGTCAGGGGAAATGCTTCGGAAATGGATTGCGTCTTTAAGCTGAGGGAAAAGGTAAAGAAACTTGCCGAAGAAATGATTGAACTATCGGAAAAAATACCGGCTGGAAGGGAAGGAACAGGAAAAAATGAAGAAACTTAAGGATATAGTCAGAGAATTGAATCTAAAGGTTCTGTCCGGGGTTTCAAACCTGGACCGTGAAGCTTCCTCGGGCTGCTGCTGCGACCTGCTCAGCTGGGTGATGGCTAACGGAAAAAAAGATTCTGTCTGGATCACTGTTCAGACTCACATAAACATAGTAGCGGTAGCATCGCTGCTGGAGATAGCGGCAATTATCATACCTTCCGGTATGCCCGTGGATGAAAAAACCATAAGCAAGGCTGAAACGGAAGGTGTGGTTATTCTGTCATCACAGTATGATGCATTTCAGCTTTCAGGAATGCTCTACAATATGGGCCTGAGAAAGGATGCTTGAGCGGTGAAAATTGACGCTGCAATTGACCTGCATATTCATTCAGCCCTGTCACCCTGCAGTGATGATGATATGACTCCTAACAATATAGTTAATATGGCCCTTCTGAATGGTTTGGACTCGATAGCTGTAACTGACCATAACAGCTGTGACAATGTGGAAGCCGTGATAAAAGCAGCAGGAGACAGAATTATAGTAATTCCGGGCATGGAGCTTCAAACATTGGAAGAAGTGCATTTATTGTGCTATTTTAAAGATTTGTCATCTTTATATTCTTTCCGGGATCAAATGGAAAAGTATTATGACGGTATGCCCAACAACCCAGCCATTTTTGGCAACCAGCTTGTAATGAACGAGCATGATGAAATAATCGGTGAGAAGGAGCAGCTTTTGCTGACATCACTTTCAATTACCTTTGATGAAGCCGTAAAAATGGTGAGAAAACACAAAGGCCTGCCGGTTCCTGCACATATTAACAAGCCTTCTTACAGTTTATTGTCTCAATTAGGATTTATTCCTTCATATCTGGATTTAACATTGTTGGAATTTTCACAAAATTATCACATTGATTTTGATGCCTATCAAAACTACAGGTTTATTACCTCATCTGATGCTCATTTTTTAGGTCATATCCTTGATAGAAAAATGGCTATTTCAGTCGAAGAATTGACAATATCAGGTATTTTTGATTCTTTGGCGGGAAGTCATATATAACAGTTATTGCAACAGATTACATGTGATATATAATAGCGAACAATAAATACATTTTTTATAAAATAATTTGTGAAAATATTGACGATTAATATTGATTGTTATACCAGTTTATGAGATAATTATTGTGAATAATATAACAGTTTATAATAAATTCCGAAATGGGGGAGGGAGTTTACATGTCAGTTTCTATTTTAGAAAAAGACAAAGAAAAATTTGCAGAGCTGAAGCGAATCATTGATGAATACAAGGAAAAAGAAGGCCCCTTAATGCCTGTCATGCACAAGGCGCAGGAGCTTTTTGGATATCTGCCTGAAGAAGTGCAGGAATATATAGCAGAAGCGCTGGACATTCCGGTCAGCGATATTTATGGAGTTGCTACCTTCTATTCACAATTTACGCTGAAGCCGAAGGGCAAGTACTCCATTGGCGTATGCCTTGGTACAGCCTGCTATGTAAAAGGATCTCAGGCTATTTTGGATGAACTGGTCAAGGAACTAGGCATTAAGCCGGGAGATACCACGGATGACCTGAAGTTTTCGCTGGAAGCAACACGATGCCTGGGAGCATGCGGCCTCGCGCCTGTTATGATGATAAATGACGAGGTATACGGCCGTCTGGTTCCTTCAGATATAAAAGGCATTATAGACAAGTATCGCAGCAAGTAAGCCATGGAAGATATTTCGCTTCATTTGTTGGATTTGGTTCAAAACTCTATAGCAGCAGGGGCCTCCCTTGTGAAAATATTCATAAGGGAATCTCCTAAGGAAGGCAGGCTTTGGGTGAGTGTACGGGATAACGGAAGAGGTATGGACGAAAATGAGGCTGCCAAAGCAGCAGACCCCTTTTATACCACCCGGATCACCCGTAAAGTAGGTTTGGGGATACCTTTGTTCAAGGCATCTGCCGAAGCAACGGATGGCAGCTTTGAGATACGGTCAAAGAAGGGAGAAGGGACAGAAATAGCGGCAATGTTCCATACCAGCCATATCGACTGCCTACCGTTGGGAAAGATAGAGGACTCCATAGCAGCCTTGATCTTTATGAATCCTGAAATGGATATCGAATATATACACGAGTGCTGCAGCAATCGTTTTAAATTGGATACCCGTGAAATAAAAAAGGTCCTTGGTGATGTCAGCATTTCATTGCCGGAAGTAGTTGACTGGATTAAAGAATATGTAAGAAATGGTCTTGATGAGTTAAATGGAGGTGTAGGGAATGAAATCTCTTAAGGAATTGGAAGAAATAAAGCAGAAGACACTGGATTCCGTTAATTTGAGAAAAGACAGATCAGGGGGAACCCGTGTAGTAGTAGGAATGGCCACTTGTGGCATAGCAGCCGGTGCAAGACCGGTCTTGCTGGCATTTCTAGAAGAAGTAAAGAAACGCAATCTGGGCGATGTGACAGTTTCACAGACAGGCTGCATCGGTGTGTGCCGCCTGGAACCCATGGTGGAAGTATACCGCCCGGGAGAAGAAAAGGTAACATATGTAAAAATGACTGCGGATAAGGTTAAGAGGGTAGTAGCAGAGCATATTGTAAATGGCCGGCCTGTAACCGAATTTACAATTGGTGCCGCAGAGTAAAGACATATCTGATAAAAGGAGGGTTTCATCATGGAATTTTATCGTTCCCACGTCCTTATATGCGGAGGAACGGGGTGCCATTCTTCCGGCTCTGCGGATGTAATGAGTGCTTTCAAAACCGAGCTTGAGAAAAATAAACTGGAAAACGAAGTCAAGCTGGTGCAGACCGGTTGCTTTGGCTTGTGTGCTGTTGGTCCTGTAGTAATTGTATATCCCGAAGGTGCTTTCTACAGCGGGATAAAGGCAGAGGATGTTCCCAGGATAGTATCTGAGCATCTTCTCAAAGGAAGGATTGTTACCGATCTTTTGTATCATGACAGCGTTCAGGAAGACAAAGCTGTTAAATCACTTGATCAGGTCGAGTTTTACAGAAAGCAGAAGCGCATAGCCTTGCGCAACTGCGGTGTTATAAACCCTGAAAAGATAGAAGAATATATAGCCTTTGACGGATATAAAGCACTGGGTAAGGTGCTGACCGAAATGACTCCGGAGGAAACCATAGCCGTTATCAAGGCATCAGGCTTAAGAGGCCGCGGCGGTGCAGGCTTCCCTACAGGGCTGAAATGGGAGTTTACCGCTAAAGCAAAGGGCGACAAGAAATATGTATGCTGCAATGCTGACGAAGGCGACCCCGGTGCATTCATGGACAGAAGCGTGCTGGAAGGCGATCCTCACAGCGTACTTGAGGCGATGGCAATAGCAGGATATGCTGTCGGCGCAGATCAAGGCTATATCTATGTAAGAGCGGAATACCCAATTGCAGTAAAACGGCTGACCATAGCTATAGAACAAGCACGGGAGCTGGGCTTGCTTGGCAAGAATATCTTTGGAACAGACTTTTGCTTTGATATAGAGCTGAGACTGGGTGCCGGCGCATTTGTGTGCGGTGAAGAAACAGCCCTGATGGCATCCATTGAAGGCAAGAGAGGAGAACCAAGACCCAGACCTCCGTTCCCGGCAGTAAAGGGTGTCTTTGGCAAACCTACCCTGCTTAACAATGTAGAAACCTATGCCAATATACCGCAGATTATCCTTAACGGTCCTGAATGGTTCCAGTCCATTGGAACAGAAAAGAGCAAGGGCACAAAGGTATTTGCACTGGGAGGAAAGATAAACAATACAGGTCTGGTAGAAGTCCCCATGGGTACAACTCTAAGGGAAATCATTTACGAAATCGGCGGCGGAATTCCAAACGGCAAGAAATTCAAAGCTGCCCAGACCGGCGGTCCTTCCGGAGGATGCATTCCTGCGGAGCATCTGGACACACCGATAGATTATGATTCACTGACAAAAATCGGCTCAATGATGGGTTCCGGCGGCTTGATAGTAATGGACGAAGATAACTGCATGGTTGATATTGCAAGATTCTTCCTGGACTTTACTGTCGACGAATCCTGCGGAAAATGCCCGCCCTGCCGGATCGGCACCAAGCGCATGCTTGAGATTCTTGACAGGATTACCAAGGGTCAGGGTCAGGAAGGCGATATAGAAAAGCTGGAACAATTGGGCATGAGCATTAAGAGTTCTGCTCTGTGCGGTCTCGGACAGACAGCGCCCAACCCGGTATTAAGCACCATCCGCTATTTCAGGGATGAATACGAAGCTCATATTCGTGATAAAAAGTGTCCTGCAGGTGTATGCCAGGCATTGCTGCAAATTATGATCCAGGCTGACTTGTGCAGGGGCTGCGGGCTTTGCACCAAGGTATGCCCGGTGGGTGCCATTTCCGGAGAACGCAAGAGTGCTCATACAATAGATCAGAGCAAGTGCATTAAATGCGGCGCCTGCCTGGAGAAGTGCCCCTTCAAGGCAATAGTGAAGGGTTAAGTATAATAAAGAGGGAGTGACAAAGATGGAAATGGTAAAGGTAACCATAGACGGCGTCCAGGTAGAAGTCCCACAGGGAACGACGGTTTTGGAAGCAGCCAGGGCCGCTAATATACAGATACCTACCTTGTGCTACCTTAAGGGGATAAATGAGATTGGTGCATGCCGCATGTGCCTGGTCGAGGTAAAAGGAGCCAGGAATCTTCAGGCATCCTGCGTATATCCGGTAGCAGACGGTATGGAAATTCGAACCAATACTCCGGCAGTTCGTGAAGCACGAAAGATAAATTTGGAACTGATACTGTCCAATCATGACCGGAGCTGCCTGACATGTGTAAGAAGCGAGAACTGCGAATTGCAGGCTTTGGCAAAACAGTTGGGCGTTAATGAAATACGTTTCGACGGAGAAAAAATTGATTATCCAATAGATCAAATGTCACCTTCAATTGTAAGGGATCCCAATAAGTGCATCCTTTGCCGGAGGTGCGTAGCTGCGTGCAGGAATGTACAGGGAATCGGCGCAATCGGAGCAACAGAAAGAGGCTTCCGCACTATTATAGAGCCTGTATTCAGCAAGAGCTTGTCGGAAGTTAACTGCATTAACTGCGGTCAATGCATTGAAGCATGTCCCGTTGGTGCATTAAGGGAAAAGGACGATATCGACAAGGTATGGGAAGCTCTTCAGAATCCTGACCTTCATGTTGTTGTCCAGACAGCACCTGCTGTCCGTGTAGCCCTTGGCGAAGAATTCGGCATGCCTGTCGGAACACGGGTTACGGGCAAGATGGTTGCAGCACTGCGCAGGCTTGGCTTTGACCGGGTATATGACACCGACTTTGCTGCAGACCTGACCATTATGGAGGAAGGCACCGAGCTTTTAAATCGGCTGAATAACGGCGGAAAGCTGCCGCTGATTACATCCTGCAGCCCCGGATGGATTAAGTACTGCGAGCATAATTATCCTGAATTCCTGGATAATTTGTCCACCTGCAAGTCTCCTCATGAGATGATGGGTGCCATGCTCAAATCCTACTATGCAGAAAAGGCTGATATTGATCCTTCAAAGATATTTGTTGTATCCGTTATGCCCTGCACTGCCAAGAAATTCGAGGCAGCCAGACCTGAACTGAGTGCAACAGGCTACGCCGATGTAGATGTTGTTCTGACCACAAGGGAGCTGGCCAGGATGATTAAGCAGGCAGGTATAGATTTTGCTAAGCTTACAGATGAAGAGTTTGATCCTGTCTTCGGAGACTCCACCGGAGCAGCTGTTATCTTCGGTGCTACCGGCGGTGTTATGGAGGCTGCATTAAGAACGGTATTTGAACTGGTAACAGGCAAACCTCTTGAAAATCTTGAGATCACTGCAGTTCGCGGACTGGAAGGCGTTAAAGAGGTAGAGGTACCCTTGGGTGACATAACCGTTAAGGCAGCTGTAGCCCATGGAACAGCTAATGCAAAAGAATTGCTGGAAAAAGTAAAATCCGGTGAAAAGGAATACCACTTTATAGAAGTCATGGGATGCCCCGGCGGATGTGTAACCGGCGGCGGACAGCCAATTGTACCTGCTCAGGTGCAGATGGATATCAATGTTAAGCAGGCAAGGGCAGCGGCTATTTATGATGAGGACAGATCCCTGCCTGTCAGAAAGTCTCATGAAAATGAATCTGTTAAGAAAGTATACGCAGAGTATCTGGGTGAGCCTAACAGCCATAGAGCACATGAACTGCTGCACACTCACTATACCCCGCGGAAGAAGTTTTAGCTCAAACCTCCAATAACGGCCGGCTTTATAAGCCGGTCTTTTTTACTCGGTTTTTACTGCACATAATTGGACTCGCTCTCATCATTCTGTTATACTAGTAGAATAAAACTATTAAATTGCTGCGAAATGATGAGGACGAGATGATGAAGGAGAAAATAAAGCAAAAAGCTGCAGAGCTGGGTTTTCCGAAGGTTGCATTTTTGCCGGTGCAGAGTCTCCCGCTATGGGAAGAAGGCATTAAGCGGAGGAAAGCAATTGATCCGGAAACCGCCGGCTATTGGGAAGCAAGGGGTCTGGTCAGTGACATATATGCTGTCATGGGTGATGCCAGAACCATTATTGCTGCATTTTATCCCTATCAGCCTTTCAGGCAGTCCTCTTCCCCTGAAAAAGGTTACTTCAGCGCTCATTACAAGGCATATCCCAGGGGACATGCAGCCATGGCAGAATTGGGCAAACTTCTTACTGACATGGGTTACCACATTTCAGTAGATCCTCCCGTACCTGTAAAGGAGATCACATACCGAAGCGGTCTGGGCAAATTTGGAAAGAACGGCCTGATACACAACCCTAAATATGGTTCTCTTATGACCTTGCATGTCATGCTGACAAATGCAGAGCTTAAACCTGATGATGCAATACCCGGCGATATATCCGATTGCGGAAGCTGCAGGCTATGTATTGATGCGTGCCCTATGCAGGCCATCACTGATAATGGAACAGTTATTATTAGCCGGTGCATGCGTTACCATATGCTGTCACAGGATTTTATACCAATTGAGATCAGAGAAAAAACAGGCAGCCGGATGCTGGGGTGTGAGGATTGCCAGGTCAGCTGCCCCAGAAACCGCAATGCATACAATAAGGCTGTAAATTTTAATGAAAGTGACGAAATATTTAATATAAGAAGCATTCTTAAGGACCACGCAAGGGGGCTTAAGAACCATATGAGCCTGATTGGTGAAACAGTGGGCAGGAACTACGCCCGGCCCTTAAGAGTGCTGTCCATGGCCGTTATAGCAGCAGGAAACTCGGGGGATCCGTCCTATATACCGCTGCTGGCTCAAACTCTGGGGCATTCTCATCCTCCCGTCAGGGCACACAGTGCCTGGGCTATAGGAAAACTGGGAGGAGAAAATGAAAAGGATTTGCTTATGGAGGCAAGGAAACAGGAAAAGAATCCCAAGGTTATAGAGGATATAGATTTAGCTATAAGTAGGATTGAGAGCAGAAAGACATATTATGGAAAGTCATAAGATATGCAGAATTCATAAAATTCGATAAAATAGGAGGAATTTAAGTTTTTATGTCGAATACTGCTTTTAATTGACTTATTTTTGTCAATCAAATATAAAATTTCTTATCATGAAATATGATTAAATCCAAAACAGATTAAATAGCTGGGGGTAAAGCAGTGGACCATTTGTTTGAATTTTTGCTGCAGGGCAACAAGAATGACGACTCCTGCGACAAATTATCAGTTGAAGGAACCGGAATTTCAAAAAAAAGCAAGGCGGCCAGGGAAAAGCTTTATGTCAGTGAAAAACTGTTTGTGAAGATATCAAAGTACCTTGAACGCAAACCGCAAATGCTGCGATGCAATGAAGTATGCGAAGACGGCTGGTTTAACAAAAAAGAAAGCTATGTCCAGAAACGCCTGAAGCACAAGCGAAAGGAAGGCAAGTACTGCCTGGGAATTAGTGATATTTACCGGAGCTACAACGGACATCGAATTACCCGATATCAGCTCTACTGGCTATATGAGAGAGATGTCTTCTATATCAACAAGGGAATTCCGCTGGAACCCAGCAGCGAAGTAGTTGCCGCTGATACACTGCCTTACCAGTACGACATAGTTAATATGGACAAACTGGATTAACCGGGAAGGATAACCATCCTTTCCTTTTTTGTTTGTTTTATCATTTTCATAAAGTGCAAAAGCATGGTATAATGGAAAATAGATGAAA
Organism: Clostridiales bacterium; assembly: GCA_012842605.1. Lineage (GTDB taxonomy): Bacteria > Bacillota > Clostridia > Caldicoprobacterales > DTU083 > DUSN01. The sequence continues at coordinate 73,804 of DUSN01000095.1, forward strand.
AAGAGGAACATTTGTTCTGCAAGGGGAGGACAATTAAGTAATGACTAGGACCTACGAAGCAAACGACATACAAGTACTGGAAGGCCTGGAAGCAGTCAGAATGCGTCCGGGTATGTATGTCGGCTCAACCGGGCCGAGAGGGCTTCATCACCTTTTATGGGAAATCGTTGATAATGCCATAGACGAAGCTGCAAATGGCTATGCTTCTGTTATAGAGGTTATTTTGCATAAGAACAACAGCGTTACCGTTATTGACAACGGAAGAGGTATACCGGTAGGAATTCATGACACCATGAAAATTCCGGGAGTACAGGTTGTTTTTACACAACTTCATGCCGGCGGCAAGTTTAACACCAAGAATTATAATTACTCCGGCGGACTGCATGGAGTTGGTGCTTCGGTGGTTAATGCCCTGTCAAGATGGCTGGAAGTAGAGGTAGCTGTTGACGGCCGGCTTTACCGGCAGAGGTATGAAAGCTATGAAAAAGACGGAAAAACATATGCTGGACGCCCGGTGACAGGTCTGGAAGAGCTTGGTCCCACTGAAAAACAGGGGACAAAAGTTACATTTCTGCCGGACGACCGTATATTTGATGATATCCATATGAACAGCGATGTTATAGCCAAGAGGCTGAAGGAACTGGCATTCCTTAACAAAGGCATAAAAATGATTTTGACAGACCAAAGGTCTGAAGACGGCGGTTCCAAGTCTTACTATTATTCCGGAGGGTTGGTTGATTTTGTTGAATACCTCAATGAAGACAAAACACCCATACATAATGAAGTAATTTATTTTGAAGGAGAAAAGGACGGCATATTGGCACAAGTTGCCATACAATACACCGATTCCTATACTGAAAGTATTTTTTCCTACGTAAACAATATACCCACCAGCGAGGGCGGTACCCATGAGACCGGTTTCAAAGCTGCCCTTACCAAGGTGCTTAACGAATATGTCAGGAAACTGAATCTTTATAAAGGCAAAAACGGGGGTCTGACCGGTGAGGACTTCAGGGAGGGTATGACTGCTGTCCTTTCCGTTAAGATGCATAATGTTCAGTTTGAAGGGCAGACCAAGACCAAATTGGGCAATACCGAGGCACGAACGGCTATCGAAGCAATCGTCTCAGAGAAACTGCAATACTACCTTGATGATATAGACAACCAGGAAGTACTTAAAGTCATATTGGAAAAGGCCATAAATGCTGCCAAGGTACGTGAGGCAGCCAGAAAAGCCAAGGAAATCACCCGCAAGAAAAACAGCCTGGAAGCAGCACCACTGGTTGGCAAACTGGCAAGCTGCACCGGCAGGGATCCTAAGCTGAATGAATTGTTTCTGGTAGAGGGTGATTCTGCAGGGGGTTCTGCCAAGCAGGGAAGGGACAGGCAGTTCCAGGCAATTCTTCCGCTCAGAGGCAAACCGTTGAATGCTGAAAAAAAGCGGCTTGATCAGGTTTTGGCCAATGAGGAGTTCCGCACCATTATATCAGCCTTAGGCACCGGCATTGATGAGGATTTCAACATCAATAACCTGAAGTATGACAAAGTTATTATACTTGCTGATGCTGACCAGGACGGTGCTCATATCCGAGCTATTTTACTGACGTTTTTCTTCCGTTACATGAAAGAGCTGATTACCGACGGTCATGTATATATAGGCATGCCGCCCCTGTATAAGATATCCAAGGGCAATATGGTGGAATATGCATACAACGATGAAGAACTAAAGACAAAGATTAAGAAATTTGGCAAGGGATATTCGGTTCAGCGGTATAAGGGACTGGGTGAAATGAATCCGGAGCAATTATGGGAAACCACCATGAATCCGGCCAACCGATCCATTGTCAAAGTGGATATTGAGGATGCAGCAGAGGCGGAAAAGCTGGTAACCATCCTCATGGGAGATAAAATTGATTCGCGCCGCCAGTACATTACCACCCATGCCAACTTCAACAAAAAGGACATTTTCCAGGAAATGGGGGTATAATCAATGGCACGGAAAAAGAAGGAAAATGATTTTATACAAAATCCTGACAGGGTAATTAACAAGCCCTTAGAGGATGTTATGCATGAATCCATGATGCCCTACGCCGAATACGTAATAATGGAACGTGCGCTGCCAAGAGTGGAAGACGGGCTTAAGCCGGTTCAGAGGCGCATTCTGTACACCATGCATGAGCTTGGAATTACACCGGACAAGCCCCATAAAAAATCAGCCAGAATCGTGGGTGATACACTGGGTAAATACCATCCCCATGGCGATACCTCAGTGTATGACGCCATGGTCCGTATGGCCCAGGATTTTAATATGCGGTATCTTTTAGTAGACGGCCATGGAAATTTTGGCTCAGTTGACGGTGATGCTGCAGCTGCGATGCGCTACACGGAAGCCAGAATGACTCCCCTTGCCCTGGAATTGCTGAGGGATATTGAAAAAGAGACAGTAAGCTTCAGTCTGAACTTTGACGATACCCTTAAGGAGCCCGATATATTGCCGGGCCGTTATCCGAATCTGCTGGTAAACGGTTCCTCAGGCATAGCGGTAGGTTTGGCTACCAATATCCCGCCGCACAACCTGGGAGAAGTAATTGACGGGGTTGTAGCCGTAATGGACAATCCCGGCATAACCACCGGTCAGTTGCTGAATATAATAACCGGGCCGGATTTCCCCACAGGCGGGATAATCATTGGGGATGATGAAATTGAAAAGGCTTATGAAACCGGTAAGGGCAAAGTTGTGCTCCGGGCTAAGGTAGAGATCGAATCAGCTCCGGGAGGTAAAAAACAGCTGGTCATTACCGAATTGCCATATCAGGTCAACAAAGCAGCCTTGCTGGAGAAAATCCTGCGCCTCAGCGAAGAGAAAAAGGGTGTCCTTACAGGCATATCAGACATTCGTGACGAATCCGACCGCAATGGCATCCGGGCTGTCATAGAAGTCAGGAAAGACGGTGATGCGGAAAAGATTCTGAATTACCTGTACAAGTACTCTGATCTCCAGATTACTTTCGGCATCAACATGGTGGCCATAGCCGACGGAAAGCCCAGGCAGCTTGGGCTGAAAGCCATATTGGAATACTACATACAGCACCAGAAGAATGTTGTAACCAGAAGGACAAAATATGACCTGGAGAAGGCCAAAGCAAGGGCACATATCCTGGAAGGCCTGATGATTGCAATACGCAATATCGACCGGGTTATTGCAATTATACGTTCATCCAAAAACCCCAATGAAGCCCGCACCAGGCTGGTGAAAGAATTTGCACTGACTGAAATCCAGGCACAGGCTATTTTGGATATGCGCCTGCAAAAGCTGACCAACCTGGAAATCATCAATCTTGAAAAGGAATATGCCCAGGTGCAGAAGCAGATTAAACAATTAACCGCCATTCTGAACTCGGAAAGCCTTCTGCTGAAAGTTATAAAAACCGAGCTGCTGGAAATAAAAAAGCAATATGCTGATGAAAGGCGTACTTTGATTGTTAAGGACAGCGCTGCAGCTGAGATTAAGACAGAAGATCTGATTCATATAGAAGATGTTGTGATAGCCCTGACCCGTAACCAGGATATCAAGAGGATTCCTATGAAGTCCTTCCAGCGCTCCAGTCACGATGTGGAGGCTGTTGAGACCCGGGATATGGACTATATTGAATTTCTTGCCGATTCGGTTACCAGCCACAAGGTATTGTTCTTTACCGATGCAGGCAATTGCTACAGCATAATGTGCAAGGATATCCCTGAGGGCAAATGGAGGGACAAGGGTGTCCAGTTGGCACAGCTGCTTAATGGATTTGATAAAACTGAAAGAATTGTTGGCCTTATATCGGTAGATGACTTCAGCAAGGAAGAATATGTTCAGTTTTATACTCAAGGCGGCATGATCAAACGCACACCGCTGTCGGAATATGAATCAAGAGTAACCAAAATCCAGGCCTGCAAGCTGAAAGCCGGGGATAAGGTGATGTCTGCTGAACTGACACAAGGCGATATGGATGTTTTCATGGTTACCGCTAATGGCATGAGCATCTGCTTCAGAGGCAATGAAGTAAGCTCCATGGGCAGGGCAACTGTTGGAGTTAAAGCCATCCAACTGAAGAAAAATGACCGTGTAGTGTTTGCACAGCAGGTGGATGATGAAGGAGAGATAACGGTAATAACCGACAGAGGCTTTGCAAAGCGCACTCTCATAGCTGATTATGAACGGCAGGGACGAGGCGGCATTGGTTTTAAGACCATTACCTTTGCTAAGAATGGTTACAATGGCAGGTCAGTCATAAAGGCCTTCTACAGCAAACAGCCATACGAGGTCATACTGATGCAGCAGGATGGAACAACCACCAGGCTGAACCTTGACAGCCTTCCCATAGAGGCTCGGGATGCAAAAGGTCAGCCTGTTGCAATGGTATTAATGGCAAATGAAGTAATAACAGCTTACCGGAACTATAATTAAGCTTGCAGGTTTAACAGCAGCAGGAAGTCTCCTGCTTATTAAGCGGTGGGAGTATGTCACCTCCCATACACATTCATAAATACACACACACCATAAATAAAGTACTGAAAATCCCCTGGAGGAAAAGCACAGCAATGAGCTTTTCCGACAGGGGTTTTTGTTTTGAATATACCCCTGCTATTTCTGTCATAACTTATGCAGCAGGAAATATATATTATTAACAAGAGGTGTTATGTGTGAAAGTAATTTATTTGTCCAAAAGCCAGGTCAGGCGTACTATGGCAACCTTAATGCTGATTCTTCTTTCGGTCACTCTGGTGCAGGCACATGAGAGCGCTGCTGTAGGTGTGTTTCTGAATATAAAAAAGGAACTTCCCATCTATTCAGTAGAGACTGATGAAAAAAAGATAGCAATATCATTTGATGCAGCCTGGGGTGCTGAGTATACCTCTATAATCATGGATATATTGGAGGAAAGGGGAATCAAGACAACCTTTTTCCTGGTAGGTTTCTGGGTTGACAAATACCCCGAACGGGTTAAGGAAATTGCACAGCGGGGGCATGAAGTAGCCAACCATTCAACCACTCATCCGGAAATGTCCAAGTTAAGCCGGGATCAAATTATTTCAGAAATTATGACTACACAAAAGAAAATAGAGGACTTGGCCGGTGACCGGGCTGTCCGGCTGCTGCGCCCGCCCTTTGGTGACTATAATGACCTGCTGATAAAGACATGCAGGGAACTGGGCTTCCATGTAATTCAGTGGGATGTGGATTCACTTGACTGGAAGGAGCTGGGTGTGCAGCACATGTATGACAGGGTAACCAAAAGGGTCAGAAACGGATCAATTGTGTTATTTCATAACAATGCCAAATATATCACCCAGGCTCTGCCATCCATATTGGATTATTTAATTGCTGAAGGGTATAGCATTGTACCTGTATCCGAACTCATATATAAGGAGAATTACCGGATAGATCATACCGGCAGGCAAATTTCAGTGGAAAACTGATACCAACAGTCATAAACTTTATCAACTGTGAATATGAATAGTTTTAGATTTGTCCACACCGGAAAAAGCAGAAGGGAGAGGGGCAGGAATGACGGAATATACAGCAGATAACAATTGGGTATATGTAGCAGGAAAGATGGATTCAGCTGTGGAATTCAGCCATGAGATGTACGGAGAGGGATTTTACAGCTTCTATCTTGCCGTGCCAAGGCTGAGTGACTATGTTGACCGGCTGCCGGTAACTGTGTCTGAGCGCTTGATAGGTGAAATAGACTTGAATAAAGGTGCGGACATTGTAATTACCGGTCAGTTCCGATCCTATAATAAACTGATTGACGGAAGCAATCGGCTGGTGCTGACGGTATTTGCCAGGGAAATATCCAATCAGACTGATGAAACCAAGAATCCAAACCAAATTTTCCTTAATGGCTTCGTGTGCAAGCCGCCCATATACCGCACAACACCGTTTAAGAGGGAAATTGCAGACCTGCTGATTGCAGTAAACAGGGCATACAATAAATCCGACTATATTCCTACAATAGCATGGGGAAGGAATGCAAGGTTCTGCCAGAAGCTGGCTGTGGGTGATAATCTGAAGATATGGGGACGCATACAAAGCAGGGAGTACCAGAAACGATATCCAAATGGTGAGGTAGTGGATAAGGTTGCTTATGAAGTATCGGTATCCAAGATGGAAGTGGTCCATTCTGGCAGGGAGGAAGAAAAGAACCGGAGCATTCCGATGAATATGCAGGGCAATGAGGCTGTCGATAGTTAACTTATTTACTAGTATGCAATAATATGTAATTATATATAAAGAATGCTGTATCATTATTATATATTTGATACAGCATTTTTTCATATTGTGTGTTCAATTTATTGGTTTAATGTGTTAAAATATACTTGTCAGGAAGAGGGAATTTCGGGAAGGACAAGGCTTTGACCGGCGTATACTATATAAGGGGCGGTAATACAGTTTATCTGTATCAGCTCTCTGAGCGGTACATTATGACGGACAGCGATATCATACAAGGATTCTCCCGGCTGCACTATATACTCCTTCCCTGCATCATATGGCCTTGAATAAACAGGTATGTTGAGCAGCTGCCCAGGATAAGTATATTCCGGATGAGGCAGGTTATTGGCTGACATAATGGCTTCAACACTGGTATTAAACCGTCTGGCCAGTAAATAGATGGATTCTCCGGGTTGTACAATATAATTCAAAAGGTCAACCCCCTTTCTGAAATGGCTGCTATAATTTATGCCGTTTGGGCCTGAAGGGTTCCATTTTAAGAAAAACATCGGAAAATATAGATTCGCAAAGGCGGGTCAGATTAGTGGGAGGATGACAATGGAATATCTGTCTAAAATACGTGATGATCAGGTGGATATGCTTTTTGATGCCATTCTTTGTCTGAAAGATCGGGAGGAGTGCTATAGATTCTTTGAAGACCTTTGCACTATAAATGAAATAAAGTCATTGGCTCAAAGGCTTGAAGTAGCAATGATGCTCCGGGAAAAACGTACATATCATGAAATTGCGGAAAAGACAGGTGCCAGTACTGCAACAATCAGCAGGGTCAACCGGGCTCTTACCTATGGTGCGGAAGGATATGACAAGGTTTTAAGCAGGCTTATGAAAAAATGACATTAGCTTAGTTAAGGCGATGAAGAATCGCCTTTTTTATTGCTGCCGGATATTTTTCAGACGGATTATTTCATGCTATAATTCTTGATGTAAAAGTGAAATATGAGTAAGTGAGTGATCGAATGATAAAAACGGAACTGGCTAAAGAGTAATGCGAATTACGGGACCGCATATATGAGAAACTGTACAGCCGTCTTAACAATATGCAGAGACAGGCAGTACTGACAACTCAAGGTCCGCTGCTGGTGCTTGCCGGGGCAGGTTCAGGCAAGACAACAGTATTAACCAATCGTGTTGCACATATTGTTCGTTTCGGCGATGCGTACAAGAGCAGATACATCCCGGGTAATTTAAGTGAAAAAGATATAATGGTTTTGCAGGAATATGATAAAGCATTGGATTCAGGCAGAACTAAAAACGACATGCCTGCAGAAGTGGAAGCCTTGCTTTCCCTCCGGAGGGTTTATCCATCTCATGTATTGGCCATCACCTTTACAAACAAGGCAGCAAGGGAAATGAAAGAACGGATTTTCAGCCTGGTAGGCGAAGATGCGGCTGACATATGGGTAAGCACCTTTCATTCCACCTGTGTCCGTATTCTGAGAAGGGAAATCGAAAAGTTAGGTTATACCCGAAACTTTGTCATATATGATGACAGCGATCAGCTTACAATAATAAAGGAATGTCTGAAGGAACTGAATATAAATGAAAAATATTTCCCGCCAAAGGATGTCCGTGCTGTTATCGGCAGCCTGAAAGATGAACTTAAAAGTCCACAGGATTATGCCAGGGAAGTCCAGGGCCAATACCGGGAAGAAAAGATGGCCCAAATATATGCTCTTTACGAAACCAGGCTAAAAAGAAACAATGCCCTGGATTTTGATGACCTGCTTATAAAAACATTGGAGCTTTTCTATCTGCATCCGGATGTGCTGGATTATTACTGCAGCAAGTTTCAATATATATTGGTGGACGAATATCAGGATACCAATTATGCTCAGTATTTGCTGGTTAAACTGTTATCTGACAGATATAAAAACATCTGCGTTGTGGGAGATGACGATCAGTCCATTTACAGCTGGAGGGGCGCGGATATACGGAATATCTTAGAGTTTGAAAAGGATTTTCCGAATACCAGGGTTATCAAGCTGGAAGAAAATTACCGCTCATGTCAGAACATCCTGGATGCAGCCAACCAGGTTATACGCCATAATATATACCGCAAGGAGAAAAGCCTGTGGACCAGGAAGGCAAGAGGCGAGCTGATCAGAATATGCCGGCTGGAAAGCGAACAGCAGGAAGCAGACTTTGTCTGCCAGGAAATACAGCATCATATCCGCTATGGCGGAAGAGCCGGCGATATAGCCATATTGTACAGGATGAATGCCCAATCCCGTGTATTTGAAGAAGCAATGATGAAATACGGCATTCCTTATAAACTATACGGCGGCCTTAGATTCTACGACCGCAAAGAAATCAAGGATATCATTTCCTATCTGCGCATACTGGACAACCCTCATGATGACGTCAGCCTGCAGCGCATAATAAATGTTCCTAAAAGGGGTATAGGCAATGCTACCCTGGCTGCTTTGCAGGACGCAGCTGCCCGGACGGGAAAAAGCATCATGGAGGTTATTCAGGATCTGGACAGCAACAAGGTGCTTGCCGGGAATGCTGCAAGCAGGGTAAAAGATTTTGGCATGCTTATTTCCGGCTTGCTAAAGGACAAGCTGTCCTGTTCCCTGACATTTTTCATTGAAACCCTGCTGCAGCGGACTAAATACCTGGATGCTCTTAAAGAGGAGGATTCAATTGAAGCTGAAGGCAGAGTGGAAAATATTATGGAATTTGTATCAGCTGCCCGTGAATTTGAGAATAATAATCCGGATGCAGGTTTGACCGAATTCCTTGAGAATATTGCATTAGTATCTGATATAGACCGTATGGATGAAGACAATCCGGAAGTAAAATCCTCGGTTTCATTAATGACTCTGCATATTGCAAAAGGGCTTGAGTTTCCGGTAGTATTCCTGGTAGGCATGGAGGAAGGCTTATTCCCCCATTCCAGATCCAGGGAGTCTGAAGAAGAACTGGAGGAAGAAAGGCGGCTCTGCTATGTTGGCATTACCAGGGCTAAGAATAAGCTGTATCTTACCCACACTAATCAAAGGACTTTGTATGGCACTCCTAATCTGAACATGCCTTCACGTTTCCTTAGAGAGATTCCGGAGGAACTGACTCAGGACCTAAGTCCTGTACCAGGTGTATATAATACTGCGTCAAGATTTGGAATTCAGAGACAGCCGGTTAAAATGGGAAGCTATGCAGCCTCGGGGAAAGGTTCCGGATATGGTCTTGACGGGAAAGCGCTGCAAAGTTCAAATACAATGAAGAAGCCGGAAAACAAAGGCCGTTTCCAGTTAGGTGACAAGGTATACCATACCAGGTTTGGAAACGGAACTGTGGTAGCAATGGAAGGAGACGGCAGCAATTTAACAGTAAAAATAGCATTTGTTCAAGGCGGCATAAGAAGCTTTATTGCTGATCTTGCACCTTTGAAAAAGCTATAAGCATTGGAAAGGGGCCTGAAAAATGAATAATCTTGAAAACAGTACCGGAAGCAGGCGCTTCGGCGATAACCTGCAGGAAGCAAAGAAACGGATAGATGAGCTGCGCCGGCTGATTGAGTATCACAATGACAGGTATTATAACCTGGATGACCCGGAAATTACAGATTATGAGTATGACCAGCTGACTATAGAGCTAAGGCAGCTGGAGCAGGATTACCCTGAACTGGCGGATAAGGATTCGCCTACTCAAAAGGTAGGCGGCACTGTTAAGCGCGAGCTGAGAAAGGTAGTGCATGATGTACCGGTTATAAGCCTGCAGGATGTGTTTTCAAAGGAAGAGGTTTACCAATTTGTATACCGGATGCAGGCCGAGCTTAAAGATCCTGTCTTTGTAGTTGAAAAAAAGGTCGACGGGTTGTCGGTAGTGCTTCGATATCATAACGGTGTCCTTACCGAAGGCATCACCAGGGGTGATGGCTCAATTGGCGAATCGGTTTATGAGAACTTGCTGGCTATTCCTTCAGTTCCTGTAAATATACCTGCCAAGCTTCCGTATCTGGAGGTTCGGGGAGAAGTATACATGTCTAATGAAGCCTTTGAAAAAGCCAACAAAAAGCAGGAGGAAACCGGCGGGCGGATCTATCAGACCGCAAGAAACCTTGCGGCTGGAACAATGAGGCAGCTTGATCCCCAAATAGTAAAGGAAAGGGAATTGGATATATATGTTTTTAACCTGGAAATTTCCCAGGGCAAGGAATTTACCTCTCATTCCGAGACTCTTAACTGGCTGGCCCAGCAAGGTTTTCCGGTAAGCCCGGATTTCAAGGTCTGCAGAACTGCCGATGAGGTTTGGGATGCTATAAAGCAGATAGAAGAGACCAGGTGGCAGCTTCCTTACGGAATTGACGGGGCGGTGGTAAAGGTAGACAACCTTCAGGACCGGCTCCGTCTTGGCATGACCAGCAAGGTTCCCCGTTGGGCTGTTGCATATAAGTATCCTCCGGAGCAAAAGGAAACAGTGGTTGAGGATATTCGGGTACAGGTAGGCAGGACAGGAAGGCTTACCCCTCTGGCGATACTAAAACCGGTAAAACTGGCCGGTACCACGGTATCAAGGGCATCTCTCCATAATCAGGATTATATTTCATCCAAAGATATACGCATTGGTGACACGGTTATTGTACAAAAAGCGGGAGATATAATACCTGAAATACTAAAGGTGGTGCCTGAAAAGCGTCCGGAAAATACCATGCCATTCATTATTCCTGACAGGTGTCCTATGTGCGGCTCACCGGCAGTGCGTGATGAAAGCGGAGCAGATATCAGGTGCACCGGAACCAATTGCTATGCGCAATCCATACGCAGGATTATATATTTTGCATCCAAGGAAGCCATGAATATTGAAGGCTTGGGTCCAAGCTCAGTGGAAGCTCTCATGTCGGAAGGATATATAAAGGATGCTGCGGATATCTACGGTTTGGCGGAGTTCAGAGAAGAACTGATAGAAAAGGGAATAGTCGGCAAGGAAAAAGGCACTGATAATCTGCTCAAAGCAATAGAGGCTTCTAAAGAAAATGATATAGACAGGCTGATAACCGGCTTAGGCATTCGCAATGTAGGAAGGCAGTCTGCCAGGGTTATGGCTCAGCATTTTGAAAATATGGATGCTCTTATGAAATCCACCTATGAACAGTTGATTGCTTTGCCGGACTTTGGTGAAATAATGGTCCGGGATATCCTGGATTTCTTTTCACGTGAAGAGAACATCAGGCTTATAAAAAAATTAAAAGATGCCGGTGTTAACATGAACTCAAAATCAGCAGGCAAGAAAGGCGACAACCGGTTTGAGGGAAAGACCTTTGTACTGACCGGCACCCTGCCTGGCATGACTCGCGAAGAAGCTACGGAATTGATCCAGAACTATGGCGGAAAGGTCTCGGGCAGTGTTTCCAGAAAAACCTCCTATGTTCTTGCAGGAGAAGAGGCCGGAAGCAAGCTTGTTAAGGCAAGGGATTTGGGGGTACCAGTAATCAGCCTTGAGGAATTTATGGATATGCTTAAATAAATCCAGGAACAATTCTCGCCTGTTCCAGGTTTATTAATTCTTATATTATAAATGAAATGCTATATAGATTATCACCTTTTATACTCTTCGTAAGTATATTGTAATATAAATCTAATTGTTTATATTAGGAGGTATAATTTATATGGCAGTTCAGTTATTTAAGCTGGTTATAGATGTAACCACAACAACCACAACAGATATAAATCCTGATGTAAAAAGGTATTTTTATGAGCTGGAAGAGGAAGATGTAGATGAAGGTATCCTAACCATCCCTGCCAGCAAGCTGGTTGATGATTCAGGTGATCCGTTAGGTGGACAAATTCCTGTGGTCGACCCAGAAAATGGATATTATTTGCTTTTTGTCAATGGTGTATTGCAGCAATCTGGCCTGTATTCTGTAAGCGAGGATGAAGTTGAAGTTCAAGATATTGATACGGAAACTACACCCCCGGGTGCACCTATTGTCCTTGTAATAGCAAGCTTTGCTCCGACATCAGACTCCACTACAACAGTTATTACCTGAGTATATATTTCTTTCAGGATGTGCTTATTTTGGGGCACATCCTTTTCTTATTTACATAATATACTAAAATATACGGGAATCAGATAGGGAACAAAGGCTGTTAAAAGCCGGAACCGGGAGTGAGCAATTTGTTCAGGGAAGGAATAGGTAATAAGCAGGCTGATAGTTTCTTTGGCAAAAGCATGAATACAAATGCCGAAAAGAAGCTTTTAAAAGCAGATGTATATCACTATAATGCTATATCCGACGGTGAAAAAATGACTTATACCAATGAGGATGAATTAAAGGAATATGGCAGCCGGGGTATTCTCGATCCCAATCAGGTTTCATATTACAATCTGTTCATCAATGGAGTTTTGCAGCCTAAGGTTAACTATAAGCTGCAGGAAGGACAGCTGGTACTTAATACCGAAAGCCCACCCATAGAGGGTTCAATGATTACACTAGTCTTTGTTACATTTCGGGAAGGAGAATCTGTGAATACTCTAAACTCTGCATACGCAGAAGGCTTCATACCCACCGGTATTGTTGTCAGTGAGCAGGTGACAGACAATGGGGTGGAGACAAAGGATTATATATATCCTAATCTGCAGACGGAAATCATGTTTTTCGGTCCCCGGCAGCTCATATCCGGCCGGGAAGGCAGCTGGCAGCTTACCGTAGGGCTTGCCAATAATGGAGAATATACCTTAACCAATCTGAGAGTGAGTACATCCCTTCTGCTCGATTCACTGTCTAATATAGAAGGTCTTTCTGTATCCAGGGGAGAGCTTATAATTAGTAACCACCTTGTTTTTTGGGACATAGCAGAGCTGGAGCCGGGGGAGTCCGTGCAGGCAAGCTTTTCCGTCACAGGCATATTTTACGCTGCCGGGATACGCAGTCTTTGCAGCTCCTTTGCCAGAGGAACCGGCGCTATAGGTGAAATTACTTCTCCTGCAGTAAGCGGTGAATATATTGAGGTAGGTACAGGACTGGGAATTTCCTCCACCATTATTTCCGGCCCAACAAAGATCGTCCGGGGAGCAGCTGCTACCTGGCAGGTGGAATTAAGGCTTACCAATCAAAGCAGCTTTCGCATAGAGGAGCTGATGCTTACAGATGTCATTCTGCTGAAGGCACCTCAGGTAAACGTGCGCAGCCTGACTAAGGGCTCATTCACCATAAATGATCAAAAGCTTTTGTGGCAGCCGGGCAGACTGGAGCCTGGCGAAACTGTGGTGCTCCTAATGGATCTGACCGGCTCATTTGATAAGAGCGGTCTGACCTCTCTGAATATCGGGCAGGCTGAAGGCCGCCTGGGAGATGACAGGGTGACAACTCCCGAGGCACAGGACTTTCTTATTATGGTTCTGCCATCCCATACCCCCGTCAGTACGGAATTTATAAAAGCTGACATAGCCATCACCCCGATCATTGCGGCCCTGGGTGTCACCAAAGACTGGAATATCAGGCTTAGCATCACAAATTTGTCCGCAGAAAGTATGACTGAGGTTATCGTAAGCACTTATATTCTTTTAGATGATATTGCCGGAATTGAGCATACCTCCCTTCCCTCGGGAGAACTTACCCTCGGTCATGATGTGATCATTTGGAATATTCCGGAACTGCTGCCGGGTCAAGCCCTTACTGCCGGTTTAACGGTTACAGGCAGCTTTAATGCCCGGGGTCTGCGTCCGTTATGCAGGGTGCTGGCCGCAGGCTGGCTGGGGAACACCTGCATTCTTTCTTCTGCTGTGTCCGGTTCTCTGATTCGGGTTACGGATTATGATGCAGCCTGTATTATTGTGGATAAGGTTTTCTCTCAATATCAGTGCCGGGCCTGCTTTACGGATATAGATCTCCCGCAGCCTTATGACAGCTATGAGAGGATTATCTTTAGGCCGGGCTATATCGTTGAGAATATGCCGGAGATTACAAGGCTGAAGAATTATCCGAAATTATGTCGAGTGCGTTTTTCGGTCCGAATACCATTCGAGGCAGTAGGTATGGATAAGTCCTGCTACAAGGGCTTTCTGCCCGACATCAAAAAGGATATTGTCATGTATATGCCTCCCATGCCGGACGAGTTTATTTACAGAATAGTGGTAGACACCCGTTCAGAGGTGCTTGAAGCAATGAGTACCGGAAGCAATACCTTTACGGCAGGTGTGTTTATGGTTATACAGGCCGTAGGCAAGGTACAATTACATGTTCCGGCTTATTCATGTCCGGATCCGCCTCTGTGCAGGGAATACCGGGAGCTTTCAGCTTACGACGAATTTATGCAAAGAGACATTCCCGAATTATATCCTTTCTCGGTAAGCTTGCCATCACCGACAGTATTGCCTTTGCCTGGCAGAAGGGCTGGGCAGCAGAATAGCTTCTCCGGCAGGGCATCGGTGCACGGTGAAGCCTTTGTTCCCTGTCCTGCCTGCTTTGGGGAGTTGACCATTACCAAGCACATTATATCCGGGCCCCTGGTTGTCCGCCCCGGGGAGGAGGCTGTATGGATTCTTCAGCTGAAGGTAATAAATGAAGGCTATGGGCCGGTAAGCAAGGTTCGTCTTATTGATAACCTGCTGATAGACGAGGTTTCGGATTTTCAGCTGATAAGTTTAAGTCAGGGAACCTTTTCCCGCAACGGCAGTCAGCTGACTTGGGATATAGGCACACTTCCTGCCAACCAACCGCTTGTGCTGGAATTTTCGGTGACGGGTAAATTTACCGCATCGGGCGGTATGCTTCTTAAGGGAGTAAATAATCAATATAATGCGGTTTCGAATGGGAACACGACCTATACAAATGAAGACGAAATCTTAAGCTATGGCAGCTACGGAATTCCGGACCCCGAAAGCGTATCCTTCCTCAACCTGTATATCAATGGAGTCCTGCAGCCTCAGGTCAGTTATACAGTGGAAGAAGGAACACTAACCCTCAATCTGGATGATCCACCCATCGAGGGTGCGCCCATCATTCTTGAGGCCGTATTACTATGGAATTCGAGTAACGTGCTCCTAAAGGGCGAAAGCTATCAGTACAACGCATTGGCAGCGCCTAAAGCTACCTATACCAACGCAGATGAAATAACGATGTACGGGAATAAGGGCATCCAAAATCCCGATCAAGTCTCTTATCATCTTTTATTTATCAATGGCGTACCCCAGGCACCTGTCAGCTATAGAGTGGAAGAAAACTTACTTAAGCTGGAGACGGAAGACCTGCCCATCCCCGGAGCACCTATGGTTCTTCAGCTTGTCACCTTTTATGATGAGGTGTAAGGCTTTACTCTATAACCTGGCTTTTGGACCGTTTTTTTGAGTCCCAGATTGAGATGTCACATGAATGGATATGCTTATATAAAACCAAAAATATCCAAAAATTATTCATTTTTTCTACACAAGCAATTGAATAATATGTAGAAATATGCTTTAATATAAGATGTTACAGTATATGTAATCTTTGTATACTGTAACATCTTTTTCTATTGGTAAGGAAAGGGGGTGAAAAGTTGAAAAGACGGATTGCGCTTGTACTTGTCTTTACCTTCCTTTTATTACTAATCACATCTCAATTTGCTTATGCGGCCACTGCGCTGAAAAGAGGAAGCAAGGGAAGTGCTGTGGTTGCTTTACAGCAGCGTCTTATTGAATTAGGTTATTTAAAAGATAAAGCTGATGGCAGTTACGGCCCCCTTACCGAAGAGGCTGTCAGGAAATTCCAGAAAGCCCATGGGCTTGAGGTAGACGGTGTGGCAGGCCCCAAGACGCAAAGTGTACTTTACAGCAAAAATGCAAAACCGGCTGGCGATAGTTCTACCTTACCATCAAGATCTGGTTCACCAATAACAAGAACTTTAAGAAAGGGCGACCAGGGCAGTGATGTAGCAGAGCTTCAAAGAAGGTTGAAAGAACTGAAATATTATACAGGCAGTATAGATGGCAAATTTGGTTCTCAGACTCTGAGCGCTGTTAAGGCATTCCAAAAGGATCACGGTCTGGAGGTAGACGGAGTAGTAGGAAGCAAAACAAGAGCTGCATTATACTCAGACCAATCAAAACCGTCGCCTGCTCCTACACCTGCACCTGCAAATCCTATTACAACTACACTAAGGAAGGGCAGCAGCGGAAGCCAGGTTAAAGAGCTTCAGAAGATACTAAAAAATTGGGGTTACTATAATGATAAAATAGACGGCAAATTCGGATCAAATACATACAAAGCTGTAATTAGCTTCCAGAAAGATTATGGCTTGGATCCTGACGGTGTTGTAGGGCCTAAGACAAGAGCGAAGATTTCAGAACTACTATCAAAAACGACGCCTGCCCCTTCATCAAGTCCTGCGCCGACGCCGACACCTAAGCCAAGCCCGACGCCGACGCCGACACCAAGCCCAACACCAAAGCCGACTCCTGAGCCTACTCCTGTGCCTGTAAATCCTCTTACAGAGACATTGAGAAAGGGCAGTACCGGGAGCCAGGTTGTAGAGCTGCAGAAGATGCTAAATAAGTTAGGGTATTATTTTGGCGAAATAGACGGCAAATTCGGATCCATTACCCTGAGTGCTGTAATTAGCTTCCAGGCTTCTCATGGACTGGATCCTGACGGTGTGGTCGGGCCGTTAACAAGAGCAAAGCTGTTTGAGGTATATATTTCTTCTGATGACAATACGGCACCTGAGCCTGAATGGGAAATGCCTCCGGCTGACGCATTAAAAGGCAAGATTGTTATCATAGATCCAGGTCACGGCGGGGTCGACTCCGGAGCTGCATATGGCGGTTTGTATGAAAAAAACCTGGCTCTTGATATGGGCTTAAAGCTACGTGAAATGTTGAAGCAAGCAGGGGCTACAGTATATATGACCAGGAGTGACGACCGTTATTTATCGCTTTTCTATCGTTCTGCCTTTGCAAACAAAATTATACTGGATATGGAAATTCAGTCATTGAATAGCAAAAAAGAAAAGGCAGCAGGCGATATAGCAAAAAAGCAAGAAGCAATAACAGCTTTATTGGAAGACCAGGCAAGCCTGGAGGAATTCCTGGAAGCTCTCCGGAACTTGGATGCTGCATTGAATGAAGGTATGCCGGAAGCAGCAGAAGAACAGCTGGCCCTGGCTGAAAACTTGCGAACTGCTTTAGACCAAAGTCTGAAGGATCAAATTCATCTTGGCAATGAACCATTAACTGAAGAAAATGTATCTGAGCTGGGTCAGATAATTAGTTCTGTAGAATCTATTATCAGCTTATGGCAGCAGGAAATACCGGCATTAGAACAACAAATACAGGCTCTAAACAGTGAGATTGAATCTCTTGATTCAGAGATTGCGGAGCTGCAAAGGCTCTTAGCGGGTTTTAAACCGTATTTTGATAACCCCTCACTGCAATCCCGAACAGGAATTTACCAGGCAGTTATGGTTGGCACCAAACTATATGCTTCTGAGGATTTGAAAAAGGTAATGGACCTTGCCAGATCGAAGTATCAGGACAATATCATCTTTGTAGCCATTCACCTTAATGCTACCACTGCCTCTCAGCAGACCAGCGCTTCGGGAATGTATGTGTTCTACAGGGACAATACACCGCCATCCAGCAGCAGCTCTGATTACTACAAGAATTACAACAAGGATACGCGTATAAAGCTGGCTGGCAGCTTGCTTAGGGAAACCAATAAATATACTGATTTTAGCAAAAAATATTCCACTCCCCTGAATGAAAACTTCAGTGTGCTCAGGGAGAATAATGTGGTTTCCGCCCTGGTAGAGGTTGGTTTTATGAATAATCCTAATGATCTTAATCTGATCAGACAGGAATCATTGCGAAAAGCCGCAGCTTATGGCATGCTAAAAGGTATAATTGAATATTTCAAATAAAATACTTTAAGTAATCAACTTTAATTTCAGAAGCCCTTTGGAGTATATATGGAATATACATGCTCCAAGGGGCTGATTTATTAGTATGCTTCACTAAAAGCCGATCAATAGGATTAAGGAAAACAAAAAACATATTATAATTAAAAATATTTGTAAAATAAGCAGGGAAATGGAAAATATTATATAGAATTATCTATTTTGTTATAACCTTTTAGCACAGTAATATATAGTTCTATAAATGCAGGTTATATCAAGACATCTGAAGAAATCTCAACCCTGTACATGTATAAGGTTGACAAAACCAGGTTTCTTCATCAAATACCATTCAAAAATCTACATCATTCCCTGGCATTATTATTGGAATAATCGCTGAATAGCTGTTATTCCATAAGTCCTACCTTATACTTAATATCTCTTCCCTTGTCTTGAGCAACTTGTAGTTTTGTCACCGCCGGGATATAATTGACCCATAGCGCCGGACAAGAATTGACCCACACCAAACCAACGGTTTACCATAAAGTGTGACAAATACTTTTATGGGAGATGACCGTATGATAAGGAGTGGGCTA
>DUSN01000008.1 GCA_012842605.1 Clostridiales bacterium
GCCTCCAGCTTCCTTCAGATTCCTCGTCACCGAGGACACCCTTGCTCTTGGCTATGTACTTGGCACTATCAACCCGTACTCGGGACTTTCACCCGTTAGATTGCGCCCATGCTGGGCGCACAAAAAACAGGCCGGACTGTAATAAAAGCCTGCCTGCCTTAAATAACTTCTTCTTTTCTAAAAGCATTTTTCGTATCTTTAATTTTACACTTGTCTTTTTATTGCACTTAGTTGGATATAACTACTGTATACTTTTGACGCAAGTTCTTGCTTTCTTCCAGGTATTTTATATTCTGCTTGCTCGACAGAAGGATATGCCGGATTTCCTCTTCTACTTCTTCAAAATCCATTATGCCCGGCTTTTTACGGTCTACCAGCTTAATAATATGGTATCCGAACTGGGTTTTAACAGGACGGCTTATTTCATTAACCTGCAGTGCAAATGCTGCTTTCTCAAACTCAGGAACCATCTGACCCCGGGTAAAATACCCCAGATCACCGCCTGCTGACGCCGAAGGGCATAAGGAATACTTTTTAGCTGCCTCTTCAAAAAACAAACCCTTTTTCAGATCCCAGTAAATCTGCTCAGCCTTTGCTGCATCATCTACCAGTATATGCTTGGCCTGAATGGATTCCTGAGATTTGAAGTCATTGCGATGGGCTTTGTAATAATCAAAGGCTTCTTCAGGGGTTACTTCCACGTCCTGCAGCATTTTTCTCAAGCCATACTGCTTCAGCAGTTCATCCTTCATTACCTCAAGCTCAGCCTGAAATTCAGCTTCCTGGTCCAGTTTATTTTCCTTGGCATCAACATAAATCAACTCCTGGGTTATAACCTCATTCAGCAGCATTTTTCTTCCTTCCGGGGAGTTAAACTGTGCTGCTCTCTGAGGGCCAAGTCCGGCAAGCAGCCGGTCTATATGTTCTTGTGTAATTTCCCTGCCCTCCACTGTGGCCAATACTTTCTTTTCAGACATATAAAAACTCCTTTGCAATTCATTCATTTTTTAATCATAACAGAAAGCGAACATTCTGTCTAATAAATTCTGTCAATAAATTTTGGATACTATATTTATCATTAACATTTGGGATACTATTATTATCATAAAAAAAGGAGTGAATTCATTATGAAGATGAACCGCAAAGCCTTGAGAAAAATGATGACAGAGTTCTCACAGGAATTAGGAATGCCAACTCCTGCTAAAAGAAACGGCAGCATGGGCAAAAGATTACTGCTGGCTGCAGGCAGTATTGCCGGTTTCTATCTGATACGAGGATTATTTAACAGAATGAAGTAAGCCACCGCACAATACCCATCTGATTGTCTTTCAAAAAATATATCAATGAAGGGTTTTTAATACACAAGGCTGCTTGCCAAAAAATAGTTAAGTAATTGGAAGCAGCCTTTTTTTGCTTAGGTTTTTCCATCTGCACCGACTGACAAATCACTGTGTAGAAAGGAATCAGAATATTTATCGCTGCACTCGTCCTGAAGCATCACCGCTCATCAGTTTCTCAACCTCAGATACGGATACACGGTTAAAGTCTCCCATTATAGTGTGCTTCAGGCAGCTGGCAGCTACGGCAAACTCCAGGGCGTCCTGTTTGCTCTTATATGTATTCAGACCATAGATTAACCCGCCGGCAAAGGAGTCTCCGCCGCCAACCCGGTCTACAATATCCCGGATTTCATACTTCCTGCTTAAATAGAAATTTTCCCGGTCATTGAGGCAGGCAGCCCAGCCATTGATATCGGCACTCTGGCTTTCCCGCAAGGTAATTGCTATCATCTTCATATTGGGGTACTGCTCCAGTACTGCTGCAGACAAGTCCTTATATTTGGCAGTATCCAGTTCCCCGCTTTCTACATCCACATCCACCGTTATACCCAGGGATTTCTGGCAGTCTTCCTCGTTGGCAATGGCAACGTCAACATATTTTGCCATCTCCCGCATGACCTCAGGTGCACTCTTTCCATATTTCCATAAATTCTTGCGGTAATTAAGGTCGCAAGATACGGTAATGCCTTTTTGCTTTGCAATTCTTACAGATTCCAATGACAGCTCCATAGCTGATTGTGAAATTGCAGGTGTAATACCTGTAATATGGAACCATCCCGCTCCTTCAAAGGCCTTATCCCAGTCTATGTCGCCCGGTTTGGCAAGAGCAATGGACGAATATGCCCTGTCATAAACAACCTTGCTGGGACGCTGATTGGAACCGGCCTCTACAAAATAAATGCCCATACGGCCTTCTTTGTACAGAATCTTGCTTGTATCCACCCCGAACTTGCGAAGCTCTCTTATACAAGCCTCTGCTATTGGATTATCCGGCAATACGGTCAGGTATTGCGCATCCAGCCCGTAATTTGCCAGTGATACTGCTACATTTGCTTCCCCGCCTCCAAAGGTAGCTTCCAGCAGAGAACTTTGAAAAAGCCGCTCGTGACCTGGTGATTTCAAGCGAAGCATAATTTCACCAAAGGTTAAATACTTCATAGAGAAAATAACACCTCCGAAAATCACTAATCTTACTCTCCCCCAATCATACCATAAAATTCAAAATTATGGTACAACCGGCATTGGATATACATGGATGCAAGCTAATCCAAGTTTGTATGGCATAACAATCATATATACGGTATAATTATGGTGTAATAATTAGAATTTTCATTCACTGGAGGTGATTTGAAGGTGAAAAACATATATGTTATCTTATCTGCCACGCCTACCAAAATCGGCAGGGCAATCCGTACTATTACAAAAAGCTCCTTCAATCATGCCTCCATAAGTCTGGCCAGGGATTTGAGCGAAATGTATTCCTTTGCCCGTTACCGTGCCCGCAATCCGCTGGTGGGCGGGTTTATACAGGAATTCCCCCAGAGGCTTACGCTTGGGAAAGATAAAGACGTTCATATTAAGATATTTGAAATTCCTGTGACAGACAACCAGTATGAAAATATAAAGCAGTTCATATATGAAATCAGAGATGATGAAGATCAGTGCCTGTACAATTTGCTGGCAATACTGG
The DNA here is from genome assembly GCA_012842605.1 of Clostridiales bacterium. Lineage (GTDB taxonomy): Bacteria > Bacillota > Clostridia > Caldicoprobacterales > DTU083 > DUSN01. The sequence goes on from DUSN01000008.1 coordinate 3,031, forward strand.
GCCGTCCCTTTGGCTTGGGATATAATACCTACAAAGCCTACGTCTGTACAGACTTTGTTGTAAAAGCACTGATGCAGGGAGAGATAAATTTAGTAGAATCCGTGCTTGCTCCAATGTCTCCGGGTGAAATAGAACAGCTATTGGATGAATATTTAGTTTATGAGGGAAAATTACAGGAGTACAATCCTGCTCCAGCCTGCAGCCAGGAGCTTGTTAATGACTTTTTCAGAAAAGCTTCTCCCTTCAGAGAAGCATATCAGGCAGCGGTGCATTTTTGCCGTTTGATTTCAAGAGCGTTAAAGGGGCGCAGGAATGCTGATGTAATGCAGTAGTAATCTGCAGATGCTTATATCATTAAGTTAAATGGGATGGGTTATTGAGCCCATCCCATTACTTGTTACTGTTTTGTTATCCAATAGTCTTTCTGTTCAAGCGTTGTTTACACATTATAAGCAGGATATTCCACCTTGTATTCCCCTGCAGTTAAAGTCACCTCAACTCCGTCTATCTCCTGCAAAGCATCAAACCCTGAGTTGGCAAGCAGTCTGCCGTTTATCATTACCTCTCCTACTACCGCATCAGGCAGGAATACCTCTGCAGTTGTATCAAAGGGAATAACAAAAGTATAGCAAAGCATATTTTCTTCTATTTTCCAGCTGCTTTCAAATCTTCCCGCTGCCGAGTCCAATACGGCTTTTGCCCATTGCAAACGCTTATTGGGCTGGGGAGCCAGCCTTACCTTGCGGAAACCGGGACAATCCTCGACTGGGTTAATGCCGCACATATTGCGGTACATCCATTCCACTATGGAACCATAAGCATAATGATTCAGGGAATTCATTCCCAGCTCACCAAATTTGCCGTCAGGCAGCAGCGAATTCCACCGCTCCCATACTGTAGTGGCTCCCATTTTAACCTCATACAGCCATCCCGGATAATCCTCGTTCAGCAGGAGGCGGTATGCCGTGTCATTGTATCCGTTTTCCGACAGCACCCTGCACAGGTAGGGGGTGCCTACAAAACCGGTCTTCAGGTGATATTCGTTTTCCTCCAGCCGCTTATTTAAGGTGTCCGCCAGTCTCTTGCGGAATATATCCGGAACCAGGTCCATGAACAACGCCAGTACATATGCTGTCTGGTTATCCGCTGCAAGTCTGCCCCGCGGAGTCAGGAATTCATTCTGAAAAGCCTTCTTCACTTCATCAGCCAAGGTTTGATATTCTCTTGCTATATCCTCTTTACCCAGCATCTTAGCAGCTTTAGCTACCAACCGGGCTGAATACGCATAGAAGGCAGTAGCAATCAAGTCTGTGGGAGTCCCGCCAAAGGGATTGTATCCACCGGGGCCGTCCAATGCCAGCCAGTCACCAAAATGGAATCCGGTATTCCAAAGCCGGCTTCCGTCGTCCTTGCTGCGGATCCAGTCCACCCAGGCCTTCATGCTCTCCAGCTGCTGCTCCAGTATAGCTTTGTCTCCATAATGCAGGTACACATTCCAGGGAATAACCGTTGCTGCATCACCCCATGCTGATGATCCGCCATGAGGATGTACACCAGGTTCTCCTGTCAGGCTGGTCTTAGGCACCACATGCGGCACCCTTCCGTTTTCTTCCTTTTGCTCCAGCGCCAGGTCATACAGGTATTTATGATAGAAGGCATCAGCATCCATATTGAAGCAGGCGGTACCGGAAAAGACATTGGCATCTCCCGTCCAGCCCATGCGTTCATCTCTCTGAGGGCAGTCAGTAGGTACATCCAGGAAGTTACCCTTTTGTCCCCAAAATGCATTAAGGAACAATCGGTTGACTAGAGGATTGGAGGTTTCTATCCAGCCTGTCCGCTCCATGTTTGAATGCAATACGCATCCCGTAAAATCATCCGGGTTAACTTCACCATTCCAGCCCTCCACCTTTACATAGCGGAACCCGTAAAAAGTAAAGTGAGGACGGACTTCAGCAGGCTTGCCGTCAGAAATATAATGGTATTCAGCCTTGGCGGATCTTAAGTTTTCCCTTGAAAAACATCCGTCCTGCAGCGCTTCCCCATGATACAGTACAATTTCGCTTCCTTTGGGAGCATTTACCTTGAAACGGACCCAGCCGACCATATTCTGGCCCATATCCAAAACCTTCTCACCCTTGGGAGTGATAATTACCTCCCTGGGCTTCAGCTCATCCATAATATTCACAGGCAGGCTGCGCCTTGCCTGAAGCCGGTCATAGCCTATGTCAATAAGCCTTGTACCGGACCAGCTGCTGTCATTAAAATCGGGCTGGGACCAGCCTGGTATCTGACGGTTGGCATCAAAGACTTCTCCATCGTAAATACTGCTGCTTATTATTGGACCTGCAGCTGCTTTCCAGGTATCGTCAGTTGCTATGGTAACAGTACGGCCGTCCTTATATGTAACAATGAGCTCGCATATAAATGCCATAGTATCACCATAGATATTGCCCTGGTTTTCTCCGAATCCAAAACGCCCCATGTACCAGCCTTCTCCCAGCATAGCACCGATGGCATTAAGACCGGGCTTAAGCAGGTCAGTTACATCATAGGTTTGATATTGAATCCACTTGTCATAGGCATTGCAATAAGGGGTAAGATATTCCTCCCCTGCCTTCCTGCCGTTTATCTCCAGTTCATACAATCCAAGGCCGCATACATAAGCCCTGGCTGACGCAATTTCGCCATCCAGGGAAAAAGATTTGCGCAGCAGCGGGTGTATTTTCTTGTCTTCCCAGTCAGGTGTAATCCATTCAGCAGTCCATGGCTCATCCATTTTTGATGTTTCAAACCACTCAACAGAGCTTTCTATCTTCTGATCATTTTCAGTCCATACCGTAACACGCCAGTAATAACGTGTACGCGGCTTAAGCTCTATGGGCAGCTCAAATCCCAGGCTGTCAATCTCGCTGCTTCTTCCGCTGTCAAAAATGATATTATGAAATCTCTCATCTTCCGCTACCTGGATCTGTGCGGCTTTTTGGAATTTTGCCCCCGGTGCTTCGGTAACCCAGCTTAAGCGTGGCCGCCCAAGGTTAAATCCAAGGGGCTTTGTAATACGATTGCATTTCATGCGTCTGATTTTCATAACTGACTCCTTTCCGTATACGTCTTGTTGAATAAAACCCGGCAGTATAATGTCAGGCTTGCTTATTTTACAGCATCTCTTTACTTTCACTATTATCTTTATTAATTGCTCATGGAAGACATGCCCTAATATGATGATATCATACTTATCCAGGTAAATCATCATATTATTCCCAAAATAAATTTTTACTGAACAGCTGTTCATTATTGAATAGCGTTACTGATACTGGTATAATAATAAATAAAATCAAAAATGAACAGGTGTTTAGTTATGCAAGTACAAAAAGATGATGTGCGAAACAAGATTATAGAAACTGCAACAGAGGAGTTTTTTGCCAACGGCTATCTGCATTCTTCCCTTAGAAATATTGCGGCTCAGGCAGGCATGACGGTGGGCAATTTATATTCCTATTTCAGCGGTAAGGATGACCTGTTTGAAAATGTGGTTGCCCCTGCCTGGGAGAAATTATACAGCCTTATGAGCATAGAATATTCAGTTTATGAAAGCACTCACTCACCTACGCTGCTGCAAATAACTGACTTAATAACCCATACCTTTATCTCAAATAAAGCCGGATTCTCCATTTTAATAAACGGGAGCAAGGGATCCAGGTATGAAAATGTAAGATCGGATATAACACGTGTTCTCAGCAGAAGGCTGCGCGCAGAATTATCCTCCGGGCTGAAAGAAGAAAAAATAGACCCGCTTTTAGCTGATGCATTGGCTGCTTCGTTAATGGAGGGCTTTATAACTATATTCAACAATTATGGAGGAGATATAGACCGTTTGAGAAATCTGATACAGGAACTGCTTGTCATCATGCTGGGCAATTTGGATAAGAAGATGCTGTCAACAGATGGGAGATGATGTTGTGGATAGAGCAATCGATTATCTCTGCAAAAGAAAAATTTCTGTACCAATATTCTTTTTAGTATCAGTTATTGTAAGCCTGCTTATGCTTCCCAGGGTTTCCATCAATTATGACCTGGCTGAATACCTGCCGGAGGATTCCAATACTAAGCAGGCAATTGCCATTTTGGAGGAAAACTTCGGCTATCCCGGGACAGCAGAAGTTATGGTCGAGGATATCAGCATTGCAGAAGCACAAAAGCTCAAAGAACGCTTAGCAGAAATTGACGGAGTAAAATCCGTCATCTGGCTGGATGACCTCGCTGATCCCGCAAAGCCGCTGCAGACCATCCCGGAAGAGATTAGAGATGGGTACTACAAAAACAATACAGCCTTATTCCAGGTACAATTTGATGAATTTGACTACAGCCAGAAAACTTCACAGGCTATAATCAAGATCCGTGAACTGGTGGGAGAAGATGCAGCTATAAGCGGACCTGCTGAAAACAGCCGTCATATGAAAGAAATCCTGGCGGGAGAGATATCAAAAATATTGCTTATAGTTGTCCCCCTGTGTCTGGTAATACTGATGCTGGCATCCTCGTCCTGGATAGAACCGCTTTTGTATATCGGCATCATTGGCGTGTCCATTGTTATCAATATGGGGACCAACATTATTTTCAAAAGCGTCTCATTCATAACATATTCAATGGCATCTGTGTTACAGTTAGCAATGGCCATGGACTATGCCCTGTTCCTGATGCACCGCTATCTGGAAGAACGTGACTCAGGAAAAGGTGTACAGTCCGCTATTGTTATTGCGGTCAGAAAGTCACTTTCCTCCATTGCCGCCAGCGCTTTGACCACAATAGCAGGTTTTCTTGCATTGATTGTGATGAACTACCAGATAGGAAAGGATATAGGCCTGGTTTTGGCAAAAGGCATCCTCATAAGTTTCCTGACTGTTATAATCTTGATGCCTGTTATCATTGTGTTATTAAACAGGGTAATTGACAAGACCAGGCATCGCAATTTCAGTCCGTCCTTTAATAAGATAGGCCAGCATGTATTAAAGTTCCGGATAGTTATAGTCGTATTAGCCTTGATAATGGTAGTTCCTGCCTTCTTAGCCCAGCGCAGCAATGAATTTCTTTTTGGAGACTCCTCAGCTACCTCCGCTGAGGGCAAGGCCGCTGAACAATCCCAAAGAATATCCGAAACCTTTGGAGTCAATAATGCAGTGCTGCTCCTGGTACCCTCCGGTTACCCGGCTGCTGAAAAAGCTCTGGCAGAAGAGCTTAAATCCCAGGGCTACATAAAGGATGTGCAAGGCCTGGTTACATTGGCTGATCCCAGCATTCCCAGGGAATACCTGCCCAAGTCAGTAAGGGATAATTTTGACTCCGGCGGCTACAGCCGATTCATAATCAATCTGCGGGTGCAGGGTGAGAATGATCAGAGCTTTGCCGCAGTTGATCAGATAAAGAATACAGCAGAGAAGCACTATCCCGGGCAATGGCTTACAGCCGGTTCCATAACAAGCATTGCAGATATCAGATCTACAGTAAATGAAGATATATTTTCAGTTAATCTTTACTCCATCCTGGCAGTAGCCATGATCATTCTTCTCACCCTTAGGTCTGTTTCACTGCCTATTATTCTGGTTGCCGTTATTGAATTATCCACCTGGATCAATATGAGCATACCTTACTTTGCCGGGGAGAAACTGGCTTTTATCGGCTATCTGGTAGTAAGCTCGCTGCAATTGGGCGCTACCATTGACTATGCCATCCTCCTGGCCAACCGGTATATGGAATTCAGAAAGGATCTTTTACCGAAGGAAGCGGCTCAGGCTGCCATTAAGGCCGCAGGCAGCTCCATTGTTATATCAGCGCTGATCTTAAGCTCAGCCGGCTTGTCCTTCGGGTTTATCTCGGAAATAGACGAGATAAAAGCTATCGGTATGCTGATAGGCAGAGGTGCTGCCATCAGCGGGCTGCTTGTTCTTACTCTGCTGCCGGCTCTGCTTATAATGCTGGACAAAGTTGTAATGAAAACTTCACTGAAGTGAAGATTTCTATATTTACTTATTTCAAATGTTAAACTTACGGGCAAAAACAGACTGTTAAATTTGAAAAATTTACGTTAACCAGTCAGCCCATAGGTAACAGCCAGCAATCTGAAAGATGATATGAATCTATGATAGAAATGATGAATTTAAAACAGCGAAAGGAGAGATAAAGATGAAAAAACTGACCGCTTCGCTATTGGTTTTGTGCTTAATTATGCTGCCATCAGCCTTCACATATGCGGACACAATGCAGGCAAGTCAGCAGGCAAATGTAATAGAGAATATAGTTAAAGATGAAACAATTTATGCAAACTTAGACCATGACGGCAGTGTCAGCTCAATTTATGTGGTAAACCGTTTGGAAACTCCTTCGGAAGGGATTTACACAGATATAGGAAGCTATACTGAAATTACCAACCTGACCAATCTGGCAGAACCGGTTGTTGAAAACGACAGAATAACCTGGAAGCTTTCAGCAGATCCAAAAGGTTTCTACTATCAGGGAGCAGTTGCACCTGGACAAGGCCGCCTGCCCTTCGAAATAAGCATTAATTATAAACTGGACGGTAAATCTGTGAAACCTGATGAAATAATTGGGAAATCCGGCAGGGTGGAGATAAATATCAAGGCAAAACCCAATGCTGAAGCAAAGAAGTACTTCCATGACAACTTCATGCTGCAAATACAAGTTCCCATATCACTGGACAATAACTTTAATATCCAGGCTCCCGGTTCCTCCACCGCCCTGGTAGGGCGCACCGCTACGCTGGCCTATATGGTTATGCCCCGTACTGAAAAAGAATACACAATACAATTTGACACAGCTTATTTTGAAATGTCAGGCATGACCATGACCAGTACTTATATTAATATTAATGACTTTATCGACATTGATCTGGATACTGATAAATTGAAGGATGATGTGCAGCAGATGTCGGACGGCACAGGAGAACTGATAGAAGGAACACAGAAACTAAAGGATGGTCTGGAAGAACTGCATGCAGGCATAAAGAAGCTGTCTGACGGAGGAAAACAGATAAAGGGATCATCCAAAAAGCTTAAGGACGGTGTTTCGGAGTACACCTCCGGCGTCTCCCAGCTGGCAGAGTCTGCCGAAGAAATCTCATCCGGTCTGAAGCAGCTTGCTATTGAAGGCCTGGGGCTGTCAAATGGTTTTACCCAGCTTAAAGAAGGGATAGTAACATTAATTGCGCCTTTCGCTTCCTCACCGATGCTGCCGGGAAATTTAAAAGAACAAATGCTTGCATTGCAGCAGCAGCTTACAGACTTTGATGAAGGATTAAGTCAATACGCCAACGGAATAGCAGCTATGTCAAATGGTTTTTCAGATTACTACCAGGGCATCAGTCAATTATCGCAGCAAAAAGAAAAACTGGTAAAGGGCTTATCAGCTTTGTCTGACGGCATATCCCAATTAGCCGGCGGCTTGTCAGAGTTATCCGGCAAAACAGAGTCACTGCCCTCCAACGTTCAAAGTTTGATAGACGGTCAATCTGCCTTAAAGGATGGAATAGATCAGTCCATGTCACTATTTGATGAACTGGAAGAGGAGTTAGGTTTAAACTCCCAGGTCGAAAATAAACCGGTTTCTTTTATATCGGATGAAGTAACTCCCCGGACAGTACAGTTTATAATGCAAACCCCCGAGCTGCGTTCAGAAAATGACGATGAGCCAATTGACAGCCAGCCGGAAGAAAGAAAGAGTTTTTGGGAAAAGCTGCTGGATTTGTTCCGTTTTTAATAAGTTTTATATCTGCTAATGTAATTTTTATGCTAATATATTAAAAAATGCAGTATGAATTTTGCGGGGGTTACAAAATGGAACTGTTTATAATCCGGCATGGTGATCCTGATTATGCCAATGACACACTTACTGAAAAAGGATGGGAGCAGGCTAAACGGCTCTCGGAACGCATGATGATGATCAAGCCTGATAAAATTTATTCATCACCAATGGGCAGAGCAAAAGATACAGCCAAACCCACCTGTGAGAAGCTGGGTATGACTTACAACGTTGAAGAGTGGATGGCGGAAAGCATGGATTACATGCATGATCCGGTTATCATAAAAGGAGAAATTCCCGAGTGCTCATGGGAAACTAATTTTTTATACGGTGTTCAAAATTTCAGAGATTTCAGCAGTGAAAACAGGCAGCATACGCTGGATCGGCTGCCAATTTGTTCAGACGATTTTCTCTCACGTCATGGCTATATAAGACACGGACTTGTATACAAGGCAAAGGAGCCGAATGATGATAAGATAGCAGTATTTTGTCACGGAGGTTTCGGCGGAGCATGGATTGCACATCTTTTATCCCTTCCGCCTGCAATTGGCCGTTTGCTGTTTGCTCTTGAAACTGCATCGGTCACTAAGTTTGTCTTCCAGGAAACTGCAAATGGTTATGCATATCCTAAATGCATTTACCTTAACAGCGTGATACATTTGCTTAAATAGGTCCAGAATCAGTAATCCCCCTTTTATCCAGGCACTTTTCTGACATAAAAGGGGGATTTATTACATTTATAGTTCGATCCAGTTGTTATTAAGCAATTCAACAATAATTTCTTTGCTTTTTCGCGATATTATGGTGTAGACATTTTTTTGCTTGACGTATATGTTCAGGTATATGTCATTTTCAAGCTCAATTTTAGCAATATTCTCTTTGTGCAAGCAATCATAAATGCACCCAAAATACCTGCAAAACGAAATTTCACCCCGGATATAAGCCACATAGTACCTATTGCAAGGTAAGTCAAAAGACTTAATGAAAAATTCGATATATGAGATGTTATTTCAGGATTTGAAAGCTGCATAGTTCACCTTTGCGCTTGAGGAAGCAGCTTTACCCTCCCCATATCTCATACCATAAATACGGAACTATTTTTTGCATATTGATCTTCTCCTCTCAAGACAGCTTATCTAATTAATACCCATAATTCACCACTTTATTGAGAATATACATGAAAAATTATCCAACTAACTATATATTTGTCTACATATTTTATATAATAAAAATACTGACCCAAAAGAAGGTTTCATTCTCACCTGGCGGCAATCTTATATATCTGAATTATAATAAACAGTGAGGTGACCTTAGTGTTCAGAACCTTGGACTTGAATACTGATTTTTCAAACATATCAGGACAGTTGAATATAATAGTTGAAAAGATGCTATTATAACGTCTGGAGGTATAATAATGGGTAAATGTGGAATAGTTATAACAACATTTGAAAATGAGCAGCAGGCAAAGCCCGTCATAGATGAAATTATAAAATGCAAGCTGGCTGCATGCGTTCAGGAAATTAAGATAAAAAGCCATTATGTATGGAATGACGAGCTTTGCCATGAAGATGAGGATTTAGTGTTGTTCAAAACCAGAAAGGAGTTATATCCTGAATTGGAGAAAAAACTCTTAGAAATTCATCCGTATGATACACCCGAAATCCTGTTTGTAGATGCAGAAAATGGGAGTGCTGCATATTTGGCATGGATAGATAAACAAACACGTTAGCATTGAAGGCAATATTATTTACCTATGCTGTTGTATACTTTAATTGCATCGATAATATTATACTGTTCTGATTTATTATCTCCTTCTGCACCGGCTGTAATAAGAATGTATTCTTGTTTACCCACTTTGGCAAGACTCGCGAGACATAGACCGGCTTCATCAGTATATCCGGTTTTTCCTCCTAAAATCTGCCCATCAATTATGCTTTGATTACCAAGTCTTTCATACAAGGTGCTGTAATAGGTTATACCGCCAGGGTGCTTGTTAGTAGGCGGTGTGGAATGCCGGAATGTAGTAAAAGTCTCCCGAAAAGTATCATTTTGCAAAGCATAGCTTAAAAGGACAGCCATATCTTTGACTGTTGTATAGTGGTTTTTATTATGAAGTCCGGTCGTATTCTCAAAGTGGGTATTTTTCATGCCAAGAGCTTTCGCTTTTTGATTCATCAATTTTACAAAATTCTGCTCTGATCCCGCTATATGGTCAGCAAGTGCAATACAGCACTCCGCGCCGCTCGGCAGCATTACTCCGTATAACAAATCGATTGCCCTTGCCTGTTCACCCGGCTGAAAACCTGCCATTGATGCATTTGCTTCGTACAGTCTCTTAAACATAGACTCGGTAAGTTTGATTTTTTCATTCAAATCATGCAAATTTTCTATCGCAACAATGGCGGTCATCATTTTAGTCAAAGATGCAGGATAAATTTTTTCTTCACTATTTTTCTGCATCAAAACAGTATTATCTTTTAAACGAATCAATATCGCATTAGAACTGTTTAACTTATCGGGAGATATAGAAATGTTGAAATCATGTTCTACTGACCTTGGTGCCGGGGTTGAACTGTCGCCAGATTCTTTCTCAGAATTTTGATTGTTTTCCGGAATAATCATGAATCTGTATACAACAGCAGCCATGACTAACACTGTTAAAAATGTTGTAAATGTGCATATTCCTGTCTTTTTCTTTCTTGCTTTTTCCCTCATAACAAAACAGCTCCTTATTCTGTGGTGATATTATTCAACCATAAAATAAGGAGTTATTTTGGAATTCTATCTTATAAACTTCTTAAGATTTTCTTAAGCTAAATAGAAAATTTTAATTTTTACTAATAGTAATGAGGAGCTATAGAACCTTTTTCATAACGGAAGCTTTACTGTAAATGTAGTATTTTCCGTGTTGCTTTCCACAGAGATTGTCCCATCATGGGCGTTCACAATTTCTTTAGCAATGGCCAAACCCAGCCCTGCTCCGCCGGTATTTGTGGCACGTGCAGAATCCAACCGGTAAAACTTTTCAAAAATAGTATCAAGTTTTGCCTGCGGGATTGGATTTCCCTTATTAGTGAAAGATATTACGATATATTTATCCTGCTGCTCTGCAGAAATGTTAATGACGCTGTTTTCATAGCTATAGGCTATCGCATTTTTCAAAATGTTATTGAACACACGGGCTAATTTGTCTGCATCTCCCCACAGGGTGAGTCCTTCAGGCACATTGACTGAAACCTGCTTTCGCTGCGGAGCCAGTATTGGATAGAATTCATCCGCCATCTGCTGAAGCATGAAAAGCAAGTTTATCTTTTCTTTATTCAAAACAATAGATTGCAAATTAAACCTTGTAATCTCAAAAAACTCATTTATAAGCTCTTCTAATCGATAAGCTTTTTCCAAGGTAATACCGACATATTTTGCCTTTTGTTCAGAAGGCATATCCGGAGCTTCATTCAGAAGACTCAAATATCCTATAATAGATGTCAAAGGTGTCTTAATATCATGAGCCAGGTAAACTACCAGATCATTTTTGCGCTGCTCTGCATCAAGTGCAGCTTTCTTTTGCTTTTCCAAATTGCTTTTTATCTGGTTAAGCTTATTTTCCATAAAATCCAATTCCGGCGATAATGTAATCTCATCATTGGATTCTTCCGTAAGCTTATCCATTCCAATGCTGATTTCATCAAAATATTTCATAAACCAAAAAATAGAAAATCGAAAAAGGGTTATCATAAATATCAGAGTTACAACAAAAAGGATCGTTTCCATATTGTTACGAAACACCAACTGATAGATTGTATGTGCTTCCGAATAGTTAAAATGATAAACATTAACTAAAAACCCAACGATACGATCCCCAACCTGTCCGCGCAGGATATTACGCAAAAGAAAAACAGTCACAGCAGCAGTAACTGTAATTAAAAGCATTTGAAAAAATATTTTTCCTTTTAATTTCGCATAATCTTTCCTTCTCTTTTCTTTACCTGTCAATTTTATAACCAACCCCCCAAACCGTTTTGATGTATTTGGGATGCTGCACGTCTTCTCCCATTTTTTCTCTTAAATGCCGGATATGGACCATTACAGTATTATTATTGGTATAATACTTTTCCCCCCACACCTCGTGAAACAATTCTTCCGAACTAACCACGCGTCCCCGGTTAGAAGCCAGCACCCATAGAATGGAAAACTCTGTGGGAGTTAGAGACAGCGGCTTTTCGTTAAGTGTGCATTCGTGAGTGTCCTTGTTCAAAACCAAACCTGCAAATGCTATCAGCTTTTCCTCCCGTAATGGTTCAGATGTATTGTATTTGGTATATCTTCGCAACTGTGCTTTAACACGGGCAACAAGCTCCAAAGGCTGAAAAGGCTTTGTCACGTAATCGTCCGCACCAAGTGTCAGTCCGGTAATTTTATCAATTTCTTCTTCTTTAGCAGTCAGCATAATAACAGGGAATTTATGATTTTCCCTGATTTGCTGACAGATTGAAAAACCGTCTATATCCGGAAGCATGACATCTAAAATGGCAAGGTCTAGTTTTTCATTTTCAATGCAATTAAGAGCATCCCTGCCGTTGTAAAATTTAAAAACATTAAAGTTCTCATTTTTGAGATAAACCTCAACCAAATCGGCAATAGCCTGTTCATCATCAACTATTAAAATATTTGCAGCCAAAAACATCATCTTCTTTCTTTAAGAGTATATAGCCCCATAAATATTATAACGATTTGCAATAGCCATAATATAATTTTTACTTATGAAAATCTTAAGACTTTCTTAATATGGCTTCCTCATCACAAACTCATGGACATTATAACCATCAGCTGCAGTTTTATCAAGCAGTCCAGGAATACCGTCAAGAGTTGACAGCACCCGCCTGTTTCTCATTATGTCTCTATCACTATCTTAATAACAACTTCAGGCAGTCCAACAAAAAATCTTGTTTTCGCTCAATGAGCCTTTGTAAGACACAAGAACCGTCCCTTTGTCTATCCCTTTCTATTATTGATAATTAAACTTTAAAATGGTATAATCAAAAATTACGAGAGAAAGAAATTACTATTCAAATAGTATAATAAATTATTTAAGACAGGAGAAGACAATGATTGAATTCCGTAAAATCACATGGGAGAATTTTGATGAATGCATTAATCTGCAGTTAACAGATGAGCAGAAGGGGTACCTGGCATCTAATGTATATAGCCTCGCCCAGTCATATGTTGCTTTACTAAATGATGAACTTCCACCCATGACTTTCGCAATTTATAATGATGATACCATGATTGGATTTATTATGATGTATCACGATACTGCAGAAGAAAATGAGTATGGAGATGAAGATGCATATGGTATCCTGCGTTTTATGATCGACACGAAGTACCAGAATAAAGGATACGGGACTAAAGCTATGGAGAAAGCTCTTGAGTATATCCGCACATTTCCCCAGGGAGAAGCGAAGGCAGTTTATGTTTCCTATGCTCCGGAAAATAAGATAGCCCGACACTTATATGCAAAATTTGGTTTTGAAGAAATAGGTGTTATTGAAGAAGCAGATGAAATTGTAGCAAAATTGCAGATATAGAAAATGCCTGATAACATTGATTCTCATATAAGTAGCGAGTGTTCTAAATTATATTGCGCTCATACTGGGCGCCCAATGCAAAACGCAGGATAATCCAAAGATTACCCTGCGTGCATTTCTTGTCGGACAACTATTCATTTACCACATTAACAGGATTGCCCTTAAGATACTCTCTTAAATTTTCCACAGCAATATTCATCAGGCGCTCCCTGGATTCCTTTGGCGCCCATGCAATATGAGGAGTAATGATGCAGTTTTTAGCCTTGAGCAGCGGATTATTGCTCTGTATTGGCTCTACTGAAACAACATCAACTGCGGCACCCGAGACCTTTCCGCTGTTTAATGCATCGGCCAGGTCTTCTTCCACGATCAGCGGTCCCCTTGATGTGTTGATAATCATTACCCCGTCCTTCATCCTGGCTATGGTATCCTTATTGATCATTCCCCTGGTACTCTCAAACAGGGGGCAGTGGAGGCTGATCACATCGGATTTGGCAAGCAGTTCATCAAAATCCGCATACCTCAGGGTATCAGTCTCAAGCTCCCTGTCCTGATATTCATCATATGCCAGAACATTCATCCCAAGAGCCTGGGCTATTTTCGCCACTGATCTTCCGATTCTTCCAAAGCCTATAATCCCCATGGTCTTGCCGGCAAGCTCTATCAGCGGGTAATTCCAGAAGCAGAAATCCGGAGAGTTTGTCCATTCACCTCTTTTTACTGCCTCGCTGTGCTCCCATACATGGTGGCACATTTCAAGCAGAAGGGCAAATGTCATCTGCGCCACGGCAGCTGTGCCGTAAGTTGGGATATTTGTAACTACTACACCATTATCCCTTGCTGCATCTATATCCACCACATTATATCCCGTTGCCAGCACTCCTACATATTTGACATGAGGCACCTTTTCAAAGGTTTCCCTGTCCAACGGTGTTTTGTTGGTAAAAACTATTTCGGCATCGCCTATTCTTTCAATTATCTTATCCTTGGGTGTTCTGTCATACACCTTCAGCTCGCCCAGTTCCTCCAGACCCTTCCAGGTCAGGTCTCCCGGATTCAATGTATAGCCATCAAGTACAACAATCTTCATAGTCTCAACATCCTTTTCCTATAATTTAGCCCATGCTTCGTTTAATGTCCTCTTGGCATTAGCAATTACAATCTCAGGATCTTCATCCCCGAATGGCTTTACCTCAAAACTTACGATAGGTGGATTTTTTGTATTCAGGAAGCCGATATCCATTAATACCCTCAGGTATTCAACCAGCTCGTCAACATCATTTTCCCCGCCGGGAAAACCAAATCTGGGATGGGCATCTCCATATGCAGGCAGGGAAGGATCCTTCACTACACAATTGCCCATGTGTGCATGAACTATGTAATCCCTGATGGGAAGTATGGACTCCTCAGCCGTTTCTCTTAACAGAGGTAGATGACTTAGATCAACCAGCAAGCCGAAGTTGTCAAACTCCGCGGTTATTTCCTCCGCATATCTCTTTGCTAACTGAACAGGACCAATTATGCTTTTCTTATCAATATCATAATCAAATACCTCAAGTGCAATCCTCAGGTTTCCTTTTTCCTTTGCATAGCTGCATAATTCCCTTGTAGATTTAACGAGAGCCTGATATGCTTCTTCTTTTGTGTTTTCATCATATTTTCCGCTTAGGAAAGCCATTCCTGCAGCACCCATCTCATAAGCCTCGTCAATGCCTTCCTTCAGGGTGGCGACAGCCTTTAATCTGCCTTCTTCGTTAATGTCATTGATATTAAGGCCGGTTGTAAGAAGCCTGGGCTGCGCTCCATAGGCTACTGTCATATGAGAAGTGTCAAGCAGAGCTTTTACTTCTTTTCTGGTCTGCGGATCTTTAATCCAGGTTATTTCGATAGCGTTAAAATAATCGTCTTTCGCTATGGACCTGATAGTTTCCCTGATTGGACCTTCTCCTTTCATAGTAGACGGATAAGCCATAAAATGAATAAGGCCTACTTTCATGTACTTATACATTGATTCAACCATTATCATACCTCCTGTATTTAGAATATTTCAGTTTATAACAAAAATCATAATTTCTCCTTCAGTTTGCGGAGGCAGAAGCTTATGGCGTCCTCTCTGCCAAAGGCTCCGGCCTTTGTAATTACCTTCATCCCGTCAAATTCTCCGCCGCTTAGGCGCATCAGGGGTATACCCGCAAGTACCTCTCCCAGGATCTGTGAGCCTGCTGCGCCCAGCTTTTCAAATACACTTATGGCAGTATCACCGCCTGATATAAACAAGCCGGAAACCTGTGTGCGTTTCAGCACTGCCTTAGTAATTGATCCCATCAATTCCTGGGTTCTTTGGCTCACGGCTTTGGCATCCATTCCTGCCTGTTTTCCCGCTGCTATAGAGGAATCCAGCTTGTCCCGTGACCATGTGGAAGCCGAAATCAGCAATACATCCTTTCCCTGATGTAAGAAAGCAACTGCTTCTTCAACCGGATGTGTTTCGCTTCTGTCTCCAAGCAAAATATCTCCTATGGAAACCTGTACTACCTCAGCTGCATCTGCTGCAAAACGAACCTGCATGCGTGCTACATCGCTGACACTGGCGACAACTGCCAGGGCAGGGGGTACAGTTGTGCTGCGCAGCAGAAGATTATCTGCCAGAGCTGCAGTACCAACCCACAGAATTCGTTTTCCGGTATCCAGTGCAGCACCGATAACCTGCTGCATGTCTATATTTGTCTGCGCATCACAGCAAAATATACGAGCACCGGAGAAGCTGATATCCTCATTGCGAATTTGTTCCAGGGTGATGCTTCTGACCGGTTCATCAAAAAACTCTTCCATAATCTTGTTTAAGCGATCCTCACGCACAGGCGTTTTGGGATCATGTGCAAGCTCGGTTTCGGTTATCCGTACGCCATTCAGATAGTGGATGCCGCCTTTGGTAGTCCGATTCATATCCGGATATGCAGGCATTAAAAGGATGAGCTCACTCTTATAGGCCTCATCCACTGCTTTGGTTTCCGCTGCTATATTGCCGCGCAGAGTGGAATCCACCTTCTTGATTATAAAGTCAAAGCAGGCCAGTCTAATGTCTTTAAGCATCTGCCTTGTTTTCTCATAGGCCTCCTTTGAATCCAGGCTCCGTGATTCCGTGTCCAGCACGTAATTCAGATCATCTGACAAAACACCACGGCTGTCAAGCACAACCCTTGTCCGATATCCGCGCCGCACCAGCTGCACACCGGTATCATTCGCCCCTGTGAAATCATCTGCTATGATCAGGTATCTCTCTATTGTCTTCTCCCCCCATTCTTCACATTAGCAAGTCTGATTGCATAGTTTATAGCCTCTATCAGACTCATGGGACTTGCTGTGCCCTTCCAGGCCTGATCAAAGGCAGTGCCATGATCAACGGATGTTCGGATAATGGGCAGACCCAGGGTGATGTTTACGCCGCTGATATTCGTCCATCTGCCCGTTTTCTCATCCAATTTGAAGCCGGCCAGTTTAAGCGGTATATGGCCCTGATCATGATACATGGCAACAACAATATCATACATTCCTCCCTGAGCCTTGCTGAATACAGTATCCGGCGGAACCGGGCCTTCAGCAGATATCCCCTCTTCCCGCGCCGCTTCTATAGCCGGGATAATCTCCTCCGCCTCCTCTGTACCAAACAGGCCATTTTCACCGCTGTGGGGATTAAGACCCGCCACAGCAATGCGGGGGGAATCAATGCCAAGCCTTCTGCACGCATCATCTGCTATGCGTATTACATCCAGTATGCGTTCCTTCTTTACAAGATCGCAGGCGCGGCGCAGGGAAACATGCGTAGATACATGCACTACCCGCAATGGACCATGGGCCAATAGCATGGTCACATTTTTGGTATTAGTCAGGTCTGCGTAAATCTCTGTGTGTCCGGCATAATGACGGCCGGCCAGATTCAACGCCTCCTTATTGATGGGATTGGTAACTGTTGCGTCCACAATCCCCGACTGCGCCAATTGGATGGCCTTCTCAATATACAGATAAGCTGCTTCTCCTGCCTGAGCGGATACCCTGCCCGGCTGCAATGTACTGCAGTCTACGGCACCGATGTCAATTATATCAATCACCCCATATTGAAACAATGCATCTGAGACATCCGCAGCCTTGTGAATCACCAGGCTTCCATCAGATACAATTGGCATCACCTGCTCCAGCACATCTGCATCACCGATCACAATGGGCCGGCATGCGCTGTAAATGGCTGGATCGGATAAGGCCCTGATTGTAATTTCCGGCCCTATACCCGCAGGGTCTCCCATGGTAACAGCGATAATCGGCCTATATGTTGCCGAGGAATTTCCCATTTAAGTCTTACCTCCACATTAATATAGCAGCACAAAACATTACCGACTGGCTATATAATTATATCTTTTAGGTTTCACCCTTACCAGATCAAACAGCAAACTCATATTATCAGCAGCATTCCAATGCAGCCTTAACAATAATTGTATGGGTTAAGTAACCATGCTATAATTTAAGTACAGAAAATTCAGTAAAGGATGGTAAATATGATTATTGACAGATTGAAAAACGCACATCTTTATTATTGCCTTGGTGAACGTTTCGAAAAAGGTCTTCGCTTCCTGCAGGACAACTGGAACCGCATCCACGAGTTTGAAAATGGCATACATGAGATAGACGGACGCGATGTGTATCTGCTCATGCGCCGTTATGAAACGGTTAAATTAATGGATGCAAAAACAGAAGCACATAAAAAGTATGCTGATATTCAAATACTGAAGGAAGGCCGGGAGCGTTTCGGCTACCAGCCACTTTCCAAAGCAGGCAAGATGCTTGAGGATTACCCCGAACGAGACGTATCGTATTACGAGGCCAATCCTGAATTCCTGACACTGCAGGATGACCTGTTCGTTATCGTTCTGCCGGAAGATGCGCATTGCCCGGACTGCGCCTGCAATGATGTTCCGGAGCCCGTCACAAAGGCTGTGATCAAGGTCCGGGTAACCGACTGATGAAATCCGGTTACCCGTCCCGACTGCTATTTATACTTAATGACTGCCATTGGTATCTTCGATGACCATTACCGCAACACCGTCCGGAATGGCAGTTACACTTGCTTCCTTTGAGCCTACTATAGCTTCAGCTTTTTCCATGGCTTCTTCAAGGCTGTGAGCCGGTATCATGTGCAGATCCCTAACCACGTCATCCGGTGCATCTGATACATAAATAACCTTTGCCTTCTGCAGGATTCTTATAAATATCTGGGTCTGCCATTGATCAGCCTCTGTCTCGTTTCTCTTCCTGCTGAGGAACAGGTCAAGTGTTTTGTTTATATCCGGTTCGTCTGCCATTTGACGATAGAAGCTTTCCCCGCCATGCCCGTCATTGGATTTAGCCAGCATTATAATAACGCCGCCCTTTTTCACCGTGGCTTCAGCTGCTGTCATACCTTTTACAGCCTGGTATATGTTTTGATCCAATGGATATCCGCCGTTTGTGGAAATAACTATATCGGCAGGCTTCGCATCCACCTTGCAAAGGGAAGACAGAAATTCACATCCGGCCATATGGGCTGCTTCGAAATCTCCTGCTACGGCATGGATCGCTTCCTTTTTTTCGTTAATGATAACGTTGACGATGAATGCCAGTTTAGCTGTTCTGGCTGCCCAGACCATATCCTTGTGTATGGGGTTGTCTTCCAGGATACCTGTCCTTGAAGCCGGATGAGCAATAAACTCTGAACAATGGTTGGCAAGAACAGTAATTCTGCTGGCTATTCCGGGCAGCACACTCTTTCTCCCTCCGGAAAAACCGGCAAAGAAATGCGGTTCAATAAAGCCTTCGGCTACCAGCAGATCAGCTTCCACGGCCATCCGGTTGATTATACATTCACCGCCGCTTGGCAGAATGCCGATTTTGACCATCGGAGAATTGTCACAATCATGAACGACTATCTTCTCCCTATTGGCAATCTCCTCACCAAACTTGCTGACTATTTCTTCATGGCTCATGGAACGATGGCACCCTGTTGCAATGAGTATGGTAATATCTGCATCAGGGTTTCCTTTTCTGATCTCACGAAGCATTGGAGGTACAATTACCTTGCTGGGCACAGGCCTTGTATGATCACTTGCGATGAGTACAACCTTTTTTTTGCCTTTGGCCAGCTCGCACAGGGGCGGTGACCCTATGGGGTTAGCCAGAGCCTCCTCTACCAATTCTTCCTGCGTTTTATCTACCTTGTAATGATGGAGTTTGGAAACAAGCACGCCTTTAATACGATTATCCGGAATTTCAATGGAACGTGTTTCTCTTCCATATGGAAATGTTAGTTTCATGTTAATCACCTCGAGTAATATATTGAGAAAATAATACAAATTCAGTATACCATACAAGCTTGCCAAAAACGACTATTTCATGCAAATATTCTTAATTTTCATATCAAACTCAACCTGCATGCTTTGCAATATTTTCTTCAGTTTTATTATTTTTGCAATACCGCCAATATTTATTCTTATTGCAAAATAAACAAAATTATTGTTTTTTGCTTGAACATTGGACAAACATAATATAAAATTAACTTATATTGTGCGCGCGCAAATATAAAAAGTTTGGAGGGTTTGTCATGAAGTTCAAATTAGGAGAAGTACCAATCCTAAAGACGATTAACAAAGTTCCCGGCGGCCTTATGGTTATTCCCCTTTTACTCGGTGTATTGACCAACACATTTTTCCCCGGTTTCCTCGAAATAGGCAGTTTTACAACCGCATGGCTGAAGAACGGCGCATTGGCATTGATTGCAGTATTGTTCTTCTGCAGCGGCGCACAGATTCAGTTTAAGGCAGCAGGTATGTCAGTGTACAAGGGCATGGTTATCAATACCAGCAAAGTATTGTTTGGTGTTGCTTTTGGTGTAATTTTTGCTAAGTTGGCCGGCCCCGAGGCTGCTTTTCTTGGCGTTACACCCCTGGCTATGATCGGCGCTATGTCAAACTCCAATGGCGGCCTGTACACCGCTCTTGCTTCAAAATATGGTGACCATTCCGACGTAGGTGCTATTGCCATCATCTCATCCAACGACGGACCCTTCTTCGAGATGGCATTTATGGGTATCGCCGGTGTTGCACTCATTCCATTAAAGGCTTTATTTGCATGCATTTTTCCCATCCTTCTCGGTATGCTCCTGGGCAACCTGGATAACAGGATCAGAGATTTCCTTAAACCAGGCATGATGATATCCATATTCCTGTTCGCATTCCCGCTTGGAGCAGGACTGAGTCTGCAGACCCTGATTCAAGCCGGTATTCCCGGTATTATATTAGGTCTGGGTACTGTTCTCCTGACAGGAATACCAACCTATTTCATTTACAGATGGCTCGTTCCTAAAAAGTACAGACATTCCTGTGTAGCAGGTGCTGCAGTTGGTACTACTGCCGGTAATGCCATCGCTACTCCAGCGGCTATCGCAGCAGTTGATGCTGCATGGCAGCCATTTGCAGAGGTTGCAACAGCCCAGGTCGCTGCTTCTATCGTAGTAACTGCTATCGTTATTCCTATCCTGGTTGACTGGCTGTATAAGTGGGAGAAGAAAAGAGGCCTGCTCAACTACGATGTGCCAATTGCCGCTGAATCAGAAGATCCTGCTTTAGCTGCTAACAATGAATCACCCGAACCTGCAATGTAAGCTAATTCAACCATTATGAAATCATTACGAGAGCCCAGTATGCAAACATACCGGGCTCTCTTTTTAGCAGGTTCTTTTAACCACTTAATGTCAGCATACTGTTCTGCTTAGTCTCTACATATATAATCTCATAAAAAGCCTGATTAGTGATTTATGGCATATAAGTACGGCCCTGCATTAAATAGACACAAATGAGACACAAGAACCGTCCCCTTGTCTAAAGAACCGTCCCCTTGTCTTCCTGGGCGTACAAAAAGAAGCTGGATTTTTTGTATATAATCCAGCTTCTTTATTGGTGGGCAATGAGGGACTCGAACCCCCGACCTCTACCATGTGACGATAGCACTCTGCCAGCTGAGTTAATTGCCCGAATTTTCCATTTGCATTAACCTGTTTGTTGATATAATTATAAACCTATTTAATGCCTGATTCAATAGCATTTGAAAAAATAGGAAGTTCTGAAGAAGCACTGTGCTTTTTAGTGCAAAATCTTATCAGCAGCAATTTCATCCAATCTTTTTAAGCGCTTTTGGTATTCATCCCAATCTTCTATTGAAGATACGCTTTCTCCGAATAGAATCATTTCAAGATTCTTTCTGATTTCATTTATATTGTCATTATCTGTATTATCTGAATCCTTCCTGAGCAATTCCAATGTCAGCCTTAAAGCTGTTAATGCTTCTTCTTTATCAAAATGTTTATTTAAAGTATCATTATTTATATTAAACTCCTCATGTTTTAAATTCCCATTGTCATCAAGTCCGTTCTTTATAAGAGTCTTTGTACTGCCGACTATGCATTTATTACCCTGGCATTCTCCGCAAACCTTGGTGCTCAGACAAACATTATCCAATGTTTTTTCAATCTGGCGATAATATTCGTACAGCTCTTTGGACTTTTTTTGGTACAGAGAGCTAATGCCTTGCCTTCTCATTATGAGCATCGGTCTTAGCATTAGATAGGCAGCAACACTAATTACCGCGAAAAAAGCTATGATATTTTGTAATGTAATATACTGATCCGGTAATGTATTATACAGCTTGGTTACTCCAAAGAACATGAAAACAGCGGCAGCTATAATTTTAATAGCAAGCTCAGGTATTTTGTCTCCCAGCTTCATGCCCACTACAATGCCGACTCCGCCCGTAACCATCATGCCTAAAACGGTTCCGCACAATATAAACAGCGGGTAGGAAGCATCTGCTGCAAGCGTTATTGCTGTCAGCTGTGTTTTATCACCCAGTTCCCCTATGAAAAATGCTAAGGCCACTGTAACAACAGGTCCGAACTTAGACTTCTTCTCTTTCTCATCCTCGTCTTCACTTTCCGTCTTTAAAGTCCATAAGGAAAATCCGACAAAAGCAAATCCAGCGATAATTTGAATTGTATTTATGGGTATAAAGTATGAAATATAGCTCCCCAAAACCACAGCTAATCCATGGTTCAGAAGTATACCTGCAAAGATGCCTGCAAGCACTTTTTTAACCGGATACCTTGTTGCAAATGCCATAGCCAATATCTGGGTCTTGTCCCCCATTTCAGCAATAAAAATAAGGGCAAATGCTTTCAATAATTCTTGTAACAACTGCTTTCCACCTCGATTATAACTTCTTAATCAGTTCTCAGTTTACTGTCCGAAACACCGCTTTATTTATGATGCTCATAAAAAACATGTGTTATAGCCGGCATAACAAGACATTAGTCCTTTTATAAAATACATGACCGTATCTGCACGACAAAAAAGCGAGACGCTTAGATTAATAAACCATAACTTGATGATTTACCAATCTAAAAGTCTCGCTCCTTTAAGCAATACTTACTTAAAGTAAATAAAACCAGGATTGCTCCAGCATGTTGATTTTATTTATTGGCTTGCCCCTGCCAATAGCTACTCCCTTTTAGAGATTGATTTACTACTAAAGATTGATTTCAATTTAACATATAATAACAATGCTTGTCAATAATTTCAGTAACTTTAAAATTAGGCCCGCAGATTTTACTCCGCGGGCTTTTGTATTTTTGTATAAATCAGATGGCTTTTACTCATTGTAGACAACATTATTGCATCCGGTTCTGCCTGAACCTGCCAAGCAAGTCCTTCCACTGTTCTTCCTGGGCAATCTGATTTGCCAGCCTGTAAAGCTTGGCCTTGTTGGTATAAGCAAGGATGAACAGGCTGCAAATCCATAAAATAATTAAATAGCCTTCAAAATTCCGCATCAGCATGTATATGCCTGTTATGCCCATGCCAAGTACCACCATGAAGGCATCAACTTCAGTTGGGGAAGCCCAGCTCTGGGTAACCAGCTTTGCAATGAGCTTTAACACAGCAAGAATTATGGCGTAAGCAAATGAAACTTCAAAACCGGTCAGAGCGCTCCATACTCCAAATGTTACAGCAATAGCCTTGCCTCCCCTGAACTTAAGAAAAACAGGGAAGACATGTCCCAATATGGCTGCCAGTGCCACAGGAATGACATAGATATCTTCAACCAGGCCGTACTTAAGGAAAAGAACCAGGGGAAAATACCCCTTCAGCACATCCAGCGCAGTCCCTAAGAGGCCCAGCTTGTATCCTGCGGCCTTCCACAGATTAAAGGCACCAGGGTTTCCATCGCCTACCTGGGTCAGATCCTTGTTGGCCAGTTTGGCCAGCCAATATGAGAACATCATGGAACCGCACAAATATTCCAATATAACAAGTAAGACAATCATAAGACCTTCTTACCCCCTATCTGTATCTCCCTTCCCCTCCAGGGTACACTGCCGACAATACTTACCTTGTACAGGGAATATAGCATAACATACAGGAAGAACAATGAGGGAATAAAATGCAGGATGGGCAGCACAACTCCATAATAACCGGTGTATCTGACAAAGTAAAAGATCTGAACACAATATAGCAAATATCCAATAATAAATAATGATGCCGATGGATGACGCAGTGTCATCAATATAGGTGCCAGAACACCTGATGTCAGAAGCCCTATTACCCAAAGTGCAGCAAGAAAAATAGTACCCGGCTGCATGGCGGCTGTGCCTAGTGCTGCACTCTTCCCAAAACCTTCAATCTCGCTTTTTAATCCGTTAGGATACATCCGGAAGGAAACCAGATCACATCCGATATAATTGTTAACCTCAATACCGGCTTCAGAAAATTTCTTGCCCAGGGATACATCATCCAGCACATCTGCCTTGACGCTGCTATGCCCATTTATTCTTTCATAATCCTTCCTTGCGGCAACAATGCACGGACCATAAAGACCTTTTTCGCTGCTTCGCTTCTCAACGGGTGATGTGAATGCAAACAACCCTAAGATGTTAAGAACCAAAGACAGTCTCTCATAGAATTTTTCAGTATAATGATAAGGAATTACAGAAATGACTCCTCCCTGCTCTTCCCTGGCTGCAAGCAGTGACCTTAAAGCATCGGGTGCCAGCCTTACATCAGCATCCAGGAAGACCAGCACATCTCCCGTGGATTGAAGATATCCATTCCACAGGGCCCAGTTTTTACCGGTCCAGCCATCAGGAAGAGGAGTGCCTGATATTACCTTTACCCCGTAGCTTTCAGCGATTTCCCTGGTCCGGTCGGTTGAAAAGTCATCTACTACAATGATTTCATAGGGCTTTAGTGTTTGTTCCATTAATGACTTGAGAATGTGGGGCATATTGCTTTCTTCGTTCCTGGCTGGAATGATTACCGAAGCCTTTAAATCATATTCCCCGGGGGGCGGTTTACTCTTGATGTCCTGCCGGTCTTCGTCGCTGAGAAGTGTTTTTGAAAACAGAACAAAGCCTGCAAGAACAAAGATGAAGTACAACAGCACAATAAACACAAGCATCACACTCCTTACTTTAATTTATATAAAAAAAGCATAAGCAGCGGATTCAGTGGTATTGGTGCCGGCGTATGAGTAAAGCCTAAATATTGGGTATCTGCCAGTTAATCGGCTTCTGCCCTGTTTTAGTTAAAAATTCATTTGTCCTGGAAAAATGTCGGCAGCCGAAAAATCCCCTGCTGGCTGATAGGGGACTGGGATGTACCGTGCTAAGGATAAGATGCTTCTTGTTGGTTATATAAACAGCCTTGCTTTTTGCATGACTGCCCCACAGCAAGAATACTACAGGAGTCTCCTTTTCATTCAAAAGCTGTATAATCCTGTCGGTAAGGGCTTCCCATCCTATATTTCTATGGGAATTTGCCTGTCCCGCTATAACTGTAAGGCTGGTGTTAAGAAGCAATACACCTTGCTTTGCCCAGGGTACAAGACAGCCATTATTGGGAATGTAACAACCCTCATCATCCTGCAGTTCTTTATATATATTCATAAGGGAAGGCGGTATATCCACCCCTTCCTGTACCGAAAATGCCAGGCCATGGGCTTGATTAGGGCCGTGATACGGGTCCTGCCCCAGGATAACCACTTTAGTATCCTGGTAGGAGGTCAGCCGTAAAGCCTCATAAATTTTATACATGTCAGGATAAATAATTTTAGTCCGGTATTCGTTTTTTAAAAACTGTCTTAGCTTCTGATAATATTCCTTCTGAAATTCATCCTTAAGCAAAATGTCCCAATCATTCCCCAATGGTTTCAAAAATATCACCTTTTGTTTTCTTCATTTGCATTTATATATATTACTGCCTGCTGAGCAGCTGCAATTCTGCCGTACACTAATGCATACCGGTAAATATAAAAGTATGTTAAATGCTGCTGTACATAACTGCTTTATGCATTGTCAATATGCCGCAGTCTAATTACATTATATCATATTTATATCATATATTTATTCCAATTGTTGCTTTTTCAGTTCAATTGAGTCAAGTCCAAATTTGTGTGTAAAATACCTCGGTCATCAAAGCAGTAGCTAATCAAACAATAGCCTAAGCGTTTATGCCGCGAAAGCTGTTGACAATGAGTACATGGCATGTTAGGCTGTTAGCC
>DUSN01000096.1 GCA_012842605.1 Clostridiales bacterium
TACTATTTTGTGCCAACATATTACCTGGACGGCAAGAAATTTCATGAAGGAGTCCCCAGCAAGAAAATGGTGGAGGATTTATTTAAAGCGGCATATGAAGGATAATGCAGAAATTAGATCTGTATAAGAGAGTGTCAGAGCATTTTAAGCGCAGCTAAAATCAAAAAATTAAGCGGCTGAATAACAAGCAGCATGAGCCTTTGCCTGGGAAACACCGGGCAGGGGCTTATTTATTTGACAAATTTCCTTTATATAAGATATATTTCGATAAAATGTTTTATCTTGAAATAACAAACATCAATATCTGAAAACTACCTCATTATTAACATATGTATTTTGTTTAAACTTTTTATATTCTTTTGTGCAAAATTTATAAAACTTTTCACCGAAATTAATGTTGACAAGCCTAAATATGCTGCTTTATAATGGACATGCAGGTATAAATTACAAAAATGATAAAACGTTTTACTAATTGTATATAAATTTTTAGTTTACTGTATAGATAATCTTCCAGCTTATTCTTGCAATGATCTTAATGCGAATTTGCAGCATCGATTGTGTATTGCCTGGTGAAGGCTAATTCCATTAGTTATTAGTGCAGCTTTTTAACTAATATAATCCTTAAAATCCCATAATTGCAAAAATATATCAGCAGTTATCTGCAAAGTTCTGCCTGTTTTCTAAGTTTATATCCATGAAAATTGTCAATTTGGCAAAACGATTTATCGTTGATAAGAAAATTGTTGGTTGAGAAAGGGGGGTGATAAAGGCAATTGACAGAAAATGGGCAATACGGATCGGAGGTGATATAAGGTTGTATGGCGCTTCATAGCTTATGCTGTGTCGTCGGTTTTTAGTCTATGCGGAAAATCGGTAAACAAAAAAGGAGGAAAATGCTTATATGAGGTTACGATTCAAAAAATGGCTGTCATTATTATTGGTGGGTATTATGATATTGGGCAATACTGAGGCTGTTTCTGCAGTATCTTACGGCTCAGCCTCTGTCTCCGGCGCTGTTCCGGAAAATGTAATTGATTATTCTCATGAACCGTTGGGAGACTGGGGATACAGCTTTGCTTTATCCAACAACGAGTATCGCTATCAGACTTTCACTGCCACCAAGGACGGAAGAATGGAAGCTGTAGAAGTAGCCGTAAATAAAAAGAATTCGGTGACAGCGGCATTTATAGACCTTAAAGCTGTTCTTTTTGAAACAGCTGACGGAAAGCCTGCCGGTGAACCCTTGGCTGAAAGTGCGGTAAAATCCGGCGATCAAGTCAATAATGCAATCCCAGGCTCTGCAACTGTTACTCCTGACATGATCACCAGGTTTGAAATTGATTATGAACTGGAAGCAGGAAAGCAGTATGCAATAGTTCTTATGTCGTCCAAAGTGACCGGCAGAGGAGATGATCCTACAGGCGAAGGTCAATGCTATGACTGGTTTACAAAGAACATCGGACTTGGCAATGAGTATTTTGGAAAGACTGATGGAATAGATCCTGAGTATAATTGGAAGGATGAATCTTCTCTTGGTACCGGCTGGCTTAAGGTGTATTACAAGGATGAATCCGGCTCAGGAAATCAAATACCACCCATAGACTTCACATTTGAATCCAGCTCAGGCGGCTGGGGTTTTGGTGCTACACACAATGAATGGAGATGGCAGAGCTTTACTTCCACTGCGACTGCTCCTATGAAATCTGTAGATATCAGAGTAACCAAGTTTGGTCATGACCAAGCCAGCGGGCTGGAGAAGCCTAATAACCTTATAGTAGCATTGTATGCTACAGACAGCAATGGTTTCCCAACGGGGCAGCCGCTGGTACAGACAGTTGTACCTGAAAGCAGCATTGAAAGCAAGGTACCCATGAATGTTCCCTTGTCCTATAATCTTGAAAAAGGTGTTAGGTATGCAATAGCTATGACCATGGAAACTCCTCTTTCCCTGCATGGCGCATATGACTGCTATGGCTGGACTACCAGCACGGGCATTCCTGCAGCAGCAGGAGAAAAATTCGGCAAAACCAATAATGGCGATGATGTAAACAATATAACCAATAACAATTGGGTTGATGAGAGCTATTTGGGAACAGGCTACTTAAGAGTAAACTACGGAGCAGCAGAAGAGGAAGAAAATGAAGAACTGCTCATTGACTACTCTTTTGAATATACTCAGTCCACTGGATGGACTATGGCGGTAGCTGACTGTGCTCATCGTTTCCAGACATTTACTCTGGAAGACAAGGCAAAGGTTACTAAAGTCGGCATAAATGTATTAAAGCTGGGCGATAACAACAAGGACGATGAATATGAACATTCTGATATTATAGTCAAAATTTTTGCCACAGACCCATCAACCGGCATGCCTGTCGGGGAGGCTCTTGCATCCGGTGTTGTACCGGTTGAAGAAGTAGAAAACAAAAAGGAAATCCTGGTTAATGTCCCGGTTGAACTGGATGCGGGCAGATATGCCGTTGCAATCACTCAGGCGGTACTGCCTCCAAATGGATTAAAGGATTATCCGGTTTATGACTGGGCAACTAAATCGGGCATAGCTCCTGATGAAAAATTTGGAAAACTTCACTCCGATGGCAGCACGGTAGATGAATCATGGTTAGGAACAGGCTGGCTTAAGGTATTTGGTATTGTAGACAAAACTTCTGTTCCCAGAGCCAGCAGGATAGAAGTTACGTCCGATAAACCTGTTTTGAGTATTGGCGAGACTGCCACCCTGACTGCAGTAGTATATGATCAATTTGATCAAGTGATGGAAAGTCAGGAAGTTGTCTTTACATCACAAGATGAATCAATCGCAACTGTTTACGGCAATGCAGTTACCGGGGTAAGTGCAGGTCTTGCAGTTATTACTGCCAGGTGCGGAGACGCAAGCACAACTATAAGCATTCCTGTTCAGGATGAAGACGGAACCATTATCCCCGCCCCAGGGCTCATAATCACTCAGAATGCAAAACTAAAACCTGGTGTGTATAATTTCGGAGGAGCATCCACCGGAATAATAATTCAGGGTAATAATATTACGGTAGACGGAACCGGTGTAACAATTCTGAATGCCAATCTTGAAGACATCCTGGCAGATGTAACCTCAGGCGCTTATGCATACAAGCTGAATCCTGTGGCAGGAAAGCGAAGCTATAACATGGTAAGGTCAATCAACCTGTCCGATGCATCAAGTATAACCTTCTCCTATGATTCAAGAGCAGAAAACTTAACCGGTGCAATGAAGGTTTATGTATCTGTCAACGGCACTGACTGGACATTGCTGAACAGTCAGACTCCGGGAGCAGACTGGAGCAGGACAACTGTTGATCTGTCTGATTACCGCGGCAAGACCATTTCCTTGAAACTGGCATATGAAACACCAACAGATGTACCGTCTGATATGGTTCTTTTGATTGACACCATTGAACTTTATGAAGACGGTGTTCGAACCTTCAGCGATATGGCAGAAGCAAAGGTGTACTATTGGTGGGATGTTTCCTATGATAACGATGCACCTGTTGCCGACAGCATGAGAAACAAGCCCTTTGACAGGACCACCTACAGCATTCCTACCTCCAGGTATAAAGGAACAGGTATTTTGGCTGACGGTGTATCCGGTGTAACTATTAAAGGATTTACGCTGAGCGGTTTCAAAACTGCCATGTTAATCAGAAATTCCAATAATGTGATCATTGAGGAAAACAACCTGTCAAACAACTTTACCGATCCCAACGGCGGATGGGGTGACCAGTCCGGTGGCGCCTTGGTGCTGGATAAGGTTAACAACAGCATTATAAAGAATAATACTGCTGTTAACAATGCCAACGGAATTCACATGAAGTACAGCAACCACAACAAGATTATGAACAATGTATTTTCCATTAACTCCAATGTGTCTCTCAACATGTGGAATTCCAGCCATAATGACATCCGCAGCAATGACTTCAGCTGGGGCATAAGAATAGATCCTTATGATGAGGTGCATGCAAGGGATTCAACGAGCCAGCTGATGGAAGCAGGTTCCAATTACAATTACTTCTATCGGAATGACTTCACCCACGGCGGCGACGGAATATTCATCCGCGTAGGCAACGGATGGTCTTGCGAAGGCAATGTGTTTGTAGAAAATGATGCCTCCTTTGCCAATAACAATGCTGTGGAAAGCTGGGCAGGAAGAAACTACTTCATCAGGAACAAAGCAAACTATTCAAGCTATGGTTTCTGGATGGGAGGCTCTGATGAGTCAGAATTGTATTACAACGAAGCAGCGTACAATGGTATCAAACCTCGAAATGCTCCGGAGCGTGGTGCCGGAAACGGCGGCTTGGTATTCCTGAACGGTACGGCAGAACATGTCAAGATTGTCGGCAACCATATTCATCACAACAACGGCTCAGGTATTGCCATCAGGTATGATGTAAGCAATACTGATGGTTATGTAGCCGGACATATTCTGATCCAGAACAATAGGATTGAATATACAACCAGGGGATCAGGACGCGGCGATGCAATTTACCTGGACAGTGTTGACTGGGTGGATATTTCCGGAAACCTGATGACCGGAAACGTAAACAATGGCGTATACAAGAATCCCAGCGGCAAATATCCTGTTACCAATGTATTTGAAAGAAACGGTGAATACCTGGCAACCAAGGAAGCATATGACGCTGTAGTGCCCACTGCTGTAATAACTGCCAACAAAGAGCAGTTTGTAGTCGGCGAAGAGATTATATTCTCAGCAGCCAACTCCACCAGCCCCGCAGGAAAGCCCTTGTCCTACAGGTGGAGCATGGGTGACGGTTTCGGGCCTGCTGCTACTGTAAAAACCGGCAAAGAGGTTAAGTTTACATTTGACAAGCCCGGTTATTATGACGTGGCTGTTACCGTTACAGACGGCACCTGGTCGGATATTGCCTGGATGAATGTTAATGTAGTTGAAAAAGGAACAGAAATAGGCACTGAGGATGATGTGAATAACTGGACCCATACCGGTGCGGTAAATGAAACAAGAACCAAGGTACAGGAAGCTTTATTACCCGAAGTTGCTGAATATGCAGATTATTATACCTATTACACCGTTGACGGTGATAAATCAATTTATGTAGAAGGCAAAAAATCCAAGTTTACTCTAAGTTATCCTGCAGCCAAGGACTTAGGTGCAGACTTCAGCAAGGACTATGCACTGTCACTTAGTGTGAAGATACATGATGAGCGGAACTGGTGGTCCGGCGGTGTACCGGAAATCAGGCTGTATACTGACAAGGACAGCTACTTCTCATATACAACAACCAAACCCTTCCTCTCTCCGGTAGAGCATGCAAACCTTGGCTGCGGACAATGGAGAAGTGACTGGATACCGCTTTATATCCCGTATTCCGGAAACGACACATGGAAGAAGTCTGTAGTAGGCTCGCCCGATCTTGCTGATATCAATTATATAGAAATAATAGCTAATACCAGCGGTGACGGCGCATACCTGTGGATAGACGGCCTTAAATCAGTATATACCGGTGAACCGGCAGAACATTTTGCACCCAATCTGTCTACAACCGGTTCGGCAATCTACTCCTCCAGCGCTGCAGGTTCTATGCCTGAAGGTCCGTTGGCTGAAGCAATCAAGGAGACCAACCTGTGGACATCTGAGCCCGGGGAAAACAGCTACTATGGTGTAAACTTCGGCGTTAAGAGGTTTGT
Source organism: Clostridiales bacterium (assembly GCA_012842605.1). Lineage (GTDB taxonomy): Bacteria > Bacillota > Clostridia > Caldicoprobacterales > DTU083 > DUSN01. The sequence goes on from DUSN01000096.1 coordinate 5,698, forward strand.
AGACCGGATAGAACTTCACTTGTCCAGAAACACCCTGGGCACTGTAAATGCAGAGCTTCCTGCCGATTATACAGTTGAATACTTAAGCAACGGAGTATGGAAGAACGCTAAAAATGTTGTAAGACCAGTAATTATTAAGAGCGGACGCAATACTATTGAGTTTGATCCGGTAAACACCGAAGCAGTTAGGGTTGTATTTGAAAACAAAGACGGAAATGCAGTTTCGGTTTATGGATTCAAGACATTAAATACTGAGAACTTTGCAGCGGAAACAGATGTTGATGGTAATCCGCTGACAAAAGTTGAATCATCCATAAAGATGGACTCAGAGCTGGATTCTGTAGATCTTGTAATTAATATAAATGATCCGTCTGCATGGCCGCAGGAGTATCATGACTTCATAGTTTACCTGACTGAAGCATCAGAAGACGGTACAAGGCCAGTCAGCCCCGTTCTGGCAACCGGAAGGGTTACCAAGGAAGAGATAATCCAGAAAGGATTCAGCAAGGTATATAATATTCCGATGAGAACTGCCGATGGCGGCAAGGCTGTACTGAAACCAGGCAAAAGATATGTTCTCTGTACTACACAGGAAATAGTCAATCCGGATAAAGTCCCCGGACAGGTTGCCGGTTCTCATTACAGATGGGGAGCAAGATCCGGTATCGTTGCAGGAGAATACTGCGGAAAGATTACAAATACAAATCCGGGAAACCTGCAGGCTTATATCGAGAACCTGGGTACATTCTGGATGAGGATACACACCGACAGAGATCCGGAGGGCGGAGCAACCATTGACTATTCATGGACACCGCTGCCTACAGCAGGATATGGACTCGGACACCAGGGCGAACCGGGAAGATACCAGACCTTTACTATGCCCCTTGACCTGGTGGTTTCCGTAATCGACGGAGATGTCAGCGAAGGCAATGGCTGGAGCACAGTAGGGCAGACAGGGGACAATACTCTGGAACTGACCTTTAATGAAGAAAAGATAATCCGCTATATCAATGTTTACCTCGAAGAAGGGCATGTTCCTGATTCACTGGAGTTCATTGCAAACGGCCAGACTGTTCAGACAGCAACAAACCTGCATGCCGGATTTAACCTGATTGCCCTTGATGGAGCTGCTCAGTCAATGGCGTTGAACGGGTCTGAAGGAGTTATTACTGACAAATTAACAGTTATTGTACCGCCAGACACTGTAATCAGAGAATTGGAAGTAATGGGTGTTATTGAAGCAGAACCCGAGATTACCGGCATTGAAATACTGAGCGAACCTGATAAAACAGAATATTTCGTAGGTGAAACACTTGATGTTGCAGGCGGCAGGATCAAGGTAAATTACTCTGACGATACATCAGAGGAAGTTGAAATGACTGCCGATATGGTTACCGGATTTGACAGCGATACACCCGGCACCAAGACATTGACGGTAACGTATGAAGGATTCACAGCCACTTTTACTGTAGAAGTAAAAGAAATGTCTTCAGTCTTAGAATCGATTAAGATTACCAGGGAACCTGACAAGACTGTGTATAAAAAGGGTGAAATGCTGGATTTGACCGGGCTGGAAGTAGCAGCAGTTTACAGCGATGGCAGAGAGGTACCGGTAACCGGATATACAGTAAGCGGGTATAATAAGAACAAGATAGGCCAGCAGACCATTACTGTAGCTTATGAAGGAAAGAAAGCTGTATTCACTGTTACTGTATACAAGGAATCGGCTGCCACCCTGGTGTCGATTAAGATTATCAGCGAGCCCTATAAGACCGAATATAAGAAGGGTGAAAAGCTGGATCTGACCGGGCTGGAAGTAGCAGCAGTTTACAGCGACGGCAGTGAGGTACCGGTAACCGGATATACAGAAAGCGGTTATAATAAGAACAAGATAGGCCAGCAGACTATTACAGTGAACTATAAAGGCAAAAAAGCCACCTTCACTGTTAATGTAACCAATAAATAAAATCCGTTCAACTGTCTGATTTAACATCATGGCGTGCATCTTTCAGGTGCACGCCTTTGTTTAGTGCGCATGCATGGATGCAGCAAGCGATAGCTAAAAAATGAAGCAGGCAGCCTGTATCTAAGCCAAAATGAGCTGTTGTTTGCAGATGAATATCATAAGTTTATGAAAAAGAAAAGCAATTTGCATTTGATTTATGTTAAAATAAAAATGCAGCTCAACCACTGACCTGGCAAAATATTTACAGGAATAGTGGGCATAGCAGCAATGAGAAAACAGTAATAATACACAAACAGGAAGATGAGCTATGAAGTGGTATAAATTATTAATTGCATCACTGCTGGCAGTGTTTTTTTACTCCGCTTATAATATAATTATTTATTTTTATGACAGTTATAAGGAAAAAGCTGCTTATGATGAGATACGCAAGCAATTTGAACAGCAACTGCAGCTGGAAGAGGAAGAGGGCAGGGATGAGTCTTCTAAAACTGTAAACGTCAAACCTCCGGCAGCTGACCCTGTTTCAAAGTTAACCATAATGAAGCGCTATGATCAGTTGCGGGAGATAAACAAGGATATTATCGGATGGATTTCAATACCCGGAACATCCATAAATTACCCTGTAGTAAAATCCGATAATAACAGCTATTATCTGGATCATAATATATACGGGGAAAAAGCCAGATCCGGGGCCATCTTTATGGATTACCGGAATAATGCTGCTGCAAAGGACAGGCATATCATTATTTACGGGCATCATATGAGGGACGGCTCAATGTTTACCGGGCTGATGAAGTATAAGAAGCAGAAATTTTTTGAAGAAAACAGCATAATAAGGTTTGATACCTTATATGAGGAGATTGAATGGGAGATATTTTCAGTATACGTAACCCCGTCGGATTATCGTTATACAATTACGGAGTTTCAATCGGATGAGGATTTTTTAGAGTTCATAGAAAAGGCAAAGAAAAAGTCAATGTTTAAAAAAGACATTGAGCTTACAAAGGATGACCAGATTCTGACCCTTTCCACATGCACTTATGAGTATGATGACGCTCGTTTCGTAGTTCATGCCAGGAGAGTCAGGAACTAAATTTAATATTAAAATATATGTTATTAATGAATATTCAGTGTAAGTAAAAAGGGCTGCCATATCGGCAACCCTTTTTCAATGGCTGCCTTGTCTATTGTATAGGCAGCCAGCACCAGAAGCCGGCAAATCTTCGAATTCAGCAGGTCGGTTGTACTTGGAGGAAACACCTGCGTCCCAAAGTATTCCTGAGTGGAGATAACGTTGCCTGTTATTTATGATACATGCTCATATATTCGCCGTGTGCCTCTATCATCTCATCGCACATATTAACGATGTCATCTATGGAGAGCTCTGCTGCAGTATGAGGATCAAGCATGGCAGCCTGGTAGATATTCTCTATCTTTCTTGTTCTGGCTGCTTCAATAGTCATCAATTGAACATTTATATTAGTCATATTCATTGCAGCCAGCTGCACAGGCAGTCTGCCAACATGGCAGGGGTTAATACCGCTTCCGTCTACCAGACAGGGAACTTCAACACAAGCGTCTGAGGGAAGATTGTCTATAAGGCCGGTATTCAGCACATTGCCGCCGATCTTATACAGGCTGTTAGTGGTAATAGCCTCCATAATATAGGAAGCATACTCATTGGAGCGGGTATGAGTTACATTGCCGTCCTGAAGTATTTCGTTCCATTGTATTCTCCAGTGATTGATCTGACCGATGCATCTGCGGGGATATTCATCCAGGGGTATATTGTAGCGGTCTATCAGCTCAGGGTATCTTGACTTAATGAAAAAAGGATTGTATTCTGCATTGTGCTCGCTGGATTCAGTGCAGTAATACCCTAAACGCTTAATATATTCATACCTTACCATGTCCACATGCTTTTCGGTTGCGTTCTTTTCAGCAGCTCGTCTTCTGATTTCCGGGTACAGGTCGTTGCCGTCCCTGTCGTAAATCTCAAGCAGCCATGCCATGTGATTTATGCCAGCGATCAATTCCCGGCGGCCTTCAAGCTTATCTTCCATGCCCAGGCACTTCAGCAGCCATTCTGAGCAAACCTGTACGCTGTGGCACAGACCGACTGTCTTGATACCGGTATAGCGCTGCATATAGCCGGACAGCATTGCCATGGGGTTGGTGTAGTTCAAAAACCACGCATTGGGGCAGACCTCTTCCATATCATTGGCAAAATCCTGAAGAACCGGAATAGTGCGGAGAGCGCGCATAATACCGCCGATTCCGAGTGTATCTCCAATGGTCTGACGCAGGCCGTATTTCTTTGGGACTTCGAAGTCAATTATGGTGCACGGATCATAGAAGCCTACCTGAATAGCATTGACAACAAAATCAGCACCTCTTAAGGCTTCCTTTCTCTGTTCAGGTCCCAAATAGGTTTTAATAACGGCTCTGTTTTCATTTACATTTTTGTTGATAGCCTGCAATATGATTTCGGATTCCTTCAGCCTGTCGGCATTAATATCATACAGGGCTATTTCGCTGTCACGGAGTGCCGGAGTGCACATGCAATCCCCCAGAACGTTTCTGGCAAACACGGTACTGCCGGCGCCCATAAATGTAATTTTTGGCATAAATTCCTTCCTCCTTAAATTGTGTGGTTAAATGTTGTATTGTTTTCACATTGATTTTTATCATACTCTATAATAAAGAATTTTATTTAATTTTTATATGGAACAGTGTTGCAGAATATTGTCTTAATGTTGCACTGAGTATCTTATATGATATAATTTATCTTTGGAAGGGCAGGGGGTTAACATGCACTATGGTTTAGTCACCGACAAAAGCAGCACCAGTTCCGATGTTTTGTATATGCACCAGGTGGGTTGGGAAACTTGCGAGCCGAATCATAGTTTTGGACCGGCAGTCAGAGATCACTATCTGATACATTGTGTATTGGACGGCACAGGTGAGTTTTATGTAGGCAAGCGCCGGTACCAGCTTAAAAAGGGAGAGGGTTTCCTGATTGTTCCCGGGGTAGTTACTTTTTACCAGGCTGACGCTGAAAATCCCTGGAGATACTGCTGGCTGGGTTTTAACGGCACTGAAGCAAGAAATATATGCAGCCAATGCGGGATCAGCATGGACAGCCCTATCTTTAGTTTTGAGGATGCGGCCCGGATTGAAGAATGCATATATGATCTGCGAAAATGCTACAGTTTGGGTGGCAGCGGGTTTTTATTGCTTTCAAAGCTATATGAGTTTTTTTCCATGATTTATAATAAAAACAAGGTTCATGAAAACAGAGCAGACATTATTGGCATGGCAGTAGATTTCATCAGAAAGAACTACTCATACGGAATAACGGTGCAGCAGACAGCCGAGCATCTGGGAGTCAGCAGAAGCCATTTGTTTCGATTATTCAAGCAGAATATGGGGCAGTCGGTTCAGGAATACCTGCTGGCATTCAAGCTGGAGCAGGCAGAAGCAATGCTGAAGGAAACCAATATGAGCATAAAGGAAGTCATGTATTCCTGTGGCTTTAATGATATGCCCAACTTCTCAAGGCAGTTTAAAAAAGCATACGGTAAGCCTCCGGCAGCTTACCGTACAGAAAAAAGATAATATTAGTGATTTTTTTATGCAGCTAAAAGGCTATTACAAGCCCGCCCTGGTCCGCATAGGTAGAGCTGACACCGCCCATTTCCACTATGACAATATCCTTGAAGTGATAACGCTTCATTACCTGTTCCTTGAACTTCAAAGCCCGCTGAATGCAATTGCAGTGGGCTATGCTTAAAATTCTCTCTTCCAGGTGGCTGCCTTCTTCGCCGATTACATCCACAAGGCGCTGAAATGCACGTTCGTAGCCGCGTACTTTGTCAACCAGGCGGATAGTACCGTTATCCGAGCCCATTATGGGCTTTATGGAAAGAATACTGGCTGCCTTGGCCACTATAGGATTAAGCCTGCCTGACTTGGCCAGATTATCTATGCTTTCAAGAAGGAAAAAGGTCTTCATATCCTTAATGTAGTTAGTTACCTTTTCAATCACTTCGGAGTTTTTAAGGTTGTTTTTCAGGCACTCGTGTATTTTCAAATGCACCAGTGTTTCTCCAGCCACAGCGCTCATGGAGTCAAATACATGAATAAATTTATCCTTGAATTCTTCCAGAATTAATGCTTTTGCCTGCATGGCGGCATTATAAGTGCCGCTTAGCTTCGAGGAGACGGTCACAACGAAAATATTGTCCCACTCCTTGAATTTATTAATAAAATCCTGGATCGAGGGACATGAGGTTTTAGGAGCTGTTCTGCTCTCCTTCATGGCCTTAAGGTAAGCTTTAATGTCCAGGGTATGGTCATCTATGAACTCCTGTTCGTTAAGCCTCATGGTTAAAGGTATCAGTTCCACCCCTGTCTCTGTTTTCATTTCTTCGGTAACATCACAGCAGCTGTCAGCAAGTATTTTATATTTCACATAAACCCTTCTTTCTTGATAATTTGGGAATTAGCCTGCTTTCGGCTTAAACGGCAGGGGCAGATTAGAAAACTTATTAAAAAGAATCCTGCCTTATATAAATAAACCATTTGTGCTGCATTTAAGCAGGTTATATATCATTGTATCATGGATTATGCTCAAAAAACAGCAAAATAAACATAGATTACAAATCCACCCAGCAGGATTTTTCATGGGATTCGTATGCTTTTTCCATTACATATTGGATATAGGCCCCGTCACGGATGGAGGGATGGCTTTCCCGTCCCTCATGAACGCAACTGAGAAAATTAAACAGGCAGTGAACATGTCCTCTTATCCAGCCGATTGGGGCTTTCGGCGAGACAAAGACTCCGCCTGGCTCAGGATAGCGCTGGACTGTTTCTATGCGGGTAAATCCTTTCTCGCCCCCTATTGGGCTGCCGGGCTTTGTATTATCGTAAAAATCCAGATAGTTGGGATCCATCAGATTAAACCTGACAGCACCCTTGCTGCCGTAGATCTCAAATTTAAGCTCATCGTTGGTACCCGTGGCTGCTTTTGAAACATCGATGATGCCTGTGCTGTTGTTTTTCATTTTTACCAGCATGAATGAAATGTCTTCTGCAGTAATTTCCACCATGCTGCCGTCTTTTGCAGGGCGCTGGGGGTAGAGAATGGTGTTTTCCGCCAGAATGCTCTTATACTCGCCGACCAGGTAATAAATCAGGTCAAGCACATGCGACCCCAGATCAAGCAGTACACCGCCTCCGCTCAGGGCTTTATCCTGTTTCCAGCTGATGGGTTTTTCTAAGTCTACTGAACCTGAATGGAGGTAACTGGCACGAAATGTTAAGATTCGACCCAGCCTGCCATCTTCTATTAACTGCCTGGCTCTCATGACAGCAGGCAGGAACCGGTTTTGAAAAGTCATTTGAGTTATCACATTTGTTGTATCCAGCACATCTAAAATTTCCTGAGCATCCCTCCAGTTGATAGTGAGGGGCTTGTCGCAGTAGACGTGTTTTCCTGCCTTTAAAGCTTTGATTACTGCCTCCTTGTGATAGACATTGGGAGTGCATATATGTATAATATCAATATCCTTATGGAAAATGATTTCGTCCGGATTTACTGCAGCAAACTCAAAATCTAAAAGCTCCCGTGCAGCCTGTGCAGTATCCGGATGGGCAGTGCAGACTCCCACCAGCCTGGTGCTGAAAGGAAGGTTCTCATAGTACAGGGGCAGGGTTTTATAGCCATATGCATGAGCTTTTCCCATAAACCCAAAACCGATAATGCCGACACCATACTTTTTCATGTTTAATCCTCCTGTCCTTTAATTTAAACATTGTCTGTTACCATTTTTATATAATGAATGCTTAAGTTTTCACTTTAATGATGCACCAACAGTATAGACTTATTTTTTAGAGCATGTCAATTACCTGCACCTTATTTTTCCAGCAGAGTATATATAATATGGGATATTATGCATTGTTATTTTTACTTTATTTATGCATAAGAAACTAAGATATTAACAGAAAAACATAGCAATTGCAAGATAAAATGGAATAAAAGGGAATAATCAAATTTATAAACCCAGGTAAGTAGAATTTGGCTGTTGTGTAATAAAGGTAAAAGTGATATAAAATAATTGAAAGTCAAAGAAAGTCAAAGTAAAAATCAACAGTCAAAAGAATACTTCTGTAGAAAAATCAAAAAATTAAGGAGGGTTTTATAATGTTTGGTTTAACACCGTTTAATAGAAGAAATGCAGATGTATGGAGAAGGCCAAGGGACATCTTTGACGTGGATTCCTGGTTTGATAGCTTTTTCCAGGATGCCTTTGCACCGGCCCTGTATGGCTTTGGCAGCAATATGAGAGTAGATATCAAAGAGAGAGAAAAGGACTATCTGATTGAAGCCGATCTTCCGGGAGTCAATAAGGATGAAATCAATATCGAATTGCGTGATGATATCCTGACCATTGCTGTACAGAGAAATGAGATTACTGAAGAAGAGAGGCAAAACTACATTCGCAAGGAACGCAGAACAAGTTCCATGAGCAGGAGTTTCAGAGTGGATAATGTAAGGCCTGAAGATGTTAAAGCCAAGTTTGAAAACGGAGTATTAACCATATCCCTGCCAAAGTCTCAGGACAATAAGAAGAATCAGTACAGAATAAATATTAACTAAAAACAATTATTAACTGAAAAGAGCAGCCTCAGGCAGGCTGCTCCTCATTTTTGTGCGCCCAGCATGGGCGCAATCTAACGGGTGAAAGTCCCGAGTACGGGTTGATAGTGCCAAGTACATAGCCAAGAGCAAGGGTGTCCTCGGTGACGAGGAATCTGAAGGAAGCTGGAGGCA
>DUSN01000009.1 GCA_012842605.1 Clostridiales bacterium
CTAATACAAGAAAAGGCTATTGGAGAATATCCAACAGCCATATCCTGAGCATGTCATTAAACAACCAGACTCTCGCAAATCGAGGATACCTATTCTTTTCTGATTATTATCGTAAAGTCTGCGTAAGCTAAGGAACCGCCGTATACGTGAACCGTTTGTACGGTGGTGTGAGAGGTCGGTAGGTGAATTTATCACCTACCTCCTACTCGATTACCCTAAAATCGAATTGCTGAGCTTATGCAGGTGATATTTAGCAAAGATATAAGCCAGATATATCTGAAAAATTGCTTCTTGCAGGTTGTTATTTTTGTATAGATGGTATAATATTCAATAATAGCAGTGCTTCGTTATTTTGCAGCACTATGAAGCATAAGCAGGAGGTTTATATGACCAGAAAATCTTTTATTAAGGGGGCAGCCATTCTTGCAGCCGCCGGTTTGATTTCAAAATTCATAGGTGCCTTATTCCGGATTCCTATGATGAACCTGATAGGTTCAACCGGAATGAGCTATTATCAAATGGCTTATCCAATATATTCTTTTTTGCTGATAGTATCTACAGCAGGCATACCGACGGCAATCTCAAAACTGGTGGCAGAGAATATTGCACTGCGCAACTATCGTGATGCTCACAAGGTATTTCAACTGTCTGTAAGGCTTATGCTGATTATCGGATTGTCCACATTTTCACTCTTTTCTGCAGGAAGCAGGTTGACAGCTAAAATTATGGGGGCAGAGGAAGCCTATTATTCCATATTGGCAATAGCTCCTTCTCTTGTATTCGTAACCCTGATTTCTTCTTTCAGGGGTTACTTCCAGGGCATGCAATACATGACACCAACTGCATTGTCCCAGATAATTGAGCAGACAGGCAAACTTGTACTGGGCCTTTGGTTTGCTTCCCTGTTTATCGACAGGGGACCGGAATACGGCGCAGCGGCAGCTGTTGTAGGCGTTACACTGAGTGAGGGTGCAGCCCTGGCGCTGCTGATGGGAATGTACCAGAAAAAAAAGAAGGAGATTATATATAACATTCAGCATTCTCCCAGACCGCGTACTTCTGTTTCAAATCGTTCCATATTATCCCGGCTGATCATTATATCGTTCCCTATTACTATCGGAGCATCCATTATGCCCCTGGTTAATGTGGCAGACTCTTTAATTGTTGTCAACCGCCTTGTTCAAATCGGATTTAGCGAGAGTCAGGCCAAGTCCTTATATGGAGTGCTGACAGGGGGAGCCAATCCGCTGATTAATTTTCCGGCGGTGCTGACTATAGCTCTGGCTATGAGCCTTGTCCCGGCTATATCAGAATCATATGCAAGCAGGGATCAAAAAGGCATTGCGCAAAAAACCTCAACCGGCATCCGGCTGACATTGCTGCTGGGGTTGCCTGCGGCTGCCGGCATGGCAGTTCTGTCCAGGCCTATATGTGCTTTGCTGTACAGCAGTCTGCCGGAATCCGAGATAACTGTTACCGGTGAAATTCTTGCCATTCTGTCTGTAGGTGTAATTTTCCTGACAATGGTGCAGACTTTAACTGCTATTCTCCAGGGCTTGAACAAAATGACGGTACCTGTCGGTAATCTGGCTATTGGTGCATTGTTTAAGGTTGTTGTTACATACATACTTGTAGGCAACCCGGGTATTAATGTAAGAGGTGCTGCATTCGGCACCGTTGTTTGCTATGGGGTAGCTGCTGTGCTTGATCTTGCTGCCGTTGTACGGTATGCAAGAACACCTGTCCCGTTTATGGAGTTTATTGTAAAGCCGGTAATAGCAGTTTCTGTTATGTCACTATCGGTGTATTTTGCCAATGGCTTTTTCAGCACAGTACTCAGTGCAAGCAAGGCTACCTTGTTGTCCATAGTTGTAGGTGTGGTGGTCTATGCAATAGTCTTGCTGGCTGCCGGCGCAATTAAGAAGCAGGATCTGGAACTGATGCCGGGAGGCAGAAAGCTGGGAAGGTTATTGCTGAAGTTAAAGCTTGTGCGAGATTAGAAAGGAGCAGTTATGAAACCAAAGATAACTATAGCAGGGCTAGGTACGGGCAAAGAAGATGAGATTACTTTAGGCGCATTAAAAGCGCTGGAACAGGGAGAGAGGGTAATTCTGCGCACAGAAAGGCATGGAATAGTACCGTACCTTCAGTCAAGAGGCATTACATATACAACTTTGGATGATACATATGAAACCAGTGAAACCTTTGATGATCTGTATTTAAGGATGATTAAGAGGATAATTGAGGCAGCGGAGGAGGGAGATGTTGTACTGGGCGTTCCCGGACATCCAATGGTCGGAGAAAGGTTAACCTTTGAGCTGTTGAAAGAACTGAATGACTCAGCATACAAAATAGAGGTGCTTCCCGGCATCAGTCATGCAGATTCGGTAACAGCACTGGTGCGCCGTGCGGGTGTGGAAGGTCTTAAAGTCCTGTCAGCAGCGGAGCTGCCGGCAGCACAGCTGGATCCGGGCCTGCCTACTGTAATTGTTGGATTGGACAACGGCATTTTAGCATCTGAGCTGAAGCTCATGCTGACTGATATTTACCCGCCCGAGCTTATAGTGATCCTGACCAGGTTAAAGGAGGACGGGACTTCGGAGGCTGAAGAAATACCGCTGCATACCCTGGACCACTCCCGTGTATTTGACCATACAAGCTGTCTTTATTTGCCGGCTTTGGAATTAGGGGAACTGGAATCCTACAGGTTCCGTCATCTGACAGAGATAATGGAAATATTGCGTGCGCCGGGCGGCTGTCCATGGGACAGGGAGCAGAATCACGAATCCCTGAAGCAATACCTGATAGAAGAGACTTATGAGGTACTGGAAGCCATAGATATGCAGGATATGGACAAGCTGGCGGAGGAATTGGGAGATGTATTGCTGCAGGTAGTGTTTCATGCACAAATAGCAAAGGAACACGGTGAGTTTGATATTCATGATGTGATTTCCGGTGTTTGCCGTAAAATGATAAGCCGTCACACTCATATTTTCGGTGATGTTAAGCTGAGTACAGCCGAACAAGTGGTAGACAACTGGGAAGCAATTAAGAAGAAAGAGAAAGGCTTGAAGAGTCAGACTCAGGTCCTCAGAGACATACCATCCAACCTTCCGGCATTAATGAGGAGTTACAAGGTTCAGAAGAAGGCTGCTCAGGTTGGCTTTGACTGGGACAGGGTAGAAGATGCTATGGCAAAAGCGGAGGAGGAATTCCGGGAGTTGAAGGAAGCATATTATTCCGGAACGGAAGAGGATATACGGGAAGAGATTGGAGATTTGCTTTTTGCTGTTGTTAATGTATGCAGGTTCTTAAAACAGGAACCTGAACTTGCTTTAACAGCGGCTACCGAAAAATTTATAAAACGATTTGCGTATATCGAGGAAAATGCAGACAAGCCTTTGGAGGAAATGACACTGGAAGAGATGGATTACCTGTGGAATCGTTCAAAAGAGGTATTTCGAAGCAAATCCGGTGTATAATTTATGAAAAATATGGTAAGTATATAGTTAAAATTCCCTTACTTCTAAGGATTTGTTAAAAAAAACCTGAAAATCTATGGAAATAAGGAGGAATTTCCAGAAAAATAGCGAATATGCTATGAGAATTCATATTTATTAAGGAGGGTTCTATAGTGAACAAAGCTGAATTAATCTCTGCTGTAGCAGAAAAAAGCGAACTGACCAAAAAGGATGCAGAAAAGGCTATTAATGCTCTTGTATCCGTTATAACAGATGCTTTAGCCAACAACGACAAGGTACAATTGGTTGGGTTTGGCACCTTCGAAGTTAGGGAAAGAGCTGAGAGAAAGGGCAGAAATCCGCAGACCAAGGAAGAGATTGTAATTCCAGCTTCAAAAGCCCCTGTTTTCAAAGCAGGAAAGGCATTGAAAGATGCCGTACAATAAAGTAAAGACCGGGGATTCCCGGTTTTTTCTTTATTTATGGCTAAATATGCATACTGAGATTAGAATGACTGCCAGCGGCATCATCGATATAACAGCATAAACTGCCGGTATAGGTATGGGAGTTGATTATTTGAGACTGGATAAGTATCTTAAAGTATCAAGAATAATAAAACGCAGAACAGTGGCCAATGAAGTCAGCAGCCAGGGCAGAATCCAGATAAACGGCAGGGTTGCTAAGCCAAGCAGTGAAGTTAAGCCGGGAGACATAATCGCGATTCAGTTTGGTGACCGCATACGTCAATATGAAGTCCTGGCAGTAGATGAGCATGTTACGAAAGAAAATGCAGTTCATATGTATCGAGAACTTTAATAATTAATAATTTGGTATTGCCTCCTGCAGTTGAGCTAATAATATTCATAGATTACCGGAATCAACTGCATAATCCGGAAAAGGATTAAAGGAGGCGTATTTTAATTATGTATTTAAAAACAAGCAGAATATATCTTATTATTGCTGTTCTGATTTTTGCCATTATCACAGCCGGCTGTACTGCACAGCGCAGGCCGAAGGAAGGCAAGCCCGACAGTATTGGACAGCAGGATACTGAGAATACCCGCCAAACCAGGTTTCAGGGAAACGATAAGGTCCAAAAGCCCGAGCTGCCCGAACCTATCAGAACTGAGAAAAATAAAGAACCAAGCCTGAAAGTTTACATAGTTCAGGAAAAGCAAGTTAAAGAGATGCCCTTTGAAGAATATGTAGCAGGAGTGGTGGCAGGCGAAATTAAGAACGATTGGCCGCTGGAAGCGATTAAAGCCCAGGCTATCATAGCCCGCACCTTTGTTTTGCAGTTTATTGACGAGAAAGGCCAGTCAAAATATGAGAATGCACATGTGTCCACAGACATAGAGGAGGCGCAGGCGTGGAACAGCGGGGCTGTTAACGACAGGATAAGAAAGGCTGTAGAGGATACCAGGGGTCAGGTAATTGTTTATAATGGCGAATTTGCCCGCACCTGGTTTCATTCCAATGCAGGAGGGAAAACTGCAACTCCGAAGGAAGGCTTGAATTATAGGGATGAGGACCCGCCATATATCCAGGTAGTGGATTCGCCTGACACAAATGAGGCGGTGGAAGCTGATGCCAGGGAATGGACTGCTACCTTCCCGAAGTCCAAGGTTATTGCAGCTTTAAAGGATGCAGGCAAACCTGTTAAAGACTTCAAGAGCATTTCAATAGGCAAGAAAGGTCCTTCGGGAAGAGCCGTAACCATCCGTTTTGATGACACAGAGGTATCAGCTGCCGAGCTCAGGCTTGCACTGGGAACTACTGAAATGAGATCAACATTGCTGGATAAAATTGCTCTGGAAGGCGGCAATGTTGTAATGTCAGGGCGGGGATACGGCCATGGTGTAGGAATGTCACAATGGGGCGCCTACAATATGGCTCAAAACGGCAAAAGCGCAGAGGATATAATAAATCACTATTTCAAGGATGTAGATATCGTAAAAATGTGGCAATAAAAATAAGGCACTATATGCCGCCAGGCATGCTGCGGGCATATAGTGCTTTTTATTTTGGCTGTCCGGCATATCGGCAGTATGACAGGCATATTATCAAATAAGGAAACTGTGTCTTTTTAAGGAGGAGAGATAATGGTACGGGATCTGGATGACAAAAAGCTTGTCCGAGGCCGAAGCCACAGCATACTAATGGAGAATCGGGAACGGGTGACCATTACCGGGGTGCAGGATGTTGACAGCTTTGATGAAGGGTCGGTTCTGTTGGTGACAGATCTTGGGTATATTACTCTGCATGGAATGGATCTGCATATCAGCAAACTTAACTTAGAGGAAGGCCAGCTTATTGTGGAAGGAGAAATAATTGGACTGGAATACAGCGATCATGAAGGCATGGGCAGCAAAGGCGGCGGATTCTTTAAGAAGCTGTTCAAATAAGGAGGCGCCTTCCGAATGCTTTCTGCTGATAGTCAAGCCTATGTATTTCTCTCTACGGTTTATGCCGGCTTTATAATAGGCTTTTTTTATGATTGCTGCAGGATTTTGCGAAAAATGGTCAGGGCAGGCATCGTGATAACCGGAATATTGGATTTATTGTTTTGGTCATTAATGGGTATGCTGTCGTTCCTGGTTATTTTCTATGTTAATGACGGTGATGTAAGGCTTTATACCATTGCAGGTTTTGTCATCGGATGGATTTTATATGTGCTTACTCTAAGTCCCTTTGTTTTGAAAAGTCTTACCTGGATTTATAAAACATTGGCCGGAGCTATTCAATGGCTGGTTAATGCTATACTCTGGCCTTTTCGCATGCTTTGGAAAGCAGTGAGCCGTCTTTTTGTCCGGCTGAAAAAGATCTTCACGCCATGGTTAAGCAAAATAAAACGCAAGATCAAGTCTATAATAAAAAAAACAGCTAAAAATCAAACTGAATGATAGAGGAATTCCATTTTCTATGTAGAATGTATATAATGATATTGTCACTTTCTTTCACTCAGACAGATATTACCAAAGCAAAGAAGGGAATACTATGGCCAGAAAAAGATATGTGCTTAAACTGCGCACCAAGTTGTTACTGACAAGCTTGTTACTATTGTATTTCCTTTTCCTGTTCTTTCAGCAGTCCTTGGAAATGCAAAGCCAGCAGGATAAAATGCAGGAGCTTCAGCAAGCCATTTCTCAAGTACAGCTTGAAAATGAATCTCTCAGCCGTCAGATTGAACTTACTAAATCTGATGAATATATAGAACAGGCCGCGCGGGAGAAACTGGGCTGGGTTAAGGAAGGAGAAACCATTTTTATAGAAAAAAATCATTGAGGAGGATGCTAGGTTTTTATGTCGGTCGAGGTTGGACAAATTATGGAAGGTACCGTATCCGGCATTACAAATTTTGGTGCCTTTATTGAGCTGGGAGAAGGCAAAACAGGAATGGTGCATATATCCGAAATTGCTGATGCATATGTACGGGATATACATTCCTATCTGAAGCTCAATGACAAGGTCAAAGTCAAAGTATTGTCCATAGATGAAAAGGGAAAGATCAGCCTATCTATTCGCCAAGCCATGCAGATAAAGAAATCATCCAGGCCGGCTGACATAGATTGGAGCAAGGAACTTCGAGGCCCAACCGGAGGGACTTTTGAAGAGGTACTTTCAAAATTTATGAAGGACAGCGAAGAACGGCTTCTGGATATCAAACGCAACCGGGAAGCTAAAAGAGGCGGCGGATACTCACGGGGAAGAGGCTGACAACCGGCATCCCCCAGGATAATTGGGTTAAAATACCATAAAAAATAGTGTTGACTTCCTAATTAGTTTATTATAGAATATAACTTGTCGCTGCGGAGGGTGTTCCCTGCAGGACAAGGATATCGCGGGGTAGAGCAGTCAGGTAGCTCGTCGGGCTCATAACCCGGAGGTCGGGGGTTCAAATCCCTCCCCCGCAACCATATGGCGGCGTAGCTCAGTTGGCCAGAGCATTCGGTTCATACCCGAAGTGTCAGCGGTTCGAATCCGTTCGCCGCTACCAGGTTGAAGGTCAGATTATTTTGTCTGACCTTCATATGTGGGAGCATAGCTCAGCTGGGAGAGCACCTGCCTTACAAGCAGGGGGTCATAGGTTCGAGCCCTATTGCTCCCACCATTATTTTACCCGGACTTGTTCGTATATGGCGAATAGTCCGGGTTTTTTTGTTATATTGCAGCAAATTTGACGTTGCTAAAAAAATCTTAAAAATCGTATCACATTCTTTTGTTAATTTCTACAGGATTTGTATGCCAATTAAGATAGGATTGCGCTGACTGCTTATCAAATTTACAATTTCTTCCGATATTGATTTGGTTTTTGTCGTAAAGTTTTTAATGCACCTCTTCTTATATTGACAAATAATTTGGACAAGCTTTGGTATAATGGCATCACTCTCTCCTAAATAGTCATATTTTAGTTGGGTGGTGTTAGTATTGGTGCATAAAGACGCTTCAATTCTGCTAAACGGATGGGTTGGCAGAAGAACATCCGGGAAAAAGGCATATACCTTTCCTTTTGGCTTCTTTATTCAGGAATTGTTATCAGTAATGTCATGCTTTTTAGTTGGACGAGCTGTTCTGCTGGATCATATTGCCCCCTTCGGTATTGCTCTGTTTGCAGTTCTGCTGCATAAACGAAAGGGGGGGTTCAGTGCATTTCTTGCCGTGACCGCGGGGTGTCTAAGCATTCAGATAAGCCTGCGTTCAGCCCGATATATACTGGCCATGATGTTATTTGCCGCAGTGTGGCAATATATTGGAAAGAAGGCTGCAAGGTGGTCTGTGTTCCAGACAGCATGCACTGTACTGGCATGTTTGCTGACGGTAAACATAATATTCTCATTTATTAATGGGTTTATTTTGTATGAAATGTTGATTGGCATATTTGAAAGCATAGCAGGGTTTGTCATGGTTTATATTTTTTCCGGATCTACAGATGTTATCCTGGACAGAAAGAGAAGGCATCTCCTTTCGGGGGAAGAGATGATATGCCTAAGTATATTCCTTTCTCTCATAATTATTGGATTTTGGGATATTGATATACTTGGCTTTTCTGTCAGGAACACCTTTACAATATTTTTGATCCTGTTTTTTGCATACTTGGGAGGAGCAGGGGTAGGTGCTGCTATTGGTATAACAGCAGGATTTATGCTGTCTTTGGCTTCAACACCTGATCCGGCTTTAATGGGTTATCTTGCTGTCTGCGGCCTTCTTGCGGGTACATTCAAAGAATTGGGAAGAACGGGATCCTGCATAGCGTTCTTCCTTGCCAATATATTAATGGCATTTTATATCAATCGATCCACCCATACAATTTTACCTTATGGAGAAATTGCGGGAGCAATGCTTTTACTTATGCTCATGCCCAAAAAGGCAGTTCAGTATCTGAAGGGGTTTTTGAACTCAGGTTTGCTGCTGTCCGATGTACAGCAGTATTATGGAAAACGGGCGCAGGAACTGACAGTGTCCAGGCTTAACGAATTTGCACAGGTTTTCCGCCATTTGTCCAAAGTATTTGGCAGAATAACCGAACGCAGTTCGGCAGTTGGCCAGGAAGAGGTGTCCAGGCTTTTTGACATGGTTGCCGAACAGGTCTGCAAGGGATGTCCCCTTTACCGCAGCTGCTGGGAGAGAGATTTCTACAATACCTATTCCAATATGTTTGAATTACTGTCCAAGTGTGAGGAAAAGGGGTTTATAGAAGAAAAGGACGTTCCCGCCGGTTTGAACAGACGCTGCTTGAATGTACACAGGCTGATAGAAGATATAAATGTCATTTACAATACTTACATAACCAATCTGAAATGGCAAAGAAAACTGAATGACTGCAGGCAATTGGTGGCTGAACAGCTGGAAGGTGTAGGTCAGGTAGTAACGGAACTGGCAGCTGAATTGAATATGGATGTTCGATTCCGTAAGAGCATGGAGGATGCTATTCGCCTTGAACTTGATAAGAACGGAATTCATGCAAAGGAAATCCTGGTGTTGGAAAAGCCAGGAGGAAATACAGAGGTAAGCATTATAAAGCCTGCCTGCAATGGCAATAAAGAATGCTTAAATCTGGTTGAGCCTGTCATAAGCAAAGTATTGGGAAAAGCCATGAGTTTACAGCAAAAAGAGTGCGTAAAGGCCGGAAAACAAGAGTGTGCACTGCATTTAGCTGAAGCACGTCAGTTCGAAATCATAACCGGGGTAGTCAGAAAACCCCGAAAGGAGAATTCCATTTGCGGAGACAGCTATTCCTTTACTACAGTCAAGGATGGGAAGTATATGCTGGCCTTAAGCGACGGAATGGGATTTGGTGCAAGGGCTGCTGAAGAAAGCGGAGCAGTTATATCGCTGCTGGAAAACTTCCTGGAAGCAGGCTTCAGTCAGAGTATTACAATAAAAACAATTAATTCGATACTTATGCTTCGTTCAAGGGAGGAGATGTTTGCTACTGCCGACTTATGTATTATGGATCTGGTCGGAGGCAAGGCTGAATTCATAAAAATAGGAGGTGTTCCCAGTTTTATAAGGCGAAGTGATAAAGTTGAAATAATACGGCAGCCTGCTCTTCCGATGGGAATTCTGGAAGATGTCCAGCTGGAAAATATTTCGGTGCCCATTCATGATGAAGACATGATTATTATGGTAACCGACGGAATATTGGATGCATTCTCCGCACTGGGCAATGCTGAACAGGCACTGGCGGATTTTATTGCGACCTTGGATACCGTCAATCCCCAGGAGTTAGCGGACTCAATCATGGAGGAAGCGCTGTATCATCTTGACGGGGAAGCAAGGGATGATATGACAGTTTTAACAGGCAGGGTATGGAAACCATTCTGAGGATGGAACTCTACCTGCTTTGTTTGCTGAACCTGTTTTATTTGCAGTTTTCAGCATAAGGCCTGTTTAATTGGCAAACAATTAAACAGGCCTTTTTTAGGTGGAGAATTTGTTTTTCTGGCCTGACAACTTGTGATTTATACAGATTGTTAATCTGAAATGCTGCATGAATAATTTTCCTTGAAAACTCATCTAAAAAAGGCTACAATAAAAATACTCATTCCTTGTAATATTTAAGTGCTTCAAAGAAGCAAGGTGGGTGTTTCATGCTGCAAAAAGTTGCTAACTTTATACAGGACCAGTGCTTGATTTTACCGGGGGACAAGGTAATTGTCGGCCTGTCAGGAGGAGCAGATTCTGTTGCCTTGCTGCATATACTGAAAGAATTGCGGGGGCAATTAAAGTTAGAGCTGTTTGCAGCACATATAAATCATTGTATACGTGGACAGGAAGCAATAAACGATGCGGTATTTGCTGAGGATCTTTGCAAAAGCTGGAATATACCCTTTTTTTTGAAGATTGCTGATATACCGGAACTGTCTCGCAGGCTGAACTTAACGGAAGAAGAAGCCGGACGGCAGGTCAGGTATGATTTTTTTTATGAGGTGATGGATAAAGTAAAAGGGAACAGAATAGCTACTGCGCATCATAAAAATGATCAGGCCGAAACAATCCTGCACAATATTATTCGAGGTACCGGGATACAAGGTTTGTCAGGCATAAAACCAATAAGGGACGGCTGTATTATACGGCCGCTGCTGGTTGTTACTCGTGAGGAAATTTTGGATTATATTAAGATGCATAGCCTGTCTTACCGGGAAGATGCAACAAATGCTGATTTAACATATACCCGCAATCGTATACGCAACAGGCTGATACCAATTCTGACCCGGGAATATAATCCTGATATAATAGAACGGCTGTACATCATGGGTAACATTATACGTGAAGAAGATGAGTTCCTTACTGATTATTGCAGCAAAGTTTACAGGGAGCTTTGCACCTTAGAGTCCGGGCAGATTATAATGCATCTTAATAAATTCAATGCATGTCATGGTGCCGTGCAAAAAAGACTGGTCCGTTTGGCTGTCTCGAAATTAAGAGGTGATCTGGACGGTGTCGGATATGACCATATTGATGCAGTCGTTACCTTGGCCCGCAGGTCACGGACCGGTACCAGGACCTTGGTGCCGGCATCCGGAAAAGGCTGTCCGGTGATAGTGGCAGAAGTCATTTATGACAAGCTGATTTTCAGGAAAAATAATGATGAAACGCCTGTTGAATATTATGATGAGCTGCTTCCGGTACCGGGGCAGGTACGGCTGGAAAAATTGGGTTTGATTGTAACAGCGGAGAAATGGGACAGAAAAAAAAGTTTACATTTCTCATCTCAGTGTATTTATATTGATGAAGATGCTGTGAAAGGCAGTTTGCGATTAAGACAGCGGGTAAAGGGCGACCGTTTCAAACCACTGGGAATGAACGGGAGCAAGAAGTTAAAAGATTATTTTATTGATATGAAAATTCCGCGTGATGAGCGGGACAGGATTCCCCTGCTGGTGGATGAGGAAAATATCATTTGGGTGGTTGGTCTTCAGCTCAACCAGGATTATCGTATAACTGGGTCCACAAAGAATATTTTAAAGATAAGCATAGAATACCAAAGAGATAATGGAGGATAAACCATGATGGATAAAGTTGACAGGATACTGATAGACGAACAAAAATTGATGAACCGGATTGAGGAACTGGGTAAGCAGATTACAGAGGATTATCAGGGCAAGGAACTGGTAATAATTTCAATACTCAAAGGAGCAGTCATATTTGCATCCGATCTGGTAAAGGCCATCAAACTGCCGCTTGTAATGGACTTTATGGCTGTTTCAAGCTATGGCAGTTCTACAAAGTCTTCTGGTGTAGTACGCATATTAAAGGACCTGGATGAAGAAATTGAGGGGCGTGATGTTCTCATAGTAGAGGATATAGTAGATACCGGACTGACACTTAATTATCTTGTGGAAAATCTGCTGTCCAGAAAACCCGCTTCACTGAAAATATGCTGCTGCCTGGATAAGCCCTCAAGGAGACTGGTGCCTGTGAAGGTGGATTATATAGGATTTAGTATTCCCGACGAGTTTGTAATCGGTTATGGGCTTGACTATGCAGAAAAATATAGAAATCTGCCTTTTATAGGTGTTTTGTCCAAAGATGTTTATAAAAAATAACAGGCAAAAGCCTGGTAAAATCAGCCGTAAGACGGGATTTTACCGGCATTTAATTGCTTTTGCCAGGCAGTTATGTTAAAATAAAAAAATGCGATATAACTTATGGAAGGAGGGCTGGGGTTGAGGAAATTTTTAAGAGGCCCGGGCTTTTATTTAATTCTCTTGATTGTGATTATTCTCGTTGTTGCCATGTCCGATATCGGAAGGCTGGACGAACGATTACCATATCCTAAGCTGTTGCAGGAAATCCGCGATGGCAAAATTACTCATATAATGAGTACAGACCGTGTTATTGTGGGGTTGAGAAAGGGATCTTCTATACCTGTGGAAAGCTTCCCGGATAAGTATGATTTCAAGTCTTATGCACCCCACAGCACAATATTTGACAGGGATGTAAGGATTATTGAGGCGGAACGTCTCGGGGTTGATCCGGAAGAAATCACTTCAGATCAATTCAGGTTTGAATGGGATCCGCAGCCCATTCCTGAAACGCCATGGTGGTATCAGTTGGTGCCCTTTGTTATAATGATCGTTATTTTTGCTGTATTCTGGTTTATTTTCATGCAGCAGGCCCAGGGCGGCGGCAACAAGGTTATGTCATTTGGAAAGAGCCGCGCCAGACTTCATCAGGATGACAAGAACCGTATCACCTTTGATAATGTAGCAGGTGCTGATGAGGAAAAAGATGAACTCAAGGAAATTGTTGAGTTTCTTAAGAATCCCAGAAAATTCATTGAGCTGGGAGCTCGCATTCCCAAAGGTGTGCTTCTGGTAGGACCTCCGGGAACCGGTAAAACCCTGCTGGCTAAAGCAGTAGCCGGGGAAGCGGGCGTTCCGTTTTTCAGCATAAGCGGTTCGGACTTCGTAGAAATGTTTGTCGGCGTAGGTGCTTCACGTGTCCGCGATTTGTTTGACCAGGCAAAGAAGAGCTCACCCTGCATTGTTTTCATAGATGAAATTGATGCTGTGGGACGCCATAGAGGCGCAGGCCTGGGCGGCGGGCATGATGAAAGGGAGCAGACCCTGAACCAGCTGCTGGTGGAAATGGATGGCTTTGCTGTAAACGAGGGTATAATAATTCTTGCTGCAACAAACCGTCCTGACATTTTGGATCCTGCACTGCTCAGACCGGGAAGATTTGACCGCAGGGTAGTAGTAGGTGTACCTGATGTTAAGGGCAGGGAAGAAATAATAAAGGTGCATTCCAGGGGCAAACCCTTAAGCAAGGAAGTGGACATCAAGGTATTGGCAAAAAGAACGCCGGGCTTTACAGGTGCAGATATTGAAAACATGATGAATGAAGCTGCAATCCTGGCGGCAAGACGGGATGCCAAGGAGATTGGAATGGCAGAAATTGAAGAGGCTATAACCAGGGTTGTGGCAGGCCCTGAGAAGAAGAGCAGACTGATAACCGATAAGGATAAAAGGCTGGTTGCTTACCATGAAGCAGGTCACGCAGTGGTTGCCAAGATGCTGCCTAATGCGGATCCTGTTCATCAGGTATCCATAGTACCCAGGGGACAGGCTGGCGGTTATACATTGACGCTGCCTAAGGAAGATAAGAACTATATCTCCCGCTCAGAGCTTGAAGATGAGATAACAATGCTGCTGGGAGGAAGAGTTGCTGAACATCTTGTTTTGAAGGATATAAGCACAGGTGCATACAATGACCTGCAGAGAGCCAGTCAGATAGCAAGGAAGATGGTAACTGAATACGGCATGAGCGATGACTTAGGGCCAATTGCTTATAACACCCAGGAGGAAGTCTTCCTTGGAAGGGATTATGGTCATACCCGCAGCTACAGTGAGGAAGTTGCATCACTGATAGATGCTGAAATCAAGAGGATTGTACAAGAAGGCTATAAGAAAGCGGAACAGCTGTTGAAAGAGAACATGAACAGGCTTCACAAAGTGGCAGAAGCTTTGTTGGAAAAAGAAAAGCTGGAGTCCGAGGAATTTGAACAAATATTTGCAATGGCTTAATGGGATGGCGCCTCCGGGCGCCGTCTCTTTTTGATTTAGGCCTGGTAATCACTATTATATGCCTGGCTGGCTCTTGCATGGATTACACGGCATACTTTTTGATGTATAAATAGTTTATTTTATTTATGAAAGGAATTGCCGGATGAATACCATAACAGCTATTGAACCCCGGAATAAAAGAAATAAAAGCTATGAACTTGCATTGGATGACGGCAGAACATTTTGTGTTGATGAAGAGGTCGTCGTCAAACATGGTCTTAAACCGGGAATGTTAATTAATGAAGAACAGCTGCGCGAATGGATATGGGAGGCAGATATAAGGGCAGCATGTGACTTGGCTTTGCACTATCTTGGATTTAGGATGCGGACACGCAAACAGTTATATGATTATCTGAAGAGGAAAGGTTTTAATGAGCCGGTAATTGAAGAAGTGATCTGCAAAATGGAAGAATACAGGTTTCTGGATGATGAAGAATATGCGCTTAGATGGATACAAAGCAGGAAATTAAGCCAGCCGTCAGGACGCAGAAAGATTGCATATGAGCTTATGAACAAGGGAATTGCGCGGGATGTTCTGGAAACAGCATTGGATACAGTGACGCAGGAGGAAGAAGAGGAGCTGGTGTGTCAGCTGGCTGAAAAATATTATGCCAAATACAGCAACCTTCCCGGGAAGGAATGCATGGCCAAAGTTAGTCAGGCATTGCTGCGAAGAGGATTTGACTGGGATATTATAAGCAGAGCAATAAGACGATTGGATGTTGACTTATCTTAAGATTTGCATGTCAAAATGACGCTCCCTGAAGCTTAAAAAGGGGAGATTTTTATTGCATGATAAATTCATCAGGGACAGGTACTAAGGTTTATGTATGTCTTTTTTGTGAAAAACTATTGCATAAGTACATTTTTGAGTTATAATATAATTAAGGTCAAAGAAAGTCAAACAATAAATAAGAGAAATATGAGGAAGTGGTGAGATGGCGCGTTTAAGTGACATTATAGAGGAATTTATCAAATCCCTTCTTCAGGAGAGTGAAGGGCAGCTGGAACTGCAGCGCAATGAACTGGCTGATTATTTTGAATGTGCACCATCCCAGATCAATTATGTTCTTGCAACAAGATTCTCCATAAACCATGGTTATTATATTGAAAGCAGGAGAGGAGGCGGCGGCTACATCAGGATTGTGCGCCTGGATGTTGATAAAAATGATTATATGCGTTATCTCCTGTCTGAGGGCATCGGCTCTAAAATTTCAGAACAGAATGCCATGCAGATAATACAGAGAATGGCAGAGCAGAATTATATATCAGAAATGACCGCATTCCTTATGAAGTCAGCCATATCAGACAAAGCAATAGCCATACCGGCTGCATTAAAGGATAATATCCGGGCAAGCATTTTAAAGTCCATGATAACGGCTATTATGACATGGGAAGGGAAGAAAGTGTGAATCACAGCCTTAACATGGGTATATATAACTGGGGAGGTAGGGAACATGTTATGTCAGGAATGCAAGCAAAAGCCGGCAACAGTTCATATGACCAAAATTATAAACAATCATAAAACCGAGCTTCATCTTTGTGAGGATTGTGCCCGTCAAAGAGAAAGCTTCATCAATATACCAACATTTTCAGTAAATGATCTGATTGCCAGCTTTATGGATATGGGACAGGCAAAGCCTGCCTTTGAAAAATTATCGCCATCCAAATGTGCAGTTTGCGGAATGGATTTTAACCAGTTCAAAAACATAGGGCGTTTGGGCTGCCAGGAATGTTACAAATATTTTGGAGATGAACTGGGACCTATACTCAGAAAAATACAGGGCAGCACACAGCATACTGGGAAAGTGCCGAAACGATCAGGTTCTGCGTTGCTGACCAAAAAGCAGATTCAGAAGTTGAAGGCTGAATTAAAAAAGGCAGTTGAAATTGAGGCTTATGAGAAGGCGGCTGAGTTAAGGGATAAGATAAGAGAGCTGGAACAATCCCAGGGATATTCGGGGAGGGAACAGCAATGAGCTGGATAAACGAAAAAGGACCTCTTAGGGATGTAGTAATCAGCAGCAGGATCCGCCTGGCACGAAATCTGGCAAATTACCCGTTTCCCCCGGTTATGAAGCCCCAGCATGCTGCTGAGATTGCAGAAAATATAAGAAACAGTGTTATCGGCAGACGGTCTTCTCAAGGATTAAGTTTTATGTTTATAAGGGATGTACCGATAGTAGAAAGGCAGATATTGGTTGAAAAGCATCTTGCCAGCCAGGATTTGATGCAAAACTATGAAGTATCCGCTCTCATTATGGACAAAGATGAGAAAATTACCATAATGATCAATGAAGAGGATCACATACGCATGCAGTGCATTTTGCCTGGTTTCCAGCTGAACCAATCATGGGACATACTTAACAGTGTGGATGACATGCTGGAAAGTCAGGTAGAATATGCTTTCCATGACGAGCTGGGTTACCTGACAAGCTGTCCTACCAATGTTGGAACCGGCATGCGCTCTTCAGTTATGATGCATCTGCCTGCTCTTACCCTGAACCAGCAAATGAATGCGATTTTGCAGACCATATCCAAGATTGGCTTAACGGCACGGGGAATTTACGGAGAAGGCAGCGAAGCCCTTGGAAGCATATATCAGATATCAAACCAGATTACTTTAGGGCTTTCGGAGGAGGAAATTATAAACAACCTTACAATTGCCTGCAGGCAGATTATAGATAAAGAACGTATGGCCAGAAAGGCACTTTGGGATGCAAACGGGATCCAGTTTGAGGATGCCTTGTGGAGAGCATACGGAATACTGCTGAATGCAAGAGTACTTGAACTGAAGGAGTTTATGGCACTGTTGTCCCAGGTACGGCTGGGAGTCAGCTTAGGGTTAATTCCTAAACTAACTCTTGAGGATATGGATTATTTAATGACAATCGGACAGCCTGGCGGAGTAACAAGGAAAGCAGGCAGAATGATTGACGGTAATGAAATTGACATAGCCAGAGCTAATGTCATAAGAGAAGTCATGGAAGGAATACTAAAAACCAAGGACATTAGTTAGGAGGGTTTGTAAATGGCGTTTTTCGGACGATTTACAGAGCGTGCCCAGAGGGCTCTGATTTATGCCCAGGAAGAAGCAAGAAACCTGGGGCATAATTATGTGGGAACGGAGCACTTGCTGCTTGGCTTGCTCAGAGAAGGTGAAGGTGCAGCTGCCCAGGTATTAAAGGGACTGGGCATTGATATTAATAGAATTCGAGACCAGGTGGAAAATCTGGTTGGCAAGGGCAATTATAATTTTACCGAAGGTTTTGGATATACTCCCAGGACAAAGCGGGTAATGGAGCTTAGTTTCTATGAAGCAAGAAATCTCGGCCACAATTATGTAGGCACAGAACACCTGCTGCTTTCCCTGATCCGCGAGGGAGAAGGAGTAGCAGCCCGGATTCTTAAGGATTCAGGGGTAGACCTGCAGAACATAAGAGAACAGATAATAAAAATGCTTAAAGAGGAAGGCCTGGAATCCCATCAGGGCATCAGCAAGAAAAAGACCGCAACTCCTACTTTGGACCAATACGGCAGAGACTTGACCTATATGGCTTCTGAAGGCAAACTTGATCCGGTCATCGGCAGGGAAAAAGAAATTGAACGGGTCATTCAGATTCTAAGCAGACGCACTAAAAACAATCCTGTTCTTATCGGAGAAGCCGGTGTGGGCAAGACAGCCGTAGTTGAAGGCCTGGCTCAGAAAATTCAGGAAGGCAATGTTCCGGAACTGCTGAAAGATAAAAGGATTGTTACTCTGGATCTTGCCGGTATGGTGGCAGGAGCAAAATACAGGGGCGAGTTTGAGGAACGTTTGAAGAACATAATGACTGAAATACGAAAGGCAGGCAACATAATACTTTTTATTGATGAAATGCACACCATAATAGGTGCAGGAGCAGCGGAAGGTGCAATAGACGCCTCCAATATTCTCAAACCGGCGCTGGCCAGGGGCGAAATCCAGGCCATAGGAGCAACAACGCTGGACGAGTACAGGAAGCATGTAGAAAAGGATCCTGCCCTGGAGCGAAGGTTCCAGCCAGTTACTGTAGGAGAGCCCACCAGGGAAGAAGCTGAGCAAATCCTGCTGGGACTGCGTGATAAGTATGAAGCTCATCATAAGGTTCGTATTACCGATGATGCTATAAAAGCAGCTGTGGAATTATCCGACAGGTATATAACCGACAGGTATCTGCCGGATAAAGCTATAGACTTAATAGATGAAGCGGCTTCCCGGGTGCGCCTGCAGTCTATTACGGCACCGCCGGATTTAAAAGAACTGGAAAGCAAGCTTGAGGATTTGATGAAGGAAAAAGAAGAGGCGGTTATGAACCAAAACTATGAGAAAGCCGCCAAGATCCGGGATGAGGAGCAGCAAATCAGGGACCGCATCGAAGAAATGAAAGAAAAATGGACTCGTCAGTCCACTGCCAATTCCGAAACGGTTGGCGAGGAAGAAATTGCTCAGATCGTTTCCAGCTGGACAGGTATCCCGGTCAAAAAGCTGACTGAAGGTGAAACTGAAAGGCTGCTGAATATGGAACAGATACTTCACAGCCGTGTTGTAGGCCAGGATGAAGCAGTCAAGGCTGTATCAAGGGCTATCCGCAGAGCCCGTGCAGGGCTGAAGGATCCAAAAAGGCCCATTGGTTCGTTTATATTCCTTGGTCCCACCGGTGTGGGCAAAACTGAGCTGTGCAAAGCTCTGGCTGAGGCAATGTTTGGTGACGAGGATGCCATGATCAGGATAGACATGTCAGAATATATGGAACGTCACACTGTTTCCCGGCTGGTTGGTTCTCCTCCCGGTTATGTAGGCTATGAAGAAGGCGGGCAGCTGACTGAAAAGGTAAGAAGAAAGCCTTACTCAGTGGTGCTTCTGGATGAAATAGAAAAAGCGCATCCTGATGTATTCAACATTCTGCTCCAGATATTGGAGGATGGACGTCTTACCGATTCGAAGGGACGCACAGTTGATTTTCGCAATACCGTAATTGTCATGACCTCCAATGTGGGTGCCCATACAATACGCAAGCAGAAAGTAATTGGATTTGCCGCCTCAGACAATATGGCAGCAAGTGAATATGAGAGAATGAAGGACAGCATTATGGAAGAACTGAAAAAGACCTTCCGTCCTGAATTCTTGAATCGAATTGACGAAACTATCGTATTCCACACCCTGGATGACAATGATCTTAAGGAAATTGTCCAGTTGATGATAGAGAATGTATCAAAACGGCTGGCTAAACAGAATATTTACCTTGAAGTTTCGGAAGCAGCAAAAGAGTATATGACAAAGGAAGGATTTGATGTAACCTATGGCGCCAGGCCTCTCCGCCGTGTTATACAGCGCATGATTGAGGATAATCTGTCGGAGGAGATACTGGCAGGACGTATTAAAATAGGAGACAGGGTAAAAGTTGATATGGAAGGCGATAAGCTGGTTTTCAGAAAAAACAATGATGCAAGCAGGGTATATTAACGCAGGAATGATGAACTAAAGATATATGCTGTGTACCAGAAATATGGAGCGGAGCTTTTGTTTCCGCTCTTTTTATTTGTCGCATGTGATTTTATGAAGGGTTCTTTTGCTTTTTGCAGAATTATATCTTAGGTTAATTAGCAGATATATTAATTTGCAGAGAAATGATCAACCTGCATATGATGAGTTTAAAAATATTACTCTTACAATAAAATACAAGGAGAATGTAATGTCAAAAAAGAAAAATACGGTTTGGATCTGCCAGTCCTGTGGCGCAAAGGCATTTAAATGGGCAGGATATTGCAGCAGCTGCGGTGAGTGGAACACTATTGTAGAAGAAGTTATCCGAAGTGAAGACTCTCCCAGGGGAATAAGTGCTCCGGCCGGCACCGATGTAAGGCCGGTTGCTGTCGGCCATGTAAGCTTCACTGAAGCCCCGCGTTTTTCCAGCGGCTCTGCAGAGCTGGACAGGGTCCTGGGGGGAGGCATAGTACCAGGGTCATTTGTTCTTGTAGGGGGAGATCCCGGTATAGGAAAAAGTACTCTTTTAACACAGCTTGCCGGCAGGGTGGCTGAGAGCAAAGGACCTGTGCTTTATGTCAGTGCTGAGGAAAGCCCTCAGCAGGTCAGGATCAGAGCAGAGCGTTTAGGGGCTGTTGCTGATTCCTTTATGCTGGTATCAGAGGCTGACATGGAGCTGATTGATGAATACATGAAAGCTTTGCAGCCGGAAGTTCTGATTGTTGATTCCATCCAGACTGTTTACAAGCCGGATATTCCGTCTGCTCCGGGCAGTGTGGTGCAGGTGCGGGAATGTGCTGCACAGCTGCTAAGGATGGCCAAGAACAGCAAGACAGCAGTTTTTATTGTCGGGCATGTTACCAAGGAAGGTGCTATTGCCGGTCCGAGAATACTTGAGCACATGGTTGATACAGTGCTGTATTTTGACGGAGAAAGGCATACCCAATATAGAATTATTCAGGCAGTTAAGAACAGATTTGGAGCGTTGGAGATTGGTGTATACGAAATGGGTGACAACGGGTTAAAAGATGTTCCAAACGCTTCAGAACTGTTTCTGTCTGAAAGGCCCATAGGAGCAAGCGGCAGTGTCATAGTTCCGGTTATTGAAGGTACACGTCCCATTTTGGTGGAGGTACAGGCCCTTGTCAGTTCTACCAGTTATCAAAATGCCCGCAGAACCACTAACGGCATTGATGTCAACCGCCTTCAGCTTCTCATCGCCGTTCTGGAAAAGCGGGTGGGACTGCCCATGGGAGGCAATGACGCCTTTGTAAAGGCTACGGGGGGAGTAAAAATTGATGAACCGGCTGTAGACCTGGGACTGGCAGTTGCTTTGGCTTCCAGTTATTGTGACTGTCCTGTAGACCCCTATACCGTTATAATAGGCGAAGTGGGTTTGGCAGGAGAAGTCCGGGCAGTTACCCAGCTGGAGCAAAGAATAAAAGAAGCTGCTAAAATGGGATTTAAAAAGGCCATTGTGCCCGCAAGCGCATGTAAAAATAACATAGACCCGGGTTTTACACTGGTTGGTGTGGGAACCCTGATTGAAGCATTGCATGCTGCTGGTATCGGGGGACGCAAAAAACAGCATTGATGTTGTTCAATGCTCAGAAGGTGTATGAAAATGGATACATCATATATACCTTTAAAAAATGAAATCCCCCTTATCTCAAAAAGCAGGGGGATATGATATCAGTCTGAGCTTTTATATTATTAAACATGGCTAATATTTCATCTCAGATTGTATTTTCCCAATGTGGACATTTTCTTTTCTTCATTCAGTATAATGTCATACAGGCTGATGCCTAATGTATTGGCGAGGCTTGCCATGTAGAACATTTGATTACCCAGTTCATCTTCTATGATGGACCTGCAATGTTTGCACAAGCTGCCTGTTATATGGGAATCCATGTAGTTTTTCAGGTTCTCAAGGGAAATATCTTCAGGCAGTTCCTGCTTGACTGCATGGATCTCAATGCAGCCGCAGCTGGTAACAGCCTTGATAACCGCCCGATTAACTCTTGATGCCGCATCCTGGCACTTGGTAATAATATCCAGTATGCTGCGATGGCGGAGCAGCTGATCATTTATCATGCTTTGATAGTCAGCAAACATCACGTCCTTCATATCGTATACACTCCTAAATATTCACTTATTTTTATTATGATGGAATTTATTTTATTTGTCAAGCAGTCCGGGTTGATTTTTGTAGAATATCACCGGATTTTACTGAAAATGGAATATTATATATATCCGAAAAAATATGCTTATTTATCATTGACAATTATCTTTACATTGTGTTAAAATATCAATTTTTGACATCATGATATATTTGTGTTATAATAAGATATAATTCTGTTGAAAGGAGGCATCAAGGTGTTTGAGGTAGGTGACAAGGTGGTTTACCCAATGCACGGTGCCGGCATTATTGAGGGAATAGAAGTCAGGGAAATACTTGGCGAAAAACAGCAATACTATATATTGAATTTCCCCATGGGCGGAATGAAAGTAATGATCCCGACGAAAAACGTTGAAGAAATTGGTATGAGGGAGATCATATCCCATTCAGATATCAGTAAAGTAGTAGAAGTATTAGGAAATCCCAGTCCATCCCTTCCTGATAACTGGAATAAAAGGTACAGGATAAATTTAGAAAAGATTAAGAGCGGCGATATATATGAAGTGGCAGATGTTGTAAGAGATCTGATGATTCGGGAGCGGGACCGGGGTTTATCTTCAGCCGAGAAGAAAATGCTCAGCAATGCAAGGCAGATATTAATAAGCGAAATGGCGCTGTCAACATCTTCAGCAGAAGAAGAGATAGCCAGCATGATAGATAATGTTACTTTGAATGGAACGGCGTCTAAATGACGCTGTTTATTTTCTTTTCCTATTTATACCTTATAAATTTCTGGTATAATGATAATAATAAACACCAGGAGGTGATGTGATGCAGAGAGTGTTTCGTTTTCTGCTTACTTTGGCAGGCCTGGCTCTGGGAGTGGGCTTAGCACTTTTAATAAAACAGGTATTGGATCAGTTTAATATACAGATAATCTCGAAATATCAGGATATAGTGCTGATTGCAATTTGCAGTCTTATTTCCGGCTTTATTATGTTTATTCTGTCATCCGGTATTATTAAATATACTGTTTCCTTTTTAAGATGGGTTGAAGGAAAACTGTCTGAAGTACCTATGCTTGATATTATATTCGGTTCCATCGGCTTGATAATAGGATTGCTGATAGCATTTCTTATTTCAGACCCCATCAGCAGATTGAAGCTGCCTTTGGTATCGGTGATACTTACCACAGTCATATATGTTTTCTGCGGTTATCTTGGCATAAGCATAGCAACCAAAAGGCGCGACGAATTAAGCGGTTTTTCCTTTTTCCGTCGTTCTTCCAGGGAAAAGATAAATAAAGAGGAAACAGTTGTGCCTAAAATATTGGATACCAGTGTAATCATTGACGGACGCATTTTTGATATATGCAAGACCGGATTCATAGAAGGTCCGCTGGTTATCCCGTCATTTGTTCTGGAGGAGCTGCGCCATATTGCCGATTCATCTGATGCTCTTAAGCGCAACCGGGGCAGACGAGGCCTGGATGTGCTGAATCGCATTCAGAAGGAACTGGATATTGAGGTTAAAATTTATGATGATGATTTAAGCGATATTGCAGAGGTTGACTCCAAGCTGCTTAAATTAGGTCAGCTGCTGCATGCAAAGGTTATAACCAATGACTATAATCTTAATAAAGTTGCCGAATTTCAAGGAGTTCCTGTATTGAACATCAATGAACTGGCCAATGCGGTTAAGCCGGTAGTACTGCCGGGAGAAGAAATGGTAGTCCAGGTAATAAAGGATGGCAAGGAAACCGGACAGGGAGTTGCTTATCTGGATGACGGAACCATGATTGTAGTAGATGGAGGCAAGAAACACGTAGGGGAAACAATCGGGGTTATGGTAACAAGTGTGCTGCAGACAGCAGCAGGCAGAATGATATTTGCAAAACCAAAATCCATGGATAAGATTGTGTCCTGATTTGAATAGCTGCATCAATCATAACATTGTACGAATAATATCCAATATAGAAATTTGAATTGCAAGGAAAGGTTGGGTGTAAAAATCCAGCCTTTCCATTATCAGGGGGCTGTTATGGACTATTCCGTTACTGCAATTATACTGGCAGCAGGCAAAGGGCTGAGAATGGGAGGCTGCGTACCCAAACAGTATTTGATCCTGCATGATCGTCCTGTACTGGCGCACACCTTGCAAGTCTTTAATGCTGTCCCTTCAATAGATGCAATAGTAATTGTTTCTGCAGATGAAGCATATATAAAAGATAACATATTGAAATTTTGCTCGATAAGCAAGCCCGTCTATTTTATAGAAGGGGGGACAGAAAGGCAGGATTCGGTATGGAATGCCCTGCAGTTTATAGGGGAAAGTGAGGTAGTAATTATTCATGACGGTGTGAGGCCGCTTATAAGAGTTGAAGTAGTTGAGGAGTGTATTGCAGCAGCCAGGTTATATGGCGCTGCCGCTGCCGGCATGCCGTCCAAGGATACTATAAAAGAGATTAACAGCCAGGGTTTTTCTGTCAGGACTCCTGACAGGAGCAAAATGTGGTTGATTCAAACGCCTCAGGCCTTTAAAATGGATTTAATAAAAGCAGCCCATGAAAAAGCAAGAAAGGAACAATATCTGGGCACTGATGACAGTTCCTTGGTGGAAAGAATGGGGCATCCTGTTAAACTGGTTATGGGCGGCTATGACAATATTAAAATTACTACCCCTGAAGATTTGGAAATAGCAGCCCAGTACCTGAAAAACAGGAGGATGAATCCATGAGGATAGGTATAGGATATGATGTACATAGATTAGTGGAAGGCCGTCCGCTGATACTTGGAGGCGTAAATATACCCTGGAGCAAGGGACTGCTGGGTCATTCAGATGCTGATGTCCTTGTCCACGCTGTCATGGATGCTTTGCTGGGAGCTGCCGGCCTGGGTGATATCGGCAAGCATTTTCCTGATAATGATCAGTCGTACAAGGGGATATCCAGTCTCATTCTATTGGGAAAAGTCTTCGACATTCTAAGTCAGGAAGGTTATGGTATTGTTAACATAGATTCTGTCATTATTGCTCAAAGACCTAAGATGCTGCCGCATATACCGCAGATGATTGAGAATATTTCTTCCGTGTTGAAATTAGACAAACAGTGTATTAATATTAAAGCTACTACTACAGAGGGGCTGGGGTTTACCGGCAGGGAAGAAGGAATTGCAGCCCAGGCTGCTGCACTTATTGACAGGATTAAGAAGTAATTTGGTTTTACAGGGAGGATAGAAAAATGAAAAAAGTAATAGTTATAATACTGGTATTGCTGCTTATAACAGGATCTTTGACTATAGCAGCGGCAGCGGAGAAAAAAGTTGTCAGCCTTGGTGCAAACCTCAGCGACAAACAAAGGGAACAGATACTGGATTTGTTTGGTGTGAAAGAATCAGAGGTAGAAATAATAGAGGTTACAAACCAGGAAGAGCGTGCATATCTTGAGGGATTAATATCAGAGGATATTATAGGCAAAAGAGCATTTTCTTCTGCATATGTTGAAATATTGGATGCTGGTGAGGGCATTACTGTGGAAACCCACAATATTTCATGGGTAACCAAGGAAATGTATGCCAATGCTATGGTAACCGCCGGGGTTGAAGATGCAAAGGTAATAGCCGCCGCTCCCTTTGAAGTTTCGGGAACTGCAGCATTGACGGGCATAATGAAGGCTTTCGAAAAAGCTACCGGTGAGGAATTGTCAGAGGAAGCCAAAAAGACAGCCAATGAAGAACTGGTTACTACCGGGGAACTGGGAGAGGATATCGGCAAGGATGAAGCAGCTGTACTTATACAGGAGATCAAGGAGCGCATAATTCGTGAAAAGATTACCGACCCTGAAAAAATAAGAAAGATAATAATTGAAATAGCTGCTGATCTCAACATAAATATCACCCAGGAGCATATTGACAAGCTGGCAGACTTGATGGAACGGATCAGCAAGCTGGACCTCAGTGTTGAGAAGGTTTCGCAGCAGCTTCAGAATATCAGCAAAGGACTGGAAAAGGTAAGAGAAACGATAGAAAAGAACAAGGGCTTTTTCCAGCAGATTCTGGATGCAATCAAGAGGTTCTTTGCATGGCTGGCAGATGTATTGAGGGGTTGAAGCGGCATATTAATTGACAGTTTTAGTGCTGATATATTATAATTTAAAAACATATTAAGAAATATATGCAAGATCATTGCTATGAGCGGGAAGAGTAGGCATATGACCGCCACAGAGAGGAGTGCTCACCGGCTGAAAGGCATTCCGGCAGTGAATATGCTGAAGTGCGCCCGGGAGCATCCTGCCTGAACTTAGTAGGGCAGGGCGGTTTGCACCGTTATATGCTGTAAAGCCGGGCACATTTGTGTCAAGCAGAGTGGAACCGCGGAACCTCCGTCTCTGACATTTTCAGAGAGGAGGTTTTTTTAAGCCGTTTTCCGCATACTTAACTCAATCAGGGGGATAATTATGTTTCAAAATATAAAGGAAGATATAAAAGCTATTTTAGAACGGGATCCGGCTGCCCGCAATGCTTTGGAGGTTATCCTGTGCTATTCGGGATTCCATGCGGTTATACTTCACAGGATTGCCCATTGGCTGCATAACCATAATCTGAAATTGATTGCACGCATGTTATCCCAGTTTAACCGCTTCTTAACAGGCATTGAAATACACCCGGCTGTTAAAATCGGAAAGGGTTTGTTTATTGATCATGGAATGGGTGTGGTCATTGGAGAAACAACGGTTATAGGGGACAATGTTACTATTTACCAGGGAGCAACCCTGGGTGGGACAGGAAAAGAAACAGGCAAGCGTCATCCTACCATAGGCAACAATGTAGTAATAAGTACCGGTGCCAAAGTATTGGGGCCTTTTCATGTAGGAGACAATTCAAAAATCGGTGCCGGTGCGGTGGTTTTGAAGGAAGTGCCCCCAAACAGCACTGTGGTAGGCATACCTGGCAGGGTGGTAAAAAAGGACAACAAAAGGATTCATGATCAGCAGGTTGATCTGGATCAGGTTGCGTTGCCCGACCCTGTGAATGAAGCCTTGAGAAGGCTTACCTTCAGATTATTGGAACTTGAAAAAAAAGTGGATGAATTGGAGGAGAGATTAAAAGATGAAACTGTATAATACTCTAACCAAGCGTAAAGAAGAATTTGTACCTCTGCATCCGGGTGAGGTACGGATGTATTCCTGCGGACCCACGGTGTATAATTATTTTCACATAGGCAATGCAAGGCCTTTTATAGTATTTGATGTTTTCCGCAGGTATATGGAGTATAAAGGGTATAAGGTAACATTCGTGCAGAATTTTACTGATATTGATGACAAAATGATACAGCGGGCTAATGAGGAAGGTATTACAGTAAAAGAGCTTGGTGAAAGGTTCATTGCCGAATATTTTATTGATGCTGATAAGCTGGGTATCAAAAGAGCTGATGTTCACCCTAAAGCTACAGATCATATTGATGATATAATTGAATTTATTAAGAAGCTAATGGACAAGGGGCTTGCATACCAGGCCGGGAACGACGTGTACTACAACACCATGGCATTTGAAGGATATGGCAAGCTCTCAGGGCAGAACTTAGAGGACCTTGAACTGGGTGCCCGCATTGATATTAACGAGAGCAAAAAGAATCCCATGGATTTTGCTTTATGGAAAGGTCAGAAACCTGGTGAGCCTGCGTGGGACAGCCCATGGGGCAAGGGCCGCCCGGGATGGCATATCGAGTGCTCGGTGATGGCCACTAAATATTTAGGAGAAACCATTGATGTGCACTCAGGAGGGCAGGACCTGATCTTTCCCCATCATGAAAATGAGATAGCCCAAAGCGAGGGAGCATCAGGCAAGCCTTTTGCCAGGTACTGGCTGCATAATGGGTATATTAACGTAGACAACCAAAAAATGTCTAAATCCCTCGGGAATTTCTTTACCGTTAGAGACATCTCCAGGGAGTTTGATCTTGAGGCAGTTCGGCTGTTTATGCTTTCATCACATTACCGCAATCCCATAAACTTCAGCAGGGAACTGCTGGAACAAGCCCAAAGCGCTTTGGAAAGGCTGTATAATGCCCGGAACAATCTTGAACACCTGCTGAAGGATGCCCCCGAAAGACCAAGTACTGATGAAGAAAAGCAGTTTTTGGACAAGCTGCCCGGATACACAGACAGCTTTGAAAAGGCTATGGAGGATGATATCAATACAGCTGACGCACTTGGGGTTATATTTGAACTGGTCAGGGAGATCAACAGCAATATAAAACCGGGACAATCAGCTGAGGTAATCCGTGCTGCCCTGGACACCCTGAAGAAATTGACGGGCATACTGGGTCTCCTGAACAAACAGATGGGCAGTCTGGATGATGAGATTGAAGCCCTTATAGAAAAAAGGCAGCAGGCAAGAAAGGAAAAGAATTGGGCTTTGGCGGACAAGATACGGGATGATTTGAAGGAGATGGGTATTATTCTGGAGGATACGCCCCAGGGAGTACGCTGGAAGCGACTTTAATCTGTGAATTATTCATAGATTATTCATAGTTTGTTTAAATTCTTTTGCTATAATTTTTCGCATGAGATATAATAAATAAAGTATGTCAAGCTATATCCACAGTATATCAGTATGAATATCGGGGGGGATACTTTTGATCCAAGTTGAAAATCTGACCAAGATATACGGACAGCATGTCGCTGTAGATTCCATTAATTTCAAAGTGGAACCAGGCGAAATTTTGGGGTTTCTTGGTCCCAATGGTGCAGGCAAATCCACCACTATGAATATTCTTACCGGGTACATTTCAGCTACCGGCGGCCGTGCACTGATTAACGGCATTGATATTCTTGAAGAGCCTGAGGAAGCTAAGAGAATGATTGGATATCTGCCGGAATTTCCGCCGCTTTATGGTGATATGACCGTCACCGAGTATCTTGATTTTGTCAGCGATATTAAAAATATTAAAGGTGCTGACAAAAAGAAGAGCATGGAAAAGATAATGGACCTGGTAAAAATCAGCGATGTAAGAGGAAGGCTGATTAAAAACTTGTCCAAAGGATACAAGCAGCGTGTAGGTCTGGCACAAGCCCTTATAGGCAATCCAAGGGTTCTCATATTGGATGAGCCTACTGTTGGACTGGATCCCAAACAGATAATTGAGATTCGTAATTTGATCAAGCAATTGGGCAAGGATCATACAATTATCCTCAGTTCTCATATACTGCCTGAAGTCAGTGCAGTTTGCGAGAGGGTCATTATCATTAACAAAGGTAAAATTGTAGCCAGTGACACTCCTGAAAATCTTTCAAAAGGTCTTGGCAACAGCAGTAAGTTAAGCCTGCGGATTGCCGGGCAGGAGAAACAGGTACTAAGGGCCATACAAGAGCTGCAGGGTGTTAAATATGCAGAAGCCCAGGGTGTCAGGGAGCCTGGTACCATAGATGTCATAGTTGAGGCAGATCCCAACGTGGATATCCGCAAACCCTTATTCAACGCAATGAGCAGAGCGTCCTATCCGATTTTGATGATGAAGTCCATGGATATGACTCTTGAAGATATATTCCTGCAGGTAACCACGCAGGAAAAGGAGGTACAATGATATGCTGGCTATCATCAAGAAGGAGTTCCTGACTTATTTTAAATCAATGACCGGCTATATTTTTATGGCATCATTGTTGTTTTTTGTAGGTCTGTTCTTTGTCATGTCCAACTTGTTAAGTTTGAGCCCTGACTATAACACTGTACTTTCCAATATTACTTTCGTTTTCTTATTGGTTGTGCCTATTTTAACCATGCGTCTTATGGCAGAAGAAACCAGGCAGAAAACCGATCAGCTCCTGCTTACAAGTCCTGTAAGCCTTACAGAAATTGTAATGGGCAAGTATTTAGGAGCCGTCAGCGTTTTGTTCCTTACATTGGCTATTACATGGATTTATCCGATTATTCTAAGCACTATGGGCTCAGTTACATGGTCTGAGGTTATCGGCGGTTACATCGGATTCTTTTTGTTCGGCTCAGCTTTGATTGCCGTTGGATTATTCATTTCCTCTATTACTGACAATCAGGTTATAGCTGCAGTTGCAACCTTTACTACACTTCTTCTGTTGTGGTTTATAGATTCCATTATAGGAAACCTGCCCACTGACAGGATAGCCGGTATGATTTTTGCAGGTGTACTTGCAGCAGCCGTTGCATTTATCTTTTATATGGCCACACGAAACCTGTTTGTCAGCGGAGGCATTCTGCTGGTTGGCATTTTAGCCATTGCAGCAGGGTATATTTTCAAGCCGGCAATATATAACGGATTGATTGGCAAGGTACTCAGCTGGTTTTCATTATTAAGCCGCTATGAGGATTTTTCATTGGGAATTTTCAGCATAAGCCCGATTATATATTATATATCCTTCTCTGGTGTATTTGTTTTTCTGACGGTGCGGATGCTCGAGAAGAAGAGATGGAGTTAAGGGGGGGACAAGGATGAATTCAGGCAACAGAAAAGCAAGTATTATACAATCATTCAGCAGTAAAAAGTTCAAATACGGCAGTTATGCTACCGTTATGACCATTATAGTAATAGCAGCTGTTATCATAGTTAACCTTGTGGCAGACTTAATTCCAGTTCGTATCGACCTGACATGGAACAAGCTGTATTCTCTTTCAGAGCAGACATTTAAAGTCTTAGACGGCCTGGAAGATGACGTTACAATATATTTTGTGGGGGAACCGGACTCTGTAAACCTTGTTATTAAGGAAATCGTTCAGAGATACGCCAGCCGTTCTAATCGCATCAGCATAGACTATATTGATCCGGTGAGAGATCCTATCACAGCTCAAAAGTATACCAAGGACGGAAGGAGCTTGTCGACAGGCAGCATTGTGGTTGAAAGCGGTGAAAAATTCCGTGTAATATCCCAGTATGATATGTATAATTTTTCATCCAACACATCCCAGCTGCAGGTAGAATCTCTGGCTGTGGAACAAAGACTTACTTCTGCCATTCTGTTTGTCAGCGGTGCTGAGATGCCGGTTGCCTACCTGCTGGAAGGCCATGGCGAAGCAATCCTGGATTACAATACCCGCAAGCAGATGGAACTGGATAACTTCAACATACAGAATCTGAACTTGTTAGGCAAAGATGCGGTGCCGGATGATGCCGATCTGCTCATAATAAATGCGCCTACGAGAGACCTTAGTGAAGATGAAGCAAAGGTTCTGAAGGCTTACCTTGAAAACGAAGGGAAAGCCATATTCCTGATGAACCTTCTCATTGAAGATCTGCCTAATTTCCAGTCAGTTTTCCAGACTTACGGAATCAGGATGACCAATTCACTTGTTATTGAAGGTGAACAAGGCCGTTATATCGGCGGTAATCCGCTTTTCCTGCTGCCGCAATACGGCAGTCATGAAATTGTAAGTCCGATTAAGACAAACGATCTGCCCTTATACATTCCGGGAGGTCAGGCGATAGAAATCCTGGATACCAAGAGAAATACTACAACAATAGAAACACTGCTTTCAACTTCAGATAAAGCATTTGCCAGGGCAGCGAACAGTGAGTCGACCAGCCTTGAAAAACAGGAAGAAGACTTAGCCGGTCCTTTTAGCCTGGCTGTGGCTATCGAGGATAGAGTATACAACCTGGCTGCCAATGAAACCTACACCACCAGGCTGGTGGTAATCGGAAACGCTGAATTTTTGAATACAGGCTTTGAGGGCGGAGTTGACCTGTTCCTGAACAGTCTGAACTGGGTTTTTGAACGGGAAGAGTCCATCAGCATCAGGCCCAAGAGCCTGGGTGTCCAACCTCTTAAAGTTACCAACACTCAGCTGAGAATTTATACTATTCTGTCTATGATAGTCATACCGGTTGGATGTTTGATTGCAGGACTGGTAGTATGGCTGAGGAGGCGTCATCTATGAGAAGAAAGCGCAGCCTTATTATCCTGCTTGCT
Source organism: Clostridiales bacterium (assembly GCA_012842605.1). GTDB lineage: Bacteria > Bacillota > Clostridia > Caldicoprobacterales > DTU083 > DUSN01. Next base: position 32,093 of record DUSN01000009.1, read on the forward strand.
GTACTGGTCTTATTGTCCGGAACATATGTATTCCTTGTGAACCGGCCTCAAAAGGAAGAGCCGGATGAATCAAAACCTGTTATTGAAATTTCCAAGTTTGATCGTGAGAAAATAGTCAGGATGACGATAAAAAACAGCAATATAGATGAGCTGGTTTTTGAAACGGAAACCAGAATTGTGGAGGAAGATAACGGGGAAAACGGTGAGGATAGTGAACCCAAGGAAGAGAAAGTATGGGTAACCAGAAAACCTTATCCGGTAGAGCTTATACAAACCAAGGTTACTGACCTTGCAAGGACATTTTCATCCCTGACTGCAGACCAAATAGTAGAAGAGGAACCTGAGGATCTTTCCATATATGGGTTGGATAAGCCATCTGCTACCGGTACTGCTGAACTGGATGACGGTACAAAGGTAACTTTGTTCCTGGGAAACAAGACAGCAGAAGGAAGCACTTACTACCTGATGAAGGACGGAGACCCCAAAGTATACACGGTACGCAGCATGCATGGAGAAAGGCTTAATTCCCCTTTTTCAAATTTCAGGGAGAAATCGCTTAAGCAGATTGATCTAATGACAATGAAATATTTATATATTTCAGGAGAGGGAAGAAGGGAAATTGAGATTGTCTCAAGTGACGATATACCAAATAAAGAAGATGCATATGGCTTTTCGGCTTATTATATGATTAAGCCCTATAAGAGACCAAGGGGAATAGATTCAACCAAGCTGGGTGAAAAATTTGAGAGCGGCCTGGCCGGCCTTGTGATTAAGGACTTCGCTGATGATAACCCGACAGATTTAGCAAAATATGGGCTTGACAATCCGAAACTGCATTTTGTGATCAGGGATGAAAATAATACTCTGGATTTGTCCTTTGGAAAAAGCCTGGATGACGGGACAATTTACTTTAAGACAGGGGATTCGGATGCGGTTTACCTTATGGACGAGAGTTCAATTTCCTTCCTGGATTTTAAACCTTTGGATATAACCGATAAATTTGCATTGCTGGTAAATATAGAAGACGTAGACAAGGTAGTCGTAGAAGGCCGGGGCAGAAAGCACACCCTCAGTATTACCCGGACAGTCAAGAAAGCAGAAAAAGAAGGGGAAGAGGACGAAACAATTGCAACCTACTTCCTGGATGGCAAAGAAGTAGAAGAAGACTTATTCAAGGACTTCTACCAGAGCATAATTGGTATCATATTTGATACCGAAAAGGCTCATACTGCCCAGGGCACACCGGATCTTCAGTTAACCTATTACCTCAATAAAGGCGAAAAGCGCCAGGTGAGCGTCGCATTCTATCCCTATGACGATGATTTTTATTCAGTAGTCAGAGACGGTGATATGGAATCAGAATTCCTGGTATATAAAAACAGGCTGAATTGGGTATTCGAAGATTTGGAGGGCTTTTTAGCAGGCAAAATAAGAGAAGACTAAGATTAAATGGGCTGTCTCAAAATTTAATAACTTGAGGCGGCCCGTTTTTTGCTGCCAAAAATTCAAGCTTATATGGAAATTTTATTTTTTTAGAGTATAATGATGTTGTACAAGCCATGTGGATGAAATCATACAGGGCACACTAAGGGAGGAATAAAGATGAAGCGAAAAGCACTAATAGTCCAGGGCGGATGGGATGGACATGAACCAGTACAAGTAGCAGAAATTTTCAGGCAAGTGCTGACAGAATGTGATTTTGAAGTAGAGGTTTCAGACACGCTGGATGCGTTTCTTGACCGGGACAAATTGATGTCATTGCATTTAATCATTCCGGTTTGGACTATGGGCAAAATTACAAACGAGCAATTGCAGCCAGTCTTGGAAGCAGTGGCAAGCGGTGTTGGAATAGCGGGCTGTCATGGAGGAATGTGTGATTCATTTAGAGAAAGCACTGAATGGCAGTTCATGACCGGAGGCCAATGGGTAGCACACCCCGGCAATGACGGTACTCGCCATACCATTAATATTAAGAGAGGATCCAGTCCTATTGTGGAAGGAATCGAGGATTTTGAAGTTGTAACTGAGCAATACTATATGCATGTAGACCCTGCGATTGAGGTTCTGGCTACAACCCGTTTTCCGGTAGTGGACGGGCCTCATGCAGCAAATGGGGTAGTTGATGTACCTGTGGTATGGACAAAACGATGGGGCAAGGGCAGAGTATTTTACTGCTCTCTGGGGCATCATGCTGACATAGTAGCAATGGAACAGACCCTTACCATAATGCGAAGAGGTTTCCTATGGGCAGCCGAGGGCAAAGATCTGGTATAGGCAAGGAGGAGAAGCTTGATGAAGAAAGTAAAAGTGGGAATTATAGGCTGCGGCAATATCAGTGATATCTATCTCAAAAACTGTACCGGCGTATACAGCATTTTAGAAGTAGCAGCAGTAGCTGACCTAATACCTGAACGAGCCCGGGCTAAAGCAGAGCAGTACAATATTCCCAAAGCATGCTTGCCGGAAGAACTGCTGGCAGACCCGGAGATTGAAATTGTCCTTAATCTGACCATACCTAAAGCCCATGCTGAGGTTTGCCTGGCATCCTTGCAAGCAGGCAAGCACGTGTATGTAGAAAAACCCTTGGCTGTTACAAGGGAAGACGGAAAAAAGATTATCACTTTGGCTAAAGAAAAGGGACTGCGGGTAGGCAGTGCACCGGATACCTTCCTTGGTGCAGGCATACAAACCTGCCGGAAGCTGATTGATGATGGCTGGATAGGCACACCTATTGCAGCAACAGCATTTATGACATGCCATGGCCATGAAAGCTGGCATCCAGATCCGGAATTTTACTATCAAATAGGCGGAGGACCAATGTTTGATATGGGGCCTTATTACCTGACTGCTCTTATAGCCTTATTGGGTCCTGTTATAAGAGTAACCGGTTCTGCTCAAAAAAGCTTCAGCCAAAGGACTATTACCAGCAAACCCAAATATGGTAAGGTTATTGATGTGGAAGTTCCTACCCATGTGGCCGGTGTGCTGGACTTTGAAAATGGCGCTGTAGCTACAATCGTCACCAGCTTTGATGTATGGCATGCAAACCTGCCCAGGATTGAAATATACGGAAGCAGCGGCACTTTGAGCGTTCCTGATCCCAATACCTTTGGCGGACCTGTATATGTGAGAAGAGCAGATGCGGCGGATTGGTCCGAGATACCGTTAGCCTTTGGTTTTGCTGAAAACAGCAGGGGAATCGGTGCAGCAGATATGGCTCATGCCATCAGGTCAGGCAGGGCGCACCGGGCCAATGGTGACATGGCATATCATGTATTGGATATTATGCACGCTATACATGATGCATCAGCTTTGGGCAAACATATTCAGCTGGAAAGCACATGTGTCAGGCCGGCACCTTTTCCAATGGGATTAACGGCAGATAAACTGGATTAATAATTAGTTGTATAAGTACATAAGCAAACTGTTTAACTAAGAGCCTTCTGTTTCAGACAGGAGGCTTTCTTTATACCTAAATCAGTTTAGGTCATATATGAAAGCTGAAATCTGAGACAGGCATCTGCTGAGAAATGTGCTTGCTGAATTTATATTTCTTTATTGAATGTGGACATACATATGCTGCCAAAATATGATATACTGGAAAAAAGGCCATATTCATTTTTCCTGGGGGGAGGATTCATATGGAGAAGCCGGTTAAAAAGTTTTATTGGGCCGTATTCTTTATTATATTGCTGTTATCTGCCTACCCTATAGTTATGGGTGCCAAAATAGTGATATTGTATATCAGACACGGAGTTATCCGGCCGGATGACTATGCCAACTATGTTATTCCGTATAGTGCACTATGCGCATCTATTCTTGTTATGCTGCTGCTTTACCCGCTGTTGTCAAAACTAAAGCGCTTTTCAGCACTGGCAGCTGCTATATTGGGTTCCGGGCTGTTTCTGGCATTAGAGCTGTATATGGAGAACATTACCATTAACAGTCCCGAGGCTCAGTCCACCCTGCAATGGCAGTTATTCTCCTGTATTGGCACACCTGCAGCAATGCGGGCTTTTTTAAAATATTATGACAACACCTTCAAGATTCATTATTTTTTAATATCTTTTGTAATTTTGATACTTATAGCAAGCATTGTATACAATTATAAGAATGCAGTTATTTCAAATAACCGTGA
>DUSN01000104.1 GCA_012842605.1 Clostridiales bacterium
GCCTACCTCTATAGAGTTGCTACGTAAATTTCAATCGATAGCTTCAGAAAAACTTCACTATGTTTACCTTGGAAACGTAACTGAGCCGGCTATAACGCGCTGCCCGAAGTGCGGAGAGGAACTGATTGTGCGGCATGGATATAGGGTCGTTAAAACTGCACTCGATGCGTCTGACGTGTGTCTGAAATGCGGCAATAGGACCGGCATAGTTTTAAAATAAACAGACGAAATTTGCTATCTATATTAGGGAACCAAGTGAGATCCTCGAAGAGTGCCATGTAGTAAACTGATACAAGGGGCTATGACAGCTGTAGGAAAGATGGTTCATTTTACGATCATAACTGACGCATAAAATCGACTCTGAAAGTGGACTGAAGCGGCCAAAAGGGATAACGACCTTGGACGGTTAACGGTTGCCAATCGCTCTCCGGCGAGGAGGGTTTTTGATAGGCATGTGTGTAAAACTTTGTAAAATTCTTGCAATTTTGCAAATCTCGGAAAACTCTTGCCCTGTGATATACTTGTCTAAAGCAAAAGAATACACTATGCGGTTCATTTTAAATAGCTATGGAAGGAGCACGTAGAGAGACAATGAAGGTAGAAGTGCTGTGTAGAGGGTTCCCAGGCAAGGCCGACGTCGGCTTTCTGGGCTTGAGCAATGTAGCCCTCATCACGGCAGAAAGCGAGAGGATACTTTTCGATACGGGCGCCATGGGCGTCAGGTTGAACCTGTTGCACGCCTTAGAGAAGCATTCCGTGAGGCCCTGTGACGTCAACAAAGTCGTCCTCAGTCATCTGCACTACGATCATTGCGATAACGCTTTCTTGTTTCCCAATGCCACCTTTTTCGTCAGCGAAGATGAGTGGGCTTATGCAACAAATGGTGACGACCTTCTGATCCCTTACGGCATAGTCGAATTCCTAAAAGGGCACAATTTGACCCTCGCAAAAGACGAAACAGAAGTCGCTCCAGGTTTAGAGCTAATTTCTACGCCAGGACACACGCCTGGAGGCATCTCACTCGCTTTAAATGTAGGAGGAAATAAGTGGATCCTCGCCGGCGATGCCGTTAAAAATAGAGTAGAGCTTGCTACCGGGCATGCGGACATGACGCTCGACCCCACAGCAAGCGAGCGCAGTATAGCTAAAATAAGGAAATTGGCTCATCGTGTATTGCCGGGTCACGATGGATGGCTCAAAGTGGAAGGAGAAAGGGTTATAGCGGAAGAAAATCCTTCTCTAACCATTACACTACCAGAGGGGATAAAAGGGGGTAGAGATGGAGTTTTTCGTCTAAATATAGAAGCCTTAAGTTGAGCTTTTACTTTTATTAGATTAAAGGTGAAAGGTCGGTGAGTTGCCATGGACATGGCAAAGAAAAATCGCATTACTGCTATCGTTGTAATTGTGCTTTCTATCTTTGGCCTCATGGAAGCAAAGAGTTATCCGGCAGAGGCAGCTACTTATCCTTTGGCAATACTTTTAATGGCTATAGCCCTCGGTGTAATTCTTTTAGTCACTAAGCCCAGGGTTAAGACGAAGCCAGGAAATATTGTCTATCGGCAGCTCTACGGAATGATCGCCTTTACCATTGCTTATTATATTATTATCAGAATTATTGGATATTATTTCGCAACTTTGTTGTATGTGCTCGTATCCATGTATTTCTTGAAAGAGAGGAATCTTATAGTCCTTGCGAGCGTTTCAGTAGGATTTGTGGTGGTGTTATATTGTGTATTCGGGCTCTTCCTTAGGGTTCCGCTTCCTCACCTTGTGTTATTTTAATAAGTAGAAAGGGGATCAACCAATGTATGACGCTATATTTCAAGCTATCCCTGTAGTTTTTAGCATAAAGTCGTTGTTATTGATGTTCCTCGGCACTGGCCTCGGCATAGCCATAGGCGCTATGCCAGGGTTGACAGCCTCTATGGGCGTAGCTTTGCTTATTCCGCTTACCTTCGGTATGCCTCCAGCCTACGGCCTGGTCCTCTTGGGCAGTATATATTGCGGGGCCATATACGGTGGGTCCATCTCCGCCATATTGCTGAACGTTCCAGGCACGCCGAGCTCTGCGGCCACCGTCTTGGACGGTTTTCCTATGACGCAGAGGGGAGAAGCGGACAAGGCATTAAAAATATCCACTACCGCTTCATTTACTGGAGGTATAATCAGCGCATTTGTCCTCCTTTTTTTGGCCCCGCCTTTGGCGCGTATAGCTCTCATGTTTGGGGCAAGCGAATATTTCTGGCTCGCCCTCCTGGGGCTTTCCGTCATCGTTTCCCTATCCAGCGCCAACATAGTTAAAGGATTCCTAGCCGCTGCCTTTGGCCTCTTTGTGGGGTCAATTGGGCTCGATTCGCTCACCGGGGTGCCCCGCTTCACCTTCGGCGTGCCGAATCTATTGGAC
>DUSN01000097.1 GCA_012842605.1 Clostridiales bacterium
CTATTCTTTTCTGATTATTATCGTAAAGTCTGCGTAAACTAAGGAACCGCCGTATACGTGAACCGTTTGTACGGTGGTGTGAGAGGTCGGTAGGTGAATTTATCACCTACCTCCTACTCGATTGTCTTTTTAGTTTTGCCGGCTATTAAATGCTGTACCAGAAGGAATGCACCGGCATAAAGTATCAGATCTCCGATACTGATAAAAATCTTGAATGGAGCCGGGATCCAGATAACATCACCTAAGAACCACAGTAAAGTATTTTCGTTGATAGTATGATAGGTTAATAGCTTACCATTAAGCAGATAAGAATTGGCAAACTCTGATTTGCCTATATATGGGCCTATTTCCGCCAAAGGCATAGACCCTTTGTTAATTAAAATCACCAGACCGTTAAGAAAACAGCCCAGGGCTATTACCCAGCTGTATGCTATCCGGCGGTTAAACCACAGGAATACAAACAGCAGGAGGTATTGCAGGCTAAGCGAGATAAAAGCCATTGGCCTTGTTACCGGGAAATCGTTTTTGATCAATGCCAGCAGGCCAACATCTAATAATGCGGACAGAAATACCAGCCATGGATGATTTAACTTTACCTTTGTTAAATTAGTCAGTTTGCCGCCTCGTATTAATCCCGTAATTACGGCAGCTGCTAAAGTACAGTAAAACATATTGCACAGCCTCTTTCTGTTTATAGTCTTTATCTCATATGCCGTAAATAGGTTTATCCGGCATTGCTTAATTTTCCAGTGCCTGGAGTTTCAAATGCTTCTGCCTGTTCTTCTGTTTCTTTATCTTCTTCTCTTGCTTCCTCTTGTTCCAGTATCGTAATTAAAATATCCGCAACCTTAGGATGAAATTGACTGCCCCGCTCCTTTTTTAAAATCTCAATGGCTGTTTGCTTAGAAAGCGCCTTGCGGTAAGGCCGGTCTGACGTCATGGCATCATAGGCATCTGCTGCAGCCAGTATATATGCATCAATGGTATTTTCATCAGCCTTCAGATTGTCGGGGTACCCTTCGCCATTATATTTTTCGTGGTGATGCAGTATGGCGTTTTTAACTTCATCCGGGAATGATACTTCTTCCAGTATTTTCATGCCTATTCTCGGATGCTGCCGGATTTTTTCCCATTCGTCATCTGTCAATTTGCCGGGTTTGCGTAAAATATAGTCCTCTATGCCGATTTTCCCAATATCATGGAGTAAGGCAGCTACTTTAATGGCTTCAATCCGGTATGGAGGCACGTTCATTTTCTGAGCTATAAGCTCTGCATAATACTCCACTCTTCTGGAATGGCCTTCAGTATATTTATCCTTGGCTTCTATGGCAGCCGTAAGGGTTTTAATGATTTTATAATATTGTTCCTTTGAATCCAGGTATAATTTGAAGGAATACCTGGCAAGAAGCAGAGGGCCAAGAAGCATAAGCACATAGATAAAGCCATAGTCTTCCACTTGATAGAGCTTATATATAAAGAAACCGATGGGTGCTATGGCAATAAAATTGGGAAGCGCCCATAAAGTTCCTTCTGTCCATATTTTTATAAACGGGCTGTTCGACATGATGGATGCGTATATTGACATTATAGTGGAATTAAAGAAAAATACCGTAAGTATATATAAAGGTATTTTAAGCAAAAGTGAGGTGTCAGAAGGCCAGATTTTATCTAAAAAATGATAGAATTGCCCTGCCAGGAACATGGATATGGTGTAGTTTGTTAAATTTATCAGGCTTATATGAATGGGCAGGTTGAATAAATGCTTATAACTGCCGTCGCTGTTTTTAATAAATACAAGTACGGCAGACAGTGCTGCAACCAATGTAGTAAAGCTGGTTCCATGGCTGAACTGGGCTGCTAATATTATGGCAAATGTAACGCTGACTGCCCGTTCTTTTGCATAATATATGGGCAGAGATTCAAAAAGTGAGCCAAGAAAGATCCAGAACAGCAGGCTTGGAATCTCATTAACTTCAATTTGCATTATACTATAAGCTAACACTATAAAACTGATTACGCTTAGTACGGAAAGAACCGCTGTTAATTTTTTGTTCATTGCTATTAAACTCCTAAAGTTATAAAAAAAGCCAAAACATCATTCATGCTAGACTAATTATTAATTTCACTGGTTCATTATCTGATGGAAAATAATGCGCCGCCAGCAAGCAATAAAGAAACCAAGCTCATCAGAAGAGTAAATATTGAAGCCCAGATCTTCTTCATAGATATAGCCCTCCATTATTAATCTCTGTCTTCCGCTATTATAGACAGGCTATACCGCTTCGCTAGATAAAAAATGATGTTTTGGCTTTATACCAAGATGTAGCTTATTTGGCATTATACCGCGATAATCTTCGATTAACTGCATCAAGGGTGGCTTTTACTGCGGCTTCATAATCATCATATTGTATAAAAGCAGACCCGCATAGGTATTCTTCTCCTTTATCAGTTATATGTATGACAGATAAGGCTATAGCTTTTCGATCACCCAGGCTGATTTTAACTGCGTCTGACAGAATGAAAACATACTCTTTGTTAAGATACTGGTGCAATGCTTTCAATGCAGCCTCAGCTACTACCCTCAGACGGCTTTGTGCCGAATTGCCTCCTGCAGCATTACCTTCGTATGTTATATCATCATTTCTAAGAACAACACTGGCTTCTACCTTACCTTGTCTGGTGGACAGGTGAATGCTGTCAATACTAAGCCGGAATTCGCGTGTTCCAAGTTGGCTGCTTTCAACCTGGGCTACGCTTACAATCTTATGGTCTATGGACAGGTTGCAACTGGCAAGGAGGGCAGACTGCACGTCCCGTACAATTTGCTTAGGTCCCCGGCTGATATCTGATAGAATGTGAATTTCCGAAAGATTGCCGTCTTCACTTGCTACAATTCTTGAACTTATTATGCCAGGAATCCTGTTTAGCAGGTTTTGGTATTCTTCGATTTTATTGACATCGACCAAGCATGCCATCCCCCTTGCAAAAAATGTTTGGAGAAGGTAATATTTATATATTCATGATATATTCGCTACTAATCCATAGAATCCTTCTTTTCACAAGCTTTTCCTATAATTTATGACAAGGTTTTATGAGAAAAATCAGTTTTTTTCAAGCATTTGTAATATTTCGTCCGTAAAAGATCTCGTACATTTCACGTTTCAACTTATTTCTAATTTTTTTTGCCTCACCCGGCTTTAATTCCTTCTTGCCCATGCCAAAAAGATAGTTGTCAAGGTTAAACTCCTTTAACAGCATCTTGGTATGAAAGATCTTTTCCTGGTATACATTAACGTCTATCATCTGATAACGGTCCCTTGTTTCCAGGTCAATGTAGTTTTGTATGGAATTTATCTTATGGTCGATATAATACTTTTTGCCGTCAACATCCCTTGTAAAACCCCTGACCCGGTAATCAATGGTAGCTATATCCGGCTGAAAGGTATGAATCAGGTAATTTAATGCTTTTAAGGGAGAGATGTGGCCGCAGGTGGACACATCGATGTCAGCTCTGAAAGTACTGATACCGTCATCCGGATGGCTTTCCGGGTAGGTATGAACTGTGATATGGCTCTTGTCCAGGTGTCCCACTATTGCATTCGGCAGGGGCCCCGGGCTTTCGCTTTCATGATCCTCCAGGTTGTCTTCAGTGTAAACCTTCTCCTCTGAAATCAATAGGGTTACGCTGGCTCCCTGGGGGTCATAATCCTGTTTTGCTATATTAAGAATTCGTGCTCCGATGATATTGGATACATCGGTTAGAATCTTGGTCAGCCTGTCAGCATTGTACTGCTCATCTATATATTCTATATATCCCTTACGATGTTCCAAAGTTTTTGCATAGCATATATCGTAAAGATTAAAGCTCAATGTCTTTGTAAGGTTGTTAAATCCGTATAATTTTAATTTTTTGATTGTCTTTATTTCCATCTCCTTCTCCTTTCTAATTTGAATATAATTGTATATTTATTTTTCCATTATACCAAGGGAAATATTATTTTCAAGTATTGCCCGCTGCAGCGTGTGGTTAATCTGCCTTATAAACGGCTGTTTTTAAAACATATTTTGCATTGTATAGGGATATGGAAAAAATGCTAAAACTAACAAAGGATATTTTTATTACTAATTTACTAACAGCTCATTAACAGTGAATATGGCCAAAAGGGAGAGTTGCTATGGCGGAAACTGTCATAATCGGCGGGACAATATATCCAATATGTTCCCCTGTCCTGGAAGAAGGCTTTATAATCATAAAAAACGGCAAAATTATGGATATGGGAGAAGGAAGGCCTGATCCGGGGCTGCTGCAAGGAAAGCAGGTGCAGGACTGCCGCGGGAAGCATATACTGCCCGGTTTTATAGATGCTCATACTCATCTGGGCATACTGGAGGAAAAAATGGGAGCAATCGGCAAGGATAACAACGAAACCTCCATACCGGCAGCACCTCATCTGCGTGCCCTGGACGGAGTCAATCCGAATGATGCCGGTTTTCTTGATGCTCTGCATGCCGGTGTCACTACGGTAATGACCGGTCCCGGCAGTAAAAATCCCATAGGCGGATTGAACCTGGCAGTTAAAACCTATGGCACTGTAATAGACAAAATGGTAGTAAAAAACCCCACGGGTTTGAAGCTGGCCCTTGGGGAAAACCCCATAACTGCCCATGGCTCATCCAACCACATGCCGGTTACACGTATGGGAACCGTGGCGTTAATAAGGGAGATGTTCTGCCGGGCACAGGACTATGGCAGATTAAAGGAATCAGGCAAAATTAAATACAGAGATCTGGCAATGGAAGCTGTCTTGACAGCATTGAACCGGGAGATACCAATCCGCGTCCATGTCCACAGGGCTGATGACATTGTCACTGCTATTCGAATTGCCGGGGAGTTCAACCTAAGACTGGTGATTGAGCATGGCACAGAAGGCTACCTTATCAAGGACTATCTGAAGGAAAAGAATGTAGCAGTAGCCATCGGACCGATGCTGACACCCAGGGATAAAATGGAGCTCAGGAACCGTTCCTATGATACTGCCCGTGAACTGGCGGAAGCAGGGGTAAAGATTGCATTGATTACCGACCATCCGTACAATTCCATTGAGCACCTCAGGCTTGCAGCCATAATTGCTCATCAGGAGGGGCTCAACGAAAAAGTAGTTTTAGAGGCGATTACCATTAACCCGGCAGGAATATTGAACATAAACAACCGGGTTGGCAGCCTGGAGAAGGGCAAGGATGCTGATATAGTAATACTGAACGGTCATCCTTTGGATATGGATTCTAAAGTTGAGTATGTGTATGTTAACGGCTTACTGGTATATGACAGGTCCGCCGGCAGGTAAGCTGCCTGCAGGCCAGACTAAGAAAATTGCAGCTGACTTTTACCTGTCGTTCTCAGTATTGCAGGCAGATGCTGCAATATACCAGATAAATAATATTGCAGACGTTTTTGCCTGCTATGGAAAAGGGACAGGCCCTGTGATATAATTAGCTTGCTTTATTAACTCTATTTGGGGAGAGTGAAAAATATGGACTTTCCGATATTCAGTCAGAAGGTGCGCAATGCTATTCGGATGAACCCGAAAATTATCATAAATATTATATACAGCTTTTTCCTGAACCTTTTTTACTCAATACGAAATTTCTATCGATTCAAGGTGATTGCTGATTTCGGCAGCTCTATATCAAAAGGTCCGGGAGCAAGGCTGATAATAGACAAAAGGCTGTATCTGGGCGGCAAGTATATAGGTGACATGACACATGCCAAATCTTCCATTCGAATGTACCGGGATTCGGTTTTTCATGTTAAGGGCAGGGTTAAGCTGGGCCCCGGGGTGGGAATAGTGACCGCTCCCAATGCAAGGCTGACCATCGGTGATAATACCTATATTACAGCTTCCTCTGTTGTTTACTGTGCCAATGAGATAGAAATAGGCAGCAACTGCGCTATTGCATGGAACACCACCATCATAGACACTGATTTTCATCACATTTACTACCCCGACGGAACGCAGAATGAACTGACAAGTCCTGTTCGCATAGGAAACAAGGTGTGGATTGGTTGCAACTGCACAATATTAAAAGGGGTAACCATTGGAGACAATGCTGTCATAGGTGCCAATACCCTGGTAAACAAGGATGTGCCTCCCAATTGCCTGGCTGTCGGCAACCCAATGCGGATAATCAAAGAGGGCATTGACTGGGAACCTTAAAGAATAAACAAGATTTTTAAGGAATAAACAAGGCTATTGATAAATAAATCCCTTTGCCTGCAGGTCTGGCGGTTTCGACAGGCAAAGGGCTTATGTATATTTTTTGTGTTTTTTAAGTTATTACTCTACTTCAATATCAATGCTGTTTTCCCACAGTCCGTGTATATTGCAGTAGCTGATTGCATATATTTTTCCGGGTTTATTCAGTTTTACATAAGCCAAGCCAACCGGCTCAGTAAAAGCACCGGCTTCTCCATGAGCGCTGAAGTTGAAATTAGCCAGCTCGACGGGGAATTTTCCGCCCTTTTCCAAGTAAAAAACTTTAATCCATACGATGTGGTGCTCAAGGGTATTGGGATGCTTGATTGCATCGCCGATGGAAACCTCCAATTCAAATCCTTCATCTGCTTTAACCTTATTTGGGCAATGAATTACAGGCACATGTTTTTCGCCTTTCCAGTCACCGGTTTGAAGAAACTTTCCTAAAGAATCCATTCTCATTCCTCCCATACTTCTTAAATTTGTCCTGGAGTAAATATACCCACTAAGTACTCAGATTAAACGAAAACATGGAGAAAAGAAAACAGACCGTTTTTTGACCGGTCTGTTTATTACTGATTGGTTTTATGAATTAACTCAATACTATTCAGATGCTTTGCAGAATGTACTTGTTTACTAAAGCTTCCAGTGCCTCCTGGCGGCCGGATTCATTCTTAATATTGTTGTTGGACAGGGCATACTGCTCCAGTTCTTTGAATCCTACCTTGCCGGCAACTATATCTGCACCAATGCCTTTGGTGTAGCTGCTGTAGCGTTCTTCAACGAACTTTTCAAGCTTGCCGTCCTGCAGCATCTTATGTGCTATCTTGAGACCCAGAGCAAAGGAATCCATACCGACAATATGAGATATAAACATGTCTTCAGGTGTGAAGGATGCTCTTCTGGGTTTGGCATCAAAGTTCAGGCCGCCTCTCGGCAGACCGCCGTTCTTCAGTATCTCGTACATAGCTAAGGTTGTTACATAAAGGTCAGTGGGGAACTGGTCGGTGTCCCAGCCCAGCAGCATATCGCCCTGGTTGGCGTCTACGCTGGCCAGCATGCCGTTGATGCGTGCGAAGTGGAGCTCATGCTGCATGGTATGTCCTGCCAGGGTAGCATGATTGGTTTCAATATTGAACTTGAAGTATTTGTCCAGACCGTAGGTCTTAAGGAAACCCAATACAGTTGCACAGTCAAAGTCATATTGATGCTTGGTGGGCTCTTTTGGCTTTGGCTCTATGTAGAACTGTCCGGTAAAACCGATTTCCTTTGCATAGTCTGCTGCCATGTGAAGGAAACGTGCCAGATTGTCCAGTTCCAGCTTCATATTGGTGTTAAGCAGGGTTTCATAGCCTTCTCTTCCACCCCAGAAGGTGTAACCGACACCATTCAGCTCATGGGTAATTTCCATTGCCTTCTTAACCTGGGCAGCGGCATAGGCAAAAACATCCGCATTGCAGGAGGTGGCGGCACCATGTACAAAGCGGGGGTTGGTAAACAGGCTGGCTGTGCCCCACAGCAGCTTTACGCCTGAGGAAGCCATTAACTCTTTGGTCAGCTTTACAATTTCGTCCAGATTGCGGTTAGTTTCAGCCAGGGTATCGCCTTCGGGAGCAATATCACGGTCATGGAAACAGAAGTATTCAACACCTAACTTCTCAAAAAACTCGAAAGCTGCAGTCATTCGGGCCTTTGCCTTATCCATGGGGTCAGAGATAGAATCCCACGGCCTTTGGAATGTGGCAGCTCCGAACGGGTCAACGCCGCCTCCGGTAAAGGTGTGCCAGTAGGCAACCGAGAAACGCAAGTGTTCCTTCATTGTCTTGCCGCCTACTACCTCATCCGGGTTGTAGTATTTAAAGGCCAATGGATTGTCTGAATCTTTGCCTTCATACTTAATCTTGGAAATACCTTTGAAGAATTCGTTCATTTTGCACCCTCCTCATATTTTTCAAATTTATATTATCCATAAACAGGAGACTTAATATAAAACAACCAGATATGTAAAGCAATGTTTAGCAGGCATCTTTACAGCACATCCAAATTGCTTTATTATACCAAAATATAGCATATCATAAACCATAGCTTGGTTCAATATAGAACGCCGGCAGTTGGTTACACTAAAAATAGCTATATTTATCAGAATTTGTCGTTAGGGACATGCGCATTCAGGAGGACAGAATGGGAAAATTCGAGTTGATAGCTACTGCTACATTTGGGCTGGAATCAATTGTTGCCAGGGAAGTAAAGAAGCTGGGATACACTGACATAAAAACTGAAAATGCGAGGGTTAGTTTTACCGGAGATGAAGAGGCCGTCTGCAGGTGCAACTTATGGCTGCGCTCAGCAGACAGGGTTTTTATAAAAATGGGAGAATTTCCTGCCCGTACTTTTGATGAACTCTTTGAAGGAGCAAAAGCCCTGCCCTGGGGGGATATCCTGCCCGGGAATGCCAATTTTCCTGTACAGGGCAAATCCGTTAAATCAGCACTATTCAGTGTACCTGACTGCCAGGCTATAGTAAAGAAGGCTGTCGTTGAGAAGATGAAGCAAAAATACAAGAAAGAATGGTTTGAAGAGGATGGACCGAAGTTTACCATTGAGGTAGGCCTTCTGAAGGATGTGGCTACCATAACAATAGACACCAGCGGGCCGGGGCTTCATAAGCGAGGTTACCGCCAGACAGCAGGTGATGCGCCCCTGAAGGAAACCCTGGTGGCTGCCATGATTGACTTAAGCTTCTGGAACCCGGACAGGATTTTAATGGATCCCATGTGCGGTTCCGGTACCATTCCAATTGAGGCTGCCATGATAGGTCTTAATATGGCGCCCGGACTAAAGCGGCATTTTGCGTCGGAAGAATGGCCGTTTATACCTGAACACCTGTGGAAAGCAGCCCGGGAGGAAGCTGAGGCAGCCATAGACAGATCAAAGGAGTTTCGCATCCTTGCATCTGATATTGACGGAAGAGTGCTTAAGATCGCAAGGAAGAACGCTCAGCTGGCCGGAGTGGAGAATTACATAGCATTTCAAACCCTGCCTCTTAAGGAAATCAGCTCTAAAAAGAAGTATGGCTGTATAATTACCAATCCTCCCTATGGTGAAAGATTGGGTGAGCAAAAAGAAGCGGAGAAAATATACCGTGAAATGGGAGAAGTTTTCAGGAAACTGGATACCTGGTCATTTTATGTATTAACCTCCCACAAGGGTTTTGAACGGTTCTTCGGCAGACGGGCCGACAGAAAGCGGAAGCTTTATAACGGCAGAATAGAGGTGGATTATTACCAGTTTTACGGACCCAAACCCCCTAAGAAGCAGGATGAAATAAACCACACTTGAAATTTCCGGTATAAAGGTTTACAATTTAACCAATTTCAGAGTTTGTTTGGAGGTATATGGATGAACGGCAGGAATGTTTTTGATGTACTAAAAGAGAGAGGATACCTGGCCCAGGTTACCCATGAAGAAGAGGTGCGGGATTTGCTGGGCCGGGAGTCCGTTACCTTTTATATTGGGTTTGATCCTACTGCCGACAGCCTGCATGTGGGGCATTTTATCCAGGTTATGGTAATGATACACATGCAAAGGGCAGGACACAGGCCTATTGTCCTGATAGGCGGCGGCACCGGCATGGTAGGTGACCCTACCGGAAAAACCGATATGCGTAAAATGATGACCCTGGAAACAGTGGAACATAATAGTCAAGCCTTCAAGAAACAGCTTTCCAGATTCCTTGACTTTTCAGAAGGCAAGGCAATCATGATCAATAATGCTGACTGGCTGCTTAAGCTTAACTATGTTGATTTTCTCAGGGAGATCGGGGTGCATTTTTCAGTAAACAGGATGCTGGCCGCCGAATGCTTTAAGACCAGGCTGGAAAGAGGCCTTTCCTTCCTGGAATTCAATTATATGCTGATGCAAAGCTATGATTTCCTTGTATTGAACCAAAAATACAATTGCAAGCTGCAACTGGGCGGAGATGATCAATGGTCCAATATTTTGGGAGGTGTTGATTTAATCCGCAGGGTACAGGGCACTCCCGCCTATGGAATGACCTTCAACCTCTTAACCACCAGTGAAGGCAAAAAGATGGGTAAAACTGAAGCAGGGGCTTTGTGGCTGGATCCTGCAAAGACATCACCATATGATTTTTATCAATACTGGCGCAACATTGATGATGCTGATGTGAAGAAATGCCTTGCATTGCTGACCTTCCTGCCTATGGATGAAGTAGAGAGACTGGGCAGCTTAAAAGATGAGAAGATTAATGAAGCCAAGAAGGTTTTGGCTTATGAAGTAACCCGCATAATACATAGCCAGGAGGAAGCAGATAAAGCCCGGGCTGCAGCGGAAGCTCTCTTTGGCGGAGGAGGAGCAGGTGCTGAAGTGCCCGGAACTGAAATCAACAGGAATGAGTTCCTGGAAAACAGCAAAATTATTGACCTGCTCTACCTGGTCAAGCTGATACCGTCCAAGGGAGAAGGCAGGCGGCTGATTCAGCAGGGCGGAATTTATGTCAATGATGAAAGGATAGACAGTATAGACCATGTGCTTACTGATGCCGATCTTAAGGACGGCAGTCTGATGATCCGAAAGGGCAAAAAAGTATATTATAAAGTAACAGTTAAGTAAACAATTCTGAAACCTATAAGGGCAGCCATTTCAAGGCAAGCTGCCCTGCAGCAGGCAACAAACTGCTGCAGGGCAGTTTAATTTTTTGGTCTGATATTTTCCAGTTCTATAAATGAAAGCCAAAGCATAGTATGTAATGTATAACTCATATATTGGCATAACTTTGCTAAGCTGCCGTTTTGTACAGGCATATAACAAATATCTTGTGAAAAAGCTAACTGCTTTACGAAATGGGGATGGTTTACAGGTCATAGCATCGGGATTATTAAAGAAAAGTGCAGGAGATGGGTGTAATGTCTAAAAAATATAAAGCGGTTTTCTTTGACCGGGACGGCACCATCAATGTAAAACTGCCCGAGAACAGGTATGTGACCCGATGGGAAGAATTTGAATTTCTCCCTGATGTATTTGATGTTCTTAGAGCAATTAAGCACAGAGGGTATTTAACAATTTTGGTAACCAATCAAAGAGGAATCGGAAGAAAACTAATGACCGAACAGCAGCTGCAGGATATACATCAAAAAATGCAAAATATCTTAATGCTGAATGAATGCCCCTTTGACCTTATCTTTTATTGTCCTCATGATATTCATGAAAATTGCAGCTGCAGAAAACCTCAGCCCGGCATGCTTATAAAGGCTGAACAATACTACCCCATCACCAGGGAAAGATCCTTTATGGTGGGCGACTCTGCCGTGGATATAGAAGCCGGAAGACGGTTTGGCGTCCGCACCATACAGGTGGGTTCATGGGATGGGGCAGCAGATTACTCGGTTATGGAGCTGAAAGGGATATTAAAAATTATCATATGATTCCCTGCATGTGCATTTGCTTAAGTTCACTGCTCCATTTACGATAGAAAAGCACTTTGTCATTTAGTTCAATTTTGTTTAGTTTGCTTTGCTTAGGAATTAGTATCCGTGTCTGGCTTTCGCGGTGTATGGCATATGCCCTGCCGTTGTAAAGTACAAACCAGCCTTTTTTATGGGCTGTCAGGCAGTAATCGGTATCGCTGCACATAATAACGAAGTTTTCATTTAATGGACCAATTTGATTATAAACCTCACGTTTTATGGCCAGCATTGCACCTGTAACAGCCACTGTGCGTACAACCTTTTGAGCACCAGGCTCATTTTCCTGGCACCCCCAGTATTTATGAGCCAGCAGCTGCAAGCCTCCTATATAGGTCATGCCCCCGTGCTGGATTCTGCGATCAGGATAAATAAGCCTGCAGCCCATAATGCCTACCTGAGGATGGAGTTGAAAGGCTTTTATAATATAGTCAAGCCATTCCTTCTGTTCAAAACATATATCATCATTCAGCAGGACAAGTAAATCACCGGCAGCTTTTCGCAAACCCATGTTGACTG
Organism: Clostridiales bacterium; assembly: GCA_012842605.1. Classification (GTDB taxonomy): domain Bacteria; phylum Bacillota; class Clostridia; order Caldicoprobacterales; family DTU083; genus DUSN01. The sequence goes on from DUSN01000097.1 coordinate 12,257, forward strand.
CATAGGTATAACCGACGGACCGATTTGCCTGCAGCAACATACAATGATATCGGGTGCATAGTTCTTTCAGTCTTTGTGCTATTGCATCCGATTTACCGTCCTGCACTATTATGATTTCAAACTTAATATCCTGCGGCGCCTGTGCCATACATACGTTTCTTATAGAAGACAGGCATTGCTCCAGCAAGTCAACCTTACTCAGAGTAGGGATGATGAAGCTGACCAGCTTAGGTTTCCAATTTGATTGCTTAATGGTGACTACCCCCTTTTGTTTCTTCTTTTCATTTTATGTCATACCAAAAGCAATGGTGAATTATAAAGCTGAGCTGCAAATGCCTGTGCCGGATGCGTTTAGCCCGTATAAGCCTTTGCATGCATAATAGCCGGATACATAAATCTTAATGACACAGAAAGGCAGTGGTTTACTTGAGAATAGCAGTTCGAAGGGGAGGCGGCCTTGGTGATGTGCTTCTTACAACGCCTGTAGTACGAGAGCTGAAGAGAAAATATCCTCAATGCGAATTGACCTTCATAACCGACAGAAATGGTTATTTGGTTCTGAAAGGATTGCCTTATATAGATAAATTTCAGATTATGAGCGATCTAAACAGCATTCACCGGCAAAATTTGAGCGGATTTGACCGGCAGTACAGCCTGATTTATGAAACTCAGCCAAACTGCCACATCATTGATGCTTATGCCAAACTGGCAGGGGTGACTTTAAGGAATAAAAAGCCTGAAATAGTATTGCTTGACTTTCATCATGAGAGTGCACAAAAGTGGATGGATTACCACGGAATATCAGACAGGGATTTTTTAGTAGCTGTCAACAGGGGGCCAACCTGGCCCTGCAGGAGCTGGGATCCATCAAAATTTAAGCAGGCAGCTGAATATCTCAGGAGAAAATACAGGGCTGTAATAGTTGAACTCAGCGGAGCGAAGGGATACGGGGCAGGCTTAGGTATTGACCTGACTGGCAAAACCAGCATTCGTCAAACAGCTGCAGTTCTTAAGCGGTGCAAGCTGCTTATTTGTGTTGACTCCTTTCTGCTCCATTTAGCTGGTGCAACAGATACACCTGTCGTGGGCATTTTCGGCTGTACCGACCCGAAATACCGGCTGCCTTTCAATGATATATCAATAGGAGTTCAGACGGAGGGAACTTGCCGCAGCTGTTATCATGACGGCAGGTACAAAACCTATTGTTCCTGCTTCAGGGACAGGATTTACTGCATGGAGGAAGTAGGAGTACGAAATGTTGTTAATGCGGCAGAAATTTTAATAGAAAGGCTGCACTTGATATAGATATGCAATAGTGAGTCTGTAATAATACGGGGGTAGAAGGTATGCTTAAGGATAATGTAAAAATACTGATTCAGCGTTACACGCATATGGGAGGCAGGGGGGACATGCTCCTAGCAACACCTGTTTTCAAAGCCTTGAAGCAAAAGTATCCAAACTGCCATATAACGGTATATACAGCACCTCACCTTGCTGTTATATTAAAGGGCAATCCCCATGTAGACCAAATCACCTGCAGACCGCCCAGTAAATTTCAATTCAATAAGGTTGTGCTCCTGGACTACATTAAGCTGCCCAGCAACCTTCATATTATTGACGCCTTTGCCATCAATGCAGGTGTTACCCTGGCGGATAAAAAGCCATTTATTTATATAGGAAGTGAGCATCACCGGGAAGCCCAAAGGTTTTTTGATACATTCCACTTAACCGGGAAAGATCTGACTATAGCAGTAAATAACGGGCCTACCTGGCCAGAACGGATGTGGATTAAGGAAAGATATATTGAAGTTGCTAATTATTTTAAAAAGCACTACAATGCCAAATTTATCGAGCTGGGGCAGTTTAAGGGACATGGCATGGGACTGGGCATTGATCTGACCGGCAAAACCAGTATACGCCAGACAGCTGCCATATTAAGCCGCTGCAAGCTGCTGCTTTGTGTGGACTCCTTTGTGCTGCATTTAGGCAGTACAGTGGATGTACCAACTGTGGGGCTGTTTGGATGCACCAATCCAAAACAGCGGCTGCCCTTTAATGATATTTCCGTTGCACCTGATACCCCAAGCCAATGCCGTTATTGCTATCATTGGGATCAAACCAGGCTTTCCAACCTGTGCATAAGGGACAGGATTTATTGCATGGAATCTATTACATCTGAGAGTGTTATAAAAACAATGAAAGACCTGCTTATTAAAACAGGTGCAATAAGGCAGTAAAAAAAGTTAAAGCCACCGCTATTCCAAGAGCATAAAAAACAGCCGTGCATGCAGGATTAATCCTGCCGTGCCCGGCTGACACTTTTTAAATCAGGGATTCATGTTAATAGGAAATAGCCAAATAAATGATCAATGTCTTCTGCGTCTCCCTACTAGACCAGACAGAATAAGCAGCCGCATCATCTGCATAACTGCCATAATGGTTGCTGCTACATAGGTCAGCGCAGCCGCACTTAATACCTTGCGGGTAGGCCTTACCTCATCAGGATATATAATTCCGCTTGTTTCCAGTGCTTCTATTGCCCGGTTGCTGGCATTGAACTCTACCGGCAGGGTTATAAGCTGGAACAGAACAGCCAGGCTGAAAGCAAGGACACCGATAAGAGCAAGGTTAGGAAGGCCAAGCAAAATACCCAGCAGAAGAAGGGGAATTGCCAGATTGGATCCAATATTGGCAATAGGCACGATTGTATTTCTAAGCTGCAGGGGAAAATACTCGTATGCATGCTGTATTGCATGACCGGCCTCGTGTGCAGCTATGCCCAGTGCTGCCAGTGAACTGGAGCCGTATACTTCAGGGGAAAGCCGCAGGGTTTTGGTACGGGGGTCATAATGGTCTGTCAAGCGTCCGTGTATTTGCTCTACCTTAACATCATATATCTGATTTCTATACAGCACTTCCCGGGCTGCTTCTGCTCCTGTCATGCCGCGCCTGGAAGGTACCCTCAGATATCTTGAGTATGTTGTCTGCACTTTGGTCTGGGCATAAAGAGCCAGCAGAATAGCCGGGATCAGCAGTATATAGGTTGGATCAAAATAATATGGAAAAAACATGAGTCACAACTCCTTTGCTTATATAGTGAACATGCCTGGGAAGCTCTTGATCCCTGCAATTCTTGTGTGTTTAACATACTTAATTTTACATATTAATTATAGCATAAAAGCAATATGAAAGTCAATTAAGGTCAAATTCGTTGCCTTTAGTCTGACCATTCTACAATTTCAGTCTTTTTATCTTTTGGGGCTGTACTGCCATAGGATCAAAAGCATCATAGACCATGGGTATGTTCAGTGCTCTGGCATACATTTCATTGGTGGTCATTAGATCGTCCCGGCATACCTGAGAAAGTGAAGTTTTCCCCAGCGCCCTTATTCCTTCAGCCATTTCCAGCTTGCAGGATTCAAAGAAATTTTGGAGTGATCTGGCACCGGTCTCTATATCAAACTGATCAGCATAAGCCTCTCCATACCATGCAAGGGAAGTAGGCGGTTCAAATGGAAGCGGCTTGTGTACCTGGTTATGGGACAAGGCTACCAGTGCTATGGATCCTACCTGGCAGGCATCAGCACCCAGTGCCTTGACTTTCAGGGCATCTCCGGGTGTCCGGATTCTGCCGCATGCGATTAGGGAAACCCGGTCCTTGAAACCATGTTTTTCCATCCACTTGGCAGCGCGGTCAACTGCAAAGACTGTAGGAACCCCGAAATCATCCTGCAAAATAGGCGGTGACCCTTTTGTAGCTGCTTCTGCCCCGTCTACCACAACAAAATCCGCACCGCTGTTGCAAATCCAGAAGAGGTCTGCCTCCAGATACTTGCCTGCTGCTATTTTAACGCCGATGGGCACCCCGTCAGTTATATTGCGCAGCTTGTCTACCAGTTTTTTAAGATCCTCCGGGCTTTGCACCTCGGGCTGCCGGGATCGTGTAATCAAGTCTTGCCCCTTGGGTATGTTAAATGCCTTTCTGAGCTGCTCATTTACCTCATTTGATCTCATAAGAAATCCTACACCCCCGTATGCCCCCTGGCCTAACTGAATTTCCACAGCATGACATTTAAGAAGTACTTCCTGGGGTATGGGCCAGTTTCCCCGGCCATATTGAAATATAACTTTGTCAGCATAATCAATTATCTCCATAAGAGGAGCTCCCCCGCCTGTATGGTAAGCCACGCCCGCAGCACTACAGGCCTTAGCCAGGGCAATCTTTACCGGTTTGCTAAGTGCTACACCGTAGGCCATGGGTGCCAGCATTAAGAATTGGTTCAGTCTAAGGGGTTTTTTGGCATATTTCCCTATAGTAACAGAAAAATCGATTTCAGTATCAACCTCAGTGGGCAGTGTATTGATCTGGGCAAAATTGAATTTCAGATCATCCAGGCTTGGAAACTGATTGACCGGGCCCATTGGACGTTCCACCAGCTTGCCTCTGTCAGAACGCAGTTCGGTTTCCAGTACAACCTGAGGACCGATTCTCATGGTGGAGGATACTGCTTCCCAGATATTCTCGTTATAAAGGTCACTGGTCAGTATTTTCAAAAAGTCGTCATGGACCTTATTCACAATGAACCGTCCCAGGAATTTAGCACCTATTGCCCCTAATACACCGGCAGCCCCCATGGCTGCCAGTTTCCCCGCAACTGATAGAGGATTGCTGATTGGTTTGCTGCCCATAAGAGATTTCCGTTTATCCAATTACATACAACCTCCCTAATTCTTGTTAATTGTAGTATGCTAAACATAATACCAATTCATTCTATTTGGTTTTAATGATATTTTATACGGGCTGTTCTGGTTTTTATCTGCTGTAGCTGCTCCTGAGGCCATACAATGTAATAGCTGAATATCTTTTGCTTTTTTAACATATTACTGTAAGAAGTCTCCTGCCTTTCAGGCAGCGGGAGTACACTGCTGTAAAATTGTTAAGCAAAATATTAACAATATGTGATAAAGAATTAAGGCCTCTGACGGGACTTTAACTTTTTCATGTGACAACCTTATGATATAATAGTGTGCATGAAAGCTGTCAGCAAGGAATAAAACCTTTAGAGAACAGCACCGGCAGGTGATAAGGGGGAAATATATAATGAAGACAAAAGTATTGAGCATGTTGTTATCAATTTTGTTGATCGCACTGCAGATTTTCAATCCAGGCAGTGTTGTATATGCTGAAGGAGAATTGACAGTTACCACCGAGGTTACCGGCATGGTGGCTAATATAAACTTTTTACCCTATGTACCGCAACTTGGTGTTTATTCCATTCTGTATCATATAGCTAACAACAGCCAGGATGAAATAAAGGATATTCAGATATATGAAAGGATGCAGGGAAGCGATCAGTATTCCGCTGTAAACATGAAGGGCAAAACCAAACTCAAGCCTGGTGAGGTATTGACCCTTGGGGGAGGCTCCTTTGATGGGCAATTAAGCAGCAATCCCAATATAATCGAGTACATGATAAAGTATACAGTCAAGCAGGGGGACCAGGAGCAGGTTTTGGAAACCACAGGGTATACTGCGGTACATGTGATAGATGTTAATTTTAGAGTATCTTATACATCCTCGGTTCAGGGACAGGTCTTCAAAGGAGAACAGGTAACCTTGAAGGTTGAGGTGGAATCTCTTTCCAATGTTACTTTGTATAATCTGAGCATTACAGATAGTGAGATGGGCAAGGAACTGGGCACCATTGATGTTCTTGCACCCAACAGCAAGAAGGTGATAGAGAAAACCCTGCCCATTGAAAAGTCAACCTCAGGCAGCATTGTAATAACCTATGATGATCCCATGGGGCTGGCCGGGCCGCTGAAGAAGGCTGTTGACACTGACCTTGAGATCCAGGTCCGGGACGAGGAGCCTGTTTCTTCCCTGGAACTTGATGGAAAGACAAACCTGACCAAAATACCGGGTCAGACCCAGGTTGAGTTTGAGCTTACCGCTAAAAATACAGGAAATACGATATTAAAGAATTTGAAATTCCTGGATTGGAACAACAAAGAATTTCATACTATTGATGAACTTCAGCCGGATGAAGAAATAATTGTAAAGCATATCGCAGAAGTCAAGCCGGATACAAATTATCAGATAATGGCACAGGCCAGGGTGGGCGACAGCAATCAGCTTATTAAGTCGACCTGGACTGCAAGGCTGGAGAAGCTTAATCCACAGGTAGATATTCAGAGGAATATTTCCGTTGAAAGCATAAAAGCAGGTGACCCCTTTGTTCTTGAATATTTGGTCCGCAATACAGGCAATGTTGACCTGATAGATGTAGTGATTGAAGAAACCGCTTTTGGAGAAATTGCCCGACTGGATAAAATCTCAGCCGGTGATGAAGTGAAATTAAGCAAAGAGCTTGTAATTGACGAAAATACCATCAGCAAGACCATATTGACCGCCCGGGATGCTGAAACAGAAAAAGAATACAGCTACGAAGCTTCTGAAATGGAGTTTACTGTAGAACAGGACACCGAAGATCAGGGAAAAAAGCAGGAATTGTCTATTTTGCTGAAAGCCGACAAGGAGTCGCTTAATAAACCCGGAACTGTTGTTATGGAATGCATAGTAAAAAATACCGGACAGGAGCCGCTTTATAATCTGGTATTTACCCTGTTGGATCGTGAGATGCTAATAGATAATGTATCCGTTTTAGAGCCCGGGGAAGACATAACCATTGCAATTTCACCCATCCGGGTGGAAGAAACCGAGACCTTTGTGGTAGAAGCCAACGGGTTAGGAGTCGATCAGCAGAAATTCACAGCCAGGAGCGAACCTTTAACCATAGAAGTAGCAGAGGGAGCACTGTCAGGTGGTTTCAGCATATTAAGAGTAGTTCTCATAGTAATCATCCTGCTTTGTATCCTGGTAATAGGTATACTGGTTTATATGCTGAGAGGCAGTTTCCGTCTTCCGTTCCGGAGAAAGCGAAAAGTCACCCGCAGTTAACAAGCATCCTGATAATTGTGTAAGGATAATTAAACCTTGTCAGGGGGATGATCATGAGTGGTGAGACGCAGCTGCTGGAGCAGGCAAAGGCCGGAAACCTGCAAGCTTTTGAGGAACTGATATCGACATATGAGAAAAAAATCTATAATTACTGCCTGCGCATGACAAACAGCAGGGAGGATGCGGAAGATCTGACTCAGGAGGTATTTGTCAGGGTATATAAAAGTATAAAGACTTTTAAAGGCAGCAGCCAGTTGGCCACTTGGATCTACCGCATAGCTCATAATGTATGCATAGATAAATATCGAAAATCCAAAGCTTCTGTTGTTTCTATATCCCAGTTGAAAAACCAGGAAGATGAGCGGGAGATTGAGCTTCCATCCCGCAGTCCTTCTCCGGAGGACCATGTTATCCGAAGTGAGCAGCAGAAGCTTTTACTGCAATGCATAAACCGGCTTAAACCCGAATATCGTTCGGTAATTATCCTTCGGGATATACAGCATTACAGCTATGAAGAAATATCAGACATTCTCAATGTACCTCTGGGCACTGTAAAATCCCATATCAACCGGGCGAGGGCAGCCCTTCGCGAGGCTGTCCGGCAGTTTCTATAAGGAGGTGAAGGGCATGCATTGTGAACATGTAAAAAATTGGGCAGATGAATACTTAAGGGGAACCCTGCCGGATGAGCTGGAAATGGAACTGAAGGATCATCTGGTTGATTGCCCTTCATGCACCAGGTATATAACTGAACTGGAACCATTGCTTAGACTGATGGCGGGTTTGGAGGAAGAACCCCTGCCTGAAGGCTTTGAAGACAGGCTGCACAAGCGTTTGATGGCGGCTGACCGCAAAAAACCGGCGGCTGCTTACAAAAACAAGTGGATTAGATGGAGCGCAGGGTTGGCAGCAGCCTTCGCCCTGGCATTTTCCATTTATATAGTACAGCCTTGGACTGGCTTTGGATCCAGGAATGAAAGCAGTATGCCAGAGGCAGGGGATCTGGCGAGGGACAGCAGGGAATACAGCATAAGTTCCATGGAACCGGAAGGTTCGCAGCGAAACAATACTGCCGCTGAAGAAGAGCCTGAACTGAAAATGAGTGAAAACTCAACGGATGCATTGGATGAGTACGATGCTCTCCATAAAGAGTTTTTGGAAGCAAAACTGCCTTCGGCAATATATCTATATGTGCCCGGAAATGGACGCACAGGAGATATGATAATAGAAATTGCTGAAGAATATGATATGAAGGTATTGAACAGGGATAAAAATGAGATAGCCCTGCAAATAACAGACCCGGATCAGATTGATAATTTGTTAGAGAAATTGGCGGAACTTGGGCGTGTTAAGACAGATGACAATGCTTCACAGGATAATACTATAACAATACATGTTATGGAGGAATAAAAAAATCTATATTTTTCACTTAATATTTATATATTAAGAATAAACTGTTTCCTTCCTGAGAATAATATACTTAGCATATTATGGAAAACCTGAAAAAACAATGAAAAAGGGAGGAAACAGTAATGGCAAAAGGACAAGCTCTTTATCAGGATACGGCTTCCGGTGAAAAGCAGGAGCTTCAGCCTGAACTGATGTCCATAATGAAAGAAGAAGTAGGAAAGGCAAGGGAAAGAAGGATTCCAATCATTCGTGCCTTCGAAGAGATAGCCAGAAGGTCCGGCTTGAAATCCAACACAATCCGTAATTATTACTACCGTTATATCCATGCAAATAAGGAAGCGGTTAGAGAGAGTACGGAGGACACAGCAGGCAGCAGCCTTAATAGTGAGGATGCAATAGGCAGGCCCTTTACAGCTGCTGAAACCAAAGCACTGATGCGCGAGATGCTCATAGCGCAAGCGCGCGGTGAGTCGGTGAGGGGCTGCGCAAACAGGCTGGGCAACGGGGATAAAAGAATGCTGATCCGTTTCCAGAACAAGTACCGCAGCATAATTGCCCGAGAGCCGGAGTATGTGAAAAATCTTATTAAAGAAATTGAAGCCGAAGGAATACCTTGCTACAATCCATATACACGGGTCAGGGTATCCAATGCCGGCAGGAAGCCGGCAGCTCAGGTTTCAGAAAAGAGCAGCGGGCAGCTGATAGACTGGGTAAGCCAGTTTGTAGCCAATATGCAAAGCATAAAGGTAGCTTCTCTGGACGAGCTCATCAGGGGATTGCGGGATCTTTCCAGCCTGGCGGCAGGCAATCAAGGGCTGGCCAGACAAATAGAAAGACATCACCAGGAAATGCAGGACCTGCAAAACCGCATTCTGCTTATGGAATCAAGCCTGGAGAAGGAACGCAGTGAAAGGCAGAAGACAGACCGCAAGCTGTCGGAACTGATGAATATCAACAGAAGCTTTATAGACCTCCCCGATGAGGAGAAGCTGTCTGGATTAAAAGAGTATATTGCACGTCTTCAATCCTGTATGCAGAGCTGATTAAGCACTGCATAGGGGATTTTTGATACCGGCATTGCTGTTGCATTGCCGGTTGTTTGTTTTTTGGAAAAACAAGACTGCATTGCTGCAGAAAGGAAGGAATTGCTGTACATTTTGTAGAATTATATGCTTAATTCTATGATCTTGCATATCAGATAGGATACATCACTCGGGGGGTGCTCCTTATATGCATGAGGGTCACAGAGAAAGGCTGAAGAATCGTTTCCTGGAAGAAGGCCTGGATCACTTCAACCAGCATCAGGTACTGGAATTGCTTTTATTCTATGCCATTCCCAGAAAGGATACAAATCCGCTGGCTCATGAGCTGCTTAAACGTTACGGTTCACTGGCGGGAGTTCTGGAAGCCGATCCTGAAGATTTGTGCAAAACGGCGGGAGTGAGCCGAAACACTGCAGTATTGTTATCCATGATTCCATCCTTGTGCCGAAGGTATCTTAATGATAAATGGAAGGTTAAGCCTCAGCTCAACAGTTCAGCCAAGGCAGGCGAATATGCCAGTTCCCTGTTTTACGGCCGTCAGTATGAGGCTTTTTATGCCATCTGCATGGACTCTCAGAACCGGGTGAATTATGCAGCCTTAATCCATGAAGGTACAATAGATTCTGCACCGGTGTACCCAAGGCTGATTGTGGAGGCTGCACTGCGTCATCAAGCCAGCAGCCTGATACTTGCCCACAATCACCCCGGCGGCAGCCTGCAGCCTTCTGCAGCTGACCTGGATGCCACCAAAAAAATTTGTGCTGCCTGCGAAGCCATATCAGTTCGTGTGGTGGATCATATTATTGTGGCGGGAAATGATTATTTCAGTTTTGCTGACCGGGGCTTAATCTAATATTAAACACATTAGCATACAGCTTAACATATAGCAGTAAAGTCTGCTGACTGTATGGGCGGGAGTATGCCTGACTGGGCAGCTGATGCGGCAATTAAGCTGTTTCCTGCCCTCATGAGCGGGAGCACGTTACAAGATAAAGTGAGGTATGCAATTATGGGAAGGTTTCGTTTTATTCATGCGGCCGATATACATCTGGGCAGCATTTTGCATATAGACGGTTCGGAAGACAGGCAGGAATTGAGAAACATTTGCCGTGAAGCCACCTACCAGGCATTTAAAAACCTGTCTCGAATGGCGATAGAACTGCAAGTACGGTTTATTTTGATTTCAGGAGATCTCTATGACAGCGAAGCCCGTTCAATACGGGCTAACCGTTTTTTTGCTGATGAGTGCAGAAGACTTGATGAAGCAGGAATAGAGGTGTTTGTAACAGCAGGCAACCATGATCCCGCCGGGGAGCATCGTGAGATATTCAGTCTTCCTGATAATGTGCATATTTTTAAGGCAGACAGGCCTGAAGTTTATTGCGTGCGGGATGAAGGCGGAAAGCCTTTGGCAGCCGTGGTTGGTCAGTCCTACCAGACCAGGCAGGTAAAAGTACCCTTGCACCTGGATTACCCCTCACCTGACAGGGGCATGTTTCGCATAGCTATGCTTCACACACAGCTGGAAGCCGGCAAAAGCATATATATACCCGCATCCATAAGTGAATTGATTAATAATGCGTCTTTTGATTATTGGGCTTTGGGGCATATTCATAAGCCGCAAATACTGCATCGTGAGAAGCCGGTAATTGCCTACGCGGGAATACCCCAGGGGCGGGATTTCGGTGAACAAAGTCCGGGGGGATGCTGGCTGGCAGAGGTGGACGGAACAGAGTTAAAAGACATGAAATATATGGTTGCATCTCCTGTTGTGTACAAAAGCATTAATATTGACATTGGCTGTCCGGAACTGAGCCAGGCCGCCAGCCTGGATCAGCTGGAAGACTATTTGTATACCTATGCTAAGAGCATGTTGGATAAAGATGTATCCGGCAGGGAGGACGCAGCATTATTAAATAACAGTGCTGACTTATTCAATATAGAAGGCTTTGTAGTCAGATGGCAGATAGGAGGCCGGGGAAAGCTGCATCATACTCTGGCGAATGACAGGCAGGGCAGTGAACAGGAATTGTGCCGGTACCTGAGGGAAATGCTGTGGAATTCAGAACCGTTTTTATGGACCGATTCCATTGAGATCCATACAGCCAGTCCGGTAACCGATGAGGTGCTCAGCCGGCATCCTATGCTTAAGGAGCTTATTGACCAGGCTGTCCGCAGCATAAAGGAAGATGGTAAAAAAAGGAATAGATTTATTTCTTTATTGGGAAAAGCCTGGACAACCAATACAGACCATGAAGGTCAGGACAATGAAAAGCTGCCGCTGGATGATGAAACCCTGGAGAACATAATAAAAGATGCTTCGCAATTATTGCTGGAAGGTCTGGCGGAAGGAGGGGAAGATTAATGCGTATCAGGCGTCTTTACATAGGTGATTTCGGCATACTGCGCAATCAAACCCTGAATGACCTAAAGAACCTGGTAGTTGTGGGGGGCTGCAACAGGGCAGGCAAAAGTACCTTTATGCAGGTACTTAGATATTTGGGATATGGCATACCCCAGAACAAGTCCGTTCCCCCTGCCAATGTAGGATATATGATAGAAGCTGATGTAACCCAGGAGGAAACCCAAACTGATTATCATATCAGACTGAGCGGCTATGCTGAACCTGTATGCACTATTGCAGGTCAGGACAAGAAAATCAGTGCAGCAAGCCTTTACGGGCTGGATCAATTTACATATCATAATCTGTTTACCATTAGTCTGGAACAGCTTACCAGGATACCGGAGGGAATAAAGGACAAGGATGTTGTAAAGCTGCAGTCTGCTCTTCTGGGTGCCGGCCTGGCGGATATAGCCAATATTCCAGGGCTGGAAGAAAAGTTCCTGAAGTATGCCGCTGCCATAGGCGGAAAAGATGGCAATCTTACAGTTAAAGGGTTCAGTTCCCATGTTCAAAAAATCAGGGATGGTGATAGAAGGAAAAAGGCGGCGTTGTCCCAGGTTGATGAATACAATAACAAACAGAAACTACTGTCAAGCTTGCAGGAGCAGGAGGAATCTCTGCGAAAGCTCATACAGGAGCTGAAGGCCAGGCAGGATATTTTAGAGATAGTAAAAAGCAACTATGATACATTGCTGGAACTGACTGGCCTGGACAGCCTGCTGGAGAGGCATGAAGGTGCCTGCATGCCTGATAATATCAGGGTGGAAAACCATTCGGCTGTAGAGGCGGCATACAAGGTTTTCCGTGATATGAAGGCCGGATGGCTGAGGCAATATGAAGAACTGGCTGCCGGTATTGGAAACCGGGAACAGGCTGGCAGCATCGCTCAGCTGCTGGTTAAGCATAAAGACAGATTGCAGAGTTTTTATGACAGGTTGTCCGGACTGCAGGAAATATGGAACAGTCTGGAAAGTATTCAATACCGGTTGAAGGAGCACAACCGGCAGATAATAGAAAGAATAAGCCGGTTAAATGCAGGTTGGAACCGGGACAATATGAATATTCTGCGCGGGCTCAGGCTGGATCTTATTGAGGAAAGCTGCCTGATGGAAGCCGCCGGGGAATATAAGAGCATAGAAAACAAGTTAAATCAAGTTAATTTAAAATTGGATGAGGCCAATTCCAAATATGACAGGCTAAACGGGCAGGTGGAAGAGTGGCAGAAGAATGCGCCTGCAGCCGGTTTGAATTTATATTTATGGGCTTTTGCAGTATCTGCCGCAGCAGGGCTTGCGCTATGGTTTATAAATCCTTATATCGGACTGTTTTTGGGGTTGTTTGGCGTGCTGGGCTCATTCCTGTATGTTTTTATCAAAGGCCTCGGGCAGAAAGAAGCCGGTTTACGACTAAAGGAGCTGAAGGCTGAAATAACCGACTGTAAAACATTACAGGAAAAACTGGCAGGTGAAAAAGAGCTTCTTGAAAAGCAAATGCAGGCAGTGGATGCTTACCTGTCCGATGTGCGCAATAAGCTGGGCATACAGGGTAAAATAAGCCCCGACGGCATCCTTGAATACTATCGAACATTGGCAGATATTACAGGACGGTTAAGAAATCTGGATTCCGAAAAGGAAGAAATGGAGAAGAAATTCCGTGAACTGACTGAACGGGTTAATGAAATTGCATGTGTGTTGTCGGAATTTGACAGCACCTTCGCCGGTACCTTATCTGAAGGAGATAAGCAGCTTACACCTGATGTTTGGTCGGAGATACAGGCTGGTATAAAGAAATGGCACGGTCTGATGGAAAAGGCGGTATTGCTTGAGAATACTGCATTGCAGCTGCAAAGAGAGAGGGACAGGCTGCTTCAGCTTTCCGGGCTGTCGTATAGCCTGGAAGGTTTGAGCGGTTCTGAACAGGTGCTGTCAGGCACAGGCACAGAACCTTACTTGCTGCCTGCTGCAGTCTGCCCGGAAGATTTGGATTTAGAACTGTCTGCATTTGAGAGGCAGATTGAAGATTACTTGAATTTGTGCAAAAAAAGAACTGACTACCTGGAAAAACGAAGCAGGAAAGAATTTATACGTCAAAGCCTGGAGAGGGCTGCATCTTCAGAGAGAGCGGCAAAGGCCGCTGCAGTTTTGGATTACCAACTCAATAATCCATTGGAGCTATTCCACAAAATCTATAACCAGTTTCCTTCTAAAGAATTTATGGAAAGAGAATATGCCCAGGCTGTCCGGCATATTCAGAATTGTGAAGAGCAATTGGAAAAGTGCAGGGAAGAGATTCTTAAGACAAAGACACAGCTGGAACAATTGAGCATGACGGAAGAACTGGAGTACTCCCATGAGATGATAAGGCAGGGCCGCACCGGACTTTTTCAGGCTTCATACCAATATGCAGTATGGAAGGCTGCTGCCTGGCTTTGCAGTGAAATAAAGAATGGGTTTATGAATAAAATGAAGGACGAACTGCTTCATAAGGCAGACGGAGTACTAAGTCAATTAACCGGCGGGGAATACCGGCGGATTCTGCCCAAGGATGATTTTAAGGACTTTTCCTTTATGCTTCAGGATGGTTCCCTGCAGGATAACAGCAGCATTCTCAGCCGCGGGACGCGGGAGCAGGTATTTCTGGCAGTACGACTGGGCAGGATACTTGATATTAAGCCTGCGCTGCCGGTTATCATTGATGATTCTTTCGTTAATTTTGACAGGGCTCATTTAAAGCAGGCTGTTGACATTATATGCCGTCTGAGTCAAACCCATCAGGTCTTTATCATGACCTGCCATCCCCATCTTGTTGGGATGCTGATGGAGAACGGCTGCTCTGCGCAATATTGGCGGCTGGTCAAGGGACAATTTTCTCCGGATAAAGGATTGGAATTAATGAAGTATTTATCATCTTTCAGTTGATTCAAAAAACATTCACACTCAGACAGGGGGTTGATGAAAATTACTAAGCGCCTTGGAAAAAATGAAATACTTACTTCCAAAGAACGGGTAAAAAAGGTTTTTGAATTTGAAAAACCTGATCGTGTACCCATCAATTATTTAGCCAATCCGCAAATTGATTTAAAGCTGAAGCAATACTTTGGGTTAAAGCTCAATGCAAATGAAGATTTGCTAAAAGTGCTTGGTGTTGATTTTAGGGGAGTAGCTGCTCCCTATATAGGTCCGGCATTGCATCCTAAGGTAGAAGGCAGAAGAGTGGATCCTCAGTGGGGCATAAGAACCAGATGGGTGGAGCATGAAACAGGAGGATATTGGGATTATTGTGATTTTCCATTGAAGGATGCTGACCTTGAAACAGTTGAAAACTGGCCTATGCCATCGCCTGATGATTATGATTACAGCATAGTTTCGGATATCTGCAGCCAATACGAGGATTATGCCATTTCAGTAGGCAGTCCGGGATTGGGGGATATTATCAACTCTAACGGAATGATCAGAGGAATGGAGCAGGTGCTGGTTGATCTGATTACTGACAATCCTGCAGGTTTAAGGCTCATAGACAGGAAGCTTGATATACAGATAGAAGTTACAAGGAGGACTATAGAAGCGGCAAAAGGGAAGATTGATTTTTTATGGATGGGAGAAGATTTAGGTACCCAAATCGGTCCCCTTATCGGGAAAGAGCTTTTTAGAAAGCATATCCTGCCTCGTCATAAAAAGATCTTTGATCTTGCCAAGGCGTATGATCTGCCGGTTATGATCCATTCCTGCGGTTCCAGCAGCTGGGCTTTTGAAGACTTCATAAAAGCAGGTGTGAGAGCTGTGGATACGCTGCAGCCTGAAGCAAAGAATATGCATCCTTCCTACCTGAAAAAGCATTTTGGAGGCAGACTTGTGTTCCATGGCTGTATATCAACAGCAGGTCCGGTTGCCTTTGGCACAGCAGATGATGTTATAAATAATGTAAAAGAAACCCTTGAAATAATGATGCCGGGCAGTGGATACTGTCTTGCTCCGACTCACGCTCTCCAGGATAATTCGCCTGTAGAAAATGTTGTGGCAATGTATGAAGCTGCCCATAAATTCGGTAGATACAGTTAAAATCAAGTTAGGGGGAAGTTAAAATAAGCGTAACTCTACGTGAGAAATTTTTTGGCTTCACATGCGGTGTCCATAGGCGCCCAGGGATGACCCGACGTGCTGGAAAGCATTAATGAGTTGCATGAAAAATAAAATAATTGTACAGAGTATGTATAAGTAAACCTGGCAGTTAGCCAGGCTTCTTTATTGCATTACGGTCCGTTGTCAGGCTCATTCCTGTAAATATCAATCTGGAATGCTAATCCTGGCGGGTTGACAGTATCAGTGGTGTCGTAGTTCAAAACTTCCCAGGAGAAAACTAAATAGTTATCGTCACTGTCAGGGATAATGTCGCCTTTTGACCAGATGCGAATCTTCTGCCAGTTAAAGGGGTTTTCTTTATCCACATTTAGAGAGGCATTTGCAGTCATTGGTCCGTCAAACAAACCATCGTTCGGAGTGAAGGATCTAAGCAGAAATCCGTCAGGTTCCCGCTCCTCTACGAACAGCCTGTGAGCATTATCAGCAAAGGTAGTTACATTGACCAAAAGCTCATCAGTAAAAACGACCGGAAGAGCAACGGCAAAATACCTGGTTTCGCCGGGCTCAAAGGTTGTATCATCCCATATAAACTGGGGAGGCTGTGCCTCATTGAACGGGTTGTCACCGGTGTTTTCCCCGCCGCTTGTATCATTATTATAGGTTGTCAGTTCAGGCCATATTCCTCCCGGCTGATTCCCTATGACAACCGCGTCCTGCGTGCCAGGCAGCTCAGCTGCCTTGTGAATAGCTTTTTGAATTGCGTTTTGCCGGGATGTGGCATCAACCTGGGTATCGGTTCCGCTGGTTATTCTTCTTACATCAACAAAAGCCACTTTGTTCACCTCCTGAATTCAGTAATACTGCCATTTAGTCTGTCTCACGTCGGTAAATATCAATAAAATATGCCAGACCTGCAGGATTAAGAGTATCCGTGGTGTCATAGTTCAATACTTCAAAGGAAAATACTAAATAATTGTCTGTGCTGACCGGACGGATATCGTCGCTGGACCACAGACGGATTTTCTGCCAGTTAAAGGGTGTAGTAGTGTCGTCGGTAAACGAGGCAGAGGCAACCATAAGCCCGTCCTCAAAACCGCCTTTCGGGTTAAAGGTTTTAATCACAGAGTTACCTCCGGTTCTTTCTTCAATAAACAAGCGATGAGCATTATCGGCAAAAACTGCCACAAAGATTGTATGCTCATCAAGGCTTTCTATTTTGAAAGCCTGTGCAAAATACCGGATTTCACCGCCTTCAAAGCTGTCATCGTCCCAAACAAACTGGGGAGACGGAACAGACCAGAAAATTGATGGTGTGTTTGCTCCGCTGTTGTCATTCTCATATTTTTGCAGCTCCGGCCATACTCTTGGCACATTGCCGATTAATACAGCATCCTGTGTTGGTGACAGATTCTGCAGCTTTCGGATGGCCTTAAGACAGGCATCGGATCTGTCAACAGAGGATGCCTGGGTGTTCGTTCCGCTTACTAACCGGGCAAGTTCTATAACAGCCAATTGTTTCACCTCCCAATTGCATATAAGATATACATTGGCATATAGCTCACTATAAATAAACTGACATGCTCCTTATTATGATTACAGATTTTATTATTTCATCTGTATACCATAAGGTGAGCATGTCAATATCATATAATTTTTGAGTCAGCCTCTTACTATAAGAAATTTAGTCCTTATTAACCTTCTTCTTCGCGGTAGACATCTACAAGGTAGGCAAGACCAGCGGGGTTCACGGAATCAATGGCATCGTAATTTATTGCCTTAAAGGAAATAACCAGATAGCCATCGGCATTTAGGGGTTCAAAGCTGCTGGACCACAGACGAACCTTCTGCCAGTTAAAGGGGAAATCGGTATCGTCAGTTAGTGAAGCCGATGCAACCATAAGCCCGTCAGTCAAGCCATCTTCAGGAGTAATTCTTTGAGCAAACTCTCCTTCAGGAGTGTACTCCTCAATATACAGCTCATGGGCATTATCAGCAAAGACTGCAACAAACACTACATGTTGATCACCGGATTCAATTTGATACGCCTGTGCAAAATACTGAACCTGGCCTGCAGGGAAGCTTGCCTGATTCCATATAAACTGCGGTGGTGGAACTGATATAATATCCGGGCTGCCGCTGCCGCTGGTATCATTCTCGTATTTTGAAAGCTCAGGCCAAAGTTTCGGTACGTTGCCGATCAATACTGAATCCTGGGTAGGATCATCACCTGTTAGCTTATTGATGGCCTTCTCCACTGCATTTTCTCTTGAGGTTGAGTCAGTCTGGGTGTTGATTCCGCTTGTTAATCGTGTTACAGGTATTAAAGCCAATCTATTCACCTCCGATTATATTCACATCATATATTGGGTTATATATTGTAATATATAATATTCAGATGATGAAAATTTTGTGATTGCCGGTATTATGATATTGATTGATGTTTTTAAGGTGCTTCTCATACTGCCTGTAATCTCGACAAATGTTTTCACCTTTGTCACTATTTCCCTGGAAATGATGAATAAAAAGCTAAATGCAGGGAAATTGCCGAAAAATAAAGAAGCCCTTCTTTTTTGCCGGGCTTCATGATAGAATCAATAAATAGGAAGAGGGGGGTTGACATGCAGAAGGATGTGATTTCATTCTCCAAGGGGGATACCATACAGGGTTTTTATTTGCTCAAGACGGTTTCACTCAAGACATCCAATGCCAATAACAGGTATTTTGACCTGACAATAGCTGACAGGACGGGAGAGGTCAACGGCAAGATATGGGATACGGAAATGGTTAAAAACCTGGAGTTGTGTGATGGGATACCGGTCAAAATCAAGGGACTGGTTAACGAATGGCAGGGCCAGCTTCAGGTTAAGATAGAAAAGATACGGAATATTAAACCTGAAGACAATGTCCGTATAGAGGATTTTGTTCCGTCAGCCCCTTTCTCACCCGAGGAAATGCTGAGGGAAATTTTAAAGTATGTAATAAAGATAAAGAATAACGACATCAAGCAGATTACCAGTGCTTTGCTTAATGAAAACAGCAGGAAAATTATGCATTACCCGGCTGCCATGAAAAATCATCATTCCATCCGCGGGGGACTGCTGTATCATGTTTCCACCATGCTGAAGATGGCTGAACGGGTGCTGGAAGTATATACGCATTTGAACGCCGACCTGCTGTATGCAGGTGTTATTCTTCATGATTTGGCCAAAATACAGGAAATGGATGCAGATGAACTGGGGATGGTTTCTTCTTATACTACAGAAGGAATGCTGCTGGGGCATATCATACAGGGCATCAAGGATATTGAAAGGGTTGGCACTCAGATAAATGCTGACAGAGAAATCATATTGCTGTTAGAGCATATGATCCTGTCTCATCATTATGAACCGGAGTATGGAAGTCCCAAAAGGCCGATGATACCCGAGGCCGAGATTCTGCATTATCTGGATATAATAGATGCCCGCATGTATGACATGCAGAAAGCGCTGGAAGCCGTAAATCCCGGTGAGTTTTCCGATAAAGTATGGCTGCTGAATAACCGGCAATTGTATAAAACAGAACTTAATGCCGATGATGAAAAAAAGGAGCATGGGGCTTAGAACTTATCATCCATTTTTTTGGAGGAGATGAATGCCTTGGACCGGACACAATGGAATTTGGAAGAGAAACGGTTAAAACAGGTTTATAAAATGATATGCCGGGAGTTGTCCCGAAGAGAGGTGGAAGTTAATGCCTACCGCAATATATTAACCTCCACCGGGCGTTCCATCTGGGAAGAGGTGGATCATACATGGGAATACCTGGATACCGATGCGGCTGCTGATATTAAGCAAGCAATTGATATTCTAAAACAGGAAAACCAAAAATATGAAATAGCCCGGCGACAGCTTTATAAACTGGAGAGGTTAAAACGTTCATGTTATTTTGGGCGCATTGATTTTACTGAGAAGGGGTACCCGGATACAGAGGAAATATATATTGGCATTATGTCATTTTTTGATGAACAGGGCAATATTCTGGTATATGACTGGCGGGCACCTGTTTCCAGTATTTTTTACGACTTTGAATTAGGCCCGGCTTTTTATAAATGCCCCGAGGGTATTATTGAAGGCAAGGTAAGCCTGAAACGCCAATATCGCATAAAGGAAGACAGCCTGGAGTTCATGCTGGATACCGGCATAAAGATAGATGATGAGCTGCTGCAGGAGATATTAAGCAGGAACACTGACGAAAAAATGCGCAGCATCGTCAATACCATACAAAAGGAGCAAAACCGCATTATCCGGGATGAGACTCATCAATTGCTGATGGTGCAGGGAGTAGCGGGCAGCGGCAAGACTTCCATAGCGCTTCACCGCATTGCTTATCTATTGTACAAATACCGGGATACCAATCTGACTTCCCGCAATATACTGATTTTTTCACCCAATACCGTGTTCAATGACTATATATCCAATGTCCTGCCTGAGTTGGGTGAAGAAAACATGCAGCAGACTACATTTGAAGAGTATATGGAAAAACTGGCGGGCAAGGATATAGCTTTTGAAACCGGCAGCAGCCACATGGAGTACATCCTGACTGCACACGGCCGTAAAGAATATCAGCCCAGGCTCAAAGGAATAGCTTACAAGTCCACCATGGATTTCTATCACCTTCTAAATGATTATGCCGATTACCTTGAACATGGGATTCCTTTCGATGATATAGTCTTCAGGGACCAGGTAATTGTCTCCCGGCAGATAATGAGAGATATGTTTTTCAATGACTATGCTTCCATGCCCCTGGTAAAGAGACTGGAAAAGCTGAAAATACGCCTGTATTACCTTATTCGGCCTGCCTGGCACAAGCGCCTTCGGGAATTGGAGGAACAACTGAAGGAAAATCCGGAGCATAAAGAGAAAGCAAAGGCATACAGCCGTTTATTTGTATACCGTGAATTTAAGCCTGTACGGGAAAAGATAGAAGCCATGCTTAGTTTCGATTTGTACAAGGCTTTTTGTGACTTGTTTGAGAATACCGGTTTATTTGCTCAGGTTGCAAAAGACAGGCTGCCGGATGACTACCAGGCTGTCTGCAAATCCACGGCAGCCAGGCTTCGCTTGAAAATGCTGGGATATGAAGATATTTCAGCCTATGTTTATTTAAAAGGAAAGCTTGAGGGTTTCCCTCATGTAAGCCAAATACGCCATGTGGTGGTAGATGAGGCTCAGGATTACACTCCGGTTCAGTTTGCCATTCTAAGGCAGTTGTTCCCTAAAATCCGCATGACATTGCTGGGGGATTTCAATCAGACGGTAAATCCATTAAAGGAGACCTTTGGCTATGAGCAGGCAGCAAAAATCATGTCTTTGGACAATTATGCCATTTTGAAGTTGACTAAAGGATATCGTTCAACAGCTGACATAGTCAATTTCACCCGCTGCATCCTTAAAGGAGATAACAATATTGAATCCATTCAAAGGCCAGGGGAAAAGCCCCAGCTTATAGTTGCTGACGATGAAAATCACCTTTTGCAGAGGCTGGTGGACGATATCAGGCAGCTGGTTAATGACGGCATGGAATCCATTGGAATTATATGCAAAACAGCAGCTGCAAGCAAACAGGTATACAGCAGTATTCGGGGAAAGATAAAAGCAACCCTGCTGACGCAGGATGATGTTAATTTCAGCCGCGGCATCATGGTATTGCCGGTTTACCTGGCAAAGGGCCTGGAGTTTGACGCAGCAATAGTTTATGGAGCGGACAAG
Organism: Clostridiales bacterium; assembly: GCA_012842605.1. Taxonomy (GTDB): domain Bacteria; phylum Bacillota; class Clostridia; order Caldicoprobacterales; family DTU083; genus DUSN01. The sequence goes on from DUSN01000097.1 coordinate 33,901, forward strand.
GCTACTTATAGCCTTGACCAGGACAGGAAACTGTTCTATACCGCATGTACAAGAGCCCTGCACAGGCTGCACCTGCTATGTGCCGGAGAAGTTACGCCTTTAATTGAAGATATTCCGGCAGAATATTACGAAGTAAAAAAAGGCTAAAGGTAAATTAAAAGAAACCCTGCTTATGCAACGGCAGGGTTTTTCCATATATGGAAGTAAATTATATATACCATTGAGTTTCCATATTTATGACACAACTGTTACAAGTGTTAAACCTTTGTTAAATCGCCTAAAAACCGCATCATTTCTCTTTTTTTCGCGTCTTTATCTGATAAAATAGTATATAAGAAAACCTAAGTTTATACCCTGCATAAATGCCGGTTTTATACATGTGAAACAGCGCAAAGATATATGCATCAAGGGTATAGGGGACAACCTGTATTACATATATTACATCAGCGGATATTTTTAAGATGCAATCGGGGGCATGGAAATGAAACGCATATTTAACAGGCAACGCATTCTAGTCGCAGCAAAGATGATGATTATTCTGATGTTTCTCAGCGCTACTTTGCCTTTTTACGGGGGAACAACCACTTCGGCCTTGAAGGTTTTGGCATCCGCTTATAATCAAGGTAAAGAAAAAAGCTGGGAATCAGAAACAGAAGGACAAGCGCCCCTACCGGCAAACATGGATTATGTAGATGATTCTCCTTCTGAAACTGTAGCTCCGGTACAAGTCATACCTCTGCCAACTTCCGGCTCTGCATCGGGTGGTCAGACGGGACCACAGGACAACCAGCAGCCAGGCAGCACTTCAAGCCCTGCACCCATACCCGGCGGATGTCCGTCGCCCGAAACAAGTCCGCAGCCTGGTCTACCTGATCCGGAAGGTACGGGATCAAAGCCGACTGATAAACCTTCGGCTACAGACGAACCTATTTCCTCCGGCACTCCGAATCCCGGCTCTCAGCCCAATACTGAAGAAGGTGATGCCATACCGGTAGATTCAGGTGTGCTGCTGCAGGATTTGCTGAATAAGGTTTACCGGCACGAAGGAGAAAAGGTAGCTTATCTTACCTTTGACGACGGTCCTACCCCTTCTATAACCTCAGCTATTCTGGATATCCTTGCAGAGGAAAATATAAAGGCTACATTTTTTGTTATCGGCAACTTAGCCGAACGTTACCCTGAAATTGTTAAAAGGCAGTATGAAGAAGGCCATGGTATAGGCAACCATACCTATACCCATGTTTTCAAACATATTTATAAAAAGCCTGAAAATTTTGTTGATGAATTGATCAAGACAGAAAATGTTTTGCAATCAATACTTGGTGAGGATAAAAATCTTAAGCTGATACGATTCCCGGGAGGGTCCTTTGGCAATAACCTGAAGCCCTTCAGGGAGGCAGCCAATGAAGCAGGCTATGCCTATGTTGACTGGAACAGCCTCAATGGTGATGCCGAATCCGTCAAACCTCTTTCAGCAGAGAAGCTCATAGCCAGGATGAAGGAAACAGTCCACGGCCAGAGCGGGCTGGTGGTATTGATGCACGACGCACCTCAAAAGCAGACAACGGTAGAAGCCCTGCCTAAAATTATCAAATTTCTGAAATCGAAAGGCTATCGTTTCGAACTGCTTCCCGGCTCCCGGTAAATTATGCTGAGTTTATGGGTCAACCTTAACAGGCTGGCCTGTTTTAATAGATGTGATGATGTCAAATATCATCTTCATGTCGCCCACTTCAACTTCGGGTGTTACCAGGATGTTTTCCTGGCCGTTAAATGCATTGTAAAAATTCAACAGCTCATTATAGTAGCCTCTGCCCGGCAGGTAACTGATTTCCTCTGAATTACCGTCCCTGTAGGAAACAAAAAGCCTGCCGCTGTTTTTATCTTCAAGGTAGATTTCGCCCCGGGTTCCGAATATCCTAAGCCCTATAGGCGGCTTTTGGGTTTCCTGGCCGTCGCAGAAGTAATTGTATTGTCCTACAACTTTATTTTTGAACAGTATCTGGCAGTTATATGACATGTAGGGACTGTAAGGTTCGTCCTGAGGGCGCCCGTTGGCATAAACACTGTCTACAGGGCCGAGGATATGACGCATGGCAGCAATGTCATGCAATGCGGCATCCAAAAAGGCACCTCCCGGGAACAGGGGGTATTGCCGCCATTTGGTTGCAGCAAAGGTATCTTTTCCCATTTCGGATTTGAAATCAACTACATTATTCTTGACAAAATATACAACCTCGCCGATGCGGCCTTTATATACCAAATCCTTGATTATATTATTTTCATCATTATAACGGTAGTTTTCTGCAACCATAACCAGGGAAGGGTTTTCTTTGTGCAGCCTTAACAGCTCATTGGCACCTTCCATTGTGCCTGCAAGCGGTTTTTCGGCTATCAGATGTTTCCCCGCACGAAGCACAGCGGCCGCTGCTTCGAAATTTTCCTGTATGGGGACAAGCACGTCTACCGCATCAATATCATCCCGCTTAAGCATCTCATTATAGTCGTCGTATACATTGCTTTTGTCCAGTCCTATGGAATCAGCAAACTTTTCCGCATCGCTTCTTGTGCGGTTGCAAAGTGCTGCTATTTCGTACTTGTCCTTAAGCTCCTGGATTGCCGGCCAATGAAGTCTTTCCCATGCCAGGCCGGTTCCAATTACCGCTAACCGGATTTTTTTCATTTGCAAATGCTCCTTTCTTCTTCTAGACCTATTTATTTTTAAGAATTTTGCAGAATCTAATTTTAGTATGGCTTTTATATAAGGGAATCATGTTGTATAATGTAAACAAAGTGGAACGAGCGAGGTGGGTACATGGCATTTTTGAAAAAAGCAGGCAGGATATTGCTGGAATGGGTTGAGATATTAGCTGTCTCGTTTATTCTGGCTGTTGTGATAAACCTGTTTGTGATTCAGCCTGTGAAGGTGGAAGGCAGTTCCATGATGCCGACTCTGCAGGACAATGATTTTGTTATTCTGTCCCGCATCAGCAAGACATTGAATTTGGATCTAAAATACGGCGATATTGTGGTTATAGACCGCCGTACCGACAGAAAGCGATCCATTTTGGATGATATTGGCGACCTGGGATTTTTCAGCCGTGTTGATAACAGGAATCTGCTTATCAAAAGGGTGATAGGCCTGCCCGGAGATACAATAGAGATAAGGGACGGCGGTGTTTACCGCAACGGAGAGCGCCTGGACGAGCCCTATCTTATGGAAGATACCATGTATGGCCGGGAGGAAACCTATACTGTGCCTGAAGGGCATGTTTTTGTCCTGGGCGATAACAGGAACAACAGTATGGACAGCAGGGTTATCGGCCCTATTCCCATGGATAATATAAAGGGCACCATGGTGTTGGACATCAGTAAACTGCTGAGGAGCCTTCCGTAAATTGCATTGATTTATATATAGAGGATGTATGCAGCCTAATTGGCAGCGGAAGTATTTCACTGTTGTTCTTGAGCACAGAACGAAGGGGTTTTGTATAGTTTTAAAATAACTAGAATTGAATAAGACAGTTCGAAACCATCCTGTCTATAAACAAAACTACGGAAAACACCCGGTTTCCATAAATAGGATACCGGTTGTGTATATTATTTAAAAGGGGGCAAGTTGGTTTGCTCCTTTTTCTTTTGAATTATGTCTAAATTGTAATCAGTACAAATTAAGAATAAGTACAATTAGAGACTATATACAAACATTGAAAGAATACAAAATCAGACATGATACAAAAAGTAACTAATTAAAATTTTTGCTTAAGTACAAAGGAGGAATTATTTTTGAACAACAAAAGTTACAATTACACACGCTATTTAACGCAAGCTGCCATCATTGCTGCTGTCTATACAGTGCTGACACTGGCATTTGCTCCCCTGAGTTATGGCGAAGGCATGGTACAGGTGCGAATATCAGAGATGCTGACAGTACTTCCTTTTTATACGCCTGCTGCCATTCCCGGTCTGTTTGTAGGTGCAATAATTTCTAATTTATTCAGCCCGGTAGGTGCAATTGACGTAATACTTGGCAGCCTGGCCACCCTGATTGCTGCCTGGCTTACCTATAGGATGCCGAATAAAATACTGGCACCCATTCCACCAATTGTTGTAAACGGCCTGGTTATCGGAGGCATGCTTCATTATGTTTACAAATTTCCCCTGCTTTTATCCATTCTGTCGGTTACTGCCGGTCAGATAGTCTCCTGCTATATCCTGGGTGGTATATTGATTATAGTACTGGAAAAAGTTAAAAATCACCTATTTCAGGCTGGTATTTGAGTACACAGGCAATTAAGTGTATAATTAAAAAAAGGATACTGCTGACAAGGCAGTATTATAGGGGGTTGAAGGCTTGTGAGCATGCATTATATAACCGGAAGATCCGGCAGCGGCAAAACCATGCGGATCTACCAGGAAATCGGAGAAGCACTGCTTAAGGGAGAAGACCGTCTGATACTGATGGTCCCGGAGCAGTTCACCCTCCAGGCTGAAAGAGACCTGATAAACAAACTGGATCTTCCCGGTATTTTAAACGTTGAGGTTCTAAGCTTTACCAGGCTGGCTTACAAGGTTTTCAATGAAGCAGGCGGCCTGGCCAGGACATATATCAACGAACAGGGCAGGCATATGATCCTGCGCCGTATACTGGATGACATAAGAGACGATTTAACGGTGTATAAAGCCGTATCCCGCCAGGGCGGCTTTATTGATAAAGTAAACAAGCTTCTTGCGGATTTTAAAAAGCATGATATAACACCTCAGCAATTGCGGCAAAAAGCCGATGAGCTGAATGATGCAGGCCTATTGTCCGGCAAGCTGAGAGATGCAGCTTTGATATACGAAGCCTTTGACCAATACCTTCACAACCGGTACATAGATTCGGAAGATGCAATAAATGATCTTGTTGAAAGAATAAGTGAGTCTGACTGCCTGGCAGGTGCCCGGATTTGGTTGGACGGATTTGACTATTATCCCCCTCAGACCATCAGAGTATTGGAAAAGCTGGCATTAACAGCCCGGGAGATAACCATTTCCTTTACGACAGAGCCGGATGGAGAAAGCGGGGATAAAGATGTTTTTCTGGTTCATACACTCTCCTTGCAGAAAATAAGAAGAATTGCAAAAGAGCATCACATTAAGGAACGCTTTACCCATTTAACTGCTTCATCTCAACATGTTGAAAAAGCACCCGAGATCAGGCATATAGAGCAGGAGCTCTACCAATACCCTTATAAAAGCTACCAGGACCAGGTCAATAACATTGAAGTTTTTGCCGGCAGCAATCCGGAATCCGAAATAGAAAAGCTGGCTGCCCGGATTATATCCCTGTCCAGGGAGAAAGGCTGGCGTTTCAAGGAAATGACGGTAGTTTCAGGTGACCTGACGGTATACGGAAGCATTATCAAGCGGGTATTCAGCGAGTATGGCATACCCTTCTTTTTGGATGAAAAAAGGCCGGTTATACATAACCCCATCGTGGACCTGGTATTGACATGTCTTCAGGTTATTGACCGGGGATACCGCTATGAGGATATATTCAAACTGCTTAAGACCGGTTTCTGCGGCCTGTCCGCGGAGCAGGTGGAGATTCTCGAAAATTACTGCCTGGAGTTCGGCATCAAGGGCAAAAAATGGCTGGAACCCTTTGAACTGGGGAGAGAGGATTATCCTCTGGGGCTTTTAGATGCCTGCAGGAAGCATATAATGCAGTATTTTTTAAAACTGGAAACGGGTATAAGGGAAAGCAGCAATATAGAAGGAATGGTAAGAGCCCTGTACACTTTCCTGGAAGATATCTGCCTCCAGCAGCAGCTTGAGGCATGGATTGAAGAACTCAGGGAAGCAGGGCAGCTGGAACAGGTTGACTTAAACGCTCAGATATGGAACATAGTAATGGACATTTTTGATCAGCTGGTGGAAATACTGGGAGATCAGGAGGTTTCCCTTGAAGAATTCCACCGCATCTTAGAGTCCGGCTTTTCTTCCATGGAAGCCGGAATTATTCCCACTACCCTTGACCAGGTGCTGGTAGGCAGCATTCAGCGTTCCAAAAGCCAGGATGTAAAAGCGTTATTCGTTGTAGGCTGCAATGACGGAATTCTGCCTTCTTCAAACGGGGAGGACGGCCTGCTGGCCTCGGATGAAAGGGATATTCTTTTAAGAGCCGGGCTTGACTTGGGCGGCTCATCCGAGCTTCTTGCTGCCGATGAGAAGTTTGGAATTTATACAGCCTTTAGCAAGCCTTCTGATTTTTTGTGGGTAAGCTGCGCTTTATCAGACTCAGAGGGAAGGGCACTGCGGCCCTCCATTCTTATGGATCAGCTGAAAAAGCTGTTCCCCCAATTGCATGTATCAAGTGACTTGCTGGCAGATGAAAAGGTGCAGGAGGAACTGATTTCAACTCCGGCAGGCACCTATAAGCATATGGTCTCTCATATCAGGGGCTGTACAGACGGCAAGGAAGATTCGCTGCTATGGTGGCTGGTGTATGACTGGTACAGACGTCAGCCTGAGTGGGAGACTCATAGAAGAGCATTGCTTAAAGGACTGTTCCATAGAAACCAGGAAGAACCTTTAGGCAGGGAAAAGGCAGCTTTAGTGTACAAACTTCCAATCGAGGCCAGTGTATCCAGGCTGGAGCAATTTGTAAAATGCCCCTTTGCTCATTTTATCAAGTACGGCCTGCGGCCCAGGGAGAGAAAGGAATTTAAAATATCAGCCCCTGATCTGGGAGAACTGTTTCACCGTTCCATTGAAGGCTTTACTGACCGAATAACCAGGGATGGGCTGGATTGGAGAAGCCTGGATGACAGCCGGTGCGAAGAAATAATCGAGGAGGTTATGGATAGGGTTCTGCCCGAGCATAACCATGGCATACTGCTGAGCACAAACCGGTACAGATATCTTGTCAACAGGCTTAAGCGCATCAGCAAGCGGGCAGTATGGCTGTTGACTGATCATATCCGCCGGAGTCAGTTC
>DUSN01000098.1 GCA_012842605.1 Clostridiales bacterium
CAATGGATCTGCATTGTTCTCATTTATCAGTCACACAAGATTTTACTTGCAACTTTATGGAAAATGGAGTTGCAATACTATGGAAAAATTACTTGCAACTTTTTTCAAAAAGTACTTGCAAAAAACAAACACAGGATTTGGTGAATCAAGCCTTATAAAGTTGACAGTAAATAAAAATACTGATAATTGTACAATAAGTCCAATTAAAGAAAGAGTAATGTCTGTAAGCCTTTAAATTTAAAATACACTAACTACTGACCCCTTGCCATTGTATTCCATATAACAATGAAGTACATTTATAACTTATTGCTGTCCCCTAACTACTGCCACCTCATCGTTGCTCTTATAGGTAGGCACCATTTCTTTAATAAACTCAATCAAACTTTCTTCAGGACCTGTCAGTACAAATTTAAGTTTCTCTAATTCCTTATACAACTCATCCATATCAATATCCAGCGGTCTGCCGATATGTATTTTCTCATGTCTGGTAGCTGTAAGTCCTTCTTCCGCCATAAGTAGTTCTTCATACAGCTTCTCACCTGGCCTGAGCCCGGTATACTTTATTTCTATATCTACATCTGGTTCCAATCCGGAAAGCCGTATTAGGTCCCTGGCAAGGTCCGCTATTTTAACCGGCTGCCCCATGTCCAGGACAAATATTTCTCCGCCTTTAGCCATGGATCCTGCTTCCAGTACCAGTTGAACTGCTTCGGGAATTGTCATGAAGAAACGATTTATTTCCGGATGTGTTACAGTAACCGGTCCGCCCTCGGCGATCTGCTTTTTAAACAGCGGTATAACACTTCCATTGCTGCCCAATACATTGCCAAACCGAACTGCTACATATTCTGTTCTGCTTTTCTTGTTCATGCCCTGAATTATCATCTCAGCTATGCGCTTGGTTGCTCCCATTACATTGGTGGGGTTCACTGCCTTGTCCGTGGATATCAGCACAAATTTCCGAGCTCCGTATTTGTCAGCACATTCCGCAACATTCAATGTGCCAAATACATTATTTTTGACTGCTTCCTGGGGGTTTTCTTCCATTAAAGGTACATGTTTGTGAGCTGCCGCATGAAATACTACTGCAGGCCTGTATGTAATAAAAACAGATTCCATCCTGGCTCTGTCACGAATTGAAGCAATCAAAACTTTCTGGTTCAGCCCTGGAAAATGTCTTTTTAACTCCTGCTGCAGATCATATGCATTATTTTCATAAAAATCTAAAATCAACAGCTGTTTGGGATTAAATCTTGCAATCTGGCGACATAACTCCGATCCTATGGAACCTCCCCCTCCGGTAACCAATACTACTTGATTGGAAATATAGCCGCAGATATTATCTATGTTCAAAGTAATTTGTTCCCTGCCTAATAGGTCTTCTATTTGCACATCTCGTATATGCTTAATTGATACCTCTTCATTAATCAGCTTGTAAATAGATGGTACAATTTTCAGCTTGCACTTGATCTTTTTGCTTTCATTGAGAATTGCAGACTGCTTTTTTTTGGGCGCAGAAGGTATTGCCAGGATGATTTCATCTATATCAAGACGTCGGACAATTTCCCGTATCTTGTCCGTTCCTCCATATACCTTTACCCCTGAAATAAATAGACCGTGCTTCAGCCGGTCATCATCAAGCAATGCAACAGGGATTATTCCCATTTCTGGGTGCCTTCTCAATTCGTTGATTACCATGATGCCGGTATGGCCGGCTCCGATTATAAGGGCTCTTTTTGCTCCCTTATCCAGTCCAATTGGTGCCAAACTTGAAATCATCCACATTATGCGATAGCCAAGGCGGCTCATTCCGAGGAAAAAGGTGTTATAAACAACTACCAGAAAATATACACTGTACGCTATTCTAATATTTATCAGGTGCATTAATAAAAAATATATTATACCTGTTACGATTCCTGACGATAATATATATAACAATTCATTAATGCCGGCATAGCGCCACAAGCTGCGGTAAAGGTTAAAGAACATATTGCACGCAAGGCTGGCTACAGTCAGCGTGCCCCAGATAATTAACCATTCATTCAGATAATAATTGGTCAACTGGAAACCAAACTTGGTGGCAATGGCTAAATAGAGAGACAGTGTTACAAGAAATACATCCAATATTACTAACGTTAATCTGCGAATTAAAGCCTGCAAAAATACTCCTCCTTATTTTTTGCAGGACATGGAAAAAGGCCATAGATTTGCTATATACCCCCGTGTGCCGGCAGTATTGCGCTTTCAGCTATGACCTCATTACCAGCAGCCCTGCGCCGAAACAGCAAAGCCCCTGTCCTGATTTTGTAGTTCGTTGGGTTTTTGAGTTAATCTTCTTTTACAATCAGTTCGGCACCAAGGTCCACTTTTTTCACTTGACCCAGGATCTCCAACCTGATTTTCAACCGCTTCTTGCGGTGATCATAGGATTCTATTATGCCCTCCAGTCCTTTCATAGGCCCTTTTCTGACCTTTATTCGGTCACCTTCATGGTAAATTTCCGAAAACTCAATGACATCACCTTGATTGGTCAGGGCCAGTATTACTGATATCTCATGCTCAGGAATCTGCAGGGGATCGGATTCATCTCTTAAAATCCGTATTAAACCAGGCATGGTTTTCAGCTTGTAATAGAAGCTGACATCCATTTCTGTTTTTATAAGCACATAGCCGGGAAGCAAAGTGCGTATACACTCATACGCCTTGCCCTTACGGCGTTCCAGCAGCTTGCGCTTCGGTATCAATATCTTCATGTCGATATCCGGAAGCAAAACCTCCAGATACTTACGCATGGCTTCTTCCTCTCCTGTTTTGACAAACAGGGCATACCACTGCATTCCAACCCCTCCATGGTAATAGACTTATGAAATTATCAACTCCGAGGCATAAGAATTATAGCATATGCCCTTTAATGGTACAATTAAGGAGAGCACATTGGTATGTTTTGGCTGCTAAACTATGCAGCATATCTAAAAATATGGAAATGGCAGTATCTTCCTACATTGGTTCATCAGGTTGAAGCAAATTATTATCTATAATGGCCTTAGGCCTATCATAAACAATGGCGTAAGCCAATTCCCTACCCATCCATATTCTTAACACTGCAACGGACTCCTTTAATCTAGGAGCCCGCTTTACATGGGAATGAGCATCGGTACCGATTTCGATCATCCATATAGTGATGGGTTGCAGCTATTACCTTAATCCCTTCTTCTGCTGCTATGTCCAGCATATCCAATGTATCTTCCACGAAGCTCGGGCCATCATCCAAACCAGGCAGCAGGTGACAGTGCAGATCATACACCGCATTTCACCTCTTCTGGGGATCATACCGATAACAGGAAGTCCCAAATATTTCTGAACATCTTCCGGTATTTTATTGGTATTATCAAGAAAATCCTTCAAAAATGCTATACCCACGCCCAGCATCATTCCCAGAATAGCTGCAACAGCTATATTCATGCCTACCCTGGGGTTGACAAGCATATAGGAGGGCTTTGCAATGTCTATGACCTGTACATTTTCCATTTTTAAAATCTGGTTCGCTTCATATATAAATACATTGGCTAAAGAATTGATGACGCTGTATGTATCAACTAAATTATGGGCTAAATTAACATCACTGAATTGCAATTCTTCATTTCGATCATATTTCTTGTTTACAATAAGGGTAACAGATGAGGCATATATCTCACTTAGAAAAAATATGCTTATAATACCTGATAAAATAGCAGCCAATAAAGTTATAGATATAATGATCCACAAATTCTTTTGTAAGATCTCTATTATCTCCTTAATATCTAACTCTTCCATTTTATCTCCTGTCACTTCTGAGTATTGTCAATTCTGGGAAGATTATATCATATTGTAACTATTTTAACAATATTTTGTAGAACAAACATATTTGCTGAACATATACTTCTGTATATAATTCTCAATTTATCTATATATATCTCCTGTTTTCTTTTAATTTCAAGCCTCTAAGTTTTCCAACTTGGTATACTCAACAATTAAATGATCCAACTGCATGCTCATTTGCAGAATATCATTGGCAGTAATGTCAAGTCTGTTTTCAGTCAATTGATTTAATGCGTCTTGTACCTGCATTATATATGATTTCAATTCTTCCTTTTTCACTTCCAGACCTCCTATGGTAGATGATGCGCACCAAAGCAAGCCTAACAACTAGCTTTTATATTACATTATACATCATCTTTTGTCAATAAATTGGCAAATTTATTGTAAATATTTGTTTATTTAACAATATATACCGTATTATATATGGTACAAAACAAACAAATATATACATAATTTAAAAAAGCTCACGATTGGCTGCTTTTAACACACCAATCGGAGCTGTTGTTATAATATATATCCTTATACCGGATCACTGGTTACCTCATCACCTGGATTAAGCCATTCTGTATGGAATGTTCCCGGTTTGTCAACTCTATTATAAGTATGTGCACCGAAGTAATCTCTCTGAGCCTGGATCATATTTGCCCACAGCGTCTCTTGTCGATAACTGTCAAAATATGATAGAGCAGAGCTGAAAGCCGGTACCGGCAGGCCCATATTTACCGCGGTGCTGACAACTCTGCGCCAGCTGGCCTGTGCCTTTTCCACAGCATCACGGAAATAGGGCGCCATAAGAAGATTTGGCAGATCCGGATCCTTATCAAAGGCATCCTTTATAGTCTCCAGGAACTGGGCTCTAATGATGCATCCGCCCCGCCACATGAGAGCTATATTACCGAAGTTCAGTTCCCAGCCATATTCCCTGGACGCCTCCCGCATTAAGGCAAAACCCTGAGCATAGGAGCAGATCTTTGATGCAAAGAGAGCCTGGCGGATATCTTCAATGAACTGCTGCTTGTCACCTTCAAATTTCACTTCTGGTCCGCTTAATACCTTTGAGGCAGCTGCCCTCTCTGCTTTTACTGCGGATATGCAGCGGGCAAATACCGCTTCAGTAATAGTGGGTGTGGCAATGCCCAGATCCAGTGCAGCCTGGCTGGTCCACTTGCCGGTACCCTTCTGGCCTGCAGTGTCCATTATAACTTCCACTATGGGCTTACCGGTTTCCTTATCCACCTTGGACAATATATCCCGTGTTATTTCTATTAAATAGCTGTCCAGCTCACCTTTGTTCCACTGGGTGAAAACATCATGCATTTCCTTTGCCGACAGCCCAAGCGCATGCTTGAGGATATAATATGCTTCGCTGATAAGCTGCATGTCGCCGTATTCTATTCCGTTATGAACCATTTTAACAAAGTGTCCGGCACCGTCCTTTCCTACCCATTCACAGCAGGGAGAGCCATCAGCAACCTTTGCGGCTATTTTCTGGAATATGGGTTTAACATGGGGCCAGGCTTCAACAGATCCGCCAGGCATAATGCTGGGACCCTTCAAAGCACCTTCCTCGCCGCCTGAAACACCGGTGCCTATATACAGCAAGCCCTTTGCTTCCACTTCCCTGGTCCTGCGAATTGTATCCGGGAAATGCGAGTTGCCGCCGTCAATAATGATATCCCCTGGCTCTAAATGGGGAATCAGCAAGTTAATAAAATCGTCCACCGGTTTACCGGCTTTGACCATGAGCATGACCTTGCGGGGCTTCTTCAGGCTGGCTGTGAGCTCTTCTATTGAGTAGGCGCCTATAATGTTCTTGCCTTTTGCCCTGCCTTCTACAAAATCGGTCACCTTTTGCAAGGTCCTGTTATATACCGCTACGGTAAATCCCTTGGACTCCATATTGAGCACCAGGTTTTCCCCCATAACGGCCAGGCCGATAAGGCCTATGTCTGCCTTGCCAATGTCTGCCTTATTCATATAAACTTACCTCCTGTTCACATTATGTATTTCTGATTTCATTTTTTGATTTCATCTTGCATTTTTGATGAAATTCTGCAGTTCCAATCACATTTTGCATTTCTCATCACATTTTGTGTTGTTGAACACGTTTACGTTTCTTAACATTTATGTATTTTGCTCAAATGTTTTTCGCAATGCCCACAGTCCCAAAGCAGGATTGCTTATGTAATATATTGTTTCACCATCACTTAAGGTGTTGAAACCATCCCTGAGAACCTGGGGATTGTATTTTGCTGCTGCTTCCTTATAGGGCATGTATTTATAGTGAACGCCTTCCACTTCCTCCCGGGACAGCTTTTCCACCGCATAAGTTATGCTGAAGCGTCCGTCAGATGAACCATGTATCAGATGAGCGGCAACCGACAAATTATTTTTCAGATCCTCATTGATTTTATAAAGCTCCAGAATTCTGTCCCTTCCGGCATAGCCATACTTGCGGATAAGCAGGTCATTGCCCGGGTCTTCGCCAAACTGTCGGACACCAGGAGCCAATACTATAAGCTCGCCGCCGTCGGCAATTGCCATTCTGGTACGGTAGATCGACTTATCGCCCAGCCAGGTGCTCTTAAATTCGATGGGGTCTAAGTATACTACTACTTTTTTAAATGGCTCGTCTATAAAGGTCAGGTTCTTCTGCTGGCTTAAGGCAGCGGCTTCTTCAAAAATTCTCCGGCCCCGGCCTATGAACAGCCCATTGACATTAGTTTTGCCATCAGCCTGGGTGGTTACCGTCAGTGCATACATCAGAGGTATGTCTTTAAGATAATGCTCCTCTGCATAATCAAACACCCTGCGAACGGGAGTGTCGGCCCTGCCCATCATTTTTTCCATGCCATATACTGCTCCCAGCATGTGGCTCTTGTTAATCATATCAAACCCACCGCAGCCTACAAGTATGTTTTTTGTATAATTAGCCATGCCCACTACTTCATGGGGTACCACCTGACCCAGAGATATTATCAAATCATAGGACGGATCCAGCAGGTGTTTGTTGACCTGGACCTCAATAGGGTATTCTATTAACCCGCCGGACACTTCCCTGACAAATGAGGCCGGAACCTGTCCCAGGGTAACCACATCATCCCGCCAGTTGTGCTGAAAAAAACACTCCCGTGGAATGTCTTCTCCGAACATATCATTTAATTCCTCATCCGTCATGGGCATGTGGGTGCCCAGTGCAGGCATGATGTCCACCTGGCAAGTACCCGACAGCATCTTATAATACCAATTAGTGAGCCTGCCGGTATAGGAATGATATCGGGTCAGATCCGGGGGCAGCAGCAATACTTTTCTTAGGGGTTTTCCACATGCTTCCAATGATTCTTTTAAAGATTGCTTCAGGATATCATCACTGAGTCCGGAGTCACTTTTCCGGATAATCTCCTTATTAAGTCCGGAATTATTATTCCGGATGATCTCCTTCATTGCGGTACCGCCTTTCTCTCTATACTCCCGAATAAGCAGAGAACCCGCCATCCACCGGCACTACCACGCCGGTTACAAAAGCGGAGGCATCGGAAGCCAGCCAGACAAGGGTGCCAAGCAGATCCTCAGGTGTGCCGTAACGGCCCATGGGTGTATGTCCCAAAATTTGCTTGGCACGGGATGTAGGCTCTCCTGTCTTTTCATCCACCAGCAGGAAACGGTTTTGATTGGTAAGGAAGAACCCCGGAGCAATGGCATTAACCCGGATGTCTGCCGAATATTTCTGGCTGAAGTGGACAGCCATCCATTGGGTAAAGTTGTTGATGCCTGCCTTGGCGGCCGAATAGGCTACAATATTGGTCAAGGGACGGTAGGAGTTCATAGAAGAGATATTGATTATGCTGCCCTTGCCCTGTTTGACCATGACTTCCCCGAATACCTGAGTTGTCAGGATTGTTCCCAGGATGTTCAAATCAAACACCCACTTGAGTGCGTCTGCAGGGATGTCAAAAAAGCTTAAGTCCGGGGATACGGTGGCAGCCTTATTGTTTCCTCCCGCTCCGTTTACTAATATATCTACCCTGCCGTAAGCCTTCATAACCTTGTCCCGGGCTTTTATCAGGCTGTCCTTATCCAGCACATTCACTGCCAGGCCGATAGCATTTCCTCCCATGCCATTTATTTCGTCCGCCAGCTTGTCTGCCCGCTCCTGGGTAGTGCCCGCTACGGCTACCTTAGCCCCTCTGCGGGCCAGTTCACGGGCCATCTCTCCGCACAGCACTCCGGTGGCCCCGGTTATTACCGCAACCCTGTTCTTAATATCAAATAACTTATCCATGCTGCAGCCTCCATTATATTATCAAAGCTTAAGTCATATATCATATAAAGCACTTCTATCATAACTATTTCAGTATAATCAAATGGTTTAAGCAAATATCCTTTATAATTTCCTCAGTGTAAGTAAAAGGGTTAAGCAAGCATCTATATTAGCTCCCACAGTGTAAGCTGATGAGTTAAGCTAATACCTGCATAACATCTCTCAGTGTATGTAAACGCTTACAAAAATTATAGCACACTCCCTTTTTATGGTCAAAGCAAAACAAGAAAATATTGGGTGTCTATAAGTCAGATGCCCTGAATAGAATGTACCGGGAGGTATTTGTTATGAAGCATTTTTCCCGGCAGTATATCCCTATTGCAGCTATTGCCCTGGCAATTGTTTTCCTATATACCGGTAGTTTTTTTATCTTCGAAGAGCTTGTTAACAAGCAGATTCAGGCCTTCAGTTCCCAGGAACAGACAGTTAAGAGCCGCCACTACGGCTATATCCAGCCCCAGGTGGTAGACGGCTTTACAGAGGAACCCATTGAAGGAGCTGTGATTGTCATTCCGGAAACCGGCCAGCAATTTGTTACCTCAAAAGACGGGCAGACAGCCATTATCAAGGTTCCGATCAAGGAAGACCTGCACTTTTCTGAAATTGCGCCTAAACCCTGGAGTGAAATTACCATTATTGTCTACAAGGAAGGCTATATAGAATATGTCCTGTTCCACACCCATGTATGGGAGAATCAGTCCAGAAAAGGACCAAAAATCATGATGTTTCCCAGAGTGGAAGGCGAAGCCAACGAACCTTTTTCAGTTGTAGAAGGTCCCCATCGTCTATGGGTAAGGGATCTGGTCAACAAGTACCGGCCCAAGGAATAGGGATGCACCAGCCCCCGGCGCTGTTCATATTATATAAAGCATACACTTTTGCAATGCAGAAGATTTGATTATGAATACATGTCATGCTATTAATCAAATGCACGATCATGACACAGATTTCATGTCAGGAGATGCTGATTTGCCGGGAGTGATAGCTTTGAAAGAGATAATCGACATATTGTCGGCGGACTTGCTGCGTAGTGTTCTCAGCAGCAAAAAAATTAAGATACACCAGCTTAACTCTATTATAAGCCTGCTGATTAAGGCAAACATTGCCTTCAGCCTGAGCTTTTATCCCAAAACCTCCACCTCCGATGCCTCAGCTTCTCTGTCCATTACTCTCCGGCCAAATGTATCCATTAACATCTCCATGGACATGTCAGATGACGCCATGATTATGGATTACTCGCGCTCGTAAATCCTTCCCCCATAACTTCCTTTACATCGGCCACCAGCACAAAAGCTTTGGGGTCAATTTCATTTATTAAATTTTTAACCTGTACAATCTGTGTTCGGCTGACTACACAAAGCAATACACTTTTTTCTTTTCCCGTATATGCTCCCCTTCCGTCCAACAGGGTTGCTCCGCGGTCCATTTCCTTCATTATTCGCTGTGAAATGGCTTCCGAATGATCAGATATAACAAAAACCGCCTTGGCTGAGTTCAAGCCTTCCTGCACCAGGTCGATGACCTTGGCAGCAAGGGCCAGGGCAACAACAGCGTAAAGCCCCTGGTTGGGACCCAGCAGAACAGCGGCAGCCAGGACCACCAGAAAATCCACGGCGAAAAGCACCCAGGCAACCGAAATTGCCGGAAAAAACTTGTGAATAATCTTTGCAAAAAGATCAGTGCCGCCGGTAGTGGCGTTCATGCGGAAAATGAGCCCAAGGCCTATGCCCATGAGAAAGCCGCCATATATGGATGCCAGCAGCATGTCATTGGTTAATGCGGGAACTTTTATGAGGTCAATAAACACAGATAATAAAATGGTGGCTATAAGGGTTCTAAGTCCGAAATGTCCGCCCAGTTGACGTATGCCGGCAATGAACAGAGGTATGTTAAGAACCAGGGTAGTGACACCCACAGGAAACCCGAAGAGGTAGTATATGACTGTAGCCAGGCCGCTCAAGCCTCCGGGAGCAATTTCATTGGGAATGAAGAAAAAGTTGAATGAAAGGGCTGTCAGGAGACAGCCCAAGATTATCAGAAGATATTCATTTACTGTCCTGCTTTTTGTCATTGGTGGAAGGCTCCTTTATTATGTACAAAATAAAATTATTGCAATAGAATATTGCACACGTTAAACTAATTTACCAGTAATGCATATATACTGTTAATGTTATATTTACCCTTATACTTATATGTACTATCAAATCAGGCCGACTGTACATGCTTGTCCACACATAAAAGGGATCGTAAGCACTTTCCTTACAATCCCCTTTTAAAGCTCTATCAGCCCAAAGCTGATCTGGAGGGCCTCGTCCACGACTTTCATGATGTCGGGGGAGAGGAATCCGATCTTTTCCTTAAGCCGTTTTTTGTCTATGGTACGGATTTGCTCCAGCAGAATAACGGAATCTTTTGGGAGCCCATAATCCGCTGCGCCGATTTCCACATGGGTAGGCAGCTTTCCCTTGTTGATCTGGGAAGTTATGGCGGCAACTATGACCGTTGGGCTGTATTTATTGCCTATGTCATTCTGGACAACAAGTACCGGCCGAACGCCGCCCTGTTCCGAACCCACCACCGGGCTTAAGTCGGCGTAATAAATTTCTCCTCTTCTTATCATAAATTATTCACACTCCGACAAGATAGCCTCATACACTTCCAGTGAAACCATATCAGATTTCAAACCTACTTCGGTCAGCTCTGCGTTTATTTTGGCCATTTCTTCATAACCTTTTTTCATTTTTTCTCTTATCTCTATTCTATGTCGTTCCCTGATATAAAGTTTCATTGCTTCCCTTATAAATTCACTTCTATTTTTCTTTTCGATAGCTACTATCTCGTCTACTTCTCTCAATAAACTGTCCGGTAGGCTCACCAGAATTTTCTTTAACTCAGCCACGGAAGCACCTCCTAAAATGTTATGTATGTACTGGACCGGTTCGCAGATTACCACATTAGTATATTCTACAAGAGAATAAAAAATCCTCTATGTAATATATTCCACTTTATATCTCAGCTTCCGTTATACAACACCCCTTATGCCTCAGTCCTAAGCTTATATAACATCCCTTATGCTTCGGTCTTATACAGTTCCTCTATTGCCTCAGTCTTAAGCTTATACAATCTTTGGAATGTCCGGGGTATTGCGTCTATCATGTCCACGGGTGTCATGCCCGTTTCTCCCAGCAACCGGGCGGCATCATCACCGGCTCTGCCGTGGATATAGCAGCCTAAAACAGCAGCTTCAAAGGGTCCATATCCCTGGGCCAGCAGTGAGGCAATCATACCTGTAAGCACATCTCCGCTGCCCCCTTTTGCCATGCCCGAATTGCCCGAGGCATTGACATAGATTCTGCCACCTGGCTCAGCCACTATGGATGCTGCACCCTTAAGGAGTACTATACAGTCATATTCCGATGCAAATTGTGAAGCTGTCTCTATCGGCCGTCCTATAATCTCATCAACTGCCAGCC
Source organism: Clostridiales bacterium (assembly GCA_012842605.1). Taxonomy (GTDB): domain Bacteria; phylum Bacillota; class Clostridia; order Caldicoprobacterales; family DTU083; genus DUSN01. Next base: position 11,653 of record DUSN01000098.1, read on the forward strand.
CCGTCATCCGGGACATCTCCCCGGGGTGTGGCGTGACTATAACCGGAGCACAGTGAGCCTGGAGCAGTTTCATATCTTTCGATATATGATTTAAGCCATCTGCGTCTATTACTATGGATATATTAAACTTGCCAAAAATATTCCATAATATTTCAAAAACACCGGGATTTTTTCCTAAGCCCGGGCCGATGGCCAGAACATCCTTGCCTTCTATTAGTTCACATACATCCTTAAGGGACTGGGGTGTGAGATGACCATGTCCCCCATCCTCTAAGGGGAATGTCATTACCTCGGTCAGCTTTTCTTCCATGATGGGGTTTAAATCTGCCGGGATCCCTAAGGTTACCAGCCCTGCACCGCTTCGCAGCGCTGCCTGGGATGCAAGATATGCCGCTCCGGTCAGCCCGGTAGATCCCGCAATTACTGCCACCTTGCCAAAGGTGCCCTTATGGCCGTCCCGTGGTCTTATCCTCAGCATTTGCGAGGCTTCCCTGTCATTTAGGGTGAACATATTGACTCCTGTGCTTTGAGCACTGTCACCGGGAAGACTGATGGGCACTACATGGACCCTGCCGCAATGATTTCTCCCCGGGAATAACAGGTGTCCAAGCTTGTAATATCCAAAGGTGACAGTGTCTGCTGCTCTGACTGCAGTTCCCATTACCTGACCGGTTTCGCCGTTGATGCCTGAAGGAATGTCTATTGAAAGTACAGGAATGCCTGTTTTATTTACCTCGTCTATGATTGCTGCATAAAGTCCGGTTACAGGCCTGTCCAGGCCGGTTCCAAACAAAGCATCTACAATAAGCGCAGCATCATTGACAGCTTCAATTGCCCCGTATAAGTCCTGGCCTTCTCCTGTATATAGTATCTCAAGGGAAGAGTTTAAGCACAGCGGCTGCATCTCCCTGGAAGCATACTGCCCGGGATCTGTGTAAACCCCAGTAGTTTTAAGTTTCTGGAGTATTTGCAGATTGATACCGGCATCTCCGGAGGGCAGCCTGCCCCTGCCGCATACAACCAGCACCTTTACCCTGTAGCCAGACAAAAAAAGATGCCTTGCTATTGCCAGACCGTCTCCGCCATTGTTGCCGCTGCCTGCAAGTATGGTTACTTTATTGCAGCGGGGCAATGGATAACGATCCATGATAATCTTTACTGCCCGAAGTGCTGCATTTTCCATGAGCACAATACCCGGTATTCCAAACTCATTTATTGCTCTTTGATCAATTTGCCTCATATGGGAGGGTGTTACTACAAACAATACCGCCACCTCTTTGAGGAGTATTCCATGAATTCACTATACTAACCTTCAATAACAGCCTGTGCTGCAGCCAGATCCTTTATATGGGTAATAGAGATATGGATATTGGTTCCTCCAATGGACTTAAATCGTTCCAGAGCATTTCCCTTAAGCAAAGCATAGGGTTTGCCATTGTCATCCTGCAGGATCTCTATATCCTGCCAACTGAAATTTCTTATACCAGTGCCAAGAGCTTTGGAGACAGCCTCCTTGGCAGCAAATAAACCGGCGGCAGACTGGGCATTCATCTTCCTGCGAATAAGGTATTCCTGCTCCGGAGGTGTGTAAACCCGGTTCAAAAATCCGGGTTTTACCAGAGCCCGCTGTACTCTGGCTGTCTCAATTATATCCAGCCCTATTCCGACTATCACCCGTCTCCCGCCTTTTACAAGTTCAATTCAATATATATGATTAGTATATCCCTTTTTGTATCTTTATTCAATATGCTTGGGGAATAAAACATTAATAAACCAGCTTGTATGTTTCACCTGTTCCCCAGGATATCATTAATGATCCTGTTATGTTTCTGCAAAGAACTCTATCACCATCCAGTTCCTGATATTCAATATTGGTGTCAAGGAATTTATCTGCATCACCTATTCCTCTGCTATATGGGAAATGCACCACTTTAATAAGCGTGCCGGGCACCTTTCGGAATACTACATCCGCATTGACCAGCCCGTTAACATACAGTCTTCTGTCCGTTCCCGGGAATACCGAAGGCTTAATGACGCAGCTTACCTTGGACTCCTCTTTTTGCTTTACAAAAACCCGGCATTCAGTATGCCACCATCTTGTCAGCGTATATTCCGCTGTATCGTTCTTAACAATGCAGTCGCTTCCCATCATTATTGGTGCTCCATCCGGAAGACGAAGGCTCATCCTGCAGGTTGTGTCAGGTGCATACCCGGTAACATAATACGCATTACCGCTAACTGAATACAGGACCATTGGTGACTGATCATCCGCCTCACGACGGGTAAAATGGATTGATACATCAAACAGAGACAGAACTGATCTCAGGAATGTGCCGGGCATGACATATTCAGAGGGTTTGAAGTTCTGAGGAAGCCTGGCAGCAGGGTTTCCTTCCGCCGGGAAACTTCCCCGGATCCATGCAAGGCGGCCTGACAATGCCTTTTCTCTGAATACTCCGTATACTCGTTCTTCTCCGCTTTGATGAACAGCTTTAACCACCTGCAGTATTTCAGCATTGTGCTTATTTAAGCAGGATATTCCCTTATCAGATTCCTTCTGCTGTGAATCATCAGTATTCTTAAAGCGTGTGTTCAGCCCGCCGCCGCTTAATAATGCCGAATGCTTCAGTATTTGCGACATTTCTCCTCCAAGAACGATATCATCCTTGGGCAGGCAGCTTTCTATCCTGAATTCTCCCTCCAGGGATGCAGCGGTCTCGATTCCCAGCAGTGACTTAACAGTCCCTGAAGCATGGTCTGCCGGACCGTACAGAATGATATCCGCACCGCAGGACAATGCTTCCATGAAAGCCGATTCCAATTCGGAATTCTCATCCGGAACAGGCATGACAAGAACTGTCCTGCCGGCAAGTGCTTTTGCTGATTTTATAAAGTTTGAATCCGATATAACCGTATTAAGCGGCATTCCTTCATCAACTGCGCTCTTAATGAACCAGTCACCAAACAGAACTTCACTTGCTCTGTCCTTTTTAAAGCCTATTTTATGGTACTGCTCAAAGGGATATACCCATGTAACCGGTCCTGCCGTATCCGGATAATGGGAGTAAGCATCCAGGAGGTGCGGAATTACTTCAACCGGACATCTGCGCGGGAGGTTTCCAAAGGAGTCGTCAGCTGTCAGGAAATTGATGCCATACGGCTGCATAACCTTAAGGTTTTCATCCAGCCTGGCAACTGAAAGAGGTATATAAATATCATGGGGCTGCCTGTTGTACCTGTCAAACCAGGGGCTGTTAATCCACCAGGGATCATGGGTGTAATAACGGAACAGGTATCCCTCTTTAGGTGTTTCCGCTATATGGGACATAAATCCTACCAATTCCAGGCCAAACTGGGCATCTATTGCCGCCCAGGGAGAGTTGGGAGGAGCAAATGGCAAAAACTTATAGATAGAAGACAGCGGAGAGCCATGTGCAGCAATGTCCATTCCGGTTGAAAGATTGCTTCCTCTCGTCTCAATGCGCACACCGGGACATGCCTCGGTAAACTTGTGCCAGAACTCTAAAATCTGCTTGCTTACCCTTTCTCCGGCACCGTCAAAGAACTCCCTGCCGTTAAAGCATTCTCCGGTCCAGTTCCAGGAATCCCGTGAAAATCCGAACCCGTTTGAAAACCAGATATAGTCAAAGCCCAGGTCCTTAGCCAGTTCTCTGTATTGTGCGCCTAAAAAGGTGCCCAGATGAGTGCCGTCAGGAATTCCGTTGGGGTATGCTGCATATTTTCTTGTATCTCCCTTCAGGATGGATGTGCAGTGCACCCACCTGTTGGCTTCTTTTTCACCCAGTATTGCACCCTTTGATATTTCTACATGACGGTTGTATTTAAAATCGGATTTTGCAAATTCCGGTCCCGGATCAAATGTTTCGCCTACTGTAACATCAAAGCCGGTTATTTCCTTCCCGATCCGTTTCAGTGCAGATATGATGCGCTTAAGATCCCCATAGGTGATAACCGGTGGGTTATCCATATAATACCTGGGCGAAGAATGCAGGCCTATTCCCTGGGGATCAAAGCTCTGCGGCCTGCTGGGCGGATTTGCCAGTCCCAGATATCTGCCCCACTCAATTTCATCATCCAGGTTTCCGCTGTATTCCAGTATTTCGCTGCCGTCTGCCGTCCACAGCAGGACAGAACAGCCGGTTGCTTTGAGCAGCAGTTCCCTCCATTGATCAAAGAGCACGGTGCATACCTGCTCAATGTAGTCCTGATCCAGGCTCTTGAACGGCTTTAGGCTCATTTCCAGGCATACCCTGCCTACATGCATGTTTTTCGGGTATTCAAAGCTATACATTTTTTTACCTCCCAGTTCGCTTCTTTGCCGGTTACTTTACAATTACGGCTTCTACTCCCAGCACATCTGCTATTTTCTTGATAGTGGATGCATGATGCCCGACTCCGAGTGCAAAATGATGAGTAGGTCCTTCCGCAAGCCATTTTTGCAGGAAAGTTACCGCATCGGGTTTGAAAAAACCGCGCGTATTTGAGTTGCCGGTCGGGGGAATAGGTCCTTCCTTTGATTCTCCTTCGGCAATTATAAACTTGAATTTCCCGTCTTCCTTCAATCCGATTCCCAGCATGGTAATGGGGCCCTTCTTTATCTTGAACTCAACAGAGGCACCTGATCCAGGCTTGCCATGGTACTTTTTCAGGCTGCGCAAAACAGGCCGCCCATCAGCTATATTAATGTGATGAGGCCCGTCATGTCCCACTAAAATGAAGCCCTCATTAAAATCAATGGGATGAAACTCAGCAAAGCTTCCGCCAATCCCAAGGCTGTCCATAATCATCATCGCCACGCATGTTTTCAGGTCCAGCTCACCGCACATGGGGAAACCGGCTGCACACAGAAGAGAATTTCCCACAATGAAATTGGTAACCAGCTTGCGCATTTCAGAGCCTTCTTCTGCCTCATAATAGTAAGCCATTCCGTCTAGCTTCTTTTCTTCAATGAAATGGTCCAGAGCCACTGCAACCCTTGCAGCCTGATAAAGATCTTCCTCCTTCAGTTTTTCAGTAATGGGATCAGATACGGGGTCAGGCGTGTCAAAGAAGCGCAATATCTCTTCCTTCTTTAAATCAATATCCTCCTGTGTTACCTGCCGGTAATGCTTCATTACATCATCCGGCTCCAGTTGTACTATATGAATGCCGAATTGAGCGGTAAAAGCGGTGGGGTCGGAATGCATATCCAGCATTGCCTCCAGAACATGCCCCATTTGTCCGATCCTTGCTCCCCTGATTTCATGAAGCACGCATGCTATTTTGCACCACTCGGCAATTTCCTCCCTGGCACGGGGGTCATCATGCAGGGTACCTATTATAAATGGAGGAATCTTCTTGCCCATCCTAACTGAAACTCCTGCAAATTCAGGCAGGGAACAGATATTGTCATTAACAAGCTGCATGTAGGTGCTTGCCCTGGTGTAGTCCAGTGCCTTTAAGGGCTGCAGAGCTACCAGTATTATGGGAATATCCAGTTCTCTCTGAATAATGCCCCAGGTAGAGCTGGTAGCATATGTTACCATATTGCAGAATATGAGGTCTAAGTTTGCTGCTTTGATAGCCTTGACTATTTCATAGGAACGCAGGGCATTATCCACCATGCCGAAATCTACAACTTCCACACCATTGTCCCGCACTATTCTTTTCAGCTCTTCATGATATGAAAGAAGCTCTTGTAAAAGACCGTCAAACTGGCTCCAGTAGGTGTCGTGTCCTACGCAAAAGACTCCGACCCTGGCTGTACGCGGTTTGCGTCGCTGAATTATCATGTCATTTACCTCCGCTGAAACTAAGTATTTTTTCTCGTTGTATTCACAATAAGAGCGGGCAGCCTTGCAGCCCATCCCGCTCCATGGAACTTTGCAATTTTTCTGTTTTCTTAATTGGCCCCGGCGAATCGATCATATGCTGCCTGGTAAATCTCCACAAGTCTGGAAACCTTCATCTTTTCCAGATTAGCCACATAATCATCCCAGCCGCTTAAATCTGTTTCGCCCGTTATAAAGCTGGCTTCCATCTGTTCTACATATTTCAGAATATCAGTCTTAAGTGTGGCAGCTTCCTCTTGTTCAGCTGCAGTAAGCTTAACAATCGGGAATGAATCCTTCATATACGGCAGGTATGCTTCTGCAATCTGCTCTTCCAGGTTTACTACGTGTGCTGCATTCAATCCCAGGAGGAATTCAGCTGATACCACACCAGGAGTAGCTGTTCCGCAGTTGGGTGTCAGCGTGCCCCTGTATTCTTCAGATGAGCCATATCCTTCAGGTATGATCTTTTCCCACATCTTGCGTTCTGCATCTATATACTGCCATCCAAGGCCTTCCGGTCCCTGGTTCATAAATGCTCCGCCTTCCTGGGTGAAGAAGTAGTCTACCCATCGTATAGAGGCTTCAGGATACTTGTTCTTATCAGTAATTGCAAACTGGCCAAAGTTAATGGGATATTTGCTGGGCCAAATCTGTTTGTCGTTCAGCTCGCTGGTGAGCGGCGGAATTGCCTTGTACTTGGGATAGTTATCCATGGTGTCTACTATGTAGCTTGCAAGGTTTGCAAAGGAGCCGATCAGAGTCTGATTTCCCTTTGCCACATACTGCTGGGCTGTCTGTGTAAAGGACTCGGGATCCATCAGGCCTTCCTTGTAAAGCTTGTTCATAAAGGTCAGGTATGCTTTCCATGCATCACTAGTGGGAATAAAGAATACCTTGCCATCTTTTACATCAAACTGCTCAGAGTTGTACATTACACCATACGCTGCCAGGAATGCACCGCGAGTCATTCCTAACTGGTCTCTGCTGAATGACATGGGAATCTCATCAGCACTGCCATTGCCGTTGGGGTCTTTCTCCTTGAAAGCCTTCAATACTGCATAGTATTCATCAATAGTCTTGGGCATTGCCATGCCGAGGTTCTTGAGCCATTCTTCATTGACCCACAGCTTGGTTGCAACCGTATCTCTGGGTGCCAGGCTGATAGAGGGCAGGGTATACCAATTACCGTCAGATGCCAGAGACATGTTCTTATAATTCGGATTTTCTGCAAAGAACGCCTTAATATTAGGAGCATACTTGTCTACCAGATTGGTCAGTTCCACGAATACGCCCTGGGAACCATAGGTGAGCTCTTCATCCCCGGACAAGCCGGCTCCATAGAAGATGTCCGGATAGTCGCCGCTGCCCAGCAGCAGGCTCTTGCGTTCCAATGCCGTCTCGGGTGTAGCCAGGTCAAATGTGAATGAAATATTGGTCATTTTCTCCATTTCCTGCCAGAAGGGCATCTGCTCCCAGTCACCCTGAATAGCAGCCTTTACACTGAAAATTGACAATGTAATCTTATCATTTACAATCGGATATCCAGTTGCATTGAAGTTTTCAATTTTCTCTTCATCATCTGTTCCTTCGCTCCCGGAGTTATTAGCCGGCTCTGTAGGCTTAGGTGTAGCATCAGAACCGGAAGGTTGGTCAGCGGGCCTGGAGCATCCAAACAGAACGCCAGCCAGCATACCAAGTACCAGAATTAATGCCAGAGTTTTCTTCATGTTTTTATCCTCCTTCATAATTTATACTTGACTTTTTATAACCCCGTCTGACCGGGGAAAGTAAGATCAACATCAGCCTTTGATAGCCCCAAGCATGATACCTTTGGTAAAGTATTTCTGCAGGAAGGGATAAACAACAAGCACCGGCAGGCTGGATACAATGATTACACAGTATTTAATGGATTCAGCCAGCTTAGCCTGTTCTGCCATGGACTCAAAGTCGGAAGAGGTGCTTGCCAGGTGCTGGCTCTGCAGTAAAATTTCCCTTAAAACCAGCTGCAGCGGCTTCAGCTTTTCATTGGAAATGTACAATAGCGCACTAAAATACTGATTCCAGTGACCTACACCATAGAACAAAGCCATAACGGCTATAATAGGTGCCGACAAGGGAATAATTATACGAAAGAATAACCGGGTTGTGCTGCATCCGTCAATGGTTGCAGCCTCCTGCAGTTCTAGCGGGATGTTGTTCTGCATGTAGGTTCTGGATACTATTAAGTTGTAGGTACTGACAGCATTGGGAATCATAAGTGCCCAGAACGTGTTAATCATGCGCAGATTCTTGATTACCAGGTAAGTAGGGATAAGGCCTCCGTTAAAGAACATAGTAATAGTAAACAAAGCCATAATAAAGTTTCTGCCCTGCAGGTCCTTCCGTGATAAAGCATAGGCTGCGGGTATTGTTACAACCAGGTTGATAATGGTGCCCAACGCTGTGTAAAAGGTGGTGTTTCTATACCCTCTCCATATATCTTCATATGCAAACACCCTTTTGTATCCGGAAAGGTTAAAACCCTTGGGCCAGAGGTGAACCTGCCCCGAGTTTACCATTACCGGGTCGCTGAAGGAAGCAATGACTACATAGTATAAGGGGTATATTACAATTATCAGAACAAGGGTCAGCAGGGTGATATTAACAAAATTAAATATCCGGTCCGGAGTGCTTTCTTTTATAGCCATTTACGATCCCCCTTACCACAGACTGGACTGGCCAAGCTTTCTGGATATGGCATTTACGCTGACCAGCAAGACAAAGTTGACAACCGAGTTAAACAAACCTACTGCAGTTGCAAAACTGAACTCAGACCTCTGCAATCCGGCCTTGTACACATAGGTGGATATAACTTCACTGGTTTCTATGTTCAAATTGTTTTGAAGCAGATAGACTTTTTCAAACCCTACCGTCATTAAGTTCCCTGTGTTCAGAATAAGGAGTATGACTATCATGGGAATTATTCCGGGAAGATCTATATGCAATAATTTTTGAAACCTGGTGCAGCCGTCTACCTTTCCCGCTTCATATAGCTCCGGATCTATGGACGAAAGAGCAGCGAAATACATTACGGAGTTCCATCCGGCATTCTGCCAGATGCCGGAAAATACATAAATGCTCGGGAACATGCTCTTCTTTTCCATAAAAGCTATGGGTTCTTTTCCCAGTGCCTTTATAATCTGGTTTATTACACCGGATGAGGGAGACAAAAAGGCTATGATGATGCTGGCCATAACTACCATTGATATAAAATGAGGAGCATATGTCACCGTTTGAATAATCCTTTTGTAGTACTTGTTTTTGACCTCATTCAGCAGCAGTGCCAGTATAATCGGAACAGGGAACGCAACCACTGTGGCGTATATAGTGAGTCTCAGGGTGTTGGTTATAACATTTGTAAAATAGTATGAGTTAAAAAAGCGCTCAAAGTGCTTGAAACCAACCCAGGGACTGCCCAGTATTCCCTTGGTTGCTATAAAGTCCTTGAAAGCAATCTGCACACCATACATGGGTATATAATTGAAAATTATAATAACCGCAAGCGCCGGCAGAATAAATAAATACAATTCATAATTGGATATTGCTTTTTTAATAGCTTTCATTCGTTTATTGCAGGTTGGATGAGGTGAAATGGTATTAGTCTTTATCATGCCCATGGGTGACAGCCTCCTCAGTCAGAATGAATGTATAAAACAGCGTATAGACTGGCCAAATCAATTTTGTTACATTTGCAATGGCAGCATAGCAATATTTTATAATTTTTTAAGGCAATATGGTTATTACTTTAACAATTTTTCCGGGGTATCTAAATTATAAATTAGAAAGCAAGTATAGTCATTTAATAAAGTTGTCATATAATCACTGTATCTTGGCATTAATGCATATTTTTAATGCAAATTCCTGAATATTTGGCTGATACATAGTATTGTAGATATATTATATTTTTTATAAAATTTCATAGACATTTTGATAAAAAATACAATAGCTAATGGTAATAGATCATATAGAAACCTGTATGCATATGTAATGCATCAATGAATGTTGACAATTATGCAGCGAAAAACTAAAATTAAATCAGGCAATGCATATTTACCCAGTTTTACTGTTAAATTAGATAGGCGGCGTTTCTTATGAATGAATTTGTGCCTTTTAATTATGAACTGGATCTTTCTCCAAACTCCGTCTGGATAAAAGCTATACCCACACCGAGTACCAAGGATCGTTTTGTTTACTTGCAGGAGTGCGGGGAGTTTTATTCAAATTCCAGGCACTTTACAAGGCGTAAAGGCGGACTGCAGTCTTATCTCTTAGAGTATACCCTGGCAGGTGAAGGTGTTTTAGAGTATGAAGGGCAAGTTTATTCTCTTAAGGCGGGAGACTTTTTTTGGATAGATTGTGTGCAGCCGCAATATTATTATACAAATCCTAAAGTCGGCAGCTGGCATACAATATGGGCTCATTTCTACGGAGGCAACAGCGAATATTATTATGAACAGTTTGTCGCATTGAATAACGGCAAGCATAAGGCCACACTTGATAACAGTGTGTCAATAAACTCTTTAATTCAGGAGTTAATACGCATATATGACAATAACGAGGTTAATACTGCAGACATAATATTTTCATCCGGTATCCTGACAATGATTATGGCCGAATGCATAAATGCATTAAATAATAAAAAGCTTTCCGAGCAGATGCCCCAATGTATAAAAGATGCCATTCATTATATATCTGAAAATCACACCGAGAATATAACCTTGGAGCTTTTGGCCAAAAGGTATAGCATTAACAAGTATCATTTTCAAAAGCTGTTTAAGCGCTATACCAATTACACCCCCAATCAGTTTCTTATAATGACGCGTTTGAATGCAGCAAAGGAGCTGCTTCGTACAACATCAAAAAACATATCCGAGATCTCCTATGAGGTTGGCATTCAAAGTGTAAACCACTTTATCAATCTTTTTAAAAGACAGGAAGGACTGACACCGCAAACATTCCGAAATATGTGGTACAACAATCAGGGCTGAGAATAAATAAGTTAAGCCTTGCCAGACCGGCCGTTCGCATGCTACAATTTGTGAAAAAATCAGAAAGCGGAGGGGATCATGTGTCCGGTTCAATAACAGGCAAGAATTTCAGTGTAGCCACCTGGGGTGAATCCCATGGAAAGGCTTTGGGCGTTGTCATTGACGGCTGCCCTGCAGGTATACCTTTAACAGAAGAAGATATACAAAAAGATCTGGATAGAAGAAAGCCGGGGCAATCCCCTTTTTCATCTCCCCGCAAGGAAAGTGACAAGGTTGAGATTTTGTCCGGCGTGTTTGAGGGATGCACCACCGGTACCCCTGTTTCACTGATTCTTTATAACACCAATCAGCGTCCTTACGACTATTCGGAGATTTCTAAAATATACAGACCGGGACATGCTGACTATACCTATGATCAGAAGTATGGTTTCCGGGACTATCGTGGAGGTGGGCGCTCTTCCGGCCGTGAAACAGCTGCCAGGGTAGCAGCCGGGGCCATAGCCAAAAAAATTCTGGCCGAGTTGGGCGTGAGTATTACAGCCTACACCCTTTCCATCGGCAATATAGAAATAGACAGGTCAAAGTTTGACAAGGAGGAAATATATCGCAATTTCCTGGCAATGCCTGATAAGGAAGCTGCATCACGGGCAGAGGCTTTGCTGCATGAACTGAAAAATGCAGAGGATTCCGCAGGCGGAATTGTAGAATGTATGGTTGAAGGCCTGCCCAGCGGAGTGGGCGAACCGGTGTTTGAAAAGCTGGATGCTGCTCTGGCAAAGGCAATTATGTCAATCGGAGCAGTAAAAGGATTTGAGATCGGAAGCGGCTTTGGTGCATCCAAACTGACAGGCTCTGTCCATAACGACGGATACCAATATGATGACAGCGGCAGGCTGACTAAGCTGTCCAACAACGCCGGTGGAATTGTGGGTGGCATAAGCGACGGTTTCCCTATAGTTTTCAGAGCGGCATTTAAACCGACGCCTTCCATTCACGCACCACAGAAAAGCGTTGACAAACAGGGCAGCAATGTTGAAATCCGGATTGAAGGCCGGCATGACCCTATAATTGTGCCCCGCGCAGTAATTGTGGTAGAAGCCATGACAGCTATTACACTGGCAGACTACCTGTTCCAGCGGATACTGTCCAGGATAGATCTGATAAAGAAAGCCTTAAAATGATACTTTGTATGATATTTCGCTTAATATCAGCTAATCACCCTGCATGACATTACCCTTATGTCATTGCAGGGTGATTTTTTGGGTATTCACACTAAATCAAACAGTAAAATAACAAATAACGATTTCTAATAAATAAAAAACAAATGCAAATACTAAATAGAAGTTCAAAATAAAGGAGGTGCATGTAGTGCATAAATCTTTGCCTGCTCGGTTTGCTGTGCTCTTGCTGGTGGTCTTTCTGGCTGTGCCCGCTGTCATGGCTGAATCACCTGAGGATGGACCTGAAATCGGCGCAAAACCGCCTGAAAAACCGCAGCTGACCAATGAACAGGTTCAGGAGATCAAGCAAATATACGAGCAGATTTACGAACTGAAAAAACAGTTGATTGAAAAGTATCAATCCTTCGGCATTCTGGAAAAAGATAAGGCGGAAAGAATTATCGATCAAATGGAAAAAAGACATGAAAGGCTTAAAAAGAATAACTATATTCCCATGCACGGCAAGAAATTAAGAAAAAGGAATAAGAGTAATTCACCGGATGATTAATTAACGAATAGAATTAAAAGAAAAATGGAGGTGCCGTTTATTTAGTTATCCGGCTCCTCCGCTTTTATTTGTCATAACATCCATTACATTATTTTTATTCATCTAAGTTGTATTTATAATTCTTTTGTATAGTACATTTTCAGTTTACGGGTAAATCGCATCTATAGCCGCCCATGTCATTGGTCCTACAATGCCATCCGGCACCAGGCCATTGTCCGTCTGAAAATCAATTACAGCCTGCATGGTCCTCGGACCATATATTCCATCAATAGGTCCTACATTATAGCCTGCACTTGCCAGCACACGCTGGAGGAACACCACATCCGGTCCCACAGCCCACAGGCGGAGGGTTCTCCTTTGCATCTGATACATACCATACATGGTATTGCACACCCCCGGTCTATACAGGCGAGTCTCTGCATTACTATTATTACATTACTGAAAAATGCTGCTGAACAAAAAAATAGCAGGCGGAATATCCATACTGCTATATTTTATGATATCTATAAGGGTATTGTTACTTTTTCACTCTCATGAAGGTTTAATATAAATTTGCACAAGTCTTCAGATGCATTGGGGCGTGCCATGCTATTGATTCTTTCAATCATGGTCTGTACAATTTCATCCATGGACAACAGGTGGTAAACTGCCTCATCTATGGGGAATGTACTGGTAATCTTCATAGCAAGGCCGTTATTAAGCAGGAACTCTGTATTGCGATCCTCCTGGCCGGGTATGGGGTTTACGATTGCCATAGGCAGCCCTTTGGCCATGCTTTCCGATACGGTAAGACCGCCTGGCTTGGTAATAATGCAATTTGCTGCATCCATCATGATATCCACATTGTCTACAAAACCAAAATTATATACCTTCTTTTGCATTTCCATCTCATCTATTTTTTGCCTTAAAGCTTCGTTATTGCCGCACACCGATATTATTTGGAAATCCTTATCCAGGCTGTCCAATTGCTTTATAATCCTGGCTACCTTTCCGTAACCCATGCTCCCGCTCATAACCAGTATCGTATCTTTGTTGTCAATATTTAAAGCTGCCCTTGCTTCTTCAACAGGAATTTTCCTGGAAAATTTCTTAAAAATTGGGATTCCGATAGGTTTCAGCCTTTCTTCCGGCAGACCTTTTTTAACTGCCTGTCTGATCAGCAGCTCATTGGCAATAATGTAATAGTCCAGATCGGTTTCCTCCCAGAAAGGATGGATGGTATAATCAGTCACGATGCCGATAGTTCTGGCAGAAAGGCCCATGTTCTTAATCTGTGTCAGGATTTGGGCTGAAAATATATGAGTGCATACAATGACATCCGGTTGATACTCATCTATGTAAGTTGTTAATTTCTTGGCATATATAGAGCTTACCAGTTTGCTGACCGACATTTTAATGTTGTTTTTTTCAAGCTTTTCTGCCAGGCGATACATCCTCCCGTACAGGGCAGGTGTTAATTTGGTGGAAATCAGGTAACCCTGGGAAATGGATTTCTTGAGTATTGGGTTTATATATTCGAATGTATCCAGCATTTCACATTCTACGTTGTTTTCAAGAAGGCATTCCATAGCAGCTTTGCCTGTCTGGTTATGACCTTGTCCTGCTGTAACGGATAAAAAAAGCACCTTCATGTTTTCTATTCTCCTCAAAACGTAATATTACTGTCTTACTATGATTATTCTATCCTATTTTTGAAAAAGCTTCCACCAAATCTTTTGTCGTAAAAACAGACAATCGAGTAGGAGGTAGGTGATAAATTCACCTACCGACCTCTCACACCACCGTACAAACGGTTCACGTATACGGCGGTTCCTTAGTTTACGCAGACTTTACGATAATAATCAGAAAAGAATAG
>DUSN01000099.1 GCA_012842605.1 Clostridiales bacterium
CTATTCTTTTCTGATTATTATCGTAAAGTCTGCGTAAACTAAGGAACCGCCGTATACGTGAACCGTTTGTACGGTGGTGTGAGAGGTCGGTAGGTGAATTTATCACCTACCTCCTACTCGATTATAATTGCAATAGGCCATGGCTGCTTATTGAGAAGTCACTGCTCGAGATTCAATTGTCTAATATTATCCAGTGCAGTTCTAATATTGAGGCTATGCGGCAAATATTCGGCCAGTGCGGAGCTTCCGCAGTACGTTTTTTCTTCTTTTAAAACCTCAGCTAAAAACGCCAGATCCCCGTCAAACCTTACGTCAAAGTAGATAGAATTGCTGCTGATGCTGCGGATGGCAGTTATTAACCCCAGGGTATCACCTCATATCGAAGGTTTGTTTTCAGCAGCGGTTTAATCCTCTCTTCCAATGGAATCATATGTTCATGATTATAACCAACACTATCCTGATACCAGTAATATGTTGTCGCATAATCTACCCATCCATTGCCTCCATTATTTACTTTATCAAGCTGGGCTTTGAACTTATCATATGTTGACCAGTACTTGAATTCATTTGTCCAGTCGATGCGCAGATCCAGGCTTTTATTGAAGCGGATTGCATTTTGCCCCAGGAATCTGTATATGCTCAGCATTAAGGGGTTATTAGCATGAAGATAATTAATTCCGTTGTATAGTCCGCAGAAGACCTTATTAAATCCCCAGCTGAACCCGAAAGAGTCTTCAGTGCCTAAATAATCAAACCTTGGCTGTTCTTCGCCATCAATTCTTATTTCATTGTTTCCTTCCATTATAAACAAAAAATCCTTAAAAAATGGTTCATCGGTACAAATGCTGAATGACCTGCCCAACAAATGGCCGCACCCATCTACTTTAAAAAAATGATGATCAGTTTCTGTGTTAAGCTGAAACGCAAAACGCTTCCAGGTAGCGTGAAAATAACCTGTGTTTGCTTCCCAAGCCGGAAGCTGCTCATATTCTACAAATGAATAATTGCTCAAGTCAAAAGTTGTATCGTTTCGCAGTACTACACGAACCGATTTTTCAAAGGGCATAGGTATGAAGCAATTATATGATTCAGGTGCTTTTTCAACGAATAGGGTACTGTAGTACTTTGCTCTGCCGCAACATCCATCTGCAAAGAAATCACCAAGAGGAGCACATACTGCCGGTATCAGATTTCCGTTATAGTAAATTTCCAGTATAATACCGCGTGCATTCAGTGCTTTCCGCTGGTTCTTTTGATAGTTCTCTGCCTTCAAATATAAAGTGCTGTGTTGTATGAATTGATGTAATCACACCAGGTCCTTCGATTTCAGCAATTGTAATTGATTTGCCTGCATCAAGTTTTTCAAGCCAAGGATAAGCATCATATGCCCAGCCGCCATTACACATTCCTGAACGATGCATTTTTCTAATTGTAGTAATATCTCTCCAGTTCATCATATATTACCTCTCTTACTCAATACTTATCACCATGATACTCCTTAATTGCTTCAACCTTGTATCCATTTGGCAGGGTAACTGCATAAACATTTTCCACCTGGTATAATTAAGGTCTGGTGATCAGCCTTTTTAAAGCTTGATTTGTGTTTATGGTATAATGGCCACTTAAAATATATGGTTGCCGGTTTAAAATTAAAACTGAATAATCTTTATTCCAGTAATTAACAAACCAGATCCTGAAGATCGCAAATGAGAGTATTTTCAGTAAAATAGTATCATGGAGTGCATTATCTGTTATACAAGGGTAAAGAAAAAGCCACAGCAGAGCTGGGGCTTAGTTTTCTTGCATACAATATGAAAAGAGCAATAAGTTTATTTAAATATGCCAAAACCCGCTTAAGTAGCGGGTTTTGGCCAAATTGTGGCGGAGAAGGAGGGATTTGAACCCTCGAAACCGTTTTTGCGGTTTACACGATTTCCAGTCGTGCGCCCTCGGCCGGACTAGGCGACTTCTCCATGTATCTATTCGGTTATTTTTTTTGCAACAGATACAATATTACACTATTGCTTGAGCCTTGTCAACCTCAGTTTACTAAAATCACCTGAACAAAGGTTTGTAATATTTGGCTGTAATAGTGCGGTATTATTACTTAGTTAGTTTCCATTGAAAAAGTCGTACTTTAAGATGTTACACTCCATTTATTGTAATTAAAACGAACAGGTATTATGATTATCCGGATAAGGCTTCGCCCATATTATGATTTTTTGTCCCTACTAACCC
>DUSN01000100.1 GCA_012842605.1 Clostridiales bacterium
CTATTCTTTTCTGATTATTATCGTAAAGTCTGCGTAAACTAAGGAACCGCCGTATACGTGAACCGTTTGTACGGTGGTGTGAGAGGTCGGTAGGTGAATTTATCACCTACCTCCTACTCGATTATAAGAAAGTAATTCTATTGACAGTTATTAGCAGGCATTGTATTATATAACTCATATAGGAATAGTGGGATTAATTTGGACGGTGATAAATATGAAAATTTCTACCAAGGGCAGATATGGTTTACGAGCAATGGTAGACCTGGCTGTTAACTCTGTCAGTGACCATGTATCTTTAAACAGCATAGCCGAATCTCAGGGGATTTCTGTAAGTTACCTGGAACAGGTATTTTCAGTACTTCGAAAGGCCGGTTTGGTAAAAAGTATAAAAGGAGCTCAGGGAGGATATGTACTGGGTGATAATCCACGAAATATTACAGTGGGCATGATTCTGCGTACTTTGGAAGGAGACCTGACGGTAGTTGACGGAGAGGAAAAGGACCTGTATGACAATATGCAGCTGTGTATAAAAAAGAATGTATGGGATAAGATGAACGCTTGTATTAGTGAAATTGTGGATTCAATAACTCTGGAGGACCTTATTGATGAATATCATAAGCTGAAAGGCTCTGATAATTACATTTATTATATTTAAGTTAAGGGGAGAAGAAATGATGAACGAAAGAAAATGGAGATTTGACACCTTGCAGGTTCATGCAGGACAAAGCGTGGATCCTGCAACAGGTTCACGTGCAGTACCTATTTACCAGACAACGTCCTATGTATTTGAGAGCAGTGACCACGCTGCTGATCTATTTGCCCTGCGGCAGAGCGGTAATATTTATACTAGAATAATGAATCCTACAACTGATGTTTTTGAACAGCGCATAGCTGCACTGGAAGGCGGTGTAGGTGCCCTGGCCGCAGCTTCCGGTTCAGCAGCGATTACCTATGCAATCTTAAACATAGCTGGCGCAGGCGATAATATTGTTTCAGCCGGTACTTTATATGGCGGTACATATAATCTGTTTTCCGTAACATTGCCTAAACTGGGTATTAAAACCATTTTTGTAGATCCTGACAATCCTGAAAACTTCAAAAATGCAATTAATGACAGGACTAAAGCTTTATATATTGAAAGCATAGGCAATCCGGGCATCAATATACCGGATATAGAAGCAATTGCTGATATTGCACATGAAAACGGCATACCTCTGATTGTTGACAATACCTTTGCAACACCTTATCTCTTAAGACCAATAGAATTCGGAGCAGATATTGTGGTCCATTCAGCGACAAAATTTATAGGAGGGCATGGCACTTCAATCGGAGGGGTAATTATTGATTCAGGCAAGTTTGACTGGGCTGCCAGCGGTAGATTTCCCGGCTTGACTGAGCCTGATCCCAGCTATCATGATATACGGTATACAGAAGCAATGGGACCTGCTGCTTATATAGTAAAAGCACGTGTACAGCTGCTGAGGGATACCGGTGCATGCCTCAGTCCTTTCAATGCCTTTTTGTTCCTCCAGGGCTTGGAAACCTTGTCTCTCAGAGTACAGCGCCATGTGGAAAATGCAGTAAAAATTGCTGAATTCCTGCACTCTCATGAATCGGTAGCCTGGGTAAACTATCCAAGTCTGAAAGGGAATAAATACTATTCTTTGGCAAAAAAATATCTTCCAAAAGGTGCAGGTTCAATATTTACATTCGGCATTAAGGGCGGATTGGAAGCAGGAAAGAAGTTCATAGACAGCCTGAAGCTTTTCTCCTTGCTGGCAAACGTAGCAGATGCAAAATCTCTTGTTATCCATCCGGCAAGCACTACACATGCTCAGCTGTCTGAAGAGGAGCAAAGGGTGGCCGGAGTTTCACCTGATATGATAAGATTGTCCATCGGAATTGAAGATCCGGAAGACTTGATTGAAGATTTAGATCAGGCACTCCGCGCTTCTGCCGGATTAAGGTAATATAAGACGGTATTAAAGTTTGCATTCATTAATATCAACTTAATAAAATATTCTAAATTGCAATATTAAATGCAATAGCATAACGAAAAACCATGTTCTACCAAGTATTAGCTTTTGTCAAGGGAAGGGTGGAGATTTTCGCAGAAAATACTACCCGACCTTGACAACAGTATTATGAGTATAATTATCACTGGCCTTCTGGCACACTTGTCC
>DUSN01000101.1 GCA_012842605.1 Clostridiales bacterium
ACCTATTCTTTTCTGATTATTATCGTAAAGTCTGCGTAAACTAAGGAACCGCCGTATACGTGAACCGTTTGTACGGTGGTGTGAGAGGTCGGTAGGTGAATTTATCACCTACCTCCTACTCGATTGCCTTGTCCATGTACTTTAACATATGCTTAATATAATTGTAACAATATAGCTTTAATCTTTGAAACTTTTCTTAGCAGAAAAGGGTATATATAATATAAAGGCAATTTGACCTATAAAATATGGGGGGATATAATGAGGCAGAGAAGGAGTGACAGGAAAAAGAATAAGCATACCGGCAGAAAATTATCAATTTTTCTGGTTATTATGCTCATCGTGCTTTTCTCGTCAGGATATTATGTAAAGGCTCAAATAGAGGAAGTGGTCTATACTGAAACCTTTTATCCTGGCATCAGCGTTAACGGTGTAAGCCTGGCAGGAATGACCATGGCAGAAGCAAAGCAAGCCTTAATGGCTAAAGTGCATGAGGAATCAGAAAAATACGGCCTGGTATTGAAATATGAAGACAAAGTGTGGGAATTTAACTATGAAGTGTTTAACATAGAATCAAATTTGGACGAGATTTTAGAGACAGCATATGATCTGGGCAGAACTGGAGCCCTTTTGAAACGGTATTCTGACATAAGGGATTTGGCTAAAAACTCTATGGATTATGAACTATCTCTTAAAATGTCTATAAAACAGCTGCAAAACAGGATAAAAAACATTGTTGATGAGATTAATGTTGAGGCAGTTAACGCAACTATAGAATTTCATCCCAATGAGGATAAAAAATTTACTATAACCCCTGAAAAAACAGGTCTTTATTTAGATATCAACAAATTAATGAATGAACTTGAAAAAGCTTTTCTGTCTCAGACTTATGTTGTAAAAGAACTGGAGCCTGAAGTCATCCAGCCCGCTGTTTATGCAGAGGAACTGGAAAAGCAGACTTTTAAGATTGCTTCATTCTATACGGTAGTTACGGGCACTGAAGCACGAAAAAGCAATGTCTTTCATGCTGCCCGCCAGTTTAACGGAATGATTGTACAGCCCGGTCAAGTGGTGTCATTTAATGCAACTACAGGTGAAAGGACTGTTGCCAACGGCTATAAGAAAGCTCCTGTCATCATGCCTGACAAAAGCTTGCAGGATGAGCTGGGCGGAGGCGTTTGCCAGACCTCGTCCACAATATACAATGCTATTGTACGGGCAGGGCTGAAAATAGAAGAAAGATGGCATCATTCTTTCCCGTCCACCTACGTGGATATAGGGCACGATGCTACAGTGAACTGGCCTAATGTAGACTTTAAATTCTCCAATAACAAGGATACGCCAATCTATATTCATACTTACAGGGACGGAAACAAGCTGTATGTCGATGTATATGGAGAACCGGATCCGGGTTATGATAATGTTAAGTTAGAGTCTGATATCTATGCAAGCTACAAAGCACCGGACCCCAAGATTGTTCAGGATAAAGACGGGGAATATGTGACCTATAAGGATGAGACCTATACAAAGATTCAATCCCGGCCCGGTTATAAAGTAAAGACCTGGCGTGTATTCTACAAGGACGGCAAGGAAGTAAACCGTGAACTGGTAAGTGACGATTACTACAGGCCAATTACCGGAACCGTATATGTTGGTGTTAAGGACAGACCGGCACCGCAGGAAACACAGCAACCCCAGGAGTAACCCCGGAGAAAGAAAAGATAGCGGCTGCAGCAGCATAAATGCTGATTCAAACTGCAGCCGCTTTTTTGTATGTCTGTTTTGTTATCCGTCTGCTTTTTTTTCTGCCTGTTATATTGTCTGTCTGGTAAGATTTTTGATCCATTTGAACCGGTTGACCTTTACTATGGCTACAAAGCATTTAAGAATTTGATCGCATTTCAGGCATGCAAACACTACTACCGGCGGAGCATGGAAAACAAATGCAGCAAGCAATGCAGAAGGAATTACAATCAGCCATACATGGATCAGATCATTTATCAGAACAAAGCTGATTGCTCCGCCCGCCCTAACGATTCCCGTCAATGAAGCCATCTGATATGAGGTGCCTATTATGGTTACTGACAAAACCGTCAGGAATTGAGCAGCCATAACTTTAGTGTCACCTGATATATTGTACAGCTTTATAATATAATCCTTTGCCACAAACATGGCAGTGCCGGATATGACACCGATTATCAGGAATAGAATTTGCAGCTTCTTAGCATATGTCTTAACTAAGTCATAATCCCCTGATCCAACGGTCTTGCTGATAATAATTGCCGATGCTCCTGCTGAGCCGTAAGCAGCTACCCCAATAATTGAGAAAACGGTATTGGCAATGCTTACTGAAGCCTGTGCGGTTGAACCCAGCCGTCCTACTATAGCACCTTGGGTAGCCAGGTTTAATCCCCATAATATATCACCCATCAATATGGGAAGTCCGTACTTAAATAAATCCTTAAGCAGCAGCATATTTGTCCTGAGCAGATCCTTAAGCCTTATGCAAAGCCTGTCGTCTACAAATCTTACATAACATATAATGAGAGGCAGTTCTACTATTCTGGCTGACAGGGTAGCTATGGCGGCACCTTCTACTCCCAGGGCGGGTGCTCCTAAATTTCCGAATATAAGAATCCAATTAAGGGATACATTTACAGAGAAAGTGACAATGGAAATATACATTCCTATTCTTACTCTTTCCACGCTGCGCATGGCTGCTATCAGGCACTGGGTAATACTGAAGAAAATAAATGTAAAACGGAAATACTTAAAGTATTTCATACTGATAGTCAAAACGGCCTCATCGTTGGTAAACAGCCTTAAGACAGACTCCGGGAAGAGCAATGAAGCCAGCAGGAAGAGAAGGCCGGTACCTACACTGAATCTTAGGGCAATACCTATTATGATTTTCATACTTTCGGTGTCCTTTCTGCCCCAATACTGTGTGGAAAGAATGGACATAGCCGCTCCCAGACCTAATACAACCATATGAAGCAGGTTTTGTATCTGTGTCGCCGCGTATACGCCGGAAAGGGCAAGTTCTCCAAGGGATCCTACCATAAGATTGTCTGCAAGACTCACAGAAAAGGTAATGATATTTTGAAGTGCAATAGGGGCTGCCAGCATCAATACCCATTTATATAAGTCTTTAGCGCTTTTGCTGTGCATTTACCTGTTCCCTTCTTTGGATATAAAGTTTAAATGGATTATCATAACCACTACAGTATATAACATAACTTTTTAGTTATCAATCGGGCAGTAAAAATCATATACTGAATCAACTGACATAGATAATTGAGCTTTTGTTGGTTTAGATGAAAGGATGTGATTTAGATGCCTGTATTGCCGGTACGTATACGGACAATGCGGTATTTGAAACCGCCCCTTATTGATTTTTTCTATCCCGTAGTTGAGGGGTTGGGCGATAGTGCAGTAGAGCAGAGAATTAATCATCAGATTGTCAGCCAGATGTATAAGCTGATAGCTGAACTGCAGCAGCCGGGTCTGACAACACAGGTGACTGGGTATTATGAGATTAAGGCTAATGAAAGAAATGTACTCAGCCTTATATTATCTGCAATGGGAGAGTTTGGCGGTGCCCATCCCATGACTATTGTTCATGCGCTGAATATCGATGTTGCCACCGGTTCAAACTATCCATTGGGAACTATGTTCAAGCCGGGAAGTGATTATGTAACAATATTGTCTGATATAATTCGTGTACAGATTGCAGAACGAAATCTTCCCCTGCTGGGAGAGTATCCCGGTATACAGCCAAACCAGGAATACTATATGGCAGATAATGTGCTGGTTATTTTCTATCAATTGTTTGAAATAATGCCCTATGCGGCAGGTTTTCCCTATTTCCCCATACCTATTTACAAAATTGAGCCAATTGTGGCCGAGACCAGCCTGCTTAACAGGTTGACAGGCATAATATGAACAGTGAAAAAACAACAACATAATATACCTTTAGGCAAGTCTTCTGCACTACGGCTTGCTTTTTTATTTGGGGACATTTCTCAATTTTTTACCTTTTTCATCTTTTTTCTCATTGCACTTTTATATGATTATATGATGTATGGGGACAGTTCTCAATTTTTGCACATTTTTCATAGCTGCCTGGCTTTCAGCACTTTAATTAACAAAAACATTGACTTTTAGTTTTATATATGTATAATTTAGATATGAACTATTTAAGTGTAAATTAATAACTATAATTATTAATGTGCAATAAAATGACTGCTGAAAAGAAAATGGAAGGGGGAAGTTTGATGAGCAAATCGCTGCCCCAGGAAGTATATTGGGCATTAAGGGACGCTTCACATAACATAAGAAAGCGTCTGCACAATAAACTTGCTGACTATGGGGTAACCTGGCCTCAGTATCATGCCCTGTATCATATACAAGATGAAGGGATTCCGGCAAATGAGCTGGCTAAAGAGTTAAACTGCAATGCCAGCAATTTGACTGGCCTCATAGACCGGTTGATGGAGAACAACTGGGTCTATAGAGAGCATTCCCGCGAAGACCGGCGTGTATGGCTGATAAAGCTGACGGAGGAAGGAAAGAACCTCAGGGAAAGGCTGATTCCGCAGTACAGGAGAAACATAGAGGACGAGATGAGTGTTTTAAGCGAACAGGAGATGAGACAACTCCTGGAACTGCTTAAAAAGCTCATGTAAGCAGGTATTTTATCACTGCAGGGAGGAAAAATCTTATGAAAGAGTTAAGAGCTATCCTTCGTTATACTAAGCCATATAAATGGTATTTAGTCCTGTCAGCATTGTCCATGATTCTGGTTACTGCAATGAACATGATAGCCCCCTGGATGGTCCGCAGCCTTATTCAGACTATAACAGACAGTGTCAGCAGCAATAGTGATTTTTTAGCAAAGGTAAGCCGGCTGGCCATATTGGCTGTTATTGTGTATATGGTACGGACCCTTGCACAGTTTGGCACCGATTATGTGTCCCATTATGCGGCATGGAATATGATTAGTGAGATTCGTCATGATCTTTATGACCATATGCAGAAACTGTCCTTACGGTTTTACCATGATAAGCAAACAGGCGACCTGATGTCACGGGTAATTGACGACACAAGAAATTTCGAGCAATTGCTGGCTCATGCCGTCCCTACCGTAGTAGTTAATGGATTAATGCTTATTGGCGTTTCCATTATGCTTTTTTCCATGAACGCCACCCTGGCGTTGTATACCTTGATTCCCATGCCTATCCTGGCTTGGATGGTTCTGAAATTCAGCAAGATATCCAGGCCGCTGTTCAGGGAGGTACAGGTCCTGAACGGTGAAGTTAACTCTTTTCTTCAGGATAACTTTTCAGGAATAAAAGAAATCAAGGCTTTTACCAAGGAAGAATATGAAAGCAAGCGGGCAAAAAAAAGCATATTCAAGCACAATGATGCCATGCTGAGAGCATTAAGATTTACCAACTTTTTTCATCCCAGCATAGATTTTGTATCCAGCATAGGAAATGTTATTGTCATATTTATAGGCGGCAGGCTTGCACTGGCCCATCAGCTTGCTCTGGAAGATCTGGTTGCTTTCCTTTTGTACTTAAGTTCATTTTATACTCCAATAACCGCATTGGGCAGAATCAACGAAGGACTTCAGCACGCACTGGCCAGTGCAGAAAGGGTTTTGGATGTATTAAGCCAGGATCTTGAGGTCAAAGATGCGCCTAATGCAATAACACTGGAACATGCAAAAGGAAATATCCGGTTCCAGGATGTAAATTTCTACTATGTTGAGGGTATCCCGGTTCTTAAGGATATCTCATTTAATGTTAATGCCGGTGAGACAGTGGCTCTTGTCGGACCTACAGGGGTTGGTAAAACAACCATAGCCAATCTGATTCCCCGGTTTTATGATCCTCAATCAGGAGATATTTTCCTGGATGGCATAAACATAAAAAATATAACCCAGGCCAGCCTTAGAAAACAAATCAGCATTGTATCCCAGGATGTATTTTTATTCAACGGCACAATTAAGGAAAATATTCTCTATGGCAAAGAGGATGCAACGGATGAGGAGGTAATTAATGCTGCCAAGCTGGCTAATGCACATGAGTTTATACTTGAACTCGCCAATGGATATGATACCAAGGTGGGCGAAAGAGGAGTAAAGCTTTCCGGCGGGCAGAAGCAGCGAATCTCCATTGCCCGAGCCATATTAAAGGATGCACCCATACTTATACTGGACGAAGCTACCTCATCAGTTGATACCCAGACTGAGATGCTGATTCAGGAAGCTTTGAACAAGCTGAAGAAAAACCGTACCACAATTGTTATTGCCCATCGTATATCCACGATTAGAGAAGCCGATCGCATTATTGTGATAAAAGAAGGAGAAATAGTAGAAGAAGGCCGGCATGACGAGCTGATCAGGCTGGGCGGCTTGTACAGCCAGTTGTGTAAAGCTCAATACAGCACCGAGACCATTGCAGTATGATTAGTATTATTCAGGCAGCGGGAGTACGTCACTCGGAAATATAGCCTACCAATTCATAGCTTACATTTGTACTGGTTTCTTCAAAAAGAGTTTTGTTATTTTCCTGAAACCTAAAACTTGCTGTACCCAGAGCTGCCTCCTTGACTTTTCTGGACATATTTCCTCTGTCCGGTGCGATCAGGGTATGTTCTTTGGAAGGCTGTAGAAATATTTCCAGTAAATAGCTGCCTTGTTTAATTACTATTTCGGTATTGGAAAGCTTAAGTACTTTTACTCTTTTGTAGGTAGCCAGCCGGTATTCTTGTCCATTGAGATATACAGAGCAGATGCATCCTGTAAATTTAGTCCCCAGAAAGGGGATTTCCGCAATTGACAGCATAATGCTGGTTTTATCAGCCTTAAAGTCATTGCATTGAAGCCAGAAGTATTTTTCAGGGAAAGAAGTACCCCAATCCTTTTCAATATATCCTGTATTATCGTGAAACAAGAATTCCTTTCCATTAAGCACTATGCTTCCTGTTACCCTGTGAAATACGCTGATTACACCGTGGTTGCATTCCATGAACGGAACAAAGCGGAAAGGGCCCATTATATCATTTCTAAGCGGTGTTAAATGGGTATAGTACAGTTTTCCATGGCAGGTTATTGACTGCTGGCCGGTCTCAATAGTGGAAAGAGCATTAATGCTGATGTTCAAACCCTGTTTTGAAAACTCGCTGTGCCCGATTCTAATGTACAGGCTGTTATCACTGATATAGGCTTCATTGTAATTATAATCTGCCTGGTATGATCCTTCAGTGGAAATGATCTGGATAAAGGATTTCCTGCTGCCGGAACTGTCGATACTGATGCCCGGTATGAAAGCAAGCAGTTCATTCTCATTTGTATGTTTAAAATACCAGCCTTCGAAATATGAGGCCCTTTTCTTCTTCCCGTGAAAATGCTTCATTGTATCTCCTGCAGTTAATGATTTTGGATAAACCATTATTTTTTACTATAACCTAAAGGATAATGTATTATGCCTATTGCAGACGTCTTAGCAGTCATTTTAGGATTCTCTGTTTTTATGTTGCCCTTTTGAGATTTATGAATTTTATAGCAGGTTAATGATAGAAGTTAACCATGTAAATAGCAGCTAACTGCAAAAGGAGTGAGCAGCAGTGAAAAACAAAAGGGAAGGAATTTACGGAAAAAAAGGGGTGGTAGCGGCAGGACACTATCTGGCAGCATCTGCAGGTGTGAAAATGTTCGCCAAAGGTGGAAATGCGGTTGATGCCGGGGTGGCAGCAGGGCTGGCACTTGCTGTTATTAAACCTCATCAGAACGGTTTTGGAGGAGAGTGCCCAATACTTGTTTACAGCCCAAAAGACAGAAAGGTTACTGCTGTCAGCGGCCAGGGCGTTGCACCAAAAAAAGCAGCAATAGAATGGTTCCGGCAAAACAATGTAAAAGCCATACCAGGTGACGGCTATCTGGGTGCAACCGTGCCTGGCATGTTTGGCGCTTATGCAGCAGCTTTGAAGCATTTTGGCAGACTTACCCTAAAGGAAGTATTAGAGCCTGCAATAGAACTGGCTGAAATCGGCTTTCCGGTATATCAGGCACTGCATAGTACACTTAGCGGATTGAAAGACCGCTTCATGAAGGAATGGCCTACATCAGCAGCAGTTTATACGCCAGAAGGCAGGGTGCCCCGGATAGGGGAGTTATTAAAACAGCCGGCTCTGGCAAGCACCCTGAAAAAATTGGTGGAAGCTGAGGAGGAGTATCGTTCCCGCGGCAGAGAAGCAGCCATAGACCATGCAATAGACCGGTTCTACAAAGGTGACATAGCAGATAAAATAATTGAATTCTCTCATAGCTTCCCTGTTAAAGATGCCAGCGGAGAAAGCCATATTTCACTTCTTGAGAAAGAAGATTTTGCAGAGTATCAGACTCTGCTTGATGAACCCGTCAGTGCAGATTACAAAGAATACACGGTATTCAAGTGCGGCCCCTGGACCCAGGGACCGGTATTTCTGCAGCAGCTGAAGCTCCTGGAAGGCTTTGACCTGAAGGGAATGGGGCATAATTCTGCTGATTATATTCACACTGTAATCGAGTGTGCAAAACTGGCCTTTGCAGACAGGGATAAATACTATGGAGATCCGAAATTCGTAAATGTTCCCCTGGACAAACTCCTGTCAGAGGAATATAACAAAGAGCAAAGGTCAAAAATCAGCAGCAAAGCCAATAATACGCCTCCGGAAAGTCCCTATTGGAAATTTGAAGATTCTGCTTATGTAGGAGACACCACTCATCTTGATGCTATTGACGATGAAGGGTTTATGATTTCAGCCACCCCGAGCGGCGGATGGATTCCTACCTCTCCTGTAATTCCGGAAGTGGGATTCCCCTTAGGCACAAGAAGTCAAATGTTCAACTTTCTGCCGGATCATCCGAATTGTATTGCCCCAGGCAAGAGGCCGAGAACCACTCTTACCCCGTCCCTGGCATTTAAGGATGGGAAGCCATGGATGGTTTTTGGAACACCGGGCGGTGATATGCAGGATCAGTGGACATTGCAGTTTTTCTTAAATTTAGCGGAATTTGACATGACCATGGAGGATGCAGTAACTGCACCAACCTTCCATACCACTCATTTTATCAACTCCTTCTACCCCCATCCAATAGGAGAAGGTATAGTATACCTGGAAGACGGTTTCCAGAAAGAGGATTTGTATAAGCTTCAGGAAAAAGGGCATAAACTGTTCCTTGACAGGGCTGACGCTCATGGTGAAGTATGCGGCGTGAAAATAGACTGCAGGAATGGTTATATTAAAGGAGTGGCATCTCCCAAATGCGAAGGGAATGCATATGCAATGGGCTGGTAATGGACTGGGATATGTCACTTGCATATAAAGATTCAGCAGGGATGATGGCTTCATCATTAATGGAAAACTTTCTGAAAAAAATGATAAAAGGAATGATGCTGAAAAGAGTTAATCCGGTATTGATAGTTTTCCATTGATAGGTTATCTTAGTAGTAGATGGCTACGAACTACATACAAAGGAGGATTCTTTAATGTTCAATGGAATAGGAACACATTTAGGCAATCTGTTTCTGGCTTCCAATGCAAAATCACGATCCATAAGTCCTGAGAATTTTACAGGAGAAAAGGGAGGCGGTGCAAGGTGCGAGCTGGAGGATGGCGTGGCTAAAAATGCAGCCAGGGATTTAGGCAAGGGCTGGAAGGTAAATCCTTATGTCATAATTAAGCCTGGTACCACATTTACTATGGCTGAAATAAACGGTTCAGGATGCATTCAGCATATCTGGCTTACCCCAACCGGCAACTGGAGACATTTGATTCTGAGGATGTATTGGGACGGCGAAGAAAATCCATCTGTGGAATGTCCGATAGGCGATTTCTTTGCCTGCGGCTGGGGAGTATATGTTCATGTTAATTCGCTGGCAGTATGCGTTAATCCGGGCAGTGCTTTCAATTGCTATTGGCAGATGCCGTTCAGAAAAAGCTGCAAAATAACCTTGGAAAACATTGGTGATAATGATTCTTATATATATTATCAGATTGATTATTGCTTAACTGAAGTACCTGAAGATGCCCTGTATTTCCATGCACAATTCCGCAGGGTCAATCCTCTGCCATATAAAAGTGTATACACCATTTTGGACGGTGTAAAGGGAAAAGGCCAGTTTGTGGGCGTTTACATGTGCTGGGGCGTTAACAACACAGGCTGGTGGGGTGAAGGAGAGATAAAATTCTATCTTGACGGAGATACAGAATATCCAACCATTTGCGGAACAGGTACCGAGGATTATTTCTGCGGATCATATAATTTTGAGAATCAGGCGACTCATCAATATCAGGAGTTTACCACAGCATATGCTGGTTTGCCTCAGGTAATAAGGCCGGACGGAGTATATCGTTCTCAAACCCGGTTTGGTCTTTACCGCTGGCATATAACCGATCCCATCCGGTTCGAATCCGATCTTAAGGTGACCATACAGGCACTTGGATGGAGGAGCGGAGGACGCTATCTGCCGCTGCAGGATGACATTTCTTCCGTAGCTTTCTGGTATCAAACTCTGCCTGCTGCAAAATTCCCGAAACTGCCTGACAAGGATTATTTAGAAATAATATAAGCAGTCCGAATATTAAATAAAAACACGTATATGAGGAGGACAATAATGTTTTTTCTACTTGAGCGGACAAATAAAATTCTGAGAGAATTAGAAAGACAGATAGTAAGCAATTCTCAATCAATTACTTCATTTCAAATGAAGGAAGGCAATTATGCAAGCCCAACGGATGCTGATGCATCACCAGCACCGTGGAAGACTTATAACGAAGGCGACCGGTGGGGCGGACGGGATGTTCATGCATGGTTCCGTACAACCATAACTATACCTGATGAAATGGACGGGCATCCTGTTGTAATTAAACTAAGGACTGGAGCAGTGGGATGGGATGCCACCAATCCTCAGTTAATTCTGTATATCAATGGTAATCTGATTCAAGGCATTGATGTGAATCATACCGAGGTACTGATCGAGAGAAAAGCTGTAAAGGGTACTTCATACAAAGTAGATTTGCATGCTTACAGCGGCATGACAGAAAACAAAAGCGATTTAAGCCTGACATTTGGAGTGTTCCATGAACAGGTAAAGGATTTGTACTTTGACCTTGAGGTTCCGTTAAAGATAGCAGAGCTGCTGCATGATGACGATAAGAGCAAGACGGATATTTTGAATGTGCTGAACCATGCTGTCAATCTTCTGGATCTGAGGAAACCCGGTTCCCAGGCTTTCCATGCATCGGTTGAGGCAGCCCGTAAGTATATGGAGGATGAGTTTTACAACAAGCTTTGCGGGCATGAAGATGTAATTGCAAGCTGTGTCGGACATACCCATATTGATGTGGCCTGGCTGTGGACACTGGCTCAGACCAGGGAAAAAACCGCCAGAAGCTTTTCCACTGTGCTGAACTTGATGGATCAGTATCCTGAATACATATTCATGTCCAGCCAGCCTCAGCTTTATAAATTCCTGAAAGAAGATCACCCTGACGTATATGAAAAGCTGAAGCAGCGTGTCAAGGAAGGCAGATGGGAAGCTGAAGGTGCAATGTGGGTGGAAGCTGACTGCAACCTGACATCCGGAGAGTCCCTGGTTCGACAGGTCATGTTTGGCACGCGGTTTTTTGAAAAGGAATTCGGGGTGAAAAACGAAATTCTCTGGCTGCCTGATGTATTCGGCTACAGCGCAGCTCTGCCCCAGATACTGAAAAAATCTGATATTAAATACTTTATGACTACCAAGATATCCTGGAACCAGTTCAATAAGCTGCCCTATGACACATTTATGTGGAAGGGTATTGACGGTACCGAGATATTAACTCATTTTATTACAGCCAGTGACTATCAGAAACAGGTAAAGACCCATTTTACCACATATAATGGCTACCTGAACCCATCCCAGGTTAAGGGTGCATGGCAGAGATATCAGCAGAAGAATATAAACAACGACGTGCTCATCTCCTTTGGCCATGGTGACGGCGGCGGCGGGCCCACTCTGGATATGCTGGAGAATGCAAGAAGGCTGGCTAAGGGAATTCCTGGCTGTCCAAGGGTTAAAATGACGACATCCAGAGACTATTTCCGAAAGCTTGAGCAGACAGTGGGCAATAGCAAATACCTGCCTAAGTGGGTTGGCGAGCTTTATCTTGAGTATCATCGCGGTACTTATACCTCCATGGCCAAGAATAAGAGGTATAACCGAAAGAGCGAGCTCTTGTATCAGGATGTAGAAATGCTGTCCTCCTTCAGCAAGCTCCTGGGCGGGCAATATCCTCAGGATATGATCAACCAGGGATGGGAGACTATTCTGCTCAACCAGTTCCATGACATTATTCCCGGATCCTCCATTTATGAGGTATACCAGGATTCCCATAAACAATATGAGCAGATACTGGCAGACGGTAAAAATATGCTGAATCAATCCCTGCAGTCCCTTGTCAGCAACATCAAGGTGGAAGACAGGTCCCTGATAGTATTCAATACCTTGTCCTTTAACCGGAATGACGTGGTAATGATAAATCTGCCGGAGGACATAAAAGTTCCTGAGCTTGTGGATGAAAACGGCAGATCAATTGCCTGCCAGCTGGTGGAAACAGATGGTGGAAGAAAGGCCCTGGCCTATGTAGAAAATATTCCTGCCAAGGGATACAAGTCATACAAGATACGGGAAGCTGGAAAAACCAATATACAAGACAACAATATTGTGGTTGAAAGAAACCTCATGGAAAACAGGTTCTTCCGTGTTGACCTGGATGAAAAAGGAGCAATTGCTTCATTGTATGACAAGGTGAACCAGAGACAGGTATTAATGGCTAACGAAAGAGGCAATAGGATCCTTGCCTTTGAAGACAGGCCAATGAACTGGGAAAACTGGGACATTGATATTTTCTACCAGGAAAAGATGTGGGAAGTTGACGATGTCCAAAGCATAGAAGTAGTGGAAAGAGGACCTGTCAGAGGCTGCCTTAGAATCACCAGGAAGTTCCTGGATTCGGTTATCATACAGGATATGATAATCTATAGTGATATACCCAGGCTGGATTTCAGCACTCAGGTTGATTGGAAGGAAGACCAGATCCTGCTGAAAGCAGCCTTCCCGGTAGATGTTCATACTGATAAGGCAACCTATGAAATCCAGTTTGGCAATGTGGAAAGACCCACTCATTGGAACACATCATGGGATGTGGCACGATTTGAGGTATGCGCACAGAAATGGGCTGACTTGTCGGAAGACGGCTATGGAGTCAGTCTGCTGAATGACTGCAAATACGGGCATGATATCCGTGACGGGCATATGAGACTGACACTATTGAAATCCGGAATGGAGCCCAATCCCAAGGCAGACCGCGGACATCATGAGTTCACGTATTCACTGTACCCGCATGCAGGTGACTGGAAGCAGGCAAAAACAGTGCAGATGGCATATTGTGTGAATGTTCCGCTGTATGCTGCTGTCAGCGCCAGAAACAGCGAGGGCAGGCTGCCTGAAGCAGTATCCATGATGCAGATTGATTGTGACAATGTTATAATTGACACTGTTAAGAAGGCAGAAGACAGCGACCATATTGTTGTAAGAATGTATGAATTCTGCAACAGGAGAACCAAGGCGGAGTTTACCTTCTTCAGGGAATTGGAAAGCGTCACAGAGTGCAATTTGATGGAGAAGCCTTTAAACGATGTGCCGGTACAGGGCAATAGCTTTACCTTCAATATCAAACCCTATGAAATAAAAACCTTCATGCTTAAGGTAAAATAATATTTAAGAATAGTCTTGCGGTAGAATGCCGGTTCCATCTTAATGGTACCGGCATTTTCCTAAGGATATTTATTCCTTTAATGTTTGAGTATGGTCAGGTAGTGGTAAGATACAATTAAGGATGTCTGTATAAAGGATATTGAAAGGGTGTTATTTCATGTTTGAGAAATTAGAAGACCTTAACTCCAGAGTTAAGCTTCACAATGGTGAGCAAATGCCGGTATTAGGCCTGGGAGTATGGCAGATGCAGGACGGAGATGAGGTAAGAAGCTCAGTTAAATTTGCCATTGAGCATGGTTATCGGTTAATTGATACAGCCGCTGTATATCATAATGAATCAGGTGTAGGGCAGGCCATTAAGGAAAGCGGTGTGGACCGCGAAAGCCTGTTCATAACAACCAAGGTATG
This sequence comes from Clostridiales bacterium, assembly GCA_012842605.1. GTDB lineage: Bacteria > Bacillota > Clostridia > Caldicoprobacterales > DTU083 > DUSN01. The sequence goes on from DUSN01000101.1 coordinate 14,217, forward strand.
GAACAGCGATCATGGTTATGATACTACTCTTCGTGCTTTTGAAAGAAGCTTAAGAAAATTGCAGCTGGAGTATATTGATTTATACCTGATACACTGGCCGGGAAAGTATAAATTTAAGGATACGTGGCGCGCTATGGAAAAGCTGTATAAAGAAGGACGAGTTAAGGCTATTGGCGTAAGCAATTTTCAAACCCATCATCTTGATGAATTGATTGACAGCTGCGAGATAATTCCCATGGTAAACCAGGTTGAATACCATCCATTGCTAAGCCAGGTGGAGCTAAAACAATATTGCAAGCGGCATAAAATCCAATTGGAAGCCTGGAGCCCGTTGATGCAGGGACGGCTGGATTTGCCTGTACTTAAACAACTTGCAGAAAAATACGGAAAAACACCGGCACAAATCGTACTGCGCTGGGATCTGCAAAACGGGGTGGTTACCATTCCGAAATCAGTACATCCGGAGCGTATTGTTGAAAATTCTCAAGTATTTGATTTTGAGCTCTCGGAAGACGATATGGAGTTAATTGACAATCTGAACGAAAACAGGCGCTTTGGCGGTAATCCTGATGTATTTTTCTAAGCACCGCTGAAGAATATAAGTAACATGATTGACAAAACAGATCAGGAATCCAGGTACCATAGCATTGGTACCTGCTTTTATGCAGTTTACTGATGGAGAAAATTTTCTGGCAGCCGGCATAGGCGAGGAAGTTCTCAAAAAAATGTGGCAGTATGGCGGCAAGGTGGAGGGCTGGGAATATTCCATTAAAGCAGAGGCACTAAAGCGTGTATACGATGACCTTGTAACAGAGGCAGGAGTCGATTTTGCTTTTCATACGCAGATGATAGCAGTAGATTCTTCAGAAGGCAACGTGAATTATGCTGTATTTGCTGCCAAAAGCGGAATTTTTGCAATAAAAGCAAAAATATACATTGATGCAACAGGCGACGGTGACCTGTGTGCCTTGGCAGGAGCAGATTACGAAAAAGGCGATGCTGACGGTAGAATGATGGCCGGTACCCTATGCAGTCTTTGGGCAAACATCGATTGGTCAAAAGTAAAACAACACGATTCAAGAAGGCTTGAGGATGCCTTTAAAAATAAGGTATTTACATATGAAGACCGTCACCTGCCAGGCATGTGGCGGGTAGGACAGACTTTGGGCGGCGGCAATATCGGTCATACCTATGGCGTAGATGCAACTGATGAACGCTCTCTCACCAAAGCATTGTTATGGGGCCGCAAATCCATGAAGGAATATGAAAAATATTATAAGGAATACCTGGATGGTTTTGATGATATGGAACTGGCAGCAACAGGTGCCCAGTTAGGCATTCGTGAATCCAGGAGAATTATCGGCGATTATATATTGGTTCTGGACGACTTTTTAAACAAAGCTGTTTTCGAAGATGAAATCGGAAGATACTCCTATCCTGTAGACATTCATGCTTCTGATCCCTCCAGGGAAAGCTTTTCAAAGTTTGAAAAAGAGCATTACAACCTAAGGTATAAAAAAGGTGAGAGTTACGGGATTCCATATCGTATTCTGACACCGAAGGGTTTAAAAAATGTATTGACAGCCGGCCGCTGCGTAAGCTGTGATCGGTATATGCAATCATCTGTCAGAGTTATGCCGGGATGTTTCATTACCGGACAGGCAGCAGGGATTGCTGCGGCTATTGCTGCAGAAAAAGGAACGCACACCCGTGGGTTTGATGTGAAAGAACTGCAACTCCGGCTGAAAAAGCTTGGCGGGTATTTGCCTAATTTTACTCAAAGCACCTGATATCTTTCAATTATTTGCCTGATTTTATTTCAAATTCCTAATGTCTTCAATTATTTGAATTATACACTTGATTGTGAAGAATTGATAATTCCTATAATATCATTTGTATGTTAACAGTGTGATAAATACAATTGGCTGGGCTGCAGTCTGCAGCAGCCCAATACGCGGAAGGGAGTCAGCAATGTCAACACCAAGAGAAGAAGTTATCAGAACAATAACATTTAAGGGTCCAAGCAGGCTGGTATATGATTTCCCTGACAAATACGGAAGTGATTTTGCTTTCACCGGCATGTGGCCTACACCTGATGCAAGGCCGTCCAAGGGTATTGATGAGTGGGGCGCTGTCTGGAGCAATATGGGCAATACGAGGCTCGGAGAGGTAAAAGAATTCCCCCTTAAGACCTGGGAGGACTTCGATAAAATGAAAATACCGGATATAACACTGCCCGAAAGATGGGATGCCATAAAGGATGCAAGAGAAAAAGCAGGTGACAGATTTCTCATAGGCAGCGGAATATCTATTTATGAGAGGCTTCACTTTATTAGAGGATTGGAAAATGTCTGGATAGATATTTACCAGTCAAGGGATGAAATGTGCGAGCTTCTTGACATATTGGTTGATATGAACCTATATACTATAGAGCGTTACAGTGAAGCAGGTATAGACGGCTATATGTTTTGTGATGACTGGGGACTGCAGGACCGGTTAATGATTTCACCGAAGGCCTGGCGCGAGATATGGAAGCCAAGATATGCAAAAATATATAAAGCTGCACACGAAGCAGGCATGTATACATTTCTGCACAGCTGCGGCTATATAATGGAAATATTGGATGATCTGATCGAAGCAGGCCTGGATGTAATCCAAATGGATCAGCAGGAGAACATGGGACTTAAGAATTTGTCAGACAGGTTTAAAGGGCGGATTGCTTTCTTTTCACCGGTAGACATACAGGGTACGATGGTTTATGGTACATTGGATGATATACGTAGATATTGTCATGATATGGTCAGTTTGCTTGGCACAGACAAGGGCGGGTTTATTGCGAATTGGTATGCTGACCCTGTCAGCGCCGGACACAGGCAGGAAGCAATCGACGCCATGTGCAAGGAGTTCCTTGAAATCAGCAAAGCGGTTTATAAAAAGCTGGACTAAGAGTCAGGCTGCCGGCATCCTTCTGCCCGTTCCCTTCTTCCGGGAGCAGCAAATTACGAATATCTTTAATACAAGCCATTAAAATAAAAAATATTATTAGGATAGGTGGCAATTATATGAGGCTTAAAGATGGTTACTGGGAATATATGATTTTGGATGGAAAGCTGGACATGACTGATACCGGCTGTATAACTGCCGCAGATTTTGACGGTGACGGAAGACAGGAGGTATTTGTAGGCGGCACTGACGGCTGGTTGATATGGTACAGGCCTGTAACATTTGAAAACGGAAAAATAGACAAAGGTACCTACCATGTGATGTTCGCGCTGGAGGACGTGGACGGCGACGGGCTGCCGGAGCTGTTTGTGGGAAGAGACGCAGATAATGGCGGATCTGAGATTGTTTGGTACAGGCCTAAAGCCAAAAGAGATTTAGCCGGGGATTGGGAGAAATATGTGGTAGACCCTGATTTTGAGGGCGTAGCTCATGACATAGTGTTTGCTGATATCGACGGCGACGGAGAAAATGAACTTCTTGCCATAGCCTGCTACTGCAGCAGCCCTGGAATATTCGCATATAAGCGCAAACATGATGTTACGACGACCTGGGAGAAACACCCAATATACACAGGCATTTTTGCCGAAGGGCTTTCAGTCGGTGACCTTGACGGCGATGGAAATCTGGAAATCATTAATGGCCCGTATTGGTTTAAATGGAATGAAGGCGGACCATATAGCGGACTCTGGCAAAAGATGACCTTTGCACCGAATTATCGGGAAATGTGCAGAACAGCGGCAGTAGACATTACCGGAAACGGCAGGCCGGACATTGTGATTACCGACTCGGAATATATGGACGGCTCCCTTTCCTGGTTCGAAAACAGATTGCTGGAAGATCCGGAAAACCCGTGGGTAGAGCATAGGCTGGAGGATGGCCTTATATACTCCCATTCACTGCAGGTCAAATTTGACAATGCTGACGGGAGCGTACTTATATTTGTTGCTGAAATGGATGCAGGCGGATGGAACGCCCCGTATAATCTGGATGCACGGTTAATTACTTATTATACGAACGACCATGGCATAACCTGGGAGAGAAAAGTTCTATATCAAGGTGAAGGAACCCATGAGGCTATTCTACATGACATAGACAATGACGGTGAGCTGGAGGTTGTAGGAAAGACCTGCTCACAGGTTGTACGAAATCCCAAACTGCAGGTGTGGAAACGAAAAGACAAGCCAACACTGAATGTGGAGTTCAAACATAATTTTTTGGACAGGGATAAACCGTTCAGGGCAATAGAAATAATGGCAGCAGATGTGGACGGGGATGGAAGACAGGACGTGGTTTGCGGAGCGTTCTGGTATAAAAACCCAACCTGGGAACGGTACCAAATCCCAGGTATTTTTCAGGTAATCAACCATTACGATATTGACGGGGACAAAATTGATGAGTTCATCGCATTAAAATGGGACAAACGTTACCCGAAAGATGACTATATGGGTCTTATGTCCGGAGAACTATGGTGGATAAAGCCGGTTGATCCGGTTAACGGAAAATGGGAGGAGCACTTTATCGGCAAAATAAACGGAGATTGGCCCCATGGTTCACTGATTGCTCCCTTGCTGCCGAATAACAGGCTTGCGCTTGTAACCAGTTACCATGATTCTGATGAAAGCGGGAACCCGCCTGAAATCTATGAAATTCCAAGTGATCCCGCTGTAAGTCCGTGGCCCAAGAAGATACTGGCTCCTGTTAAATACAGCGAGGAACTTATTGCCTGCGATGTGGACGGAGACGGTGTATTAGATATTGTTGCAGGGCAGTATTGGATTAAAAATAATGGAGACGGTACTTTTAATGCATATCCAACCGATCTGAGCCTGAAAGCAGCAAGAATAGGTGTTTCCGACATAAACGGTGACGGCAGGGAGGACATAGTAATCGCACAGGAAGACTTAGACTATCGAAATAGGAAAGTTCCGTTTTCCCAGCTGGTTTGGCTGGAAAAACCCGGGGATCCCAAAACATACCCGTGGAAAAGACATGTAATAGATGTTGTAAGGTGTGCTCACTCACTGGGGGTAGCCGATATTGACGGGGACGGAGAGGACGAAATAATAGCAGGTGAACACGACCCCTTCTGGCCTTACCGTTCACGGTGCAGGTTGTATGCTTATAAAAAAGCGAATCCTCAGGGTACCGCCTGGTATAAGTATATAGTTGACAGCCGGTTTGAACATCATGATGGAGCTAAGATTATTGACATTGCACCTGGCAAGAAGGGTATTATAAGCATCGGATGGGAAGATAAGATATATGTACATTTGTGGGAAATTATTCCCGGAAAGTGAGTAGTTAAAATAACAGTTCAATTCAAATACATTAGTTGGTTAATCCAAATATACGAAAAATACAAATATTTTTCAAACCACTTTCATTGGTTAATAATTCAATGGTTCTTAGCACAATAACAAAAAATGTCCTTAAGTGAGCAAATACAAGGTATATATAACGACTTATATCAGTATTCCTTTATAATTGGCAGTCTTATCTTTACACAAGTGCCTGCATTGTTTTGGCTGTCTATCTCCAATCCATAATTTTCGCCATAATGGTATCTAATCCTTTGGCTGATATTGGATAAGCCAATCCTGTCATCCCGGCATGTCTGCGGGCCGCCTTTAAGAGCTTGTCTAATGACAGCCAGTTGTTCCAGCTCTATTATTTTGCCGTCATTCTTTACCTCTATTACAGCATCACCGTTATGTATAGTACCTGTTATCCATATGCAGCCTGATGCTTTTTTGCTTAAACCGTGTATCATGGCATTTTCTACTATGGGCTGCAAAATCATTTTTGGTATAATGCAGTCATTTAGTTCGCTTTTTATATTAACTTCAAGCCTGTACCTGTAATTATACCGAATAGCTATGATTCTGAAATAATCCTGTATTATCGCCAGTTCGCTGGACAAAGGCACCTTTTCCATTCCGTTTATTGAATACCTGAACATGTTTGACATAGCTACTGTTATTTCCTGGATCGAAGTTATGCCATTACTCAAAGCAATGCTCCTGATACATTCCAGGGTATTGTACAGGAAGTGGGGGTTTATTTGGTATCTCAATGCCAGCAGTTCGGTTTGCTTTTTGCTGATTTCCAGTTTATATATCTCCAGTTTGTTTTTTGTATTTATTTCAGAAAGATTTTCTATTCTGTCTATCATATTGTTTATATAATTGCTGATCATACCAATTTCAACACTGTTTGAAACCCTGACCCGAGCAATGCTTTCTTTTCCGGGTGTGATCTTGCTGATGTCGTACAGCAGCTTTTTAACCGGTTTTTGTATGGATTGTCTTATAATCAACAGTATTGCTGTTATGGAGAGCATGGAGTATATCAGCAAAAGCAAAATAAAGGTTGTTGTATAGGGGTTAATGTACCCGGCATAAGGCTTGGCTAAGGATATTTTTATATTCCAGTCAGTATACTTTACCGGTATTTCAACATTGTGCAAATTTCCGGCTTTTCCGGATTCTGAAGTGTTGTTCCTGAGTATCACAGAATCCGGACCGCCTATTTCCACCCTGAAACCGGCGTATTCTAAAATATAATTTTCGGTATTGCGCAAGCTGCAGAGAAATACAATCGTACCTATATCATGCCTGTTTAAGCCTTTGGTATTAACCATATAAACATCAATGGCATATGCGAATGTAGGACCGCTGTAGTATATATTCGGATAATCAATTTTTGGTTTGTTTATCGTAAAAAATGAACCGGATATATCTTTTTTTAGAAGTATGGGAGACAAGTCTATGTTTTTGTAGATTTGATTGCTAAGGATAATTTTATTGTCTTTGCTTATAAAAAGAATGTCTTCAATACATTTATTTTGTTTTATTATTAAGTCAGTCATGGGTTTAATTTGATTGAATATTTCTCTGCTAAACTGATTATTGTTATAATTATGGAAAAATTCAATTACTGAGCTGTTATAGCTTAAAGAAATTCCAGTATACATGATTTCTGATATTTCTTTGTTTACAGTATCTTCCAAGCCCTCTGCATATGAATTGACAAAGGCTTTGGTACTTTCAGCCATGGTGTTTTGCATCATATACATGATGATTCCCATAATCAAGGCAAGCCCTAAAAGATCAACCAATATAAAGATTACAAGTCTTCTGGATAAACTCATGTTGAACAATTTATTCATGGATTAAATCCCTTTCTTATACTCCGACGGTGAAACTCCATAGTATTTCTTAAAGGCTTTAAGGAAGTAATTGTAATCAGTATAACCCACACGTCCCCCCACGTCTTTTATGCTAAATCCTTTGGAAATAAACTCTTTTGCTTTATTCATGCGTATATCTGTAACGTATTCGGTAAAAGTCTTTTTAAAATATTGATGAAACAGCTTATTGCAATAGCTGACGTCTATATAGAATTTCTTGCACAATTTTGTTATATGCAGCATCTCTCCGTAGTTTTGGTTTATATATTGCACCATTTCCTGAAACTGCTTATTTTCTATAAAACTGAATTCATTCTCGCTGTTTATGCCGTTTTTCCTCTTAAGGTGTTCGTAAAGATTGCTGAGCAGCTTATCAGTAGCATTTGGGTCAATGGGCTTAAGAAAATATTCAAAAACTCTCAGAGATATGGCTTGCTTGGCATACTCAAATTCAGAGTAGCCTGTCAGGATGACCAATTCACAATCAATATTTGCATTTCTTATATTCTCCGCAAGCTCCAAACCTGTCATGTTTGGCATCATAATATCTGTAAATACAACATCAGGCTTGAGTTCTTGTATTTTTTCCCAGGCTTCCAGGGGATCACATGTATTAAATATTACCTTTAATCCGTATCGCTGCCATTTGAATGTATTAATAATTCCTTGCAGAGCCCAGTATTCATCATCTACTACTACAACTGTAAACAAGAAATCACCCCTAAAATGATTTTGTACAGTATACCAGATATTATAGGTTCATTTTCATTATAATAGCTGACTACCCTTCTTTCAAATGGTTTTAAGTTACATTCCAAACCACGACACCTATAAGCCAAACCACAACATTTAATTTATACTTTTCGTGTTATAGAATTTAGGTATTCAAACAAGAGGTGGATGACATGGAAATGTATAAAGGCATACTAAGGTGTGAAGGCACCAACATAGTTGATGAAGACGGCAGGAAATTCCTTCCTATTGGTTTTGGCGTTGGCGGGGCATTATACCCCGAAGGATACATGTGGCAGGTTTTCGGCGGCCCGAAGATGGAAGAAAAACGCTGTGAATCCCCTACATATATGTATAACTCTATAGTTGAACTGGTTGGCAAAAAGGCTGCAGATCAATTCTGGAATACATACAAGCAAAACTGGCTCACTGAGCAGGACGTTGAAAACATGGCACGCTGGGGGGCCAATCATATACGGCTTCCTCTGACATGCAAAACATTAATGGTAAATGATACATTTATAGAAGAAGGTTTTCAGGAAGTGGAGCGAATAGTATCCTGGTGCCGTAGGAATAATCTTTATGTAGTATTAGACCTGCATGCTGCACCAGGAGGGCAAAACCCCTGGCATTTCTGTGACAGCGACGGCACTGCCCGCTTATGGGAAGAGCCTGAGAAGTATTGGCCTTTAACAATTAAACTGTGGAAGGAAATTGCAAGACGGTATGCAAATGACCCAATGATTTTAGGCTATGATTTGCTTAATGAAGTTGTACTTACAAACGGACATAAAAATACAGAGCTTAGGGATCTGTATATATTAATTACAAGGGCTATCCGGGAAGTTGACAAGAGCCATATTATTTTCATAGAAGGAGACAAATTTGCAACTGACTTTACAGACCTGGAACCCTTCGACAGCAATATGGCATATTCATATCATTTATATAAGTATAACGGTCCTTCTCCTGCCAAAAAAGACATTCAAAAATATTTGGAGCTGCGCTATCGCTGGCAGATTCCTTTATGGAACGGTGAAACAGGCGATAACAATGCAAAATGGTGGACTGATGATATTAGGCTGCATAAGCGGCATAATATTGGCATATGCTTATGGACCCATAAAAAAATACATATACCCAATCAGCCGTATATAATAAAGCTTGTACCTGAGTTCAAGGTTGTTGCAGACTATATAGCAGGCCGGGGGCCAAAGCCTGATGCCAAATTTGCCAGAAAGGCCTTAATGGACCAGGCTGAAGCCATGGCAACCGAAAACTGCATCTTCCAGCCTGAATACCTGGAAGGCTTTGACTGGTATGAGCATGACGGCAGAACTGCTTTATACTTAGACATAAATGCTCCGATTGATAAACGGGTAGACGACCTTGCAAGCCGTATGACACTGGAGGAAAAGGCAAGCCAGCTGGCAAACTCATGCGACGGGATAGAACGCCTGAAACTACCTGCCTTCAGGGATGGTGAAGTTGAGCACGGTGTTTCGGTTATTGGGAATAATGATCCTGAAGTAGGGATTGCAACAGTATTTCCGCAGGCAATTGCAATGGCAGCCACATTTAACGAAGATTTGATATATAAGACCGCTAATGCCATATCGGATGAAGTAAGAGCCAAGTACTCACAAGGGTACATGGGACTGGCATTTTGCAGTCCGGTAATTGATTTGGCCCGTGATCCAAGGTGGGGAAGAATTCAGGAGTGCTTTGGCGAGGATCCTTACCTGGCAGGAGTATTGGGTGCAGCCTTTGTCAAGGGTTTGACCGGCAATCATGAAAAATATCTTAAAACAATTGCAGGCCCTAAGCATATTACCGCCAACAGTTGGGAGGCGACACGCAGAAGTGAGAATGTTAATATTGATGAGCGTTCTCTATGGGAGTATTATCTCAGGCCTTTTGAAAAATGCCTGGAATTGACAGATTATCATACAATCATGCCTGCTTACAATGGAATAAACGGCATGCCCGGAGCAGCCAACAAATGGCTGTTAACAAATGTGCTTCGTGAAATGTTTGGTTTTGATGGTTATGTACTGTCCGACGGCGGTGCAATATATGATTTGTACAGAGCCCATCATGCGGTGTCTTCCATGGAGGAGGCAGTCGCGCTGGCAATCCGGTCAGGCTGCGATGTATCCAATGGTAAAGGCCACCGTGAGTATGTAACAGAAGCAGTCAGAAAGGGCTTATTAACAGAGAATGATATTGATACAGCTGTCAAAAGAGCCCTAAAGGCAAGGTTTTATTTAGGACTACTGGATCCGCAGGAGAACATACCTTATTATGAGATACCTGCTGAAGTGATAGCCAGCAAAGAACACGGTGAAATTGCAAAGCAGGTTGCAATAGAAAGCATTGTGCTCCTTAAAAACCAAGACATTTTGCCAATAAGCAAAAGTGATGTAAAGAAAGTAGCCGTAATAGGCCCGTATGCCAATAGCACTTATCTTGGAACGTACAGCGGTCATGCACCTCATGTGATAACACTTGAGCAGGGCTTGAAGGATAAGCTTGATGGAGTAGCAGAGGTATGCTGTGAACCTGTAATGGAAGGTGGCTTTGCAGCTCAGATAATACCGAAGCAATGCTTTGAAACTCCGGACGGTATGGAAGGCTTAAGAGCAGAGTTTTACGAGAGCAGGCATTTGCTTGGAACTCCTGTATTGACAACTACGGTAGAAAATGTGATGTTTGACTGGCGCTTCAGATCACCAATTCCCGGCATTGAAGGAGAAAGTGCCTGGTCGGTTAGATTCTCCGGAAGCCTGAGTGTTCCGGTTACACGCAGATACCGCTTCAGCATTAAGTCCGACAACGGAGTCAGATTTATAGTTAACGGGCGCATACTGGTTGATGAATGGGGTTATGAGAAGCCACGCACCTGCAGTGCTGAGATATACCTTGAGGCAGGCGTGAAGCATACCGTTGTCCTGGAAAGATATGCACAGGGAGAAGGCTGCCATGTAGCTTTAGGCTGGGATTATGTTGACGAAGAGAAGCTGAATACAGCACTAAGCATGGCCAAAGAAGCGGATTACACAATAGTTTGTGTGGGAACGGACAGGACTATTGAGGATGAAACCACCGACAGGGAGTCCTTAGGATTACCGCACCACCAAGCGGAACTTATAAAGCAGGTATTACATGTAAATCCCAAAACCATTGTTGTTATATTCAGCGGCTCACCTATATCTGATATATGGATGAGTGAAAATGTTCCGGCTTTATTGCAGGCTTGGTATCCGGGACAGGAGGGCGGCAGGGCAATAGCTGATATATTGCTTGGCGACCACAGTCCGTCCGGACGCCTGCCCCTGACAGTATACCGGTCAGAATCGGACATTCCGTCTGAAAACTGCTACAATATAATTGACGGCAATATGACGTATCAATACTTTGATGGCAATGCTCTGTATCCGTTCGGGCATGGACTAAGCTATACAGAATTTGCATACAGCAGCTTAAGAACAGATAAGGAAACATATACAGCAAATGATGTAATACATGTGGAATTTGACATTAAAAATACCGGTTCTATGGATGGGTCGGAAGCTGCTCAGGTATATGTGAGGGTTCTTGACAGCAATGCAAAACGTCCCAAGAAACAATTAGCCGCATTCAAGAAGGTTCTCATCAAAAAAGGCGAGATATCTGTTATAGGACTGGATATTCTGCCGGATGATTTATACCGGTATGATGAGGTCAACAAGAAAAAGATAATAGACAGCGGAAGATATGAAATAATGGTAGGTGCATCCAGTGAGGACATCAGATTAACCAAAGTTGTTAAAGTTATCCCGTATGTTAAGCAGCACTAAGTTTTAATTTTAGCAGTTATGGGAGCAGATAAATACAGGGAGTAGTGGTGAGTTGTATGAAAACTGCTGAAAATGTTTGCAGTACCGGCATTAGGATCAAAGATAAAAAGCTTACCTGGAAAAGAAGCTGGCAAAAGTATAAGTACCTATATTTTCTGATTCTGCCGGGATTAGTATATTTAATAATTTTTCGCTATATACCCATGTATGGATTAGCAATAGCTTTTCAGGACTTTACAGTATTCGGCGGGGTATTCGGAAGTCCTTTTGCTGGCTTAAAGAACTTCAAAACGCTAATGTCAAATACATTGTTCTGGCAGGCTTTTGTTAATACCATACGAATAAGCGGTCTTAAGCTAATATTTGCTTTTCCGGCTCCTATTGTTTTTGCTCTGCTCCTGAATGAAATCTTTCATCCGAAATACAGGCGTGTTGTCCAGACAATATCATATCTGCCCCATTTTGTTTCGTGGGTTGTACTGGCAGGTTTGCTGGATGTATTTATAAACTCCTCAAACGGTGTGCTTATAATGCTGCTCAAGTCCCTGAAATTTAACCCGCCAAACATAATGACCAGCAATACCTGGTTTGTTCCGATGCTCATAGTTACGGATATATATAAAAATGTAGGCTATTCGTCCATTGTATACCTGGCTGCAATCTCCAGCATAGATCTCGGCTTGTATGAATCAGCTGTCATAGATGGTGCAAGCAGGTTCAGACAGGTCTGGCATATTACCATACCCTCCATGCTGCCTATAATCTGCATTCTCCTGATATTTAACCTGGGGAATATACTGGACGGTGGTTTTTCACAGATATTTGTTCTGTATAATTCACTGGTATACCGTACCGCTGATATAATAGACACTTATGTATACAGAGTAGGTATTGTTTCGTCGGATTACAGCATAGGTGCAGCAGCCCAGTTTTTCAAATCCCTGATAGGAATGTTCCTGATTATCGGTGCGAACTACACTGTTCGATTGTTTGATCAAAAAGGATTATGGTAGGTGAATTGCAATATGAAGATTAAAAGAAGGTACACTACATTTCCCGGCATGGTATTTGACATATTCAATTACGCATTTTTCTTGGCTATTACTCTTTCTTTCCTGCTGCCGTTTATTCATATTGCAATGTATTCAATAAGCGATATTACCAATTACAGCAGAAGCGGCTTGTTCCTATATCCCAGGGGACTGGACTTCTATATATACAGGGCTGCACTTTTCAACAGTTCAAGGGTTCTCCAGGCATTTGGGGTATCTGTATATGTGACATTTTTCGGTACAATAATAGGGGTTTTACTGTCATCAATGTTAGCTTATGGTATATCAAAACCTCTTAAGGGTCAGAACTTCCTGGTATTCATCATATTCTTCACCATGCTGTTCAACGGCGGCATGGTACCCACATGGCTGCTTATTCGATCCTTGAACCTTCTTGACAGTGTGTGGGCATTGATATTGCCGGGTGTTATGTCGGCCTTCAATGTTTTCCTGCTGAGGAATTTTATGAAAATGCTTCCGGAGGGCATAGAAGAATCGGTAATGATGGACGGCGGCAGCTATGTAGTCATATTTTTCCGGATTGTGCTGCCCTTATCAAAGCCTGCAATTGCTACAGTAGCTTTAATGACACTTGTAGGCTATTGGAATGATTACTTCTCAAGTATTCTGTATATTTATGATAAAACAAAGTGGAGTCTGGCCACATTAATCAGGGATATGCTGAGCCGAATGGATTTGACTATTATGGAAGGCGGCCAGGTAGTAGGACTGGACGTAAACCGTATTGACAGCGTTAAAATGAGATCCGCAACCATACTTATAGCAGTAATACCGGTAATTATGATTTATCCGTTTTTCCAGAAATACTTTGAAAAGGGGATAATGATCGGAGCCATCAAAGGGTGAGGGCTTTGATGGCTCCGACAAAAATAAAAATAAAAAGAAAGGATGATATTAGTGTTACGTAAGGTTCTGGCAGTATTACTCACCATCACTCTTATTTTATCATTAGCTGCCGGCTGCAGCAAGCCTGTCGACGAGAAACCCGGAGGTGACAAACAGGAAAGCACACCTAAGCCGACTCAAGGTTCCTCGGAGGGCGGTGACCCGGTTCAAAAAGAAAGAGTGCCAATTACAATTACCTTGCCCAGTGTTCCATCTGGCACTCAACCGGACAGTTATATTGAAAAGCTGGTTGAAGACAAGTTTAACATTGACTTGAATGTCATTCCTCTGCCTTCAAATTCGGATGACAGAAAAACCCAGATAAATCTTATGATGACTGATGAGAAACTGAGACCTGACATTATCTATTTTGGTTCAAGCAGTGCAAAAGAGTATGAAGAATGGAAAGCTAACGGCTTACTGGTTGATTTGTATCCTTTGCTGGCCAAACATGGCTCAAATATTGTGTCCTATTATAAAAAGGTTGACAATGATGCATCTGCTCTCTTCTCAACCTGGGAAAACGGCAAAATGTACAGACTTATAACCGACGTCAGCGAACCCGGCTCAACTACTACGGTTGTACGCAAGGACTGGCTGGACAAATTTGGCATGGAAATAGAAACATTGGAAGACTATATGGAATATTTGCGAAAGTGTGTTTATGAAGATCCCGACGGAAACGGGCAGAATGATACGGTTGGTCTGACAGGCGGCAAGGAAGACATGATGGCGCTGTATCCCTTCTACTCTGCATATGGTGTATATCCGGAAGAATGGATTATACAGGAGGACGGAAGCATTAAGTATGGTGCCGTACTGCCAGAGACAAAAGAGGCCTTGAGAGTAATAAGCGAGGCATATAAGGAAGGACTTATCGACCCCAACCTGATAAGCGGTGCCAAGAGCTTTACTGATGAGCTGTTCGTTGAAGGAAAGGCAGCTTCCTTCCATACATGGGCATTTTTCTTAACTCCGTCATTTGCTCCGCTGCATGACTTCCAGGTTAAGAATCCCGGTGCTGAGTATATTAGGCAGCGTCCTGTCAAAGGTCCGGACGGTTTTGCCAGCGACAGACCTTCAGATCCGTTTGGATCCGGTTATGTAGCAATAACCAGCAAGTGCAAGGATCCGGAAGTGGCTATGCAGCTCCTGGATGGTTTAATGGAGCCAGAGTTCAGTATTCTCATTAAAAACGGTGAGGAAGGCATTGACTATGTAATGGAAAACGGTGAAATAAAACTGCTGACCAGCAAGGAAGAACGGGATGCAAAGGGTATCAGGATGTTTGCTCTTCTGCTGGAACGCAAGGATGAGTACAATATAGAAATTGGTGAAAAGGGCAATGCAAACTTTGCAGACCAACAGCAGCATGCTTTGCCACTCAGAGCAAAATTCGCTTTCCTTAGGGACAAGGTAAGACCGAAGAATAATGAATATCAAGCTAACCTTAATACCCTGTACAAAACTACTTTCTGGTCAATCATAGCAGGTGAACTGCCCATTGATGCTTTCGATCAGTTTGTAGAAGAATGGTATGCTCAAGGCGGAGCAGAGGTTGAGCAGGAAGCCAATGAGTACTGGGCTAAACAGAAAATTGAAATGGATGAATTCAAGGCAGCATTTGACAGAGATCTTGCAAAGCTGCTGAAATAAGGAGGCCGGCCATGAACATTATCGACACAAAAAAATACAGAGTAATAGATGTCTCTCAGAAAATTGTACCGGTATCAGGAGAGATAGCTCCAGACGATTATGTTCGGCTGGTGCTGGAAGAGGCTCTGATATGGCCGCTCAAGACATATGATTCATATGTGGATGATACGGTATATCAGGTTGTTAAAATGAAGACCCATCTGAAAACCCATATTGAATCTCCTTTCCATCTGGATAAAAAGGGTTTGCCCTTAAGTGCCTTTTCGCCTGAAACTTTCTTTGGACGTGCTGTATTCTTTTACTTTGATGTGCCGTCAGATTCGGTTATAACCGCAGAAATGATTGAAAAGGCAGACAACGGCAGGCTAAAAGGCGGAGATATTGCAATAGTCCGTACAAGCTGGAAGAAGGGAATGAAAGGCGATAAGCCTGAAATAATGAAGGATGGTGCTGAATACTTCCTTTCAAAGGGCATAAAATTATTCGGCCAGGATGAATCATTATCAATATTTAAAGGCGGAAGCAGCTCAACACATGATATCTTCCTGAAGAACAATATACCGCTGCTTGAAATGCTGTGCAATCTGGACAAGGTTACTCAAGATGTGGCATTTTTAATTGCAATACCAGGTTTGCTGAAGGTTGAGGGTATAGATTCATCAACCGTTGCAGCAGTAGTAATTGAGGGTATAGAAGTATTATAGGCAATTTCATAACAGGGCGGGCTTAACCAGAGCCCGCCTGACTTAAGGAGTGGAATCGTGGAAAGCATTTTACTGAACAATCAAGTCTGCATCCCCGTAATTGGATATGGTGTATGGCAGGTTGAAGAGAATATTGAGGAATGTGTTTTAGCAGCACTGGAGTATGGCTACAGGCATATTGATACTGCAGCAGCATACCATAATGAAGAAGGTGTGGGCAGAGCAGTCAGGCAGTCAGGAATACCCAGGGAGGAAATATTTATAACCACTAAACTGTGGAATGATGATATGCGGGCAAACCGGACAAAGGATGCCTTTTATGAGAGCTTAGAGAAGTTAGGTCTGGACTATGTGGATTTGTATCTGGTGCACTGGCCGGTCAAAGATAAGTATATTGACTGCTATCTGGAAATGGAGCAGCTGTATAATGAGGGATTAATAAAAGCAATAGGCGTCAGCAATTGCCTGAAGCACCACCTGGAACCACTGCTTGAAAGATGCAGCATAGTACCTGCTGTTAATCAGATTCAAATACATCCACGCTGGACCCAGACTGAGTATATTCAATATTTAAAACAGAAAAATATAGCAGTTGAAGCATACAGCCCCCTGGGTCATGGTGATTTGCTTGATCATGAAGTAATAAAAGGGGTTGCAGAACGTTACAATAAAAGCACTGCACAGGTAATAATCCGCTGGCATTTGCAGCGGGGAGTTATAGTGCTGCCGAAATCCAAGACCAAGGAAAGAATTAAGGAGAATATATCAGTATTTGATTTTGAATTGTCCGTTGAAGATATGGCCCTAGTAAGCAGGTTAAATGATGAAACCTGCTATGGCGGGCATCCGGATACATTTGATTTTTGATAAAATTATGGAATATCCGTTTTTGTTTACGATATTCTCGGTATAGATTTAAATAAACGTATCTGCAAGTAATAAAGAAACCGAATGACAGATTATAAATCTGAACATCGGTTTCTTGTTTTTCGCTGAGACCTTTGCTGCCAGTTACGGTATAGTCTATTAAAATATGAATAACTGGAATATGGTCAACTATGCAGATATGTTTGCGAGCATCCTGGCATTAAGCATGATGGGCATTTTGCCGTTCCTGAGCTTGGATTGGCTGGATCGAAGGTTATGCCCCTGGGTATTTCTCCACCAGGATTAAGAAATTGCGTATCTTCATATCGGTAATAAGTATATGCTGGGAGATCCAGTCTGACACAAAAGAAACCAGCTCTACCAAAGTCTTATGATTAGGCTCTTTTAAGCTGTCTATTTTCATTAATTTTTTACGCAGGAATGCATGCTCCATTGCATGGCTTACCAAATCTGTATAGCCATGCTCTTTCATAAACTGCTCTTCCTTCGAAAAATGTTCTATAGTGTAATTTTTAAGTTCAATCAAAATTCGTTCAATCTCATCATAGTTGTGTAATACATTTTCAGATTGAATAATGTCAGATAATTTTCTACCGATTTGAAACAATTTTCTGTGCTGGTCATCTACCTCTTTTACACCCATTTCATAATTGTCTTTCCACTCAAAATACATATTAGTCCTCCAAATATTGTTTTTTTATTTCCTTTGTTTATTTTGGCTGTCAAGCAAATAGATGTCATCAACCAAGGTAGGGGCTGTTTGCAGCAGATTAATTATCCCTTCCTCAGTAAGAGGTTTGCTGAATAAATAGCCTTGTATTTTGTGGCAGCCCATTTCTTTTAGGATTGGTATCTGGCTGTTTTTTTCCACACCTTCTGCAACAGTGCATAAATTGAGGCGTTTGCACATATGCAGGATGCTTTCTATCAAACCTTCTTCTTTGGTACCAATTTTATTTATGAAAGATTTGTCCAGTTTAAGCGTTGTAATTGGTATTTGCGATAAATAACTTAAAGATGAATAGCCGGTTCCAAAATCATCCAAGGCAATACGGACGCCTATTTTTCTCAGTTCCTCAAGCTTTGGCATCACCAAATCAAATGACTCCATAAGTAAGGATTCAGTTATTTCCAGCTCAAGATTTTCAGGGGACAGTTCAAGAAATTCCAGTGTATCTTGTACAGTGGGAACAAAATCGTCCTGCATAAGCTGAATTATTGATACATTAACAGACATATTCAAGGGTGAATACCCCATGTCGTCCAGCTTTTTCAAAAAGGCACAGGCATTCCTAATAACCCATGCACCCAGCGGGACTATAAGCTGAGTGGCTTCTGCAGCCTTAATAAATTGATCCGGTGCTACCCACCCAAGTTCTTTGCTGTTCCAGCGCAGCAGTGCTTCAAAACCGTCTATCCTGTCAAAGAACAAATCCAGTTGAGGTTGGTAATGTATTTCAAATTCATTTTGCTCAATGGCATGCCGCATATGCTTTATAATGCTGGTTCTTTCTGCCAGAGTGCGGCTCATGGTTATATCATATAAAGCATATTTGTTCTTGCCGGTTTCCTTTGCACGGTACATTGCTACTTCAGCAGCTTCCAGCATCTGTTGAATAGTCATGTTTTCAGCAGGCCTTTCCACTACACCTATGCTTATATTTATATATAATTCTTTATCGGAGATATCGAAGCTTTTTTTAAATCCTGCCTGGATATAAGCAGCCATAACTTCTCCCAGGCCTGTTTCTGAAGGGTTATTGTATATAATTACAAATTCATCTCCACTAAGGTGGTAGACCCTGCCATTTGGCTTGGCAAGTAATGCCAGGCGTTTACTTACTTCAAGCAGAACCTGGCTTCCGAATTCATGGCCTTCGGTTTGATTGATATATCTAAAATTGTCAATATCTATGTAAAGCAATGATATATCATGGATAGAAGTTTTATGATTTTCTTTAAAAAACTTTAGCAGGGAATTTTTATTAGGCAATAAGGTCAGATCGCTGTATAAATAAAGACGCTTGTTCTTTTCATGCAGATTCCGGATACTGTATAAACATAATATGCAAAATAATATAAGAATTGTAATAACAGGAATATACAACCTACTGACAGGTACAGGGCCGAATTTGCTTATAAGAGTTATTAGATAAATTGGCTGGATTTGAAGTTGCATATACAATTTCAACTCGCTTCAATTTAAATTATAATGCCTGGTTTTTTCATTTTTCTACATAAATTGCTCAAATCAATCATAAAATAATGATTATAAGCAATAATATGTTATATTATAGCAAATTTTGCATAAATAGCAATGTATATATCATATAACGATGTTGAAAATAATGTTATTCAATGTATAGTGTATGGACAATCAGAGACAATGAATATATACTAAAGGCAGGAGCTGGCAAAAACTACATATATTGTATGAAATCTATATCTTTGGCCGGTCTATTGCAGGATTGCTGAATGTTAGCAAACCTCTTTGCATAGTGGCAGTTTGTTTGATTCTTGTAATTTTACTTGCATTTAATACTAAAGAACATTAAGTAAAAAAGAGATTGAATGATAAACGAATAAGCAAAAGGGATGGATATTGTGAAAAAGATTATACCAATTTGCAGATTCGCCAGAGAAGAATGCATTATTGTTGGTTCCACAGCTGACGGCACAATAGTGGAATTCAACGGCGCTAACGACTGCCTTAAGCTGGAAGGCGAAAACGGTATTTTAAATGGTGTAGATTTTGCCAAGGTTGATTTTATATCAACATACATGACCAATCTCTCGGATGCAGATATGAATATCAGGTATAATTTCTGGTCAGATGACAATCTGTCTGATGAGCCGGATATTTATGTAATTTTCGCTTTGCTGCCCGGGGTACGGACCAAGACAATTTTTCCGCTGAAGCACCTGGATGCTCAGACGGTTTTTCCGGTAAGAAATCCCGGAACCCTGACCGAGCTGGTATGGGGAACAAGTATGGATAAGGCAAAATTGAGAAAATTTACAATAACCACAGTTATCAATCAGGATTGGTACCCAAAACGCCAGCTTGTAATAGATGACATAGTGTTTACCGATGAAGAGGACAATGAATTTCCGCTGCCATATGCACGGTTGACAGACGAACTTGGGCAGCAGGCCGGGAAGGATTGGCCCGGAAAAACCCATGGGGAGAGGGAATTGATCGAATATCTCAGAAAAGAAGCTCAAAAAGAAGCAAAGGAAATATCCTTCAAAGGATGGAACAAGTATGGCGGCTGGCTTCACAAAAGGTTTGAACCAACAGGCTATTTTCGTGCAGAAAAGGCAGAGGGAAGATGGTGGATGATAGATCCGGAAGGATATATCTTCTTCAGCCTGGGTGTAAATCATGTTATGCCGGGAGTGGGCAGCAAAGTAAACCGGATGGAAAGCCTATACGGCTGGCTTCCTGACCGTAACGACCCAATATACAAAGACTGCTGGCATGCAGGCATGCAGAAGGGCAGGGGAGGTCCTGACCCGGATTGTGTAACCTATAATTTTCACATATCCAACCTCATACGCGCATTTGGAGAGCAATGGTGGGATAATTGGGCAAGGATAATTAAAAGAAGGCTAAAGGAATGGGGCTTTAACACCATTGCCAATTGGTCGGATCCCCGTTTCATAAAAATGGCAGATATGCCCTATGTATTGCCTTTAAGAGGATTTCCCGATACAGACAAGCATATATTCAGAGACTTTCCGGATGTATTTGATCCGCAGTATAAAAGAGAATCACTGGAATTTGCCAAACAATTGGAGCCATATAAAGAAGACAGGAATCTGATTGGCTATTTCCTGACCAATGAACCACTCTGGGCTCTTCTTGACTGCAAATATGTTGTTATCGAAATGCTAAACAGCAACGAGCAGTATTATTCAAAGGATGAATTTATTAAGTATATAGCAGAAAAGTACGGATATGATATTCAAAGATTCAACAATGCCTGGGGCATTGAAATAAACTCTTTCGATGACCTTAAGCATAGTATTCCGAATGTGAGAGACCTTTCCGGGGCGGCCGGAGACATAGATGATTTTGCTCAAATACTGGTCAGAAGGTATGTGACACTTCCTTCACAGGCATTGAAGGCAGTTGATCCAAACCATATGAATTTAGGGATGAGGTATTCCTTTGTCTCGGAAGCATCTCTTAAGAACGCTTCTATAGGATATGAGAATTTTGACGTGTTTTCCATTAATTCATACACTTATTCTCCTGAGGACGCCTTTGAGAAATTGAAATCCTTCGCAGACTTGCCTGCCATCATTGGCGAATTCCATTTCGGAGCCCTTGACCGCGGCATGTGGCATGTAGGGCTGAAAGGTGTACCTACACAGGAGGAGAGAGGATGGGCTTATAAATATTATGTAGAAAACGGTGCTGTTCATCCCAATTGTGTCGGACTGCATTACTTCCCGCTGGATGATGAGCCTTTGCTGGGCCGCAGTGACGGCGAGAATTTCCAGATGGGCTTCCATGATGTTTGCTTCAAACCATACCGGGAGTTT
Organism: Clostridiales bacterium; assembly: GCA_012842605.1. Classification (GTDB taxonomy): domain Bacteria; phylum Bacillota; class Clostridia; order Caldicoprobacterales; family DTU083; genus DUSN01. The sequence goes on from DUSN01000101.1 coordinate 35,737, forward strand.
GTAAGGGTGGTCAGAGAAACCAATAAAACATTGTACCAGGTAATAACAGGATTTGTTGAGAAATATGACGAGATGCCTGATACCAGGCAGAAATTAGTATAGTGAGGCGCAATAATCATGAATGCAAGAAGCCCCTGTTCCTGCAGTATTCTTGTAGATGAAAAGGAAACCGGCTATAATACTGGTGATTATCAATATAAGGAGGGGTATTTGTATGAAAATATCGTTTACCACCTTATCCTGCCCCAACTGGTCATGGGAAAAAATCCTGGATGAAGCGCAGCGCCTGGGATATGACGGAATTGAGGTGCGAGGAATTCAAGGTGAAATGTACCTGCCGAATGCAGTTCCTTTCCTGCCTGAAAACCTGGAGAGGACTAAAGTGGATTTGAAGCGCAGGGGCCTTGAAATATGCTGTCTTGATACTTCCTGCACCCTGCATGATAAGTCCAGGATAGAAATGAATATAAAAGAAGGCAAAGAAACCATTGATCTGGCCCAAAAGCTGGGTGTGCCTTATATCAGGGTATTCGGCAATGACATACCGGACAAATCAAGGCGCGACGAGATTGTTGATTTTGTGGCAAAGGGTTTGAATGAACTGGGAGAATATGCGAAGGAAAGGTCAGTATGCGTTCTTATTGAAACTCATGGTGATTTTTCAGCCTCCGAGGAACTGCTTGCTGTGCTGCAGAAGACAAGCAGCCCTGCCATAGGCGTCCTGTGGGACGTACACCATCCATATAAGTTTTTTGGTGAGTCTTTGGCATTTACGTATGAACGATTGGGCAAATACATAAAACATACACACTTCAAGGATTCCAGGGGAATGGGTCATAAAGCAAAACTCTGCCTGGTAGGAGATGGGGATCTGCCGGTTGCTGAAAGCATCGAAATTTTGAAGAAAAATAACTATAATGGCTATCTGTCACTGGAATGGGAAAAGAAATGGCATCCTGAAATTGAAGAACCTGAAATTGCCCTGCCGGCTTTTATATCATACATAAAACAGTTCCTGTAATATTATGGAATGACATTCATCAAAATGGACATTAACGATTACGTTCCCGCTGTTATAATAAAATAACATTAACGCGCTTCGCTGTTCTTACAGGCTTTTCAGCCGGATAAGCATAGCGGAGCGTTTTTTATGCACTGATTCAGTGTAAATATCATTTGGAACTGTTTGTGGTATACTATAATAAAATTGGCGAAAAAGCCAAAAAATTTTTTGACAGAAAAACTTTTTGCTAGTTCGCGAGGTATATATATTGAAGGCCGCGGGAGGTGCACCATGGACGACATCCTGCTGCAGCGGGTGCGGAACAAAGACAAGGAAGCCTTCGAAGAATTATATAACAAATATGCAGGCTTTGCTGCAAGAACAGCTCTTGCTATAACCCGAAGCAATGCCCTGGCTTCGGATGCAGTACAAGAGACTTTTGTCAGAGTATATTTCAATATTGACAAATTTAAACCTGGTAATCCCTTCGAGCCCTGGCTTTATAGAATTTTAGTCAACGAATGCATGCGACTGCTGAAAAGAGGTTCGCGAATTACTTACGTAGACAGCTATTCAGAAAGCGGATTGGAAATTCCGCATGAAGATGATCATTATTTTGAGGAGTATGAGGAATTATATCAGGCTATAGGCGATTTGGAGGAGAAAATCAGGATTCCCATAGTACTTAAGTACCTGAAAGGTTTCCGCGAGACGGAAATAGCTGAAATATTAAAGTTAAACGTTAATACTGTAAAGTCACGTCTTTACAAAGGCAGACAAAAGCTGAAAAAGGCAATAACAGGCAGTTTGAAAGGAAGGTAACCCAACAATGACATCGCAGCAATTTGAAAAAATGGTTACTGAAGCACTTCATAAGGGTACCCACAAGGCTGCAGAAGAAATGCAGGAAAAGAATTGGAAGTGCATTTTAAAGAAAATTGAAGAGACTGAGAAGGAAAGGAAAGCCGCAAAAGGACTATTTAGAAACAGAATAGTCGGCATAAGCGCTGCAGCTGCTGTCCTGGTACTTGCACTGGGATCATTTACTCAGCCCGGACAAGCTGCCCTGGATAAGATAAGAAAGTATTTTGCGCCGGAAAAGATAGTAGAGTTTGAGGTTGAAGGAGATAAGGAGAATATTCACAGCAGATTGCAGCAGGGAGAGATAGGGTATGTAATTTACTATGATGAAGAAAGGTACAAGATAGTAGAGGACGGGAAAGTAGACCGGCTTGTTATGAAGGAATCAGTGGAGGGGCTTCCAGAGGTATACATGGAAATTTCCCAGGATACTGATAACAGCCCCGAGGATTTGGCTGAAAAGCTGGAAGCAGAATTAAGAGGTGAGTTCAGCAGGGTAGATGAAGCTATAGAGGTAACAGATCCCCTGAAGGCAATTTATATTCACGCCATAGACGGCGGCACCAGGGGAGATGACCCAATAGTCAACTATTACCTCATAGATAATACCCAAGGCGGTACCTTCATTATCAAGCAAAAATATTTCCTGGAGGCTGCTGAAGGGCACGGAAGCCGGTTCTACCAAATGCTCAAGGAATTTACCATTATACCTGCAGAATAGTATTCAGCAGGCATGCTGGTTGAATTGCAGTGTACAGGCAGATATAGTTGAATGGAAAACTAATTGGAAAAAGAGCAGTCAGAAGTGGCGATAACTGCTCTTTTTCCTAGTTGAAATGATTATTTTTAAAGATAATCATTTAGTTATTAAATTTTATGTTGGAACTGGATAAATAGTACAAGTAATAGTATTATATTTACAACATTCATTACAAAAATCCTTCTTTTTTTAAATAAATTTCTCATGTAAATATCTGGAATTATATCAAACATTGCAAAATAATTGACAATCGAAACCAAGAAAACCCTCTCGAAAGAGGGTTTTCCTGGTTTTTAATCCACTATATATTAACTTATATAGGGGCCGTATTTAGTTGGGACAAACATAATTATTTATGCTTACTGAAAAAAATAGCAATTTAAATTGAATTTTTTCAAAATTTTGTTAAATCTTTAACAAGTTCTATAACTATATTATATCTACTTTTAAATAAAATCAAGTCCCTTATTGAAAGAAAGCAATAATTATTTTAAAGTGCTTCAAACTCTAGTATGTAGTACAATTAATATGGATCAAACTGGTATCTGATTAATCTGATTATTCATTTATTATGCAAATAAGACAGGAGAGCTTTAAGCTATGCATGCAAAACCCTTTTCTTTATTGATTAAGCCAACATCTGCAGATTGCAATCTGCGGTGTGCGTACTGTTTTTACTTAAAGAAAAAAGAATTATACAAAGAATCAAAAATCCACAGAATGTCAGATGAAGTATTGGAAATAATGATTTCCAACTACCTGTCTACAAACCAACCGGTATATACCTTTGGCTGGCAGGGGGGAGAACCCACATTGATGGGTCTTGAATTCTTTGAAAAGGTAACGGCTTTGCAAGAGAAATACGGAAAGGGAAAAACCATATCAAACAGTCTGCAGACAAACGGGACTCTCCTTAATGATGATTTTGCATGCCATTTGGCAAGGTACAATTTTCTGGTTGGAATAAGCATAGACGGCCCGGCTGAGGTGCATGACCGGTTCCGAACCAGGGCAGACCTATCTTCATCCCATGGTGAGGTAATGAGGGGGTTGGATTGTCTTAAGCGTAACCATGTTGAATTCAATGTGCTGACCCTGGTAAATCAGGCCAATGCAGGAAGAGGCCGTGATATATACAGGTATCTTTGTGATTTGAAGGTTAATTACCATCAATATATTCCCTGTGTGGAATTTGACTGGGAAGGCCGCCCCATGCCTTATGCAATAACAGGGAAGCAATGGGGACAGTTCCTTTGCGATGTGTTTGATGAATGGATTAAAAATGATGCTTATAAAGTGTCGATACGACTGTTTGACTCAATATTGAATCATATGATATATGGAGGATACTCTGTCTGCCATATGGCGGGCAATTGCTGCCAGTACCTTGTAGTAGAACACAACGGAGATATTTATCCTTGTGATTTTTATGTTGATGAAGATAAAAAACTGGGCAACTTGATGACGGATTCCTGGATGGATATACAAAACAGTGATAAGTATCATGCCTTTGGCCGCCAAAAAGCAGAGTGGCATGCTGATTGCTACAAGTGTGAATATCTTACCTATTGTTCGGCTGATTGCTTAAAGCATCGTATGTACAGCGGCTACGCTGCTGATAACATCAGCTGGCTCTGTGAAGGGTGGAAAACATTTTTCTCCCATGCATTGCCTCATTTCAGAGAACTGGCTGAGGATTATATCCGTCATGCTTTTGCAGGCAGCAGCATGCCAAAAGGATTGACGCCCAAATTGTTTATAGATAAGGATTTTGGACGCAATGATCCCTGTTATTGCGGCAGCGGCAGGAAGTATAAGAAGTGTCATGGCGTATGAACCATAGGGCTGGCAGCCGTATCGGTTTGGATTGACTCTGGCTGTTTGTGGAAGTTATAATAATTGTGTAAACGCTTACAAACTATTTGGTGGTGGACTGATGAATATTTATGAGGTGGCAAAGAAAGCCGGTGTCTCAATAGCTACTGTTTCCAGGGTAATCAACAACAGCCCTAATGTCCGGCCGGAGACCCGGGAAAAGGTAGAAGCAGCGCTGAAAGAGTTGAACTACAGGCCTAATGCCATAGCAAGGAGTCTGGCAGCAAACACAACCAAGACCATTGGGGTTCTGGCAAGTGATGTAAGAGACTCTTATTATGCAAATGCAGTATATATCCTGGAGCAGGAATTCAGGATGATGGGATATGATATGATCCTTTGCAATACCGGAGGAGAACTGGAAAAAAGGAAAAAATACATGGGCCTGCTGCTGGAGAAAAAGGTAGACGGTATGGTTTTTGTAGGTTCAGTTTTCAAAGAGAAGAAAGACAATACCCATATAATGGATGTTTCTGAAGTGGTGCCTGTAGTTATGCTCAACAGCTCTCTTCAGGGCAATAACATATACTCGGTGGTATGCGATGACCAATTAGCAGCATTCAAGGTAGTTGAAAGTCTGGCTTCGCGTGGTCACAGGGAAATTGCATATGTTTACGATGTGGATAGTTTCAGCGGACTGGCAAAGCTGAATGGATATTATTCCGGCATGCAGGCAGCAGGCCTGCCCATTCGGCAGGAATGGATAATCCGTACGGAAAGCGGTATTAACGGCGGATATATGGCTCTTATCAGGCTGATGGAGATGCAGGCTTCCTGCACAGCCATATTTACCAGCGAAGATATACTGGCAGCAGGCATATTGAAAGGACTATTGGCCAAGGGGAAAAAGGTGCCTGATGATGTGGCAGTATTTGGGTATAATGATTCTGTCCTGGCGCGATGCACAACACCGGAATTGTCAACAGTGGACAACAAGGTAGGAGTGCTGGCCAGAGAAGCAGCCAGGATGCTGTGTAAGGTTTTGGATGGAGAAGATACCCCGCATCATAAAATTATTGAACCGGAGCTGGTCTTTCGAGAAAGCTGTCCCTGATTTGCATCAGTAAAAGGCATATCAGGCAGAATTCATCTAAACAGGTCTGAGATATTGTATAGGCTAAAATACTGTATAAAATACTAAGGAGCAATTTTAAAGGAGCTGATAGTATATGGATAAGGAAGCTGTAATAAAAAGGATAGTTGATTGCGGCTTGGTTGCAGTTGTCCGGGCTGAGTCGGGCGAGCAGGCAAGGAAGATAGCTGATGCATGCGCAGCGGGAGGAGTAGCTGCAATTGAAATTACATTTACCGTACCGGGAGCAGAACAGGTTATCCGCAACCTTGCTGCTGTTTATAAAAACGGAGAAATTTTAATAGGGGCAGGCACGGTCATGGACGCAGAAACAGCCAGGACGGCAATTCTGGCAGGTGCCCAATATGTTGTCAGCCCATATCTTAACAGGGACATGGTTCAGCTGTGCAATCGCTACAGAGTGCCATGCATGCCCGGGGCCATGACTATTAAGGAAGTGGTGGAAGCTATGGAAGCCGGGGCTGACATTGTAAAAATATTCCCCGGAGAGCTTTTTGGTCCTAAAATTATAAAAGCAATCAAAGGACCTATTCCTTATGCAAAAATGATGCCCACCGGCGGTGTGGATCTAAATAATGTTCAGGAATGGATAAAAGCAGGAGCAGTGGCAGTAGGAGCAGGCAGTTCATTAACCAAGGGTGCAAGTACCGGAGACTATGAGTCCATTACCCGTACTGCTGTCCAGTTTATTGAAAAAATCAAAGAGGCAAGAAAAGCATAAATTTTATATATTCATAGCTTGTCCCAATTTAAGTTGAACAGGCATATTCTGGGATTTCACGGCATATTCCATTGCTATGAACACTGTATACATGCAGTAAAACAATTTTGGAGGAACGCCATGAATAGAAGGATATGCCTTTTTCTTTGTCTTTTACTTATACTGATCCTGTTTGCTTCAGGCTGCAGTACCGCTGAAACAATAACAGGCAGCATAATTGAACATAATGAGCCGGCAGAAGAACCGGCTATGAATGAGGGTTTAAATAAGACAGAAGAAACCACTGAACCAGCTAAATTGGAACAGCACGATACCAGTCAGACTCCGGAGCTTTCTCAGGAAACAGGTGCTGACATAATTCTTCCCGATCCGCCATCTGATGAACAGCAAGGCCAGGCATACCAGGAAAGCAACGAAAACCAGGGCAGCACACCTGCACCGCATGGTACGCCGGTACCCTGTGAAACCAAAAAGCCTGATGATAATATGTCGAAATCTTCCAGGGATACACCTGAAAATACAAAGAAGCCTTCCAAGAATACGCCAGAAAAAACACCAATGCCAACTGTCAGGCCTACTGCCTCACCTACAAAAGCTCCCAAAACGGAATCATCAATGCCCTATCAGATTGAGGTAGATGTTACCAATCAGGTGGTAACTGTTTTTGGCAGGGATTCTTCAGGGAATTATACCAAAGTGGTACGGCAGATGATTTGTTCAACAGGGAAGCCATCTACTCCAACGCCCCTGGGAACATTTAAGCTGCCGGGCGGTCCGTATGACAGAGGCGTATGGGGTTACTTCGCAAAATATAAGACCTGGGCAAGGTATTTTACCAGAATAAAAGGAAGCTATCTTTTTCATTCAGTTCTTTATTCCAAACAGGATGTTTCCACACTAAAGAAGTCAACGGTTGAAGCGCTGGGTACTCCGGTATCCCATGGCTGTATCAGGTTGATGGTGGAAGATGCTAGATGGATTTATGAAAATGCTTTAGCCGGAACCATAGTAAATATCGTGAAAAAGCCCAAAAATCCTGAACTTACAAAGAAACTAAAGGAAAAGATCGTCAAGGGAGGAACAGAACCATCGGAAGAGCCCGCACCTAAGCCAACTGAAAGTCCAAGACCTGCAGAAACACCGGCACCTGCCGAGAGCCCTAAGCCAACCGCAACACCGATACCCTCTGAAAGTCCAAAACCAACGGAGACACCAAAGCCGACTGAAAGCGCAAAGCCGACCGAAACGCCAATACCAACCCAGAACCCTAAGCCTACAGAAACGCCGAAACCAACCGAAAGCCCAATACCAACAGAAACACCGGCGCCGACTGCAAGCCCTTAGCTGACAGAAACTCCAATACCCTCTGAAAGACTGAACTAGGCAAAATCTTTCAAACTGTTGAGTCCGCCTTTTGAACATGGATCTACGTGTATGAAGGCGGATTTTATATTTCAGGCAGCATGTTTGATTTGCAGATCAGCCTGGCGTTATGTTATCTGCAGCATACTATTTACTGAGCATTCTAAATAGGTTAATATAAAAAGGTGTAAAGGCTTGTCTTAAGAATATGTTTGTGAAGAATGATTGGCTGGAAGGACAGGGAAGACATGACTAAGAACAGTTTGACGGAAGGCAGTATACTGAAAGTATTGTTTAAACTGGCTGTTCCAATTATGGGGACATCATTTGTGCAAATGGCTTACAACATGACAGATATGATATGGGTAGGAAGAGTGGGGTCCAGGGCAGTTGCGTCCGTCGGCACAGCAGGATTTTACATGTGGCTTGCAATGGCCTTTATTCTTATACCTAAAATAGGTGCAGAAGTAGGGGTTGCACAGTCAGTGGGCAAAAGGGACATGAATGAGGCAAAATTATATATAAAGCACAGCTTGCAGATGATTATCTGCCTTGCGCTGTTATACGGGTCAATACTAATAGTTTTCAGAAAGTATTTAATTGGTTTTTTCAATCTGAATGAAGCTGACATTATTAATGATGCTGTATCATACCTGGTAATCATATCATGCGGGCTACCATTCAGCTTTCTTAATCCGGTTTTTACGGCAATCTTTAATGGATACGGAGAAAGCAGAACACCTTTTTTGATAAATTCTATCGGGCTGATTACTAATATGGTTATAGATCCTGTTTTAATATTGGGACTAGGCCCGTTCCCAAGAATGGAAGTGGTTGGTGCAGCTGTTGCAACTGTTATTGCACAAGCATTTGTAACTATAATTTTTATAATAAAAGCCAAAAATAGAACCGAGCTGTTTTCTGGGCTGCAGTTGATGAAAGCCCCGGACCTGACCCGTATAAGAGATATCACTAAGCTGGGGCTGCCGGTAGCTTTGCAAAGCGGTTTATTTACCGGATTTGTAATGGTTCTTGCAAGGATAATTGCCCAATGGGGACCCATTCCTATAGCCGTGCAAAAAATAGGCTCACAGATAGAAGCCATCTCCTGGATGACTGCGGGGGGCTTTCAGACGGCTATGGCTGCATTTGTAGGCCAAAATTATGGGGCTAATAAATGGCCAAGAATTTTCAGGGGTTATTTTATCGGCATGACAGTCATGTCAGTTATCGGAATATCTGCAACACTTCTCTTAATTTTTGCAGCAAGGCCGTTATTTTCCATATTCGTACAGGAAGAGGAAACAATCAGCCAGGGAATAACTTATCTTAGGATACTAGGCCTTTCACAACTCTTCATGTGCATTGAAGCAACTACTGCAGGAGCATTTAACGGGCTGGGTAAAACCATTCCTCCATCAGTAGTAGGGATTGCCTTTAATGGCTTAAGAATACCCGCAGCATTGATTTTATCCTCTGTCGGCCTTGGCTTGAATGGGGTCTGGTGGGCTATCAGCATTTCAAGCATATTTAAAGGCATTGTTCTTACAGCCTGGTACTTGATAGTTTTGAAAAAGAAGCATAGCGATATGGTCCCAGCTGCTTTAGGTGATAACAAGGAGTATAACCTTTTAGATGAAACAAGCTGCAGTGTTTAGCGATATTATTATCCTATAATAAAAATGATTGGGGGGAAAATCAATGTTTAGAGTGGGTCAGGAAGAAATCGATGCCTTTACCAGGGTAGTAAATTCAGGGGAGTTATTCAGGATAGGAAGCAAGAACCAGGAAGTGGACAATTTTGAGAAAGAACTGGCAGAAAAGATATCAGTAGATTACGCTCTGTTCGTAACAGGAGGAACAACAGCTCTGATTGCATGCCTGGTTGGTATGGGAGTAGGACCTGGTGATGAGGTTATCGTTCCTGCATATACATTCATGGCATCGGCATTGGCAATAACAGCTGTAGGAGCCATACCTGTCATTGTTGACGTTGATGAAACACTCATGATTGATCCCAAAGAAATTGAAAAGAACATAAGTCCTCATACTAAAGTAATTATGCCTGTACATATGCTGGGGTATCCTTGCGATATGGACAGCATTATGGAAATTGCCGAAAGACACAATGTATATGTGCTGGAAGATGCCTGCCAGGCTGTCGGAGGAAGCTATAAAGGAAGAAGATTGGGCAGCATCGGGAAAGCAGGAGCATTCAGCTTTAACTATTTCAAGATCATAAGCTGCGGCGAAGGCGGAGCCGTTCTCACAAATGACAGAATTGTATTTGAGAGAGCAGTCTATTTGCATGACGGAGGTTCTACCTTCAGAAAGGACTATGTACAACTGGCAAGGGATCGTCAGGGTGGTTCTTATGAAGAACATGAAGATTTCCCCATTTATGAAAGGTTTATAACCCCGGTATTTGCCGGTATACAAGCAAGGCAAAGTGAAATTAACGGAGCAATAATGAGAGTTCAGCTGCAGAGGCTGGATGGTATACTGGAAGACCTCAGGAAAGTCAAAAGACAGATTATGGATGGTGTAAGCGGCGTATCCGGCCTTAAATTCCTGAAGTCAAATGATCCCGAAGGGGATTGTTCAACCCACCTGGGATTCATCTTTGAAAACGAGGAATTGGCCAGGAAATTTGCCATAGGCAAAGGTGTAAACGGAGCACTGCCCATCGACAGCGGACGTCATGTCTATACGAACTGGGATCCAATTATGAATAAAAGAGGAGCAGGCCATCCGGATATGAATCCTTTCAACATGCCGGCAAACGAGGGTCTGAAACATAACTACAGTCCTGATATGTGCAGGAGAACACTTGATTTGTTAAGCAGGACAGTTAATGTACCTCTTAATCCGGACTGGACACAGGAAACTATCCAGCATAAGATTGACAGCATAAAAGAAGCAGCTCGGAATCTCTAATATTTACCTGCCTATTGATTTATTCTGTGTTTTTGGTATAATAACTATCTATCAGGAATCAGCTGAGAAGGGAAGCAGTAAACGGCCCGGTCTCTTTCAGAGAGCACGCTGTCAGGTGAGAAGCGGCAGAGACTGCTGTTGAACTCGTCCTGGAGCTGCCGGGGTAAGTAAATAGCCTCGGCCGGTATGAACCGTTATCATCATTAAAGCGGCCGGAGTGTTTTTTCCGGCAAATAGAGTGGTACCGCGGGCCTTCGTCTCTATATCGACGAAGGCTGTTTTTATATAAGGCTTTCTACATATTTACCTTAATGATAGAGAAAAGAGGATGTGAAAGACATGACTGATTACAATCCAAAAGTAATTGAAAAGAAATGGCAGGAGATTTGGGAACGGGAAGGCACGTTTAATGCCTCCGAGGACATGTCCAAGCCGAAGTTCTACGCTTTGATAGAGTTTCCATACCCTTCCGGGCAGGGACTGCATGTAGGCCACCCGAGGCCATATACCGCTCTTGATATTGTTGCCCGCAAACGCAGGCTGCAGGGGTACAATGTGCTGTTCCCGATCGGATGGGATGCCTTTGGCCTGCCCACTGAGAACTACGCAATACAAAATAAGATTCATCCTAAAAAGGTTACAGAACGGAATGTAGCCAGGTTCAAGCAGCAATTGAAATCACTTGGATTTTCCTTTGACTGGTCCCGGGAAATCAACACCACTGACCCCGAGTATTATAAATGGACTCAATGGATTTTTCTGAAGCTGTTTGAAAAAGGGCTGGCATACAAGAAAGAAGCAGCTATCAACTGGTGCACCTCCTGCAAGGTTGGGCTGGCAAATGAAGAGGTTGTAAACGGAACCTGTGAACGGTGTCATGGTGAAGTAGTCCGCAAGGTAAAAAATCAATGGATGCTGAAGATTACAGAATATGCCGAAAAACTTCTTGAAGACCTGGGTACTGTGGACTATATCCAGAGGGTAAAGGTCCAGCAGGAAAACTGGATTGGCCGCTCTACGGGGGCAGAGGTTGACTTTGAGGTAACCGGCGGGAGCAAGCTGCGTGTATTTACCACCCGTCCCGACACATTGTTTGGTGCTACCTATATGGTAATAGCACCGGAGCATCCCCTGATTGAGGAGCAAAAGCATCGTATAGCCAATATGGATGAAATCCGTGCTTATCAGGAAATGGCCAACAGAAAATCTGACTTTGAACGCACAGAGCTGGCCAAGGATAAGACCGGTGTAGAGATTAAGGGAATTAAAGCGGTAAACCCTGTAAACAACAAGGAAATTCCAATCTTCATATCGGACTATGTACTCATGTCCTATGGAACAGGTGCAATTATGGCCGTGCCCGGCCATGACACCCGTGACTGGGAGTTTGCCAGGAAGTTCAACCTGCCAATCGTGGAAGTGGTGGCAGGAGGCAATATAGAGCAGGAAGCCTATACAGATATTGAAAACGGTGTTATGGTAAATTCGGGTTTCTTAAACGGTATGCCGGTTAAAGAAGCCAAGGAGGCCATTACTGCATGGCTGGAAGAAAAGGGTATTGGTAAGTTCAAGGTAAACTATAAACTGAGGGACTGGGTATTCTCCCGTCAGAGGTATTGGGGAGAGCCTATTCCGCTGGTATATTGCGATGATTGCGGCTGGGTGCCGATACCCGAATCTGAGCTGCCGCTGCTGCTGCCTGAGGTGGAAAGCTACGAGCCCACCGATACAGGTGAATCTCCGCTGGCCAACATGACAGACTGGGTCAACACCACCTGCCCAAAATGCGGCAAGAGTGCGAAGAGAGAAACCGACACAATGCCTCAGTGGGCCGGTTCATCCTGGTATTTCCTGAGGTATACCGATCCTCATAACAAGGAAGCTCTGGCAGGAAAGGAAGCTCTGGAATACTGGATGCCGGTTGACTGGTATAACGGGGGGATGGAGCATACCACCTTGCATCTGCTGTATTCCCGGTTCTGGCATAAGTTCTTGTATGATATAGGTGTTGTGCCTACTCCCGAGCCCTATCAGAAGCGCACCTCCCATGGCATGATTTTGGGGGAAAACAATGAGAAGATGTCCAAGTCCAGGGGCAACGTAATCAATCCTGATGATATTGTGGAGGAATTCGGTGCCGATACTTTAAGGCTGTATGAGATGTTTATAGGCGACTTTGAAAGAAGTGTGCCCTGGTCTCAAAACGGGGTAAGAGGCTGCCGGAGATTCCTGGACCGTGTCTGGAGAATCCAGGAGTTCCTCACGGATGAGGAAGGAATATCCCCTCAGTTGGAGCGAAATATTCACAAAACCATTAAAAAGGTAAGCGAAGACTTCGAGTCCCTGAAATACAATACAGCAATAGCTGCAATGATGTCTCTGGTAAATGACTTCTATGCAGCGGGCAAGGTAACAAAGGGTGACTTCAGGGTGCTGCTCATCCTGCTTAACCCGGTTGCCCCGCACATCACCGAGGAGCTGTGGTCAATGCTGGACAGTTCATCCAGAATTACCGACCAGAAATGGCCTGAATGGGATGAGTCCAAAACAGTGGAAGATATGGTGGAGATTGCGGTGCAGGTTAATGGCAAGGTAAGGGGCAAAGTTGTTCTGCCTGTAGATGCCACCCAGGAGGAAGCCAAGGCCGCTTTGATGGAGGACGAAAAATTAAGACATCTTTATGAAGGGAAGAACATCGTCAAGGTTATTTATGTACCGGGACGAATTTTGAATATTGTTGTTAAGTAAGAACAATAGAGAAGGAAAAGAGAAGCAGAATGAACTAAGCAGAATGAAACAAGCAATGAAAGAAGAAGTGAAGTAAGCAATATAAACTAAGTATAAGAGAAAGTAAAATTAACGGGAGGACAGAATGCCAGTAAAGATACCTGATAATTTGCCTGCAGCGCAGACGCTGCATAATGAAAATATATTTGTAATGACTGAACACCGGGCTACAACTCAGGACATCCGGCCTCTTAAGATTGCCATTTTAAACCTGATGCCGACAAAAATAGTAACTGAGACCCAGATCTTAAGGCTGATAGGCAATACAGCATTGCAGGTGGATGTGGTGCTGCTGCATCCTGAGACCCATACCTGCAAGACCACGCCCCCGGAGCATTTGCAGACCTTTTACCGGACATTTTCGGATATAAAGCATGAAACCTTTGACGGCATGATAATAACAGGTGCTCCGGTTGAGAGACTGTCGTTTGAAGATGTAAATTATTGGGATGAACTTAAGGAGATCATGGAATGGAAGCTGCACAATGTGACTTCAACTCTTCACATATGCTGGGCAGCACAAGCAGGTTTGAATTATCACTACGGCATTCCAAAATATGATCTGGGCAAAAAGCTTTTCGGTGTGTATCCTCACAGCGTTACCAGGCAGCATGTCAAGTTGCTGCGCGGTTTTGACGATATATTCTATGCACCTCATTCCCGCTATACGGAAGTACGACGTGAAGATATTGAAAAAGTCCCGGATCTGGAGATTTTGGCAGAATCACCGAAAGCCGGGGTATACATCGTTGCGTCCAGGGACGGCAGGCAGATTTTTGTCACCGGTCATTCAGAATATGATGCCAATACCCTTAAACTGGAATATGAACGAGATCTGGCTAAGGGAATGGATATTGCAATTCCGGAGAATTATTTCCCTGATGATGATCCCGGCAGACCGCCCATGGTCACATGGCGGGCCCATGCAAACCTGCTTTTTGCCAATTGGCTGAACTATTATGTTTATCAGGAAACTCCCTACGATCTTAATGCAATTCGGTATTAACTTGATATGGTTAATTAAAATATGTCCCCTGCATAAAACTGCAAGGGGTATTTTTATGCATAATTCTATTTCCAACCATACATCTTTATGTTATAGTAGATGCATGTGTTATGAATAGGATTCGGGGGATTGATAATTGCATGCAGGAAAAACCGCAGATAAAGGTATTAGGCAGTATTCCTCTGACAGATAAAATAGGATATGGTGCCGGAAACCTGACTTTCGGAGTGATTCTTCAGATCATTTCAACTTATATGGTCTTTTATTCCACAGTAATATTAAACATACCCGGAAGTGTTATTGGATTTGTGATAGGAGCCAGTGTATTTTGGGATGCAGTCAGCGACCCTATTATGGGACATATTTCAGATCACACTCACTCAGTTAAATACGGCAGGCGCCATCTTTATATTCTGTCAGGCAGCATAGCCATTGCCATAACCAATTTCTTTTTATGGGATATAGATCCGCACATGCCTTTGTTCTGGAAAACAGCAATTATTATTACACTTCTCATACTGGTGAAAGCATTTACAACTATCTACTCAGTACCTCACACAGCCCTGGGAGCCGAGCTTACGGATGATTACAATGAAAGAAGTTCAATACAAGGTATTAGAACTGTTTTTTTTGTATTGGGCCTTTTCAGTGCCAATGTCATGGGAATGTTCCTGTTTTTCAGGCCCACTCCTGAGTATCCCCAAGGGCAGCTGAATCCGGCTGCTTATCGGGATATTGGAATTACTGCTTCTGTTGTTGCCCTTATTTTCGGACTTATATGTTACTTTACTACAAAAAAGTATATCCCTTTTCTTTCAGAGAAAGCCGGGGAAGATAGTAATAAGCATGGTATAAAAGAGTTGTTTCAAAGCATTGTTTCTGCTCTGGCTAATGCAGACTACCGTTATGTAGTGCTGGGATACATGTTTACCAATATTGCTTCTGCTCTGATCGGTGCTATCGGAATGCATGTATTTACCTATACCTTCCGATTCGGGAATTATGGCATTTCTTTGATTTTTGGCGTTTTGTTCGGTATCAGCATTCTATCCCAGCCCGTTTGGGTCAAAATATCTTCGCTTATTGACAAAAAACCCGCTGTTTTGCTGGGACTCGGCGCATCTGCAGCAGGTGCTGTGTATTTTCTGATCCTGGTTTTCCTGAGAGAATCCGTTGCCGGCCAGGCAGTATGGTTTCTGCCCTTTGCTGCTTTGTCCGGATTTGGCATGGGCGGATTGTTTACCATGCCCCTGTCTATGATTGCCGATACAATTGACGTGGAAGAATTGGCCTCAGGCAGCAGAAAGGAAGGAATATTCTATGGATGCCTGACTCTCTGCTACAAGCTGTCTCAATCAGCAGCCATATTCATACTTGGAGTATTCCTGGATTTGGTCAATTTTAACTCAGAGCTGACTGTTCAACCCAAAAACACAGTTCTTGCACTGGGTCTGATATTGGCATTGGGCTGTATTCTAAGTATATTAGCTGCTATGATTTGCTATAGAAGATACAGCCTGAATCAAAGCAAAATCGAACATGTTCAGCAGCAGCTTAAACATAAGCGGCAGTAAGATTAAGAAATTACCTGACACTTGTCCCTTTTTTGCATATTCTGTCTAAAAGTACACCCCCTTGCATACCATTTATGTAAGGGGGTGTTTTTGTGAAAATATTCTTTTTCCGTAAGAAAAGCCTTATGTGGGGCATCGCCCTTGCACTCGTTTTAATAATTATTCTGGTTTTGGTTATAAAGCAGTTTTAATTTTACTTAAGCCTTTCAATAGCATTGAAAAATCCCGGGAAGGAGATATCTACCCACTGGCTGTCTGCAATAATTGTTCTGTCCCTGGCAATCAGCCCTGCTATGGCTGCCATCATGGCAATCCGGTGGTCCATTCCGCAGGATACGATGTTTCCTGTTAAAGGCGCAGGGCCATGTATTACCATGCCGTCCTCAGTGGCTTCGATGTCTGCTCCCAGGGTCCGCAAGGTTCGGACAACCATATCAATCCTGTTGGATTCCTTTACCTTAAGCTCTGCCGCATCGCGGATTACGGTAGTGCCATGAGCCTGTGAAGCGGCCAGGGCAATAATAGGTATTTCATCGATGAGCCTGGGAATCATGGCCCCTTCTATTTCTACGCCTCGAAGCAGGGAATAGGAAGCTGTTAAATCTCCCATGGGTTCACCATTGGCATAATCTATGTTTTCTACTTTTATATCCGCCCCCATCTGCCGATATACATCCAATATACCGGTTCTGGTAGGATTGATTCCTACCTTTTTCATTGTTATCCGTGAATTGGGGACAAGCAAAGCCGCTGTAATAAAAAATGCAGCAGATGAAATGTCACCGGGCACATAAAGGTCCCGGGCATAAAGCTCATTTACAGGATGAGCATGAATAGATAAGTCTCGGGTTTCAACCTTGCCCCCGAAGAAATTTATCATAATTTCGGTATGATCCCGTGACAAAGCGTTCTGATGTATTACGGCAGGGGAATCGGCATACAGGGCAGCCAGTATGATTGCTGATTTCACCTGAGCACTGGCTACGGGAAGGCTGTATTCTATTCCATGCAGTTCACTTCCATATATGTTCAGAGGGAGCTTGCCATCGTTGGCATGTATTATAGCCCCCATTTTAGCCAGGGGTTCGACAACGCGTCCCATAGGCCGCTTTCGCAGCGAAGCATCTCCATCCAGCACGCTGCTGAAGGACTGACCGGCAAGAATGCCCGACAGCAGCCGGGCTGTTGTGCCTGAATTGCCCACATCTATGGTAGATGCCGGCTTGTTAAGACCGTGAAGGCCTTTTCCGGTAATTATAACTTCGGTTTCATTTCTTGAATTAATATTGGTTTCAATGCTTACACCCATGCTTTGAAAAGCTTTAATGGTATTAAGGCAGTCTTCACCTGTTAAAAAATGCGTTATCCGGGTAGTGCCCTTTGCCAGGGAACCAAGCATGACGCCACGGTGTGATATTGATTTGTCTCCCGGTATGTCGACTTCTCCAATCAATTGCCTTGCCGGCGTAATAACAGCTTCCATACAGTCCCCTCCTGTTATCTTATATATGCCCGGCATCCTGCATCATTTAGCAGGTTTACTGCTTTTGCCTGTGCTGCCTGGTCATCCAATGACAGCACCAGGCAGCCCGGTTCGTCTTCGCGGCTGTTTATAATTCTTATGTTTTTTATATTCACATTATGGCTGCCAAGAATTGTGGTTACCTTTCCGATAATACCGGGTTTGTCTTCCACATCTACGTATACCTGATAATAAGGCAGCAGATACAGGCTTTCTGATGAAGGAATCTGATCCCGGAATTTCTTAGCCTCCATGTAGAATGATTCAACTGCCTGCCCGTCTCCTGCCTCCAGGTCTTTGCTGATTTTACTAAGACAGCCTATTACAGATGAAATCAGAGGTAAAAGCTGATCCCTGTTGTACAGGCAGATATCCCGCCACATTTCCGGGTTGGAGGATGCAATGCGGGTTATATCCTTAAAACCGCCTGCAGCAAGCTTTTGGATGGCATTATCCGGTCCGTCCGCTTCCCGTACCGTATTGACCAGGGCAGCAGCAATAATATGGGGGAGATGACTTACAGCACCCACCATCTGGTCGTGAGTAACGGGATCCAGTATCAGCGGAATGGCTCCGGTGGATGCTATCAGACTCTTTAGAACATTAACTGCTGTATCCGGTGTGCCTGTCCTTGGAGTCAGAATATAATATGCATTTTCAAACAAGTGCGCAATGCTGGCATGGTAGCCCGAACGTTCTGCCCCCGCCATGGGATGTCCTCCGATGAAGCAGACATCCTGGGGCAGGAGTTCATCGGCTTTTTTCATAATTCCTTCTTTTATGCTGCCGACATCGGTAATAATGGTTCCCGGGCGGGCACAGCGGCTTAAAATTATTAACAATTCCGGGATGCAGCTAACAGGTGTACATAGAAATATGACCTGGGAATCAGATACAGCATCTTCAAGCCGGTCAAATGCCTGGCTGACAGTTCCGTCTTCAAGGGCTAATTCTAAATTTTTCCTGTTGCTGTCCACTCCGACTATAGTGAAACCCGGATTGGTGCGGCGGAAGGCTTTAGCCAGGGAACCTCCGATCAATCCCAATCCTGCTATAGTAATTTTCTTAATTTCCATGGCCTTATATCTCCCGTCCTACAATGGCTGCTATTTTGTGAATGTCCTTCATTAATCCGGCAAAACTGTCAAAGTTCAATGACTGAGGTCCGTCTGACAAAGCTTCTTTAGGACAGGGATGAACCTCAACCAATAAACCGTCGGCACCTGCTGCTATAGCCGCCCTGCTCATAGGCGTCACCAGCCTCCATCTGCCGGTTCCGTGGCTGGGATCAGCAATAATGGGCAGATGGCTTAATTCCTTGACGGCGGGTATGCTGCTTAAGTCCAAAGTGTTGCGGGTATAGGTCTCAAAAGTACGGATGCCTCTTTCACACAGGATAATATTATAGTTGCCTTCATTCATGATATATTCGGCTGCGCTCAGCCATTCTTCGATTGTGGCAGACAGCCCCCGCTTCAATATAACAGGCACCTTCATCCTGCCTACTTCCTGCAGGAGGTTGAAGTTTTGCATATTTCTTGCCCCAATTTGTATTACATCAGCGTACTTGGCAGCTAATTCCAGGGATTTGGTTGAAACAGCTTCAGTTACGACAGGCAGTCCCGTTTCTTTTCTGGCTTGCGCCAGGATTCTCAGGCCCCCTTCTTCCAGCCCCTGGAAGGAGTAGGGAGAAGTTCTGGGTTTATATGCTCCGCCCCTTAGAAATGTTACGCCCTGCTCCTTGAGAAAGCGGGCGGTGGATATAATCTGTTCTTCACTTTCCACTGCACAGGGACCGGCTATGACCGCAATACGATTGCCGCCTATTTCGGCATTTGCAGCCCGTATTACTGAATTTTCCGGTTTAAATGTTCGTCCTGCCAGTTTGTAAGGTTCTACAATATGCACTATCCGGTCAACACCGGACATCAGTTCCAGGGGAGCATCGGCAAGCAAGCGCTTATCGCCGATTACCCCGATTATGGTTCTTTCAGAGCCTTCAGAAATATGAACGCCCAAGTTCAGTTTCTTTAAGAAGTTTTCTACTCCGGCAATATCCTCTTTGGAGCATTGAGGTTTCATAACAATTACCATACTACATTCCTCCGATTATGCTGTTCTTTTATTGTATTTCCTAACCGTGCTGCCGTACTGCAATATGACCAAGCTGCTGTTCAGTTTGTCATAATTGCTGTATGCGGGCTGCATCCAGTGCAGCAAAAATGACCTGGGTTTCCACATTGCGGAATATTCCTGCCTGTCCGGGAGCCGTGGGCAGTACAAATGCAATTTTCCCGTCTTTGTTTTTCTTGTCATGCTGCATCAGTTTCAGAAGACTGCTGTTATCAATATCAGGAATGGTTACCGGCAGTCCTGCACCGGATAGAATATTCCGTATCCGATTAATGTACTCCATAGGGATAAGTCCCATGAGGTGGGCAATAACGGCTTCTGCAACCATGCCCATGGAAACAGCTTCGCCGTGAGTGTACGTACTGAAGCCTGCAGCAGCTTCAATGGCATGGCCGATGGTGTGCCCGAAGTTTAATATAGTCCTCAGCCCTTGTTCTCTTTCATCCGCTGTTACTACATCAGCCTTGATTTCACAGGAGCGGTGAATGGCTTGAATCAGTATTGAAATATTCTGTGCCTTCAGCTGCTCTACATTGTCTTCCAGCCAGGCAAGAAATGCTTCATCTTTTATGATACCGTGCTTGATTATCTCGGCCATACCGTTGGCTATTTCCCGCCGGGGCAGTGTCCTTAACGTGGCTGCGTTCATAATTACGCATTTTGGCTGATAGAAGCTTCCGATTATATTCTTAGCCAGTGGATGATTAACAGCCGTCTTTCCCCCTATGCTGCTGTCCACCTGTGCAAGAAGGGTGGTGGGAATTTGTATGAAGGGGATGCCCCGCATATAGGTGGAGGCAACAAACCCTGCAAGGTCGCCGATTACCCCGCCGCCCAATGCAACGATAAGAGAGCTGCGCTCCAGGCTGGCATTTAATGCCGCAGTGTATAGTTTCTCAGCTTCCTTCAGGCTTTTGGAGGCTTCGCCGGGAGGGACCACCGCACATGTTGTCTGCATGCCTAATGACCTTAGGTGTTTTTCCACTATGCTGTAATATAGTTTGCACACATTTTCATCAGTAATAATCAGGGCTTTATCCCCATGACAGTACACGGATGCCTCCTGGAACAAAACATCCCAGTCATCGTGCAGGTAAATTGGATAGGATCTGTCGTTTAGATTGACCCAGACAGTCTTCATTGCAATTACCCCCAGATGGTGATTTAAAAAATTGTATATTCCACAGGCTAAAAAGTCAAGAATTGCTTGCATGTGATAATAAGATGACGGAAAAAATGCTGCATTTATTAAGAATTGCTTGCAAATAAACCATAAATAAATAAAATAAAAAGTGCCGGCATTTTATCTTTTATAATTATTAAGCTTGATGAATATAAAAGTGGAAAATTCTTAGGCTGAATTTATATTAAAAACCGGAAATATTGGTATAATTTAGCATGCTTGTCCGTAAAATATTCTTAATTGATTATTCATTTTCCTATGAAATATGTTACAATAGAGGAGGGAAATCAGGAATATTATCGAAAAGTACATAATATGCGTGAAGAGACCCTTTATCGCTTCTGGTTTGCCACAATTCGACTGAAAACTGAAAATTACGAATGGGGGAATGTTGATGAAGAACTACACAACCGACAAAATTCGCAATATTGGCATCATCGGCCACGGTGGCGAGGGAAAGACAACTTTGACCGAAGCCATGCTGTTTAATGCCAAAGCTACAGATCGCTTTGGCCGAGTAGAGGATGGAACCACCACCACAGACTATGATCCGGAAGAGATAAAAAGACATATATCCATCAGCGCAGCTGTAGCTCCGCTTGAATGGAATCAACATAAGTTTAATATAATTGATATCCCCGGATACTTTGATTTCATTGGTGAAATGGTAGGAAGCCTCAGAGTAGCAGACAGTGCCTGCATAGTAGTAGGGGCTGTATCCGGCGTAATAGTAGGAACTGAAAAAGCCTGGGACATGTGCAAGGAAAACGGTATTCCCAGAATCATCTTTGTAAATCAGATGGACAGGGAAAATGCCAATTATATGAAGGTAATCGACCAGTTGAAGGATCTGTACGGGACAGCCATAGCTCCATTCCAGGTACCGATTATGGAAGGCGGTGCATTTACCGGCTATGTTGATGTAATTGCCATGAAAGCCAAGCAGTTCAAGGGCAGCAGCATGGTTGACATACCTGTGCCGGCTAATATGAATGATGTTATAGAGCCCATACGTACCATGCTGGTAGAAGCTGCGGCAGAGACCAGCGAAGAGCTCATGGAAAAATACTTCTCAGGGGAAGATCTGACTGAGGAAGAAATACGCTCTGCTGTCCGTAAAGGTGTAGTATGCGGTGATATTGTACCGGTAGTCTGCGGTTCCGCTGTAAATAACCAGGGCGTTACTACATTAATGGATCTTATAGCAGCTTACCTTCCCGCTCCGGGAGAATGTGCGAAACCTGTCGGTGAACATCCGCAAGCCAAAGAACCCGTTGAGAGAAGCTATTCTCAATCAGAGCCTTTCTCAGCACTGGTGTTTAAAACCGTAGTTGACCCATTTGTTGGTAAACTGTCCCTCTTTAAAGTGATGTCCGGCGAACTTAATAGTGGAATGACAGTATACAATCCCAACAAGGATAAAACTGAAAAAATCAATAATATCTACCTGCTCAGGGGCAAAAAACAGATACCTGCCGATAAGATTGTCAGCGGTGATATAGCTGCTGTTTCCAAGCTGCAGGTAACCATGACAGGGGACACTCTATGCGACCAGGCAAATCCAGTAGTATATGAGCCTATAAAATTCCCCGAACCTTCTATATCCCTCGCTGTTATGTCACAAAAAGAGGGTGATGAGGACAAGATATTTGCCGGTCTGTATCGTCTTACCGAAGAGGATCCCACCTTTACAGTTGAGAAAAATCAGGAAACCGGTGAAATGCTGCTGTCAGGTGTCGGCGAAATGCATTTAGAGATAATTTCCAAGAGACTCCAGAATAAATTCGGTGTAACAGCAGTATTTAAGGAGCCCAAGATACCTTACCGTGAAACCATACGTAAACCAATCAAGGCAGAAGGCAAACACAAGAAGCAAAGCGGCGGTCATGGTCAGTACGGCCATGTTTGGATTGAGTTTGAGCCCCTTCCCGATGTTGAACAGGAATTTGAATTTGTAGACAAGATTGTCGGCGGCGTTGTACCCAGACAGTATATACCCGCTGTTGACAAGGGCCTGCGCGAGTGCCTGCCCAAAGGTGTCCTGGCAGGGTACCCAATGGTAGGAATCCGGGCAACATTGTACGACGGTTCCTATCACAGTGTAGACTCCTCAGAA
This sequence comes from Clostridiales bacterium, assembly GCA_012842605.1. Taxonomy (GTDB): domain Bacteria; phylum Bacillota; class Clostridia; order Caldicoprobacterales; family DTU083; genus DUSN01. The sequence goes on from DUSN01000101.1 coordinate 58,670, forward strand.
ATGGCATTTAAAATTGCCGCTTCCCTGGCATTCAAAAAGCTGGAGCAGGCTAACCCTGTTTTGCTTGAGCCAATCATGAAAGCAGAGGTAATAGTGCCGGATGATTACATGGGTGACATTATCGGCGACCTCAATAAACGCCGCGGCAGAATACTGGGCATGAACCCCATAGGCCATGGTCTGCAGCAGGTTGTGGCTGAAGTTCCCCAGGCTGAGATGGCCAAATATGCTACCGACTTGCGCTCCATGACGCAAGCCAGGGGCAGCTTCAAACTGACATTTGTACGGTATGAAGAAGTACCTGCAAATATCAGTGCTAAGGTAGTAGAGCAGGCCAAGCAGGAAGCAGCCCAGGAGTAATGCTCAATATGTTAACACTATAGAAAATGCTGATAATCAGCGCTATGCCTAAACCTAAAAACGATAAACCAGAGCGATTAAAGAGAGCCGCAAAAGCGGCTCTTTATTATTGTCAGAATAAAGTCTTATGCTGCTTAAGCGGTGGGAGCATACTCTTTTGCCTGGATATGGTATGAGTATGAAATAGTTAGAATATGTAACAAAAATGTAATATATCATTCATAATCTTTTAATAAAACCATACTCGGGCATTAGCTGGTTTGACACCCTTGGGACTGAAAACTATAATTTAACCATAATAAAGTTAACATAATACTTATTGCTTGGGGGTTTTACTATGACATATGGTAAAGAAGGTGTATTGAACAGGTTAAGGAATTCACAATTACTTAGAAAATGTGTTGTTATAACTGTACTTGCAATTATGCTGGTACTGCCTGCAAGCGAAGCCTTTGCGGCCGGAGTGCTGAAACTTGGCAGCAGGGGTGCTGAGGTTACCCAGCTTCAGCAGGAGCTTATGAATCGTGGTTACTTTACTCATTGGAGAACAACGGGCTATTTCGGCACCATTACCAGAAGTGCTGTAATCCGCTTTCAAAGGGACAACGGCCTGCTGGTTGACGGAATTGTAGGCCCTCAGACCAGAGCAGCACTGTTTGGTGCGAAAACAATGACATCCAGAAGCAGCATCAGCCAGAAGGACAGGGACAATATTTACTGGCTGGCAAGAATTATTCATGCTGAGGCGCAGGGAGAACCATACAAAGGCCAGGTTGCAGTAGGCAATGTTATAATGAACCGGGTTGCTTCTCCTGACTTTCCAAGCAGCATATACGGAGTTATCTTTCAATATACCAATGGAATCCCTCAGTTCAGTCCTGTAGCAGACGGAACCATATACAATACGCCCAGCGCATCGTGCATGAAAGCCGCTGAGGAAGCTTATTGGGGAAGCAAGCCTGTAGGCGATGCGTTATTCTTCTTCAATCCCCAAAAGGCTTCAGGCTCCTGGATTGTAAAAAGCAGGCAGTATGTCACAACTATAGGCAACCATGCATTTTACCGATAAAGAAGTCTCCCGCCTTTAAATGGCGGGAGCATTTTAATAAAAATGTATAGACTAGACACAAGCATTTTCATTGAACGCTATTTATATTGAAATTGGAAAATATAAATGATAAGATAAAGTGGAACAAATCTAATAAAGCCTTCCTCACATCCAAGGGGTGGGCTTTTTTGTTAGAAACTTGATGAATCAGGGTAATAGTTTACTGGAAAGGTATATAGATATTCCCCTTTGATGGAAGGAGCGATTTTAGTGTTAATTTTTACTAATGGCCGGGCTTATCTGGATGGAAGATGGACAACAGGCATGGATATCCTGGTTGATAATGGGAAAATTGCTGATATCAAACCTCAAGGTACACAATATGAAGGCATAGTGGCTGATGTTAAGGGAGGTTATATTACTCCCGGATTCATAGACATTCACATACATGGCTCTAATGGATCGGACGTTATGGATGCAAAGCCGGAAGCGCTTGAGAATATTTCCTGCTTCCTTGCAGGCAAAGGAACTACTTCCTGGCTGGCGACCACTATGACAGTAAGCATAGAAGAAATCAGGAGAAGTCTTCAGGTTACAGCAGACTATATGAAAGATACAAGCCGGCGGGGAGCACAGGTCCTGGGAATACACCTTGAAGGACCATTCCTGAGCCCAAAGGCAAAAGGAGCACATGCTGAGGAGTATATTCTCTCTCCCACTGTTGATAATTATTTAGCCATTACCGGCGGGATGCCGGATATTGTCCGCATGGTCACTATTGCGCCTGAGGAAGAAGGTGCCCTGGAGCTGATAAAGTATCTTAAGGAAAGAAGTATTACCCCTTCCTTAGGTCATACCAAAGGCACCTATGATCAATGCAAAAAAGCTCTTGAGAGCGGCATGACTCATGCCTGCCATTTTTACAATGCCATGACTCCGCTGAATCACAGGGAACCGGGGGCTGTAGGTGCAATACTGGAAAATGATTCGGCAGCCATTGAGCTCATAGCTGACCTGGTTCATGTTCATCCTGTAGCTTTAAAACTCGCAGTAAATGTAAAAGGTCCCGGCAAAACCGTTCTTATTACAGATGCTATGGTGGCTGCAGGTTTGAAGGACGGCGACTACGAGCTTGGCGGTCTTCCGGTCTATGTACGCAATGGGGAGGCACGTCAGGCAAACGGCACCCTTGCAGGCAGCACCTTAACCCTGGACAGGGCACTCAGGAATATGATAAAGATTGGTGTTCCTTCTGAGGATGTTATTGCCATGCTGACAGAGACACCTGCCCGGGAAATAGGTGCAGACCATTTTAAGGGAAGGTTGGCAAAAGGCTTTGATGCAGACATAAATATTCTGGATGATGATTTTAATGTTAAGGAAACTTATATAAGAGGGAAAAAATTCAAAGCATAAGCTCGACTAAACGAATACAAATACCGGTACAAGAACAGGCTCATCCTGTGGGGAGCCTGTTTTTTATAAGCCGTGCCATGCCGGCTTTGGTGCCGTTTGGAGGGATTATAAGGATGAAGGCCAAAATCCAGGAAATCCTGCTGAAAAATCAGGACAGCTATGTCTCAGGGGAAGAAATCAGCCGCAGGCTGGGTATCAGCAGGACGGCTGTGTGGAAATATATCAATAATCTGCGGGAGGAAGGATTTGGAATAAAATCTGTACCGAATAAAGGTTATCGCCTGGAAAAGATTCCGGATCGCCTGGATCCGGTTTTGCTGCGGCATTGCCTTCTTACAAGGAAACTAGGTCAAGCAATTGAAATACATGAAGCAATAGATTCCACCAATACCAGGGCTAAGGAGTTGGCGCAGACGGGTGCACCTCATGGCACCTTAGTGGCTGCAGAAGAGCAAATAAAGGGCAGAGGACGGTTAGGCCGTTCATGGGAGTCCCCTCCCGGAACCGGTATCTGGATGTCTCTCATCTTACGTCCGTCCTTTCCTCCAAGATTTGCTCCCCGGATAACTGTTATTGCCGCACTGGCTGCAGTCAAAGCCATAAGCAGCATAACCGGCCTTGATGCAGCTATTAAGTGGCCTAATGACATAATAATAAATTATAGAAAGGTATGCGGTATTCTGACTGAGATGCAGGCCGATCCGGATTTAATAGAGTATGCTGTTTTAGGCATGGGTATTAATGTGAATACAGAAAGCTTCCCGGCAGAGCTTGTTAATTCTGCCACATCCCTGTATCTGGAATCGGGAGCCAGGACGGACCGCTGCAGGCTGCTGGCGGGTATTCTGGGCTTTTTTGAAGGAATATATGAAAAATATGAAGATACAGGAGATTTTACCGATATTCTTAAAGAATACAAGGAAAGATGCATTACCCTGGGACAACGGGTCAGGGTAGTGAGTGCTTCCGGCGAGTTCGAAGGCATTGCTGAGGGTTTGACACAGGACTGTGAGCTGATAGTGGTTTCGGATAACGGCATGAAGCATACTGTTCTTTCAGGAGATGTATCGGTTCGCGGGATCTGTGGTTATGTATAAAAATGCAGGTTCTGTTTTGAAAAAGGACGAGGAAGCAGAGTAAATATAAGGAAATGTAAAGAATAAAGAAGATATGGCAGTTGGAAAGGGAGAATCAGTCCAGTATGCAAAAAAAGCTGGATTATGCCGGATTTTCTTCCTACAACTGCTTTGCTTTTGAATTATAAGTAAATTAATATTAAATAGATTATACCCGCTGGATTTTAGGATTAACAAACGGGGGTTTTATTTTGGATATTTTAGTGAGAATATTTCGCTACAGCAGCAGGCATAAAGATAAACTCATATTTGCTGTAATCATGCTGATCCTGCATATTACCATCAACCTGATAGCTCCGCATATTTCACGCATTATTGTTGATGATGTTGTGCAAGGCGGCAGGCAAAACATCCTGCCTGTTGTCCTGGCAGTATTATTGCTGGCCTCTTTGACAAAGAGCATTGCCATGTACTTAAGAGGCATATCGTTTGAAAGATATTCACAGAACTGCCTCTACGACCTAAGAAATGATATGTACACACATTTGCAGCACTTGCCCTTTTCCTTCTATGACAACAATCGCATCGGTGAGCTGATGTCCCGTATGACAGGCGATTTGGAAGGTATTAGGGTATTTTTGGCTGCCGGCATTCCAATTCTGCTGGAAAATCTGATTTACTTTTTCGGCACATCAATAATCCTTCTTGCAATGAATGTAAAGCTGGCTATTGCAACTCTTATTATTACTCCGCTGATTGCTTATTTCGCATATAAATTCAACCGGACCATCAAGCCCAGGTTCAGCGAAATACGGGAACAGCAAGCAGTATTAAACACTGCTGCCCAGGAAAACATTTCCGGAGTAAGGGTTGTAAAAGCCTTTGCCAGAGAAGACTATGAGATAGAAAAGTTTGACAGGGAAAACCAGAAAAACCGTGATCTTAATATCGGTGCCGGTAAGGTATGGGCTGACTATTTCCCCTTAATGGACTTTTTGTCCAGTGGATGTTTGGTTATCCTTATCTGGGTTGGGGGAAGCATGGTAGGATCCGGCGCACTCAGCCTGGGAACAGTAGTTGCCTTCAATGGTTACCTGTGGATGCTGATAATGCCCATGCGCATGCTGGGCTGGATTATTAACATGATGGCCCAGGCAGTTACCTCCGGTCAGAGGGTATTCAATGTTCTTGATACCGGTTCCACCATCAAGGAAAGTGAAGATCCATATGATCCTGAGGAATTCAGGGGAGAGGTAACCTTCAGGGATGTGTCTTTCAAATACAGGGAACAGCTCATTTTGTCGGATTTGAATTTCCATGCACCGGCAGGGAGCACTATTGCCATCATGGGGGCAACGGGTTCAGGCAAAACCTCTATAATTAACCTAATAGAACGGTTTTACGACAGGTCATCGGGAACGATCCTCATAGACGGTGTGGATATAAAGAAGTGGAAGCTCAGAAGGCTGCATTCTGAAATCGGAATTATCATGCAGGAAACGTTTCTGTTTTCAGATACAATTGAAGGGAATATTCTGTACGGAAAGACCGATGCAACGCGTGATGAAGTCATTCGTGCCGCTCAGATGGCAGATGCTCATGACTTTATCATGGAGATGCCCATGGGTTATGATACCATTATCGGTGAGCGGGGTATGGGCCTGTCCGGCGGGCAGAAACAGCGTATTGCAATCGCCAGGGCATTAATTAAGAATCCCAGGATACTCATAATGGATGACTGTACATCAGCAGTGGATATGGAAACAGAGCATAAAATTCAGCAGGCTCTGAAAGAAGTGCAAAAAGGCCGTACTACCTTTATAATTGCCCATCGTGTTTCTTCAGTAAGAAATGCGGATGAGATTCTGATTCTTGATAACGGGCGGATTGTTGAGAGAGGCAATCACGAACAGCTTATGGCGCTGAAAGGCCGCTATTATGAGATGGTCCGGCAGCAATATAAGGATATGGATATTATTTTACAGAATGAACTGAAAGAAGATGAGACTTCTCAAGACAGTAATGAATTAATGGAAGAAATAAGCAATCTGGCAGAGAAGGTGATTTAAATGCTGCGTTCAAGGCTGACCGATGACGAGGTGTTGGAAAAACCGTTTAATTTCAACCAGTTCAAACGCTTGCTTGCCTATATGAAACCATATGGCAAGGAAGTTTTTATAACAATAATACTGATGTTTATTGCGGCATTCTGCGGGCTGTTAGGTCCTTATATCCTGCAGATTGCCATAGATGACTATATGGTGCAGCAGGATTACAAGGGTCTGGCATTGCTGGCGCTGGCATTTACAGCAATCAACGGGATCACCTTGCTTTGCACAAGGCAGAGAATTATGACTATGTCAAATGTGGGGCAGAAGGTATTATACAAGATACGCCAGGACCTGTTTAACCATATTCAGAAGCTGTCCTTCAATTTCTATGACAGCCGCCCGGCAGGAAAGATTTTAGTCCGTATTATAAACGATGTCAATTCGCTGGGTGATTTGCTGACCAATGGAATCATTAATGTTCTGGTAGACTTTGCATCAATTATCATAGTAATTGCATTGATGCTGTCCATGGATGTAAGACTTACCCTGGTTACCTTTATCGCAATGCCTCTTATGATAGCAGTTATAATATCTTTGAAAAAAGTGATCCGGCACAGATGGCAGACAGTGCGCAGGAAATCATCCAACATGAATGCATACCTGCATGAAACACTGGCCGGTATGCGGGTAATTCAAGCCTTTGCCAGGGAACCGGAAACCAACAGGGTTTATAATCAGCTCAGCCAGGATATTCGCTCCTCCTGGATGAAAGCTATTCAGGTCAACAACCTTATGGGGCCGTCCTCTGATGTTATTTCGCACATAGCGGTTTCACTGGTTTTCTGGTTTGGTGTTGCTTTTATAAATGACGGCATTGTTACCGTAGGAATGCTGGTTGCCTTTTCAAGTTATGTCTGGAGGTTCTGGCAGCCAGTTAACAATATATGCAATTTCTATAACTCCATCTTAATGGCAATGGCATCTACCGAAAGAATTTTCGAACTTCTGGATACACCGGCGGACATATATGACCATGAGGATGCCATAGAGATGCCTGAAATTAAGGGGGAAGTGACCTTTGAGAACCTTTCATTCTATTATGAACCTGAAAAGCCGGTTCTAAAGGACATTAACTTTACTGTTGCTCCCGGTGAGACCATTGCACTGGTTGGAGCTACCGGTGCGGGAAAAACCACTATAGTCAATCTGCTCAGCCGGTTTTACGAACCGGTGGAAGGCAGGGTGCTTATAGACGGCATAGACATAAATACGGTATCCCTGAATTCCCTGAGGAAGCAGATGGGAGTCATGCTGCAGGATTCCTTTATTTTCTCAGGCACCATTATGGACAATATAAGGTATGGCAAATTGGATGCCACTGATGAGGAAGTTAAGGCAGCAGCCCGCCTGGTCCATGCCGATGAATTTATCCGGGAAATGGAAAAATGCTATTATACTGAGGTTAATGAACGGGGTTCCAGGCTTTCACAAGGACAGCGGCAGCTCATATCCTTTGCCAGGGCTTTGCTTGCCAACCCCCGCATACTCATATTGGATGAAGCAACCTCCAGCATTGACACCCAGACTGAGATTCTTGTGCAAAAGGGATTAGAACAGCTTCTTAAAGGCCGGACATCTTTTGTTATTGCTCACCGGTTGTCAACAATTCGAAATGCCGACCGGATTATGGTGATTAATAACGGCCGCATTGCAGAATGCGGCAGTCATGATGAACTGATGAAGCTCAAGGGTGAGTATTACAACCTGTACACTTCCCAGTATCGTTTTCTTGAAGCAGTATAGGCAAGCGGCCGATGAAGGGGTTTATCTATGGTTACGCCTGTAAATACAAATAACTGGTCTTCTCTGCAGGACAAAGCACAAAGTCTGCTTGAGCAGTGCTTTGGTTATACTGAATTCCGCAAAGGACAGTGGATAGTTATAGAAAATATTCTAAATAAGAGGAATACCATAGCCGTATTTCCTACCGGGGGCGGAAAATCCTTATGCTACCAGCTGCCTGCTCTGATGATGCCGGGCACTACTATTGTTATATCGCCATTGATTTCTCTCATGAAGGATCAGGTGGACAGTTTAGTTGAAAAGGGAATAGCTGCCACATTTATCAGCAGTACTCTTTCGGACAGTGAAACGGCAAGACGAGTAAATGATATGGAAAAGGGCTTGTATAAAATTGTTTATATTGCCCCGGAACGCTTTCAATCAGATGCATTTAACGCTGCGCTTAAGAATATCCACATACCTTTTATAGCGGTGGATGAAGCCCACTGCATTTCACAATGGGGTCATAATTTTCGGCCTTCCTATCTGAAAATCCGGGATGTGATTCAACTGGCCGGCTGTCCGGTTGTTGCTGCTTTTACTGCAACAGCCAATAAAAAAGTCCAGGAAGATATGATTGAATTGCTGGGCCTTTCGGAGTGCAGGCTGTTTATCGGCAGCTTTGACAGGCCCAACCTTGAATTTCGCATTGAAGAACCGAAATCTCCCGATTCTTTTGTATTAAACTATGTCAGAAGCCACCCTGGAAAGTCAGGAATTGTATATGCTTCTACCCGAAAAACTGTGGAAGACCTGTATTTTTATCTGAAAAACAATGGAGTCAAGGCCGGGATGTATCACGCCGGTTTGACAGCAGAACAGCGCAACCGGTACCAGGACAGCTTCATTACCGGAGAAGCCCAGGTCATGGTGGCTACCAACGCATTCGGGATGGGGATAGACAAAAGTGATGTACGTTTCATTATCCATTATAATATGCCAATCTCCATGGAAAACTATTATCAGGAGGCCGGCCGCGCCGGGCGGGACGGCAGGGATTCGGTATGCATCCTGCTGAAAAATCCTGAGGATTACAGGCTTAATAAATTTTTAATTGACAGCAATTACCCGCCTGTAAAGGTTGTGGAAAATTTATTCGATAAGTTGATTAAAAGGAAGAAAACCGGCATTCCGGTAGAGGCCCTGATCAACAGGCGGGCATCAGGTGCAGCAGTCAGAGAAAGTGCATTGAAGAAAATTGTTGAATACGGTTATGCTGAAATACGGGGCGGCATTGTGTACCCCCTTGAAAGAGAGCGTTTTGAGCTTACACAAAAGGATATTGATGTTCACAAGAGTATTGAAATGGACAAGCTTGATGCCATGCAGCGGTATTTTGAGGAAACCACATGCCTGAGGGCTTATATTCTGCGGTATTTTAATGAAGAACCGCCAGAGAAAAGATGCGGCAACTGCAGTTTATGTTACCGCAGTCCGGGGCAGGATAACAGCAGGAAAATGCATCGCATTTTAACCCGTATTTTTGGCGAATAGCCAATATTTTCATGCATAAAAAGAGGAAAACCCGGATGTGCATCGAATACAATAGGATGGCTTATGGCTATTCTATTTTTAGAGATAAAATGAAAGGGAGGAATACTAATGCCTAAAGAAAAAGAATTAAAGGTAGCAATTATAGGCTGCGGCGGAATTGCGTTTGGAAAACACATGCCCAGTCTGGCCAAACTGGAAAATGTCAAAATGACGGCTTTCTGCGACATAATAGAGGATAGAGCTGTAAAAGCAGCTGAAAAGTATGGCGTAGAAGGCGCAAAAACTTATGTGGATTACAAGGAGCTGTTAAAGGACGATTCCATTGATGTGGTTCATGTCTGCACACCCAACCGTTCACATGCAGAGATTACCATAGCAGCTCTTGAGGCCGGAAAACATGTAATGTGTGAAAAGCCCATGGCTAAAACTGCAGCCGATGCAAGAAAGATGGTAGAAGCTGCAAAGAGAACAGGCAAAAAGCTCACCATCGGATATCAGGGAAGGCATAGAGTAGATTCCATTTACTTAAAGCAGGCTGTTGAAAATGGTGAATTAGGCGAGATTTATTTTGCAAAAGCCCATGCAGTCCGCAGGCGCGGGGTTCCCACATGGGGTGTATTCCTCAACGAGTACGAGCAGGGCGGAGGGCCGTTAATTGATATCGGTACTCATGCTTTGGACCTGACCCTCTGGATGATGAACAACTACAAACCTAAATATGTTGTAGGCACTACATACCATAAGCTGTCTCAAAGGGAAAATGCGGCAAATGCCTTTGGTCCCTGGGATCCCAAGGAATTTACCGTAGAAGATTCAGCTTTTGGGTTCATTGTTATGGAGAATGGAGCAACCATTATCCTGGAATCCAGCTGGGCTCTTAATACCCTGCAGGAAGGCGAAGCCCGCACCACTCTGTGCGGAACCGAGGGCGGCGCCGACATGCAGGACGGACTGCGCATCAACGGTGAAAAATTCGGCAGGCTGTATACCACCAAACCTGAGCTGGGTGCCGGCGGCGTAGCATTCTATGCAGGACATAAGGAAAGCGAATCCGACCGTGAGGCCAGACTGTGGATAGAAAGCATCCTGTATGACAGGGAACCTGTTGTTAAACCCGAGCAGGCCTTAGTTGTTACAGAGATACTGGAAGCAATTTATGTGTCCTCAAAGACAGGCAAACCCTTCTATTTTGACAATGAGGAAAAATAATGCCTGAATGTCAGAATTCCTGTAGGAATGACACAGGCAGTCTTAGCTGAGAACTAAAAAAGAAAAAGCAAAAACAAACATGGCTGAGAACTAAAAATGCTTATAATAAAGGATACGGACGCCAATCCCGTATCCTTATTCTTTTTATGCCATTGATTTGAATATCTTACATGTTTTATTGCACATAACCATGTCATTGTCTGAATCATAATACATTATGATATTTTGCTTATCATTTTGGAGAGTATTAACTCTGAAGGGTATATTTTCTTGACGTATAGTTTGCAGGGATAATATAATCATCTATAACAAAAACAAAATGACGCTAAAGGAAGGAAAAATGCATGAACTACAGGGAAAAGTATGAGATGTGGCTGAAAAGTCCGCTTATTGATTTAAAAACAAAACAAGAGCTTCTGGCATTGGAAGGCAATGAAAAAGAAATAGAAGACCGGTTTTACAAGGATCTGGAATTCGGAACAGGAGGCTTAAGGGGAGTTATAGGTGCCGGTTCCAACCGGATGAACCAATATACGGTGGCAAAGGCTACACAGGGCCTGGCTAACTATATCTGCAAGAAAGGCGAAAAAGCGAAAGAAAAGGGAGTAGTTATTGCATATGATTCCAGGAGAAAGTCCCCGGATTTTGCTTTGGTTGCCGCCCTGGTATTATGCGCCAACGGAATCAGAACCTATCTCTATAGTGAGCTGCAGCCAACTCCTATACTGTCCTTTTCTGTCAGGGATCTGGGAGCAACGGCAGGCATAGTAATCACAGCAAGCCATAACCCGCCTGAATATAATGGGTACAAGGTGTATTGGAGTGACGGAGGTCAGGTTCCGCCTCATTTAGATAATGAGATTATCAGTGAAGTCAACCAGGTTAAGAATTTTGAAGATATTAAAAACATGACCGAAGGGCAGGCCTTGGATCAAGGGCTGCTCCGGTATATAGGCGAAGAGGTTGTCGACAGGTATGTTGAAAGGGTCAAAAGCCTGTGTATTAATAAAGATCTGGTACAAAAGGAAGGCATGGAACTGAAAGTAATTTACACGCCTATACATGGTTCGGGAAACAAACCGGTTCGCAGGGTTCTGAAAGAACTGGGATTTGAGAAAGTTTCTGTAGTACCTGAACAGGAAATGCCGGATCCGGACTTTTCTACTGTCAGCTATCCCAACCCTGAAGAAAAGGAAGTTTTCGATCTTGCCATCAAGTTAGCTAAAGAGAAGGGTGCGGATCTGATTATAGGCACCGATCCGGATTGTGACCGCGTGGGGGTAGTGGTTAAGAACAGGCAGGGAGAATATATTACCCTGACCGGAAACCAGACCGGAGCTTTACTGGTGCATTACTGCCTGAGTGCATTAAAGTCCATGGACAAGCTGCCTGAGAACGGCTGTATAGTCAAAACTATTGTAACCAGTGAAATGGGACGGAAGATTGCCGATTCTTTTGGAATTGCCACCATTAATACCCTGACAGGCTTTAAGTTTATTGGTGAGAAAATCAAGGAATTTGAAGAAACCGGCTCACATACCTTTATTTTAGGATATGAAGAAAGCTATGGCTACCTGGCAGGCAGTTTTGTAAGAGACAAGGATGCAGTTATCGCTTCCATGCTGATTTGTGAGATGGCTGCCTATTACCAGTCCAGGGGGATGACCCTGTATGAGGGCTTGCTGTCACTTTGGAAAGAATACGGGTATTACAAAGAATCCCTTAAGTCTGTTCAGATGTATGGCAAGGAAGGCATGGAAAAAATCCGGGTCCTTATGGACAATCTGAGAAACAGCAGGCTAAAAGAAATTGGCGGTTTTCCGGTAGCACGAATTGAGGATTATTTAAGAAGCACAGCATATGATATGGAAAGCGGGAATAATGAGAAAATAGCTCTTCCGGTATCAAACGTACTTAAGTACATCTTTAAGGAAGGTTCCTGGTTCTGTATCAGGCCTTCCGGCACAGAGCCCAAAGTAAAGCTATATTTCTCTGCAGTAGGATCCAGTCAGCAGGAGGCTGACGAAAAGAACAATGCATTGATGGATGCAGTTTCTGCCATGCTCTTTTGAAATAACGCCTGATATGATACAATACTGGTGTATACCTTTATATACAGGTGATAACACTTGAAAAAAATACACTTATGTATATTGATGATCAGCTTGTGCATGTTGTTTGTTTTTCTGCCGGCTTATGCAAACACCGGCAGTGCTTCAGCCAATGAATCAGCACAAGACAGCATGTTAGATGAAGAGCAGGCTGAAACCGGGCTGCAGAATGAGAATGATAAAGCTGATATTCCCGAAGACGGGTTTCATTACACTACCGATAATGGAATCCGGATTATCAGTTATGTTGACTCATGGCAGGAGGATAAACTTAAGCTGGTTGCAGAAGAGCTTGACAGAAACAGGCATGGCCTTGAAATGGAATATCTGGACCGGATAGAAATACATTCCGGAATCGAACCCGGGGGCTATGAACAGGTTTCAGCCAAATATGAACGTGAACGGCAGCAATTTTCCATTCCTGTTAAGCTTACCGGATTTCTGCCTGCAGGCTATGAACTGAAGGTTTCTTTGAACAAAGGTGTGATCCGCATTTATAAGGGAGAACAGAGGAAAGATGTAGCTGATCTGGCTTCTGATCTTTCACATGAATATGGGCACCATTATACCTTATTCCATTTTGGCAAGGCTTTTTCTCCGGAAAAATACAAGGAAAGTGATTATTATCAGGTTCGCATGCTGTATCATTACCCTAAGGTTAACGGTGAATCTTCCTATGAAGAAGCAATACACCGGTGGAGTATTTTTGAAATAGCTGCAGAAGACTATGTTCAACTGTTAGGCTCGCCAACAGGCAAGAGGGTTACCAGGTTTCTTGACATATCTCAGAAAACCGGGAATTCCACATACCAGCCTGTTAATTTGGCAAGCCGGGCGGATTTCAACGCTCTTCCCCAGGAAAATTGGGAAATACCGCTGGCTGCACAGGTTCCGGGTTTAAAGCAGTATTTTCTCTCGTTTCTGGGAGACAAGTCTGATGCAGAGGCGGCTTCTGTTTTAAAGACATATAAGACTGCTGGACTGGTAGACTTGTCCCAATTAGAACTTCCACAATTATCTTATGTTCAGGAAGAGCATTATGGATTTAAAAAACACATAATCAAATGGGATGAATTGTTGGTGGAAGGCATTAAAGAACCGGTATATACGTTAGTGGCATGTGACTATGAAAACAATCGCATCATACCTATCAAGACGGTTTATCCCGGAGAGGAGACAGAAGCGGTTGTAGGAACTGTAACTCAGGTGATTGAACCGTATGTGTATTATTACCAGGACGGACTGGATAAGGGTGAATTGGAATTCAGGCTGTATTTCCAGTTTCCTGACGGTCAGATACTGTCAGGTGAGCCTTTGATTATAGATTTCGATAATAATTGAAGAAGGAACTGCTCCAAAATAATAAACATTTGGGGCAGTTGTCTTTTTGAGATACTAATGCTGTTATACCTTGATTTAGCCGCAAACTCATGCAATACTTAAAATAAACAGCTTTACGTGCAAATATTTGAATGAAAACAAGTCATATTATTATCTGCTTCGGGACAAATAGAATACAATTGTAAACACCGTAAATAAGAAGAGGACACCAGCCAGCCATACCACTGGATTGCGGGCTTTGTCTTTTTCCAGGGTGGCATCAATCTGCAAGGACTTAAAATCACCGGGTTTCAGGGTCCAGGTGTAGAGTGTGGCGTTTTTTCCTGTAATGGCTTTAGTTTCGCTTGCATTGGTATAATCAGGTTTGCCTGGCAGCGTAAGATTAATCTTCAGCTCGCCTTTTTCCACAGCTTCCAGCGCTTGTTCTCTCAAATCAGAAGGCAGCTGGTCAAGAGCTTCTTCATCAACAATTTGTCTAAGATCAACTGTCATCCTCAACTGGTAATGATTTCGAAACACTCCCGGCTCATACAGCCATGAATAGTTTTTAATAATGGATGGCAGCGTAGAGAAGCCCAGCATTTCGCTTCCTGCATTTCTCAGGTCATCAATTTTTATTGTCTTGGATGCCTGGAAGCCTGAATATCCGTTCTTGTGATAGTCTGTAATGGAAAAATCATTGGCGACAGCCTGCTCCCGTGCGGTATTCATAAGGTCCCCGATATCAACCTGGCTGTCTGCTTCATTTTCTGCAGCAATCAGGTACGATGCCTGTATAGTGCCGTCATCTCCAATTATATAGCTCATTTCCAGCCTGGCACATCCGGACAGCAGCAGCACGCCCGCCAGTATCCATATAAGCCGCATGACACTTCTCACCGACTACCACCTCTCTCCACCATAAAGTATTATTGCATGCCTGTACAAATGCTGTGAAATATATATTATCAATTTTATCACAGCCTTGCTTTCCCGGTAAAGGGCATAACCTGTTTGCCGCCTTCTGCGCCGTATTAGCCTGTCTCAAATCTTGCTTTATATAAAGGAATTGACTTATAATAGACATATTGAATGTAAAAATTGGGGGAAATAATCTTGGAGAAAAAAAGACTGCTGCGCATTTTTGTGTCCTACTATAAACCATATTACAAGCTTTTCTTTTTGGATTTGTTCTGTGCCTTTATTGTTGCACTTATAGATTTGTATTTTCCCATGCTGACCAGAGAAGTAGTGGGAACCATACTTCCTGCCGGTGATCTGCATACCTTCTGGATCTTTATAATTGCTATGGTTGTACTGTACCTGATACGTACCTCGTTTCAATATATAATCCATTACTGGGGCCATGTCCTTGGAGTTCGCATGGAATACGATATGCGCAGGGATTTGTTTTCCCATCTGCAGACCCTGCCTTTTAAGTTCTATGATAAAAACCGGACAGGACATCTTATGTCCCGTATGGTTAATGATTTGAATGAAATAACAGAGCTGGCGCACCATGGTCCGGAAGACTTGTTCTTGTCCCTGGTTATGCTGATAGGTTCGTTTTTCATGCTGATAATGGTTGAATGGCGGCTGGCTTTAATTGTATACATAATTGTTCCGGTTATGATATGGTTCTCATTAAAATACCGCAGACGTATGAATGAATCATTTAAGGATCTTAGGGTAAAGCTGGCTGAGGTTAATGCCCAGCTGGAGAGCAGCATTTCCGGGGTCAGGGTCTCCAAGGCCTTTACCAATGAGGATTATGAAAAAGATAAGTTCGGGCATGGGAATAAACGCTTTCGCAGCTCCAAATACGTTGCATATAATAACATGGCTGTTTTCCAAACCGGTATTGAGTTTTTCTCCCATATGCTGAATGTGGTAGTGGTAGCTGCAGGCGGTTATTTTATATACAGGAAATGGATGCAGGCAGCTGATCTTTTAGCCTTTATCATGTATGTAGGTGTTTTCCTGCAGCCTATACACCGGCTGAGCAATTTCATGCAGCAATTTGAATCGGGTATGACCGGTGTGGAACGCTTTGCTGAGATAATGGAAGTAAAGCCGGATATTGTTGATGCCCCTGATGCAAAGGTGCTGGAAAATGTTAAAGGTGATATTGAATTTGAAAATGTAAGCTTTTCCTATGATGGAAATGAAAATGTGCTGAAAAACATAAATATAAGCATTCCGGCCGGAAAAACAATTGCCCTTGTAGGGCCGTCCGGAGGAGGAAAAACTACATTATGCCACCTTATACCCCGGTTTTATGAGGTTATGGAGGGAAGCATCAAAATTGACGGCTGCGATATCAGGGAATATACAATAAAATCCCTGCGACAGAATGTGGGACTGGTTCAGCAGGATATTTTCCTGTTTGCGGGCAGCATCCGGGAGAATATCCGGTATGGAAGAGTAGATGCCGATGAAGATGAAGTAATAGAAGCAGCCAAGAGAGCCAATATACATGATTTTATAATGAGCCTGCCTGACGGGTATGATACACAGGTGGGAGAAAGAGGAATTCGTCTTTCCGGCGGACAGAAGCAGCGTATATCCATTGCCCGGGTATTTTTGAAAAATCCGCCCATTCTCCTGCTGGATGAGGCTACCTCAGCCCTGGACAATGAAACTGAAATCAAGATACAGCATGCTTTGGAGGAATTATCCAAGGGCAGAACCACATTAGTCATTGCCCACCGCCTTTCTACAATCAAGAATGCCGACAGGATACTGGTTCTTACAAAAGACGGCATTGTAGAACAGGGCACCCATGAGGAGCTGATGGAACTGGGGGGCATATACTCAAGCCTGTATAAGGCACAATTTAAGGATAATGCATCCAGTGAGCCGGTAATGGATTGGACTGATTTGGAGGAATAGATTAAAGAGGCTGAAGCAGCAAGTAGATATTACAAGCAGGAGGTTCCTAATGGAGTATCTGTCTTTGGGAAATTCCGTTGAGCATGAAATTGTTATTCAAAAATCCAGGTTTATCGGATTAACTTACCAGGTTTCCGAGGAAGAAGAAATTTTTGTCTGCCTTGAGGATGCCAGGGAAAGATACCCCAATGCAACCCACTATTGCTATGGCGCGGTTATCGGCCTGGACGGCCTGATTCAGCGGTTTTCCGATGACGGGGAACCTGGCGGGACGGCAGGAATGCCCATACTGCAGGTATTGCTGCAAAAGGGGCTTAAGAATGTACTGCTTGTGGTGGTGCGCTATTTTGGAGGCATTAAGCTGGGAGCAGGCGGCCTTGTTCGTGCATACAGCAGGTGTGCTGCCGAAACCGTATCCAAAGCCGGCATTGTAAAGATGATACTAAGCAGCAGGGGCACAGTAACCATTAACTATAACCTGCTGGGCAGCGTAGAGCATTTTCTCCGGCAGACTGGTATAATAATCCAAAATATTGCTTACGGGGAAAGAGTAGAGATACAATTGCTGACTAATTTTGACTGGGACGCCTTGTCAGGAAAGCTGACTGATCTGTGCAGCGGGAACCTGGAGATAAAAAGGCTGGACAGCATCTACTACCATTGGGAGTAAAGCTTAACTTAGAAAATAAAAATAAAATACTACAATGCACCAATGTACTATAATAATTTTAGAAATCGACAGACAGCTTTTGGATTAAATAATTATAAGTTTTAGGAACAGTAGTATAAGCTCTGAAATTAACTGTTATATGTTTTGAAATCAATAACAGCAGGCATATTTTAAATCAATAATAAAAGAAGGGCAGGGATATTTATGTTGGAAACTTTAAAAGAACAGGTATGGCAGGCTAATCTGGAACTTCCCAAACGTGGACTGGTAGTTTACACCTGGGGCAACGTCAGCGGAATAGACAGGGAAAAAGGTCTGGTGGTAATCAAGCCAAGCGGTGTAGCTTATGAAGAGATGAAACCGCAGGACATGGTTGTGACGGACCTTGACGGCAATATAGTGGAAGGGCGGCTGAAGCCTTCCTCAGATTTAAAAACTCATTTGGTATTATATCGCAATTTCTCAGACATCAACGGTATAGTACATACCCATTCCACCTGGGCTACCATCTGGGCTCAGGCAGGAAGGTCCATTCCTCCATTGGGCACAACTCATGCCGATTATTTTTACGGTGATGTACCCTGCACCCGGCGTATGACAGGTGACGAAATAGCACGGGAATATGAAACAGAGACAGGTTATGTCATATTGGAAGCATTCCGAGGTTTAAACCCGTCTGACTTGCCCGGTGTCCTGGTAAACAACCATGGCCCCTTTACCTGGGGAAAAGACCCGCTTAATGCGGTTCATAATGCGGTTGTGCTGGAGGAACTGGCCAGGATGGCATATTATACCCTTGCTCTGAATCCTGATGTTTCAGCCATAAGCCAGAACCTGCTGGATAAGCATTATCTCCGCAAACATGGGGCAAATGCATATTATGGACAAGGCAAATAGCTCTTGCAGCAAAAAAGGAGTTGACCTGCTTGGACCAGGAAAGACTGATTCTTTTTACCGGGCATTTTGGCAGCGGCAAAACCGAAATAGCCGTTAACTATGCGATAAAGAGTGCTCAGTCAGGGCAGAAAACCATTCTGGTGGATCTCGACATTGTTAATCCCTTTTTCCGTTCCACTGAAGTAAAAGATAAACTGGAAGAATGCGGCATTAAGGTTATTTCCCCCAATTTTGCCGTTACTACGGTTGATATACCGTCATTGCCTGCTGAGATTTATTCGGTATTTGCAGATAAATCCTCGAAGGTGATTTTTGACGTGGGCGGTGATGAAACCGGGGCCAGGGCACTTGGGCAGTATTTTCCATACTTCAGGCAGGAACACTACAGGATGTACTATGTTATAAACATAAGACGGCCGCTGTCTTCCACGGCGGAGGATATCATTTCTATGATGCAGGAAGTGGAGCAAAAGTCAAGGCTTAAGGTAACACACCTGATTAACAATACCAACCTGTCGTATGAAACCGAAATTCATGATATAATTGAAGGACAAGCAATAATAGAGCAGGTATCAAAGTCTGTAAACATACCAATAGAGTGGACGGCCGGAGTCAGTGAATTGCTGGACCGGCTGCCGGAGAATATCGGCTGTAAATTGTTCCCCATAGAAATCTATATGAAACCTCCATGGCAGCAGCTGCCGCAGGGAAAACCTTTCAGGGCGCAGAACTAGTGAGCGCAGGGACTTGGCAGCAGAAACATTAAGCACAGGGACATGATTTCAAGGGCAATGAATGCAGCGTATATGTCTTACGGGAGAGGGAGGTTTGGAGTTTGGCAAAAGTAACTTTTGACGAGGATCGTTGCAAGGGCTGTGAGCTTTGTGTTCATGTATGCCCCAAAGGCATCGTTGTGATAGCCGCAGACCGGATAAATAAAAAGGGATACCATCCTGCAACAGTAATTGAAATGGATAAATGCATCGGCTGCGCATTCTGTGCAAGGATGTGCCCGGATGTGGTTATCGAAGTGGAAAAGTAACATAATTTGAGGGGGTTGGTTATGTCCAAGGTATTGATGAAGGGGAACGAAGCTATAGCAGAGGCTGCTATACAGGCAGGCTGCCGGTATTTCTTCGGATACCCGATTACACCGCAGAATGAAATCCCGGCCTACATGGCAAAACGGCTGCCCATGGTAGGCGGGTGTTTTTTACAGGCAGAAAGTGAAGTAGCTGCTATAAACATGGTATATGGTGCAGCCGGCGCAGGAGCACGAGTCATGACATCATCCTCCAGCCCGGGTATAAGCCTGAAGCAGGAGGGTATTTCATATATAGCAGGTGCTGAGCTGCCCTGCCTTATTGTAAATATAGTAAGAGGAGGTCCAGGCCTGGGAGGCATTCAGCCCGCACAGTCCGACTATTTCCAGGCTGTCAAGGGAGGAGGCCATGGAGATTATCACCTGATAGTTCTGGCTCCTTCCACAATACAGGAAATGGTAGATCTGGTGCAGGAGGGCTTTGATATAGCCGATCAATACAGAAACCCGGTTATGATTTTGGGTGACGGTATGCTGGGGCAGATGATGGAGCCTGTGGAATTCAAAGAAAGAAAGCCCAGGCAGCTGCCGCCAAAGGACTGGGCTACCACCGGCTGGAAGGGTGACCGGCCCCGTGCGGTTATCAACTCGCTGTTCATTGATCCCCAGGTACTGGAAGAGCATGTACAGCGGATCTATAAAAAATATGAAGCTATCAAAGCCAATGAAACGAAAGTGGAATGCTATAACTGTGAAGATGCGGAAATCATAGTATCAGCATACGGAACCACTGCCCGCATAGTAAGAAGCGTTATTGAACTGGCTGCCAAAGAAGGAATCAAGGTAGGCCTGATTAGACCCATTACCCTGTGGCCTTTCCCGGCAGATACTTTCAGCAGCTGGGTTGAAAGAGATCATGTTAAGGCATTCCTGACAGTTGAAATGAGCATGGGTCAGATGGTGGAGGATGTAACCCTGTCTGTGGGCGGCAGAAAACCGTCGTATTTTTACGGGAGAACCGGCGGCATGGTTCCCAACCCGTTTGATATACTGGATGAAATTAAAAAGATCAGAGGGGGGAACCGGTAATGGCTATAGTTTTTAAAAAGCCTGAATCATTGACTGACAATCCGTTTCATTACTGTCCCGGATGCACGCACGGCATTGTGCACCGCCTGATTGCCGAAGTAATGGACGAGCTTAATATAAGGCAGGACACCATAGGGGTTGCCCCTGTTGGATGTGCGGTATTTGCCTATGACTATTTCAACTGCGACATGCAGGAAGCAGCCCACGGGAGAGCACCTGCCGTTGCTACCGGAATTAAGAGGGTTCATCCCGACAAGGTAGTATTCACCTATCAGGGCGACGGCGACCTTGCATCCATTGGCGCGGCTGAAATTGTCCATGCAGCCAACCGTGGCGAGAAGATAACCACAATCTTCATCAACAATGCCATTTATGGTATGACCGGCGGGCAAATGGCACCTACAACGCTGCTGGGTCAGGTTACAGTTACATCCCCCTATGGAAGGCAAGCCGAGACCGAAGGCTATCCAATCCGTATGAGCGAAATGCTTGCCACATTGGCCGGTGTTGCTTATATCGAACGTGTATCGGTTCATGATATCAAGCATATTAATCAAGCGAAAAAGGCTATTAGAAAGGCATTTGAATATCAGATAGCAGGCAAGGGATTCACTATGGTGGAGGTATTGTCCACCTGCCCGACTAACTGGGGAATGACTCCGGTTGAAAGCCTTGAATGGGTAAAGGATAGAATGATCCCCTATTATCCTCTTGGCGTAAAAAAGGAGGCGGAGTGATATGACAGAGCAGATTATTATGGCCGGCTTCGGCGGGCAGGGCGTCATGTCCATGGGACAGCTTCTCGCATATGCCGGAATGCTGGAAGGAAAGAATGTTTCATGGCTTCCGTCCTATGGACCGGAGATGAGGGGCGGTACAGCCAATTGCTGCGTTATCATTTCGGATGATATGGTGGGCTCTCCCATTGTTACCCAGGCAACAGCGGTGATTGCTTTAAATAAGCCTTCGCTGGATAAATTTGAAGATACAGTGGTGCCAGGAGGCCTGTTGTTCATAAACAGCTCACTGGTGGACCGGAAGTCAGTCCGGGATGATATTCAGGTTTACTATATTCCTGCCAACGAGGAGGCAGACCGGCTGGGAAACAGCAAAGTGGCCAATTCGGTTATGCTGGGAGCTTATCTTGCCAGGGCGGGCAGCAGCGTTACTCCCGAATCAGTCATAGAGGCATTGAAAAAGGTGCTGGGTTCGTCCAAGCAGGATTTAATTCCTCTCAATGAGAAAGCATTGAAACGGGGAGCAGAATTGATTAATGAGTAATAGTGTATTGACAGTGCCGCCTAACTGAAACAATATTAAGTTTTAGCTCTTTTAATTAGCAATAAGTTTAACAATATCAAAGACATTTTGTAGTTCAGACATCTTTGGAGGAAATCTTATTATGGTTTATGATATCTATCCCAGACCTCAAAGCATTGAATATGAGGCGGGCAACTTCATTCTTGATAATTTAAAACTGGTTATCACGCCTGGTGCAAATGATGTTATTCGAAATCGCATTAAGAAGATTTTAAATGATCACGGCATCAATTACACGCAGGCAGATAATGCAGGGCCAGGCAAAAGCCTGGTCTTAGGCATTGCCGGTGATGATGACAATATTATAAATGCATTCAATGCTGCAGCCTTCAATAACGTATCAGCATTAAGCAGGCACGATGGCTATGTGCTGGGAATTAGAGGCAATACGCTTTTTATCATGGGCAGCAATTGTGATGCCTTATACTACGGCATCATTACTCTGAACGAAATGCTGCTCCAGAGCGGGAAAACCATATTAAATGTCCTGATAAACGACTATCCTGCTATGAAGAACAGAGGCATCGTTGAAGGCTATTATGGCAGGCCCTGGTCATTTGAAGCCAGAAAGAGCCTTATTGAGATGGCAGGACGTTTTAAAATGAATCTGTTCATCTATGCACCAAAGGATGATCCATACCACTTTGGGCCTAAATGGCGCGAACCTTACCCGGAAGCGGAAGCCGCCAAAATGAAGAAGCTTGTAGACACAGCAAGGGAGAACAACATAGAGTTTGTCTATACGCTCCATGTAGGCACCGATATGGATTTTTCGGATGAAGACGATGAAATCAATAAAACACTGCCCGTATGGGCTGAAAGCCAGTGGGAACAGTTCAATGATCAGAACCACAGGGGAGAATATATACCGGAGGGGCAGCGCGAAATAGATAAGTACAGCGCTGAGGAAACATATCAAAGCTTTATATCAAAGTTTGAGCAAATGTACAGCCTGGGTGTGCGGCGTTTCGGCATTCTTTCTGATGATATCAACTTCCCCCTGGCTCGCTATGGCATCATATATCTTGTGCCGTTCATCAACAGAATTGCAAAGTGGTGTGACAGCAAGGGTGATGTGAACACCTTGATATTCTGCCCTTCATACTATTACTTGGATGATATGAATTATAACGGCGAAAGGTATATGAGTTCTGTAAGATGCGGTGTCAACGGAAGTGTCATACATGAACCCCTTGATCCAAGGGTGGAGGTTTTTTTCACCGGAAAGACGGTTATGTCAAATATAGATGCTGAACATAACAGCATATTTGCAAGCAGCAAATACTTTGGACGTTTGCCTTTAATATGGTGGAACTACCCTGTCAATGATTATGCTTATAAGTATGTTTTTTTGGGACCGTCCCCAGGTCTGATGCCGGGCGTAACCAATATGACCGGTATTATTTCCAATCCGATGCAGCAAGGCTTTGCATCAAAGATTTCGTTGTTCAGTGCAGCAAGTTATTGCTGGAATCAGAACGGATACAACCAGCATAAGGACTGGTATGCTTCCTTTAAGTATTTATGGCCTGAGATTGCAGACAGCATGAGAGAAATAGCAGTTCATTCAGTTGTGGGTTATGAAACCAGCCAATTAGCAGCGCAGGATGATTTTGAGTCGGCATGCTGGAAGCAGGTACGCAGCTTATTTGAACAAGCTTTAAATTACGGGTTGGATCTGCAGGCAATCGGTGATAATCTGATTAAGGAGTTTCAAAAAATACTGGATGCTGTTGCTGATGTACGTGCAAACAGCCCAGAGCCCGGCATTGTGGAGGATTTAAAACCCTGGCTCGACAAACTGGAGAGCATCTGCAATGCAGGAATTGCCGTTGTCAGAGCATATTTGGCTGAGAGCCTGGAAGAGCTGAGCAAACAATATTCAATAGCAGCATATGAGCAATCAAGATGGTCTTCAATTCTCTCGCCTGACAGAGACGGTGCAATGACTACAGCGGAGATAGGTACCAGCAAGTATGGATTAAAGGATTTCATTTTAACCCATACTCCGGTTATAAAAGAACGTTTGGATTCATATTCCATGGAGGTTAAGTAATGAGCAGACACGACTTGCCAAAACCGACAACTGCACAATACAGGTGGCAGGATATGGAGATGGGTATGTTCTGCCACTTCGGTATGAATACATTTTGCGATCAGGAATGGGGTGACGGCAGCGACTCGCCGGAGAAGTTCAATCCTTCTTCACTGGATGCCGGGCAATGGGTAAGGTTGGCAAAGGAAGGAGGATTTAAATATTTTATCCTGACTGCAAAGCACCATGACGGTTTCTGCCTTTGGCCTACCAAAACCACCGATTATTCCGTGGCATCCAGTCCGTGGAAAGACGGCAAGGGAGACGTAGTATTGGAATGTGCTGAAGCCTGCCGCAGAGAAGGTATAGGTTTTGGGGTATACCTTTCTCCATGGGACCGTCATGAACCCTGTTATCCGGATAAGGAAGCATATGACAACTTTTATACGGAACAGTTGACTGAGCTTTTAACTAATTACGGGCCTTTAGTTGAGGTATGGTTTGACGGTGCAGGTTCTGAAGGCAGGGAATATGACTGGGCCAGGATTATTGGACTGGTAAGAAAGTATCAGCCGGATGCCATGATATTTAACCAGGGCGCTCCTACCATAAGATGGGTGGGGAATGAGGATGGGGTGGCACCTTATCCATGCTGGAATACAGCTAAGGAAGCCCGGGTCAGCATGTTTACCAATGATATGCTTACATGGCTCCCTGATACACCTGACTGGGTACCTGCTGAATGTGATGTACCCATCAGAAAGAACAAGTGGTTCTGGCATCCTGATGATGAAGGAAGCCTGCTGTCATTAGAGGATCTTAAGGACATCTATTACCGTTCGGTTGGGCATGGAGCCAACCTATTGCTTAATGTTGCTCCCGATGACCGGGGATTGATACCCGATGCTGATGCAGCAAGGGTCAGAGAATTTGCAAAATGGATCAGGGACACTTTCTCCAATCCTTTATATGAAACTTCAGGATCAGGAAATGAGCTGGAAATATCATTCCGGTCCCGCGAATATATAGATCATATTGTACTGATGGAGGAGATTGCAGAAGGAGAGAGGGTTCGGGAGTATATTTTGGAGGCAATGGAGAATAACCAATGGACAGAAATTGTCAGGGGCAGTGCAATCGGCCATAAAAAGATAGACAGGTTCGAACCTGTTTTATGCTCTAAGGTTAGATTGAGAATATCGAAGGCAGTTGCACCGCCTGTCATAAGGAAGTTTTCTGTCTTTGCAAGTATTTAAGTCTTAGTCATAAATAAAATTAACAGAAAGGATCTGCAAATGGTGCCCCGTTTCCGGTATGTGCCGAAGCGTGGGCAGGTTCATGCCATTCAGATCCTTTCGATTATATATAAAACCTGGGCTGCCTTATGCCAGCAGATCCTTTCGTTTGTATATCTCATGGGCCGCAATGGTGCTTACAATTATTGTAACTATGCCGATTATCCATTCCTTTGTAAGTATTCCTTCGGTCATTAATTTATTCGTTTTTATCCAGTCCATAGGGGAGAGATTAGAAAGGAAACTCAAATTGTTGTTTAATATACCGGTAATACCTATAACAAATGTGAAGAATACAATGCCGATGGCA
This sequence comes from Clostridiales bacterium, assembly GCA_012842605.1. Classification (GTDB taxonomy): domain Bacteria; phylum Bacillota; class Clostridia; order Caldicoprobacterales; family DTU083; genus DUSN01. Next base: position 84,147 of record DUSN01000101.1, read on the forward strand.
ACGCCCGATGGTCCTTTGCTGGTTTTCATTATGGAAGAAAGCAGAGTGCCTACTGACATAAATATAATGCCGATATAAAGGATTGCACCGTAAAGAATGCTAACTTCCTTGATGCTCTCTCCCAGAGTATATTCACTGAATGAAACATATCCGACTATTGCTATGACTGCCAGTACAAGAAGCATGGATATAAAGGAAACAAGGTTGGTTATGAGCTTTTGAACAAATATGGCAGACCGGGATATGGGTTTGCTGTACAGAAATTCAATTGTACCGTCTGTTTCTTCCTTCACCAGGCTGCTTACAGAAAGCTGTGCAGCAAAAACCATGACAGCCAGTGTCATGTATTGAAGTACATAGCCATAGTAGTTGGTGATAATCGTAAAATCCATCATCTTAGATAATCCAAGGGCGGCTAAAAGCTCCGGGCTTACTCCCTCCAGTTTAGCGCCTGCCAGTTCTTTCATGGATTCAGTCTGCATGGAAGGAAAAAATGCAAGCATGAGAAAGGATATTATTCCAAGGATAACTGTCCATTTAAACACGCTTTTCCATGTATTTCTCAGTTCCAACAGAAAAACATTCATAGCTTTTCCTCCCTTTCATAGAGTTCCAGAAACCTTTCCTGGAGGCTTTCGTTCTCGATTGTAAAATCATTACAATCAAAGGATTGCATTATGGTAAGCAGCTGTTTGCTGTCACCCTCATACCGGAAAATACGTTTATTATCACTTTGCTCAAGCAGCTGGAACTGCTCAGGAAAGTGTTCGTCTTCTCCGCCCCATATGGTAATTATTTTGCTTTGACGCAGCTTCTCACTTAAATCAGTTACTGACAGGATTGTGCCTTTCTTAATAAAGGCAACACGGTTGCAGTATTCCTGCACTTCTCCCAGGTTATGGCTGGACAGCAGAATGGTTGTTCCGCTGGCCGCCTGGCTTTTCAGCTCAGAAAACAACTGCCTTTGTACCATGGGGTCCAGTCCGTTTGTTGGTTCATCCAAAATCAGCACCTTAGGCTTAATAGACAGAGCGCATATAACAGCTAATTTTTTCTTGTTGCCCATGGACAACTCACTGAATTTCTTCGTCCGGTCCAGCCCGAACAATTGGCACAGGCGTTCTGTTTCTTCATCATTGCTTTTTTTATAAAAACGGCTGCATACTGCCAAATGCTCTCCTGCTGTCATATCACCGTAAAACCTGACATCGCTGGGAACATAGCCGGTAAAACTCTTAATGGCAGTGCTGTCCTTTACCGCATCTTTACCCAGGACGGATGCTTTTCCGGCATCCGGAAATATAAAATTGAGGAGTATCCTAATTGTAGTAGACTTGCCGGCTCCATTAGGACCTACAAAACCGAATATTTCACCTTCATTAACCGAGAAGGTTACATCCTCTATGCCCAGATGCTTCCCATAGTATTTCTTAAGATTTTGTATCCGAATTGCTTCCACTAAATATCACCAACCTTTCTGCTTTCTTTATACTTCCTCAATGCTTCATTTAAGTTTTTTGTTTCCTTTTGCAGCTGCCAGTACAAGGTCAGCAGCATAAGCACAAAGGAAATGAGAATGATACTGTAAAAAACAATGCGATACCAAACTGGGTAGGAATCAAACCAGTTAAAAAATTCCGAAAACCCGATAGTGACAATCATGGACATGAGTCCCCATAGAAGTATCCTGGGTATTGTAAAATACTTTCTCAGCTGAAACAAGCCCTGTCCAAAGCCAATCAGCATACAGGCTGAAAACATCTGAATGACAGTCCAAAAATCCAATGTTTGGGATATGGTGTTGTCAAATACTCCATAGAATAAATAGAAGAAAACAAAAGCCATAAAATATATGCCTACAGTAGATTTTAGCTCATACATAAGTAAGTAAATTTCAGACCATTTTATCTTTCTCATATCATATACCTCCATCCTTCATTTAATGTCAAGATAGTTCTTGAAGGCCTGAGCATAGTGCCTGGATACTATAAGAATGTCGCCGCTTTCCAGTGTTATTTCAATCCGGCTGTAAAGAATGCTTTTTAGCTTCTTAACATGATGAAGATTAACCAGTTGGGACTTTCCAATCCTAACAATTCCAAAGTTTTCGTACCGGCTTTCAAGGCGGGCTAATGATTCACTTGACTCCAGCACATCATCCTTCGTATAAATAAAAGTCTTATTATCCACATAGTCAACAAAGTAAACTTCATCCGGGGTTAATAAAAAGATCTCCTCGCCCTTTTTTGCAGCAATCTTTGCCGTAGATTCCTTTAAAAATGCAAGAATTTGAAGCATTTCTGAATCAAGCTTGCTGTATTTTAGAATAATTTCATTTTCCTCAACCGGAATCTGCTGGATGGTTATTTTCATGAACTCACACCTTTGCAACCGGATTTACCCTATGGCTCAAGTATACATTGATACAGGAATGAATTCAACAAGGCAGCTGCTAAGCTGCTGTATAAAGCAGGTAAGCTGCAAAATGCCTCAAAAAATGTGCAAATTAACCTGTCAGCATAATTCCGTATTATATACATAGGAGTAATGTTTCTGAGAATAATTGGAATATTATACAAATTGTATTAGAAATTTATTCTAATTTATGGTAAAATTATATATATATCTTAATAGGGGGTGTGACTTTATGAAAATCATCCAAAACCCCATACTTCGTGGGTTCAATCCGGATCCGTCTATTGTACGGGCTGGAGATGATTATTACATAGCTGTTTCATCCTTTGAATGGTTCCCTGGAATACCAATATATCATTCGCGGGACCTTGTACACTGGGAACTGGTTGGACATGCCTTAAGGTCAAAGGAATACTTAGACCTTACAGGCGAGGAACCTTCCAAGGGTGTATGGGCTCCGGCTCTTAGTTATAATGAAAAGGAAAAACGCTTCTATCTGATCTATTCCAATGTGCATTGTCAGAATCCCTGGTTCTTTGATGTAGACAATTATCTGATCTGGACCGAAGATATTGAGAAGGGCGAATGGAGCAAACCTGTTTACCTGAACTCAAGCGGATTTGATCCTTCCCTCTTTCATGATGATGACGGAAAGAAGTGGCTGATCAACAAGGATAGGGATTTCCGCCCGGACAAAATGTCAAATCGCTCAATAATAATCCAGGAAATAGACTCTGAGACATTTACCCTTAAGGGTCAGCCCACAATTATCAGCCGCGGAGCAACCAGGCGGGGTTATGTTGAGGGTGCACATATACATAAGCACAACGGTATGTACTACCTGATCACCGCTGAAGGCGGTACCGGGTACGGACATTGCGTTGCCGTTTCAAGATCAAAGTCAATTACAGGTCCTTATGAACCGGATCCTCAAAATCCAATAATCACCAGTGCTGCATGGGAGTTTTCTGCCAATGAAACAACGCCCTATATGATGCCTGAACTGTGCAATCCTGAAGCAGGGGTGCAGAAAGCCGGCCATGGATCTTTAGTGGAGACTCAGAACGGTGAGTTTTATATGGCTCATCTGTGCGGCAGACCCATACTCCCGCAGCGCAGATGCTATCTCGGCCGGGAAACAGCATTGCAGAAGATGACATGGACTGAGGACGGCTGGCTGAGGATGGCAGACGGAACCAATATTGCAAAAGGAGCGTTTCCGGCACCAAATCTGCCTGAGCATGTTTTCCCTGCTGAAGATCCTGTCAGTGATTTTGACGGAGGAAAAATAAGTCCCCATTTCTGCTCGCCGCGTGACCCTATTACTCCGGACTGGGCGGATCTTAAATCACGTGACGGATACCTGCGCCTGCGTGGCAGGGAGTCATTGACCAGCCGCTATAATGTCAGCCTTGTAGCGCGAAGGGTTACTTCTTTTAAAGGAAAAGTTGTTACAAAGATGGAATTCTCACCAAGCCGCTATCATCATATGGCCGGCCTTACAGTCTACTACAACTGCTATAATCATTATGCATTGTATAAGACCTATAATGAGGAATTAGGCGAGTGTATTGAAGCTTATCTCTATTCAGAAAACAGCCTGAGACGGCTGTGCATGCCGATTAAGGTTCCGCAGGGGGCACCTGTCTGGCTGAGGGCGGATATTGACGGTCCCTCGCTGATGCTGAGCTGCAGCCTTAACGGTGAAGATTACAAGCAGATAGGTTTGCCTTTTGATATGACCTTGCTGGCTGATGAGTATGACAAGCAGATGTTTACAGGCAGCTTTGTCGGCATGTTTGCATCAGACCTGCATACCAGGAGTGTCTGGGCTGACTTTGACTATTTTGAATATGCCGAGCTCTGAAACTCCTTTATTAAAGGTCTGTATACCTGTGATGATGTTTACCCTACAGCAGGATAAACCTGCAGAGTTTTAACAGTGAAGGTATAATCCTGGCTATTGATCTTATAATAAGGAGATAGTTTCCATGAACAAGAAGGCTAAGGTAACCCTCCATCCGGACTACAAAATCGGTAGAGTTGAAAAGCGTCTCTTTGGTGCATTTCTTGAACCTATAGGTAGTTGGGTCTATGGGGGCATTTATAACCCTAAACATCCTACGGCGGATGATATGGGATTCAGACAGGATGTAATAAGCGCAGTCAGAGAGTTCAACCTGCCAGCCTTGCGATTGCCCGGAGGAAACTGGGTATCCGGGTGGGACTGGAAGAACTCCATCGGACCGCTGGAAAACCGAAAGGTGCAGCTGGATATGGCCTGGTTCCAGATTGAACCAAATATAATAGGGCATGATGAATACCTGGAATGGACCAAACGTGTCAATACCGAACCGATGTATACCATAAACCTTGGTACGGGAGACATCAACAGTGCTGCTCATATAGTTGAGTATTCCCGCTACCCCGGGGGCACCTATTGGTCTGATCTGCGCAGGCAGTATGGGCATCCTGATCCTTATCCTATTAAGACATGGTATCTTGGAAATGAAATGGACGGTCACTGGCAAATAGGATCATGGGAAAAAGATCCTGTTGGCTTTGGCATTCGCACCCATGAAATTTCCAAAATAGTGAAATGGATTGACAGTAATGCAGAGACCGTATTTGCAGGCACTTCAGATCACAACAGGCATTACCCGGAATGGGAAATGGCTGCTCTTGAACAATGCTATGAAGCAGTCGACTATGTATCAATTCATCATTATCATACTGCACCTGAGGGGGATATTCCTAATTTCCTTAATATGTCTTCAGTAATAGAAGAGTATATCAAGGGAACCATTTCCGTCTGTGATTATTTGCAGACCAAGCTGCGTACTCCAAAGAAAATGTACATATCCTTTGATGAATACGGTGCCATGTTTGGCAAACAGGGTGAATTAATATACGGACGCAGGGGCTGGCATGATATATTCAAGCAATACAGGCAGTCCGCTCCGAAGGATAATGTATACAGAAAGATTGACCCTGAAAACTTTGTGGAGCGAAAATTCAAATCAAGCCAGATGCTGTATGCTCTTGCCATGTCATCAGTGCTTATGACTTTCATGCGGTATGCTGATCGTGTCAAGATTGCGTGCATGACCGGCGGTATCAGAAATGTCATAGCCTTTGATGGTAATCATGTATGGAAGAATGCAGCCTATTATCCATATTATCAGATAAACAGGCTGGCACCGGGCGGCATTTCTATTCTGCCTGTCGTAGACGGTCCCACGTTTGACACTGAGCAATATGCTCTTTCAGCTTCTTGTCAATGCCATGCTTATGAGAACGTGCAGGCAATTGAGGTTGCTGCAGTACACCATGAGGAGACAGGCGAGGTCAGCATATTTCTTATTAACAGGGCTGTTGAAGATAATATTGAAGTTACGCTGGATGTTCGTGGGTTTGAGGGGTATGATCTTGCTGAGCACATTGAGATGTATACGGATGACCTTGATAAGGAGAACAGCTTTGAGCATCCGGACTTAATTAAGCCCGTGCCGAACATGAATACCAGGATGGACAATGGCAAGATAACCGCAGTTGCCAAAAAGCTTTCCTGGAATGTTATCCGTATAAGAAAAGGTAATGACGACAGGTAATCATGAAGCAGAATTCGGAATATGAGGACCTGTCAATGATGAACAAGGAGTTGTATCATATTCACTACTAGTCATGCAAGCATTAACGAAGTCAACAATACATTAGAAAAAGGAGTGTATTGAAAATGTCCAAGAAAATTGAAAACGCATCTCTTGTTCTTGATGTTGATTCCAAAATCAGTAAGGTGGATGAGAGAATTTACGGCTCGTTTATAGAGCACCTGGGACGTGCTGTTTATGGCGGATTGTACGAGCCCGGCCATCCAACCGCGGATGAAGAAGGCTTCCGTGGTGATGTAATTGAACTAGTAAAAGAATTGCGCGTTTCTATTGTACGCTATCCAGGGGGGAATTTTGTTTCCGGGTATCGCTGGGAGGACGGTGTCGGCCCGGTTGAACAGCGCCGCAAACGCCTGGATCTGGCCTGGCGCACCTTGGAGCCAAATATTTTCGGGACAAATGAGTTTGTAAGCTGGTGCAAAAAGGCAAATACCAGGCCAATGATGGCAGTAAATCTTGGAACACGCGGCATCCAGGAGGCTTTGGATTTGCTTGAATACTGCAATCACCCGGGGGGCAGCTATCTCAGCGATCTTCGCATTTCCCACGGTGTGAAAGAGCCACACAATATCAAGGTATGGTGCCTTGGCAATGAGATGGACGGTCCGTGGCAAATCGGCCATAAGACTGCACAGGAATATGGGCGCTTAGCAGCTGAAACCGGCAAGGCAATGAAGATGTTTGATCCAACCCTGGAGCTTGTATCATGCGGCAGCTCATCACCGGGAATGCCCACATTCCCTGCATGGGAACGTGAAACCCTTGAGCATACCTATGATGTAGCAGATTATATCTCGCTGCATCAGTATTTCAATAATAATGATGATGATACACCTAACTTCCTGGCCAGCACATTGAAGCTGAACCAGTTTATCGAAACGGTATCAAGTGTCTGCAACTATGTTAAAGCAAAGAAGCGCGGCAAGAAGGATATCTATATAAGCTTTGATGAATGGAATGTCTGGTTCCACTCCACGAAATCCGACAATGAAAAAATGGCTAATGAGCCCTGGAGCATTGCTCCGCCACTCCTTGAAGACATCTACACTCTTGAAGATGCATTGGTGGTCGGTTCTATCCTGATTACATTCCTGCAGCATGCTGACAGGGTTAAGATGGCCTGCCTTGCTCAGCTTGTAAATGTTATTGCTCCTATATTTACTGAAACCGGAGGCGGGATCTGCCGTCAAACCATTTATTATCCATACCTGCATGCATCTGTATATGGACGGGGCATATCGCTGCATACAATTGAAGAATCACCAAAATACGATTCAAAGGACTTCACTGATGTTCCGTATATGCAGACTGCAGCTGTCTGGAATGAGGAAAAAGAAGAGCTTACAATATTTGCACTGAACCGCAGCCTTGACACTGCACTTAATTTAAGCTGTACTCTCAAGGGATTTGAAGGCTATAAGCCATTTGAGAGTATCACATTAGCCGGCCCGGATCTTAAAGCAGTCAATACGGTCAGGGAACCGGACAATGTAAAGCCTGTGTCAACTGCCTTGCCGGCTGTGGATAACGGAATGTTCAGTGCCATACTGGAGCCTGCTTCCTGGAATGTTATCAGGCTGAAAAAAGAAAACAGATAAAAACAGCATAACTGCGCCCTTGAGTTTGGAAGGCACTTTCAGCTATAAGCATTGCCTGTGGTTCTATATGTAACTTGAGCGGGAGGCGGTAAATGTGCTTAATCTAAGTGCAGGAAAAAATATTTCAAAATCCAGGGTAATATTTACATACTTCATTACTTATCTGATTATTATTACAGTCTTGTTTTTGGTGATTGGGAGCTTCTCATACTCAAAACTCATCAAAACTGAACGGGAAAAAGCCAGAATGGAGCTTGAACAAACAGTAAACAGAGTTGTAGAGGTGATGGATACCAACCTGCGTGATGTTATCACTTTACAGTCTTCATTTTATATAGATACGGATGTATCGCGCCTGCGTAAACTGGATGCAAACTTTAAGCCCAAGGAGTTTATGAGGTTCCTGGGGGTATCGGAGAAGTTGTCAAAATATACATCTACCAGCCAGTTTTTAGACAGAATAACATTATATTTTCATTATAATCAGCTTTTTATCGCTTCAGATATGCTGGACAGCCGCCCTGAAGTATTTTACAAGCTGAAGTTTCCTGAAGAGAAGGTTTCATATAAGCAATGGCGGAATGAAGTGATGAAACATAAGAGCAGCGTGTTCTATGTCAAAGGTGACTCAAACGATGGTTATGTTAATCTCTATTACCGTTTGCCTATATTGGATCCGCTGAAAGGCGTTACCATAATAACAGGCATTAAGGTGGGCGAGCTGATAAAAAGCCTCGGTGTAAACGAATTATACAATGACTCAGCATTGGTTATTACAGACAGCGAAGGCAACATATTGTATTCAAGCAGTGATTCGGCAAAGGAACTAATAAATTTGGCAGAATCAACCGGAGAAAGTCCATATACTACATTAGACGGGTATGAATGGTCTTCAAAAAAGCTGTACCTGCTGAACTGGAAAGTCAGCTACTTTGTTTCCAGGGATGATATATATACGAACAGCAGAAGAACACGGACAAGCATACTTGGTTTATATTCTCTGGTACTTGTTTCATCACTTATCCTGGCCATGCTGTTTTCCAAAAAAATGTCTGATCCGGTAGAGTCATTGCTTAACCTGGTTAACAGGTGGGGCAAGCATAACCGATTAGCAGAGAATATATCAGAAAACAGGGGAATTTTCTCATATAACAATTACCTGTACTATGTACTGCGTCGGGTATCTGACATGTCAAATGACTATATGCAGCTCAGGACGAGATTTGCCGAATACCAGAAAACTTCCCGGGAAGCTTTTTATAACAGGCTCCTGAAAGGTGAAGTAATATCTGAGGATGAGCTAAGAACGATAGAAGAGGATTCAATACTGAACTTTAAGTACTATACAGTTGCCATAGCACGGCTGATTTCTTATGACAGCAAATCAATTAATGTGGCTATGTTCGCTGCTTCAGAGACATTTTCCAGCATGCGTGAGGGTGGTTACTACTTTTGTAAGACTGCCTATGACAGATTTACTGTTATCATTTGCAGGAACTCATATTCGGACCGGAAAGAAATTGAAAATGCCATAGAATTCCTTATGAGCAATATCAATTTTGATCCGCTTGTCTCAGTAAGATGGGGTATTGGGGATACAGTACTGACTTATGATCAGATTTTCGTTTCATACAGAAATGCAGAACTGGCATTGCATAATATGAATGTGCTGGACAGCGATGTTATATTATGGTACAGCAATATAGACAAAAACAAAAACCAGTTGACATACAACTTTGAAGATGCCCAGCGAATTTACTCACTAATATGCAATGGCAATTCGGAAGCGGCTGTTCAAACCATAAGAAAGCTTGTGGACAGAAACAGGGAAGTGCTGCAGGCTTCTAAAGGCCAGCGGGCCAGGTTTATATCCATGATATCGGAAACTATACTGCTGTCGGTGTCAAAGTTTGCCAGCCTGGACAATCAGCTTGAGAATGAAATAGAGCAAGTTTTGAGAGTAATGAAAAGAGCTGAGAGTATAGACTCTATCATAAACTGCATATCGTTAGCCATAAGTAAGCTTTCTTCATTTGTAAATACCCGAAACAACAGCAATAATCAGCGCCTGGTTGCTAAAATAAAGAAATATATAGATGAAAACTACAGTGATCCAAACTTGAGTCTGACTTCAATAGCCCTGTCCATGCGTCTTTCAGAGAGCTACATTTCCGGTTTCTTTAAGCAGAATAACGGTATCAACATCCAGCATTACATTGAACAAAAGCGAATGACAAAGGCAGTTGAACTGCTTACTAAAACAGACCTTGCCATAGCAGAGGTTGTAAATCTAATAGGCTACAATAATATAAATACATTCTACAAGGCTTTTAAGCGCTGCTATAAAATGACACCGAAGGAATGCAGGGAGAGCGGGAACATAGCTTGCCGTATAGATAACATAGCAAATCAGGCATGATTTGAAAAAATTGGCCTTCCTATTTGAAGGCAGAATACTATACGCTATTTCGGACTATTATAACGTCTCTGCCAGAGTCTTCGCACTCAGGCTTCCCAAAGAGGAAGCATTAGAATAACAGGTTTCCGGGCAAGGGGGGATTTCTGCCGGTAAAGCCGGCCCTCTTGCTTTTTTGTACCTGTTCATAGTGGTCATCACTATCAATTCCGGTCTCATGTATCAGGCACAAGGTCCCGCCTTCGCTCATCTGGAATGGCTCGGCAGTGGTTGGACTTGCTTCATTTAATTCGGCGGAAACCTATGAAAAGCTGACCTATATAGGAGATACGATGATCCCGTTGATTTAACATATAAGCTCACCAAGATTTCCGACTAACATGAAGTATTATATAGAAAGAACCAGCCATACCAAGCAAGTACGCTTGAGTATGGCTGATTCTTATTGCCCTGCTTGAAACTGTCCACAATTTTCTTCGTAAGTCCCTTTGTGAACACTCCTAATAGAGGGCTCTTTTCTCATAGTGATTTAATTAGTTATTGCCTTCAGCATCCAGCCGAGCCTGTACTATGGAGATATATTCTTCATAGTTCAACGCTTTCAGCTCATCGAGATAAGCCTGCCACTGCGCATCATCAAATGGGTCTCTTACGCCGGTTACAAACTCAGCCAGAGAGTTGCGGACATAAGACTGCAGGTCTGTGTTAATCTCAGAGAGTCTCCTTGCATCTTCAGCTGTGAAGAACATCTTATTGTTGTAACACATTTCAATCGGAGGCTTGTAAGGAGCATAGTACTTCTCTGTAGCGTTCCACAAGTATTGCTGCAGTTCATAAGGATCGTCGCCCTTAACACCGTTGTTGTCGAAATCGTTGTAGGTTGGTCCAATTTCGTTCCAGTGAGAGGAGTTGATCTTGCCCCACGGCAGTACAGGGATATAGGTAGCAGGTTTGCCGTCAATACCCATTGCGCCTTCTTCGGGGATGAGGTAGTCAACACCGGGTTCACCAAGGCGGTTTCTCATGGAAACTTCACGTGAATACATATAATCAGCGAATCTGAAAGCTACTTCAGGGTTCTTGCAGGCTTTGGTGATAACAAACTCATTGGGATAGTAACTGCCGAAAGGATCATAGTATGTGTACTGAACACCCTGTGGTCCCTTCAGAGGAGCAAGAGGAGCATACTCTCTGACTCTTTCTCCGTCCATTGGTGCCCAAATGAATGTGCCGCCGCCGGTAGCAAGACCAACAAGAGCGATTTCTTCATTGTCAAATAACTGCTGCAGCTGAGAGTTTTCCTGAGTATAGGAAGCCGGATCCAGCAAACCTTCAATAGCGCAAAGCTGATGCATGTACTTCAGGCCTTCACGGTAAGCATCCTTATCATAGCAAGCTTCGAATTTGCCTTTGTCAATGTAGTAGGGAGTACCTCTGCTGTACTTGAGGAAGGAATTCAATATATATTCTTCAGGATATGCAGCCCAGCCGGTGGTAGAGCCCATGAAAGCAATTTCATCAGCCTTGCCGTTGCCGTTGGGGTCGTCGTTCTTGAATGCTCTTAAAACTTCAATGAGTTCATCAGTTGTAGTAGGTGTTTTAAGTCCAAGGTTATCCAGCCATTTCTGGTTGATCCATGCACGGCGGGACATAGAGTTTGGTTCGGATAATACTACCTTGGGCAGGGAGTATTCATGACCGTCAGGCAGCTTCATCATCTGTTCGATGAGGGGATCCTGTTCACGTCTCTCGGCATACCAGTATGCGAGATGTTCAATCATGTCATCCAGGCGCAGGAATACACCCTGATCTGCCATATCAGAAATTACTTCATTTGTCAGACCGGAAGGAATCATAAAGATGTCAGGCAGATCAACCTGGGTGGAAAGCAGCAGGTTAACGCGCTGAGAAGCATCCTGAGAGGGAACAAGCACCCATTCAATGTTAACGCCGGTCTGCTCTTCCATAAACTTGGTCATCTTGTTATTGTCATAGTCCTCAACATTTTCATGTTTTACATGTAAAATGGTGAGGGTTACGGGTTCCTTCACAATGGGCAGTTCACCCGGTTTTGTGACAGAAACACCGCCGAAAGCAGATTTAATAAGTCCGTCTTCACCCGGGGTGTACAGAGGGGTCTCATCTCCACCGCTACTTGGTGCAGGTGCTGCGGTTGTTGGTGTAGCTGTGGGTTTTGTGGAAGTATCGTCACTTGAACATGCAGTCATCAGTGTCAGGATCATGACAATACTCAGAATAAGCGCAAAAAGCTTCTTCATAATGTTTCCTCCTTTTATTTTTATTTGTCAGGCACGGTTATGTGCCTGTTTCAAATCTTAATTCCAAAGGCGGCAAACAGTGTTTAGCCTTTTACAGCTCCTATCATTACACCTTTTACAAAGTATTTGGCGACAAAGGGATAAGCTATCATGAATGGTACACTTGCTACGACTATGACAGAGTACTTCAGCAGTTGTGCCATACCCTGTTTTGCCTGATACAGCAGCGGGTCTGCTATAATTTCATTTACCTGATTGAGGATGAGTATGTCACGAAGAACAATCTGAAGCGGGTACTTGGATTCATCAGATATGTACAGGAAAGCCTGAAAATAGGAGTTCCAGTGTCCAAGACCATAGTACAGCACAAGTACTGCAATTATTGCCTTTGACAAAGGCATTACTACCTGGACGATATACCTGATCTGGCTTATGCCGTCTATCTGAGATGCTTCATACAGTTCCTCAGGTATAGTGGTTTCAAAGAAAGTACGGCAGATAATTACGTTAAATACATTCAGGGCTACCGGTATGATCATAACTGCACGAGTGTTTATAAGTCCAAGCTTGGATGTTAGCAGGTATGAAGGAATCAGGCCGCCGTTAAACAGCATTGTGAAAGTAAACAGGAAGGATAAAATTCTTCGACCCGGCAGATTTCTACGGGAAAGCGGATAAGCCGCAGCAACAGTCATTATAATATTCACCGTTGTGCCCACAACGGTATAAAAAATTGTATTGGCAAAGCCGGTAACAATGGCCTTGTGGCTGAAAACTTCCTCAAAACCTTTCAGGGAAAAGTCTACAGGAAACAGAACTACCAGACCTTTTGACACAGCTGTAGGGGATGAGAATGCAGAACTTAATACATACATCAGCGGGTAGAACACTATCAGAGCTGCCAGCAGCAAAAGTCCGTCATTTACGATATAAAACACTCTATCCTCAAATGATTGCTTGGGTTTGTTCTTGCTCTTTCTTTTTATTGCCTGAATGTTTGTCATTTCTATATTCTCCCTTCAACCATTGCTCTTGTTACCATAAACTCGTTTCATTAATTCTTGCATTTATATAGTTAACTATTGATATAAGCACAAGATTAATTATAGAGTTAAACAATCCTATTGCGGCAGAGTATGAGTAATCGGGAGCAGCAGCGGCAAGACCGGTTCTGTACACATAGGTTGAAATAATTTCGGAAGCGCCTCTGTTAAGATCATTTTGCATGAGGAATGCCTTTTCAAAACCGACATTCATAATGTTGCCCATTCTAAGAGTAAGCATGATTGCAATTGTAGGCAGTATACCAGGCAAGTCAATATGCCACATGCGTTTGAAACGGTTTGCGCCGTCTACCAGTGCTGCTTCATGCAGACCCGGATCTATGGATGACAGAGCAGACAAGTATATGATGGCGGTCCATCCTGTGCCTTGCCATATGTTGGACCATACATATATGTGCCTGAAATACCCAGGCTTGCCCATAAAATCTATTTCAGTACCACCAAGAGCTCTTATGAAGTGGTTAACAACGCCTACTTTAGGGGAAAGGAACTGAATTAAAATGCCAACCATTACTACTGTTGAGATAAAGTAGGGCATGTATGTAATAATTTGTACAAACTTTTTGAACTTCGGCTTAAGGCAGTTATTAAGAAGTATTGCAAGAATTATTGGGAAGGGAAATCCTGCTATGAGATCATACAGGCTGATGGCAAGAGTGTTTCCAACTACTCTTTCAAAATTATAGCTTTTGAAGAATTTTATAAAGTTGTCCAAACCAACCCATGGACTGCCGAAGATTCCTTTTAATGGGGTGAATTTCCTAAAGGCAATCTGTACACCATACATGGGATAATAGCAAAATATTAGTAACCATATTAAGGGAAGAGCTATGATTAAATATAATTCCCAGTTAAGCTTAATTCTTCGGTATAAGCTTTTTCTTTTTTTTGCATTTAAGACCTTCTGCGATATTGCCAGAGCTTCGTTTGTAGTACTGACATTCATTAACAGGCACTCCTTTATCACAGTCTATTATAAGATCAGGAATAAGAAATGGATTTTATCCTTGGGATTTGAAGTATTGTCTGTCGACTTAATATTAGAATCCTGGTTGTTTTGTTGTCAATTGGATATTCTTATGATTGGTGGATAACTTTAAGTTTATTTTATATTTTGCTTTAGTTTATTCATTTGCCAGTGTGATTATTTTTAGATAGTAAAAAATTACAATAAATAAATATTTACCTTTGCTATATAAAGAAATAATGGCAAGAGATATTTAAAAGATAGAGAGTCCAATATGAGAACATATTGGACTCATTACTACCTAACGGCTAAGCTTCGAAAGCCACTCAAAGATAGTTTCTCCGTTTTCGTCAGTGACTAAGTTATTGTAAACATAATTCCAGGAGTCATGTGCACCATAGTAATAATCACCGTCAAACACGGGCCCTTCTGGATAACGTGCAAGTTTGGCAATGGCACCGGCATTTATCAGGTTATTGAAAGAGCTGACTTGACCAAATGCAGCAAAGTCGGAGGCGTTACCCACAAGATATACAGGTATTCCTTTAGCAGCGATTATTGCTGCTTGGTCTTCGCTTAACCAGCCACCGGAGACCAGCATTGCTCCTGCGAAATTGATGCTGTTTTCTGTTTCAGAAGTAATCAGTGGTGTCACCATACCGGTACCCATTGAAAGGCCGCCGACTATTATTCTGTCAGGATCAATATAATTTTCAGCTACAACTTGTCTGATTAAGGCTTCCATATCATCTAATCTATGTGAACCCCAACCAGAGGTAGTAGATTGCGGGGCAAGCACGTATGCGCCACCCATGGCTGACTGGAACTCCTGATCAGCAAAAGCAAGAACTCTGTTGCCTACAAGATTTGCTCCGGGATTATCTACTGTCACCCCATTAATTTCTTTTGATATATAGCGCTCGCCTGTTCCATGGAACCATACTATCAATGGTCTTAAATTATCCGGGCCAGCGTTGTCAGGCCTGTATAATGGGGCTCTGCCGCCGCCTGGCACCTCTATTGAGAGGTCAAAAGCATTAAACAAGGGGTCATGCCTTATTTCCTTCAGAGCGTATTTCAGTGTTCCGATACCCTTAATAGTTTTTTCCTGATTGATTATGAGCTCAATAGATGCATATGCGTGATATCCATCTACTTTATACCAGGAAGCACGAGTCGCAGGAACATCATAGCGGTTTGCTGAAGTCCCGTATGGTTCGGTTCTGGTTCCCCATTCAATGTCAAGCTTAATATACTGACCGCTGTCAGTTCTGTTGCCATTTGCATCTACAACATATGCGTCCAATATGTTCCATCTGGCCCAATTGTCTTCCAGGACACGATCACTCATTTCAGGATCCCATGAATTGGCAGGTCCCTGTACATCGCCGTTTGCTTCGGTTACCCTGGCTATTGCTGAGAAGGTATCCTTATCAATGGCATCAGTCTTAACAGTGACACCCATGTCGATTATAATTCCGGAGAAATAGTATCCCGGGTTGATGGAGGTCCTAAGTACGTCAAATGTAACTACAGCTGCCGGGACGATAACAGTGGTGTTGAGAGTTTTGCCGTTAATCTTTTTTATAGTAAATGTTACATGCTGAATCTTGTCAGTTTGCTCAATTGCAACTTTGAGCGCACCGGTTCTCTGTTTATTGCTGTCTATTTTATAAGGAGTAACTGTTACTTCACCATCATTCCCAGTCCAGGTCAGCTGGACCTCGTTATTTGCATTGCCGTTCCAGCCAACATTGATAATGCCTGAAAACCATCCGTCCTCCGCAGCAAATTCGCCAGCCTCCAGCACATCTACATTGTTGCTGACAGGAATTGAAATGCCGGCAGCCAATGCAGGCGCTGAAAAAAGGAATACGGTTACCAGTACTGTAATTGGTAATAGCAGTTTTTTCATATTGATTCCTCCTTTGATTATTAACCCATTTACTCTGAGGTTGGGTTTCCTCATTTTCAGCTTTGTTGTTTTCGCACAGCAAGGCTAAGCGACCTCCCCCTGCTTGAGAGGTGATAGTGATCCCTCCTTTCATGATTGTAGTAAGTAAGCAGTTAGCCTATCTGTATAGCATACGGTGGCATATGAAGGGATTTGCAGCTTGTATTTCAAAATGTTCTGGAATCATAATGAGTTGGTAGCCGTAGAGCGATTAGTGCAGGTATGCTGCATTTGATAGTTAAACGGAATCGATCTGCAGTTGAGTCGATTTTATACTAAAGTCCTGTAAAATTAACTGTCAATTGGAAATTATTATTGTGGTGTTTATATTGTTGATTGGAAATAATTACTTTGGATTGATAATATTTGTATATATATACAGGATTTAACATAATTTTTATTAATATGTGATTTTTACTACAAATTATAACAAAATTATATTGGAACAAAGTTAGGTGCAAATTAATCAATAAATAAATAATATAAAAAATTAAAAAAGAAGTTGAGACGAAGTAATGCCTCGGCTAAAATATAATTGTTAATAGTGCCAAACCAAATTGAATAAACCCTAAGACATATTAATCTTTATCATAACTTTGCTCAGACGCATTAAAATCTACTATCTAATGCAGCTTTAAAAGGTTATATATATAAAGAAAGAAGGAGAGAATTGCAATGAAGAAACAAGGAGTGAATCCCTATCTGCCCTCATGGGAATACATTCCCGACGCTGAACCCTATGTATTTGATGGACGAGTTTATATTTATGGCTCTCATGACCGATATAACGGGCAGGCATATTGTCTGAATGATTATGTATGCTGGTCAGCTCCCATAGACGATCTTGGCAACTGGCGCTATGAGGGAGTAATTTACAGAAAGACCGATGAACCTGAATACGCTAAACGTAAGGGCTGTCTATTTGCACCTGATGTCACGCGCGGACCCGATGGCCGATATTATCTGTACTATGTATTAAGTACTATGAAGGTAGTTTCGGTAGCAGTCTGCGATACCCCGGCAGGCAAGTATGAATTTCTTGGTTACGTTCATTATCCCGATGGAACCAGGTTAGGTGAACGGGAAGGTGACGAGCCTCAGTTTGATCCAGGTGTGTTAACAGAGGGAGATCTGACTTATCTTTATACCGGTTTCTGTGGTATTGGTGATAAGAGCCGCAGCGGAGCCATGGCAACGGTGCTGGGGCCTGATATGCTTACAATTGTAGAGGAACCGGTATTTATTGTTCCAAGCGAACCTTACAGTAAGGGCAGCGGTTTTGAGGGGCACGAGTTCTTTGAAGCTTCTTCGATTAGAAAGGTAGGAGATACTTACTATTTTATATATTCCTCAGTAAAAATGTATGAGTTATGCTATGCTGCCAGCAAAAGCCCAACCAAGGATTTTAAATTTGGCGGCGTTATTATAAGCAATAATGATATGGGCATTGATACATATAAGCCTGCTGACATGCCAACGTTTTATGGAGGCAATAATCATGGTAGCATAGTTCAGATTGGTGATGAGTGGTATGTTTTCTATCATCGGCACACAAATGGTACAAACTACAGCCGGCAGGCTTGTGCTGAGCGTATCAAAATACTTGATAATGGTTTTATTCCCCAGGTGGAACTCACTTCTTGCGGTTTGAATGGTGGTCCGCTGGCAGGCAAGGGAGAATACCCGACTTATATTGCCTGCAATCTGTTTACCCGTGAACCGAATGAATATACAGGCGGAATGGGCGGTAACGGCTTCTGGCTGGATTCACAATATCCGCGTATAATGCAGGATGGCAAGGACGGAGATGAAGAAACTGGATATGTGTTCAATCTTACCGATTCTGCTACTGTTGGGTTTAAGTATTTCGATTTTAACAATACCCGAATTACCAAAATTAAGGTTCGTGGATATGCCCATGGATATTTTGAAGTTAAAACAGCCTGGGACGGCGAAGTTCTTGGAGTGATCAAGGTAGGGCATAATGCGGAATGGGAGGTTGTAAACTGCGATATACCCTTGCCAGACGGTGTGCATTCGCTGTATTTTACATACCGGGGCAAAGGGTTTGTGGGTTTAGCGTCCTTTACCTTTGAGTAATCCGGTGAAAAATCCGGAATTACACATTCCTGATTCCATATAATGGCATTAAACAGATGTAAAGTTTGATTTTTGGTAATGGTGATGATATAATTAATAAGCATTGGGTGATTTAGGAAAAGAATGCATCAAACATTGTAACAACATATTGCAAAAGAGCAAATTTAAATATTAAAAGCCGTATATTCAAGCAAATTATATCTAAAAAGATTTTTCTTATCCAATCTACTAATACTGTAAGCAAATTATCATAAATTATATTGATTTATGATATTGTGATGCTTGTTCTAGAAGAATATCATATTCTACTTTACAGGGTGGTGATTTTCCAATCAGTTAGTTCATATAATGTACCTCCTGTTAACACTATGACAGAATAATCTTTCGTGTACTCAGATCTTTAATGAATCTAATAGCTTACAGAATCTTTAATATTTAGTAAGAACACAGCCAACTCATTGTGGTTCAGCAATAATTTCTGGCAAGTATGTCTCAGGCTCTGAGACTAAAAATAGAAAGGGTGAAAACTATGCAAGAGAAAGATTATCAGAAACTTGAGGAAAAGGCAAAACAGATCAGGCACGACATAGTAGACATGGTAGGTGGATCGGGTAAAGCAGGGCATTTAGGCGGCTCCTGTTCCAGTGCAGATCTTGTTGCAGCTCTGTACTTCTACAAGATGAAAGTAAACCCTGAGAATCCGGATGATCCCAATCGAGACCGCTTTCTCTTGAGCAAGGGACATGCAGCGCTGGTGCAATATGCAGCACTTGCAGAGTTGAACTATTTTGATAAATCTGAGATATATAATGTAAAGACGCTGAAATCAATGCTGCAGGGACACCCTGACCGCACAAAAACGCCGGGAATAGAAGCAAATACAGGTTCTTTAGGGCAGGGCTTATCCATAGGAGTAGGGATAGCTTTAGGTCTGAAGATGGATAATTCAAAATCTCGTGTTTATGTAATTATGGGAGACGGAGAACTGGCAGAAGGGCAAATTTGGGAAGCAGCAACAGCTGCGTCAAACTATAAACTGGACAATTTAGTCGGTATAGTTGATGCAAATGGTGTACAGGCTACAGGACCTATAAAGGAACGGTTCGATGTCGGAGATTTAATCAGAAAATGGGAAGCATTTGGCTGGCATGTTATAGATATTGACGGGCATAACATGAGAGAGATTTGTGATGCGCTTGATGAAGCTGAAACAATAAAAGGCCGGCCGACATTAATACATGCAAGAACTGTAAAAGGCAAAGGTGTTCATTTCGCTGAGGGGCAGGCAGCATTTCACAACGCTGGCTTGACACAGGAACAGTATGAACAGGCACATCGTGACATAGACAATAACTGACAATGGAGGTAGTAATATGGTAAATACAAAAAGTCAACGGGTTGCATACGGTGAAACTCTGGTAAGGCTTGCAGCTGAGAACCCTAAAATAGTAGATTTGGAAGCGGATTTGTGCAAATCCACAATGGGCATTTTATTTGAAAAGGCATATCCGGAGCGCTTCTTTGAAATGGGCATTGCAGAGGCTAACATGGTATCTGTTGCTGCAGGGTTAAGTCTGACAGGGAAAATCCCGTTTGCTGCAAGCTTTGCGGTGTTTGTCAGCGGAAGGGCATATGATCAGATCCGTACCAGTGTCTGCATTCCGGCTTTGAATGTCAAACTTTGCGGTTCATCTGCCGGATTATCAGATTTTGGGGATGGTTCAACGCACCAATGCCTGGAAGATATAGCGCTAATGCGCGTTTTACCGAATATGCATGTGTTCGTACCGGCAGATGCTGTACAAACTGCTCAAATTGTGGAATACATGGCGGATAATCATGGACCGATGTATATTCGTCTGGACAGGAATGAACTTCCCATTGTCACAACAGAGCCGTTTATTCCGGGAAAAATCTATGAACTGCATGAAGGCAGCGATATTGCTGTGTTTGCCTGCGGGGTAATGGTATCCAAGGCGCTTGAAGCAGCCAGTATATTGAAAGAAAAGGGAATTTCCATGGCGGTTTACAATACTCCAAGCATTAAGCCGATTAATGAAGATGCTGTTGCAGAAGCAGGGAAAAAAGTAAAAGCGGTTATTACAGCAGAAGACCACTCTATGTACGGTGGATTAGGTTCTCTTATTTGCGAGATTTTCTGCCGTCATGGTGTAGGGAAAAAAGTAAAAATGATTGCAGTACCTGATAAATTCGGTACTTCAGCAGAAGATTACGAAACATTGCTGACTTATTACGGGTTAACTGCAGATGCCATTGTAAATTCAGCATTAGAGCTTTTAAGATAACTTAGCATTGTTTTCAGTATTTTTATGCTGCAGGTAAAGCAGCGGGAAGGTGGTCAAAATGACAGTTAAAGACAAGGTTATAGTAATAACCGGCGGTGCAGGCGGATTGGGCATGGGAATGGCCAGGCTGCTCTGCAGCAAAGGCGCGATTGTCTACATAATTGATATAGATGAAAAAAAGGGAGAAGAAGCGGTGGCAGCCTTAAAGGCTGATAATGGCAGGGCATACTTTATTAAAATGGATATAACCAAAGAAGATGAATGGAAAGCAGCGATTGATCAAATAACCTGTAAAGAGAAGCGCATCGATGTACTGGTAAATAATGCCGGCATCAATATTCGCAAGCCTATTGAAGAAATGACTATTGAAGAATGGAGCACAATGATGCTTGTTAATACCGGCAGCGTGTTTCTTGGCTGCAAATACGTAATCCCGGTTATGCGAAGCCAGGGCGGCGGTGCTATTATTAATACTTCTTCTGTTTGCGGGCTGGTTGGGCATAAGTACACCCCGGAGGCATATACCGCAACAAAAGGCGCTGTAACACTGCTGACAAAGGCAATAGCTTCCCGCTATGCTAAGTATGGCATCAGGTGCAATTCTATTCATCCAAGCACCGTTAATACACCGTTGGTAGAACAGATAATGAAGGATCCTGAACGACGTGCTGAACGCTTTGGTGAAGTTCCTTTGGGGCGATTGGCTTCAGTAGAAGATGTTGCATATTCAGTGCTCTATCTTGCCAGTGAAGAAGCATCCTTTATCAATGGAATTGCACTGCCTGTTGATGGCGGGGTAACCTGCTATTAAAAAGCAAAATGATTAGAATGGATAAGGAGGAGATTGATAATGAAAATTGGATTTATTGGTTTAGGTATCATGGGAAAGCCGATGGCAAAAAATCTCTTGAAAGCCGGATATGATCTCACTGTAAATGATTTGGTTAAAGAGGCTGTGGACGAATTGGTGGCAGCAGGTGCAAAAGCAGCCAGCAAAGAAGAAATAGGCAGAACATGCGACCTGGTTATGACTATGGTTCCCAACAGTCCTCAGGTAAAAGAAATTATGCTGGGAGAACATGGTGTTGCTAATTATATGCGTCCGGGAACAACCTTTATTGACATGAGTTCTATTAACCCTATTGCTTCCAGGGAAATTGCTGCAGCATTAGCTGAAAAAGGCATAGAAATGCTGGATGCGCCGGTATCCGGGGGAGAACCTAAGGCGATTGACGGGACCTTGAGTTTCATGGTCGGAGGTAAAAAGGAAGTGTTTGAGAAGTTTAAACCGGTACTGTCTGCCATGGGATCATCTGTGGTTCTGTGCGGAGATATAGGTGCCGGGAATACCACCAAACTGGCAAACCAGATTATAGTTGCATTAAACATAGCCGCATGCAGTGAAGCATTTACGCTGGCTAAAATGGCCGGAGTAGATCCGCAGTTGGTATTTCAGGCTATACGAGGCGGTTTGGCCGGCAGCACGGTTATGGATGCCAAGGTTCCTATGATGATAGAGGGGAATTTTAAGCCAGGATTTAAAATTGATCTGCATATCAAGGATTTGAATAACGCACTGGAATGCGGGCATGCAGTAGGAGCGCCGCTTCCATTAACCTCTATCGTACAGGACTTTTTATATAATCTCCATAAAGACGGCAGGGGGCAGGATGATCACAGCAGCATAGCCAATTATTATGCCAAGCTTTCAGGAATAAATATAGGAAAATAACAATATTGGTTTATACAGGGAAGTAAACAGAATGCAGCGTTATCAATACCGCTGCATTTTGCATATTAAATTAAGGGGGAAGCAAAGATGAAGATTTGTGCAGGCCCATATACTATGAAGTTTCAAAATGGAGGTATTGAAGTATACAAGGATGAAAACATGTTGTACTTCAATAAACGCCCCATGTACGCCTTTATAAAAACTGTACTGTCGATTACCGAATTCTACGATGGGGCATACGAAGAAATTTCTGAAACAGAGGGAAAGATTATCGCAAGAGGTGTCCTGAAATCCCCTACCGGATGCGAACTGGCCTTCGCCGACACCTATGAAACAATTGATTCCGGCTTTAAGATCAGTCGTACTGTAACTGTTCTTAAAAATGTGGATGATATGGGATTTGCCTCAAAAATCGCATTTGTCCTGGCAGCCTCCGATAATGTGCGTGATTATAACTATTTTGCACCTGCCAACTGGTATCGGCAAAATGAGTTCACAGCTCCTCATGTGATGGGTTATGATTTAGACTGTGAGTACTTCTGGCGCAACGAGGTTAATTATACTCTTCCGCTTTTTGCTGTACAAAACAAAGCGTCAGGCGAGATGGTAATGCTGTCACGCTGGGCAGCAGATGTAACCATGAGGGATCACAATTTTGTAAGGTCCGAACACATCGTAGACCGGAAGTTTACCATAGGTGCTATCGGGATCAGCAAACCGGAAAACAAAACCTTAAATTATTTATATTACGGCTATCCCCTGCGTAAAGAAATCAGTACAGTTCGTGACGGTCTCACTATTGATTATGTATATCCGGGAACAGACGGCGAATTACCAAGGATGAAAAGATACAATATAGATTACGATATGAACACTAAAACTTTGACCAGAACATTTCATCCGATGGAGGAGGGCTTTACGCATAATTATGCTGTTGCTGTGAATTTTGGGCAATATGATGGTTTTTATCCAATGATGCGTGATGCCTGGAGAAGGGTATATGCCAGGTTGAAGGATAAAGTTTTTGAAGTTGATCATGAGCTGCATTTCCACAATAATATGAAGGCTCTTTCCAAGCTTACACGCCAATACGGTGATTCCTGGGGTCTGCCCTTCTCCTGTCAGCTGCCTCAGATGGATGTTTCAAGTGTTTCCTTCCAGTTCGGATTTGTGGGACAGCAGCCCGGTATCGGCTACCAGCTCATCCGTTATGGCGACAAGGAAAACGATCCCGAAGCTTATAATAAGGGACTAAACATAGTTGATTTCTGGGTAAGAACCGCCATGACTGACATAGGAGCACCTAATGTGTGTTATAATCCGACTTTAGAGGGGTTCGAACCCATGCCTTTCTGGACCAGAATGATTGCAGACGGCCTAGAAAATATCCTGGACGCTTATGTATATATGAAGAAAAAGGGTGTAGAACGGCCCGGGTGGCTAAAGTTCTGCCGAAAAGCAGCGGACTGGCTGGTACGGATTCAAAACGAAGACGGCAGCTATTATCGTGCTTACAATACCAGCGACGGTTCCATGCGGATGGATTCTAAAGCTAATACTATCAGCGTAGTAAGGTTTCTGATTCAGTTTTATCTGGTTACCGGCGATGAGAAATACAAGCAGACAGCACTCAGGGCAGGAGAGTGGGCTTACAACAATACTTACAAAAACATGGAGTATCGGGGTTCCACCTGCGACAATGCCGACATAATTGATAATGAGTCTGGTATTTACGCTATGTTTGGCTTCCTGTCGCTATATGACTTAACCGGAGAAGAAAAGTGGCTGGAAGCCCTGGTCGGTGCTGCAGATTACACAGAAACATGGACCTATGTATGGTCATTCCCTGTTCGGGTATTATGGCCTAACCACCCATTTAATAAGAACTCCATAAGCGGACAGAGTCCTGTAACTATCGGCGGCGGTGGAGGAGACATGTATATGGCTGCCTGTTCATATATCTACTACAGACTGTATATCATAACCGGTGATGAGCATTACCTGGACTTCGCCGAGTTTATCCATAATAATACCCGTCAGGCCAATGATGTGGATGGCAGCTTTGGATATGCACTGCCAGGGTTGTCCCATGAGGGCGGCAGGTTTAGCGATCAGGTCTTTCAAAGTCATTATCACTGGCTGCCTTGGGTTACATATGTAGAGGTTGATCCTACCTCCCGTCTGTACGATACCTTTGGTGCATATGACATCAAAGGAGCTCAGAAGCTCAGCCCTGAAGAGAGAGCTGCAAGAAACCGTATCTATGATACCTATGCCAAATTCTGATCAGCAGCTTCTTATAAGATTAAGATTATATATATCATCTTGATAGCTATAGTGTCTGCCGCTGTTGATTATAGCAGCTTTCATAACCGGCAGGCAGAACTTAAAATTATGGTAAGTGAGCTCTTTTTCAGTATTTAATATAAAGCACTTACCATAATATTTTTTTTAAACATAACATTCACATGCTTGCTTATTTGACATTTTTATTCTCATTTTATCAACATCTTGTCAAAAAACATCACTAAAGTGTGTCGTTATATATGTGTATTTGCAATATATTCAGAATTCAGAAAATAAAAAAATTCAGTGGACATCCATGGTTTTACATTTTTTTCTAAATGAGATTGTTATACTATATATACACTCGAATGTATTAATTTTATATATGAATGGAGGTGGTTTTATTGATTGTCAGCATATAATCTTCTGGTATATAACAAAGCAAAAGTAAAAAAAGAGGAGTTGAGGCGAATATGTGTATTAAGAGAATAGGAGTATTTATTCTGGTTTGCTCAATTCTGTTATTAGGCTTTTCTGCAATCCCTGCAGCAGGTGAAGAATCCGGTACAATCCTGCCGTTTGTTCTAAGAAAAACCAGTTTTGCTTTTGAAGAACGTACTGACGCCCTCATTATTGATGCTGGCAAAGAGGTCATTGGCTCATCGCTGTCAATTTCAGACTTTGAAACACACGTACGCTCTACAAGAAAAGTTAACCCGAGTTATGTTTTCTATGACGGTCCCCGTGAGATTATAGACATTTACACCAGCAAGGTTAATGATGTCGGTTCTCCGTCACCCACCGGACGTTATATAGTTATAGACTTCCATGATGTCGGATGGGGAGACGGCGGTACAACAAATGACGGCGGATATACATTTGATTCACTGTATACCGTTACATTTAAGGGTACCCAGATTAACTGCACAGACGGATCTGCAATAATTCCCGATGGATTTGAACAGATCGGCGAATTTAACCCGGTGCTTGATAAGTTTACTTATGAAAGATCACCTGAAGGTATGGACTATGCCCAGTTCCTGAACACTGATGCTGAAGGACCTCTGCCCCTGATGGTATTCTTCCATGGCGGCGGACAGGGCAATGACATCTATACTCCTATCAGATTCAGTAACGGCGGTCCTGTATGGGCTTATCCCGAGAACCAGGCCAAGTATCCCTGCCATGTTATAGCTCCTCGTACAGGTTCAGGTTCTACAATGAACATGCAGAATGTTAAAGCCGTTATAGACAGACTGATAGCTGATGGTTATGTTGATCCCAACCGTATTTATGTTACCGGTTTCTCAATGGGTGGAGGCAACACCTGGAGTTTACTGAATGCTTATCCCGAACTGGCTGCAGCAGCAATGCCCCTTTGCCCTGCAGGCGGACCAAACGCACAAACTGCTCCATTATTTGCTTATCTGCCCCTTTGGATGATGGTTGACCAGGAAGACTTCCTGCTGGGTATGGTAAGAAATACCCACAATACTTATGGTGGATACTGGAATGATTACAGATACACCGAAATTCCTGCTACCATCCTGTATGATCCTCCGTATAACGGCTGGAAGTTCGACGGACACTCTGTATGGCTGGCTGCCTATAATGAGATAGATAAGTATGTAGAAGATGGTATGACAGCTATTGACTGGTTCTTCTCAAAGAGCAAGATCAGAGGCGTTGAAGAGGTTCAGGTTGTAACATATTCAAGGGAAGCTCCTGTTCTGCCTGGAACAGTAAAAGTAGATGTTAATTATAACGCTTCCGGTATTGCAACAGAAGACCGTGCTGTAATATGGGAAGAAATTGATCCGCAGCTCTATGGCAATGATGGTCCTGGAGTATTTACAGTTAAGGGATCAATAGAAGGATGTGTTGAAAAAGCTATAGCAACTGTGACTGTTGTATACAGAAATCGAATCAATGATCTTGAGGAAACTGTTACAACACTGGATATTAATAATGGCAATAAGAATGCTCTGACTGAAAAGCTGGGCAATGCAGAAAAGTTTATTTCACAATCTAAGTCCAAGCAAGCTGTTAATATGTTAAATGCCTTTATTAATCAGGTCAATGCCTTTAGAAATGCAGGCAAATTGACTGATGCACAGGCTGTAGAGCTGGTTGAAGCAGCAAGAGAAACAATAAGGAACATTACAGACTAAAAGATTCAGTTATGGTTTTATTCAAGCATAAAACTGAGATGATTAAGTAACGGATGCAGGATTATGAATTTATATGCAGCAAAACAGCTGTACAGGCATAATAAATATTAGAAGCAGTCAAATATATACCTTAATAATAATTATGAGGCCGACTGTACATTATTTGTTTAATCGGCCTCATATATTTTAAGTCTCTTTTTATGATGTTTTATCCGACTTTTTTTCTCTTTACATAGAAAAAAATTACTACTGCTGCTGCAACAGTTGCGCCACACAGTATCATCCAAAGGGCATACTGCATTTGTTTTAGATTAGACTCTGGATCCGGTTTTGGATTCGTCGTTGGATCTGACACCGGCGAAACGTCTATTTTTTCATTGAGGGTAAGCAGGCTGCTGTTTGTATTGTCCTTATCTATAACCTGGACATACTTGGCTTCCTTTACCAAAATAAACTGATCAGGCTCTCCTGAATGCTCAAATACCAAAAAGCCAATATCCAGTACTCCGTCCTTTGGTGCATAATCATTGCTACCGTGATAAAACCCAAAGTATGTTCTGCCGTTTTTTTCTACCATCGGTGTTGTGTACGCTGTACCGATGGTTTCTGACTTTTCAAAGCTAAGAAGCTTTAGTCCCGGTGTGTACTCTATTTCAAACTCCGCCCCGGCAATGGCATACGGAACCTTCAATGTGATAGGAACGCGCACCTCATTTGCTTCATTGGGGCTCGCAGTTGACGCATTGATATTTTGTGAAAAGCAGAAAACAGTAAAAAATATTAATAATAGTATGTTTAACATCTTTTCTTTGAAATGCATAACTCTACTTCTGATATGCATTGCTAATACCTCCTAGCTTTAGATAATATTATTGGTGATCAGCGGCTCTTTGATGTCTGTATGGACATTCTCCTGCAAGCTTATTCCCATTAATATTGAATTCTGAAGAATTGTTTCTGCTGATTTTTTTGCGATTTCGCCCAGGTATACGGCGTACCAGCTATTGTATGCAGTTCTTAGATTCTTTAGACAGTTCGATATTTATTGCTGTTTATAGTATGAGCAGATAATTCTTTGAACCAGTATTGCACCTTTAGTAAAAGTGGTTTGCAGCATGTGTTAATATGTTATAAAAACGTAGGGAATCTTATACTCGCCAGTACTTTTTATTGTTAAAAATATTGGTGATGTCGATAATATTGCTTGACAATTCCCATTATATGGATTAATATTAATATTGTCAATAATATATATAAATATTTAGTAGATTATATATATAATAATACCATTCATGTTTTCGAAAACACACAAATGAACCAGAATACTCGGCATTCTCATACAAATCGTATAACTATTCAAATCATTTATCGTATCGTTAGTCGTACTTGCGTTTCTTGATGTTGCAGAAATAAACAACTTTGACTGGAGTCAATGCAAAAAAACGTCATTCATTTAGCACCAGGGCTGTTTCAGAGAGATACCAGCATGCTTGCAAACTCATTCCGGCATCATTAATAGGTACTGGAGTGTGACTTTCGTGCAGGCAAAAATATTACATAACTTATCATAAGTTATAACCGGCATGATATAACTCAACCGGCTCATATTTCTATTATATTTTGGATAACCAAACTGCTCTGGCAGTAAAAGATCTATTTACTGTGTACATTAGACACGAATTTTGCACTGAACTTACTTGATGATGACTGACTAAAAGAGATAATTACCGGTAGGGACTCTACGGTGTTCTGTTCATTCATAGCAGTATTCTGCCATTACCACTGAAATACTTGTTATAGATCATATAGTATGCCATATCAATCAAACATTCAAACAACAGTTGGACTACACAAGTTTCACAGGATCGTCTTTCATATCGTCGCTATATTCTATGCACATTGATTAAACTACTGGGTTTCTGCCGGTGGTATATGAATGAAAAGAAGGAGGTGATAACAAAGATCCGCCTTTTGTATAAAGCGGGTCCGCTTATCACGTTGCGCGTAAGCAACGAGGCTGAAAACAGAGAACCACAGCTCCAGAATAAAAGGAGGCAAAATTACATTTTTGGAGGGATCATGTATGTTGAAAAAAATAGCATCGATATTGTTGACGCTAATTATGCTGACATCCGTGTTTTCAGGAAAAATTTCATATTCAGCCCAGGAAGAAAGCATCACATGGCGGCAGGTTCATCCTTCTGATATTGTAATAGGCAAGTACTATCTGGTCGTATCCGAACATGGTGCGCTTACCAACGCGCAGGCTACAATCAGCACACCCGGGGATGTCACAGGCGACACCCAGATAGGATTGGCTGTTAAGCCTGTGACATACGATGAAAACGGATTAATTGTATCAGAAGTAACAGGTGACATGATCTGGCAGTTTGGTGTTGGTGCAAACACTGCAGCAGCATCCGGCGATATTGGTGAAGGATCCGGCTACTATCTGCTGAATGCAGCACCCGGCCCGGGCGGTGGCACACTGCCCCTGAGAAGGGAATCCAGCTTCAACGCACAGCATGCACCCATCAATACCACAGGAGCAGCTATCAATGGCAATCAGCAGAGTCTGATGATGCATGTTCTGGATGAAGAAGAAGGCACGGTAGGATTCTACTACTGGGGCGGAAACAACCAGTGGAACTTTGCTCTGCACAGCACAGAAGACGGCTTCACTGCAAAGAGTTATGCTGCAAGCGCAACTTCTGCAGCACAAGTGTTTGCGCAGCTGCAGGAATCACCGGCTTTGAAGCTGTATGAACCCAATGTGGATGTTGGTGAGGAGCACTATGTATTAGCTACTGCCGGCGAGAATGGTACAATAAGCCCCACTTCACTGACAGGTCATGTTTGGGTAAAAAAGGGTGAAGATGTAACCTTCACATTCTACCCTGCATTAGGATTTGAAGTAGATAAAGTTATTGTTAATGACGAAGAAGTTACTGTTGAAGACAACACCTACACAATAGAGGACGTCAACGAAGACGGAATAAGAATCCATGTAACATTCAGACCTGCTTCTAATACTGTGGATGTACCGTTCATAGTTTACAATGACATATTTGCTGTAGGTAACGTAACAACAGCAGTCATCATCGACCTTGGCGAAGGCAAAGCAGCTAACCTTGCCGACCTGAGTGCCGACATGTTCTCAGTGGCTGCCAGGAACACAAGGCTTGACGGCACAACCGTAATTTTTGACGGAACACGCAAGATATCCAGGGTATATGTAAACGATGAGCCCGAGCCTCTCGGATATATACTGCCTGCACCGGGATCCGACGATCTTGTAACCGATACACCCGAGAGCGGACGTTATATCATAATTGAACTTGAGTTCTGGGATGCCAATGGCTACTTGTCCGGTGCAATGGTATCCGGCAACCTGCAGAACTCATTCTCTGCAATACTCAATTACCGCATCAATGCAAACCGTGAGATTAAACTGACAGATGGAACCTCCATAGTTCCGATGTTTATACAGGAAGAAGTAGTTAACCATGCACTTGACAAGTTTGTTCCGGACCAGACAAATCCGGGCGGAAGCGGCAACATGAACATACTGATTTCAATTGATGAAGCTTGGGAAGAACTCGGACCTCTGCCGTTATTCATCTACAACCATGGCGGCGGCCGCGGCGGCCCTAATGATGATCCGTTTGCTCCTGTTCAAACTGCTAACGGTGCAGCTTATCTTTCCAAGCTCCAGCTGAAGTACCCCGGCAAATACCATGCACACATCATAGCTACACAAAACCATTCTGACAACGCAGCCAACAACCAGGCCCTTATAGCATATGTTACAAAGTTGGCTGAAGAAGGTAAGGTAGACCTGAAACGTGTATACATGTCCGGTTTCTCAATGGGTAGTATGTACACAGTAGGCTTCTATACCCGTTATCCCGAGTTCCTTGCTGCAATTGTTCCGCTTGCAGGAGGTAATTTGCCATCAGAAGATAGGCTCAATGAGAACCCAGAGTACACAAATACTGCTATTTGGGCATTCACTCATAAAGATGACTTCATGGGCACTACCTGGACCAACTACTTCTCAACCGGCGCAGGCGCCAGCGGATTATACCATAATGCCAATGTATCCGTAATGGATACCAACCAGGCCTTTAACTTCCCGTTCTACGGCTACGACTGGACACCCCATGAGACCGAAGCTCAGGCGTTCAGCAACCTAATAGGTCAAGGCAAGACTCTCTTCAAATATGGCCCGGGCCATGAAGAGTTCGCAGGTCAGACCATTTTTGACTGGATGTTTGCACAGGTAAGGGCTCCGGAGGGCACTGTTAAAGTCAAGCTGAACGGCGATCCCGTCATTGATGAAAAAGAAAAGGCCGAGTATTTGCTTTCCGCTGCAAATATGGATAAAGTAGCAACAGTAACAGCATGGATTGAAGTAGACGGTGAATACTTCTCCGGCAACTCAGTAGAAGGCCTGAACGGCTTCCAGGTTCTTGGCGATATCGTTTGGGAAAGCAAAGGCGGTTCATTGTGGAGCGGAAGGATAACCCTTATTAACTTAGACGGCGGTGTTTCATCTGCTCCCTACACTAATATACTGAAGCTGACATTGAGTCCCAAGGAAAAGCTGGGAACAACTGATGTGAAGCTTGCACGTATTGTTATCAGCGGTTATAATGCAGAAAACAAGGCAGTATACTTTAATTCCATGATTCTCAATGATACTGTCACAACTGAAATTACACCGTACTACTCCAGGTATGATATCAACCGCGACGGAATAGTAGACCAGCTCGACTTGACTGCTGCACAGCTTTATTATGCAGCACGTGAAGGCGATGACAACTGGGATGCTGCCAAGATTGCCGACGTGAACGAGGATGGCCGTGTCGATATAGAAGACTTCATCCTGATTCTCAACCATATCGTCTGGTAAAAATAGTGTTTTTGATATCCCCTGATAGAATGTAACCGCCGTTGGTAATACATAGTCTCCCCGGGAATATGTATTTTCCCGGGAAGACTATAGCGGCGGTTATCAAATTGCCTTTTTTTTACATCACAGAACAGTTATAGGAATTTCCCAATATAAAGTTGATATCCTGGTTGATAAAATTGCATATTTTATGATATATTGACAATATAGTTAATAAATGCTATATTTTATATATGAGTAAAGTTCCCTTTTGAAGGGTGAGATAAATACTATTCTTAATTTAATAATGTTAATAATGTAAGTTTTCTTGCTTTTGAGATAATTATGGGAAAACTTCATACATGCCGCATACATACCACATACATACCATACATATCACACAAAACAGCAAATATATATCCGGATATTCCCATAAGAGTCTCTGTTAACTCAGTCGGGATATTCTATATCATGTAAAAAATTAAATCTTTAGCCTTACTTTATCAAGCATCTAAGGTATAGTACACGTGGTTGTTTTTCGAATCATGCCCCTCAGGGCTGAGCAGTGTTAGTTTTTATACATTAGTTGCTTTCTTGAAAAAATTCTAAAGACCATCTATCATTTGGTCAACTTATAAATTAAAAAATCTTCAAAGGATACTATAAATCTATAGACTTATCAGCAGCATTAATATGTACGGCTTTTACAGCAGCACAGGGAGGAGTTTTTCTGTTATCTAAAACTGGCTAATTCTTTAGCCCGTCGGGTAATAAAAATATACCCGATTGATATATAGATATAAGGAGAACTAACCATGAAGCATTTAATAATAAACGCATCAAGAAAATATTCTCACATAAACAGGAATATATATGGCCATTTTTCTGAACATCTGGGAAGAGGAATTTACGGTGGAATATATGTAGGAGAGGATAGTGAAATACCCAATATTCACGGGATACGCCAGGATGTTGTTGAAGCTTTAAGATATATCAAGGTCCCTGTGATACGCTGGCCCGGAGGGTGCTTTGCAGAATACTACAACTGGAAAGATGGCATAGGTCCAAAGGAAGAACGCAGACGAATTGTTAACAAAAGCTGGGGAGGAGTAGTTGAGGATAATTCCTTCGGCACACATGAATTCCTTGATTTCTGTGAACTGGTTGGTTGTTCGCCTTATATAGTAGGTAATGTTGCTTCAGGGACAGCACGTGAGTTGAGCGAGTGGATTGAATACATCAACTCTGACGATGAATCTTTAATGGCTGATTTACGTCGCAAAAACGGCCGTGATAAACCATGGAACGTTCAATATATTGGCATTGGCAATGAAAATTGGGGCTGCGGCGGGCAGATGCGGCCTGAATATTATGCAGATGTTTACAGACAGTTTGCAACCTGTATACGTACTTGTGGCGGAACAAAGCCGTATAAAATAGCTTGCGGGGCGGACGGACCTGATTACAAATGGACAGAGGTACTGATGCGTCTTGCCGGTAATTATATGGACAGTCTTTCGCTGCATTACTATACCATGCCTGGATATTATACAACAGATGAGTATAAATGGGAGAAGAAAGGCCCTGCTACAGGGTTTGATGAAAGCAATTATTATCGCACACTTCGCCGGGCACTCTTTATTGATGAGCTGATTTGCAGACATAAGTATATCATGGACCAATACGATCCTGATAAGCGCGTGAGTATTACTGTAGATGAATGGGGTACCTGGCATGCGCCGGAACCTGGAACTAATCCCGCATTCCTATATCAGCAAAATACAATGCGCGATGCAATAGTTGCAGCGGTGTCATTAAATATATTCAATTCACACAGTGATCGTGTGAAAATGGCCAATTTAGCGCAGATGATTAATGTTCTTCAGGCAGTAATTTTAACTGAAGGTAATAAAATGGTTCTTACTCCGACATACCATGTATATGATTTATATAAGGGACATCAGGATTCAACTCTTATAGAAAGCTATGTGCAGCAGGATATGATAGGAACGGAAGAAGCACAAGTTCCGGCTGTTCATGTAAGCGCATCAGAAGCAAGGGATGGAAGTATAAGAGTGACCTTGGTAAACTTGTCGGCAAGCGAGTCTCAAAGGATACGATGCCTGCTGTGCAGCGGAGAATATCATTTTGCTTCTGTAAGGTATATCAGCGGAGAAATGAATGATTGCAATGAATTTGATAAGCCACCCCGAGTTAGTGTCAAAACCATGCCTGACATTCAAATTGAGGACAATAGCTTTATTATAGATATACCGGCATGCAGTGTAAATGAAATTGTCCTCAGGTAATCATAATTTGCTTGTTTTGTATATGGTTTCTGGCCTAACGGCTTGAAAATAAAAATAAAATGGAGGTTGATACCGAATGAAAAGTGTAAAACGTGTCATCTGTCTGCTTCTTGCTGTTTTGCTCGTAGCAGTATTTACAGCATGCAATAAAGAAGTAGACACAAAACCGACAGCGACGCCTGAACCTACACAAAGCACAAGTGTAGAAGAGACACCTACACCAGGACCTACAGAAGAAAACAAGTATGCAGAAAGAGTAACCATTACCTATGCATGCCCGCAGGTAAGAGCAGGTTTTGACTACACCAATGGTGATGACTACGCAAAAATGCTGAGTGAAAAGTTCAATTATGAATTCAAAACCACCAACCTGCCATGGAATGAATGGCACAGCTTGCTCAGCACCTGGATCATGGCACAGAACATGCCTGATGTTATTATCTACAACTACGGTGAAGGAACCCATGCTGACGCTGTTAACTTCGTACAGCAGGGATTGATCAGACGCCTGCCTGATGACTGGAAAGAAAAATGGCCCGGCGTTGCAGATGTTTATGCCAAGACAACCCTCGGACCTAAGCTTGAAGAAATGTTTGGCGGAACATACTTTATTCCTCGTGCAAGATTCTATTACAACCTGCTCGGTGAACCTCTTGCCAACCACTGGTCTGCTTGGGTAAGATGGGACTGGATACAGGCAGTAGGCAAGGAAAAGAAGAACAACTATTCAATTCCTGAATTGATGGAAATTGCCAGGCTCATCAAGGAAAAAGATCCCGATGGCCTGGGAGACAGGCTGGCACCGATGAGCTTTACAACAAATAACGCTGCCAGATTCTTCCTTGAAGCCAACAGCACATATTGGAACACATTCTATAAGGGCGCAGACGGCAAATATGCATGGGGTGCCGCTCATGAGAGAACCCTGGAAGGTCTGAAACTCTGGTACCAGGCATTCACTGAAGGAATCCTTGATCCTGAGTTCTATCTGTTAGAGTATGAGCAGGATATGGAGAAATTCCAGACCCTCGGTGAAGCCGGTATTTCCTATCTCGGCGGACAAACTGCTGACATTGAGAGATACAGAATTGACTTTAGTACACGTACCGGTCTCCCGCAAGAAGCATTCGGTATGGCTACCTTGTTAGGTACCGACGGATACTATCACCAGAGAGACCTTATCAACTACTGGGGAGCTATTGCATTCAGTCCCAAGGCTGATGAAAAGGTAGTTGAGCGCTGGCTGGATGTTATGGAATGGGCATGCAGCGAAGACGGATATCCTTCCACCTCTATGGGTATCAAGGGCGTTGACTGGGACAGAGATGCTAACGGTAACCTCGTATCCCTCGTACCCGAAGGCGTTCTGTTGTCCGGCGATGTTGGCGAAGGTAAATACCCCAGCCTGGGCCATGTGCTTGGTTCAGTAATCCTGTGGGATGACCTCCAGTTCGACAACCCGAACATAACCCCGTCATACCGTGATGAGTCCAAAGCACTCTATCAGAACCGCTATGATCTGTCCACTCCCGAAACCTTCACCAAGGTTGACTGGAAGGTTTGGATGAATGGTACCGAGAACATGCGCAGGGCCAGAGGTATTGCCTATGATACCGAGTTCGCCAACATGGTAACCACAGCCAAGAGTGAAGAAGACCTGGTACAAATCTACGAAAAATGGTTACAGGACCAGATGGCTATTATTCAGCCTGTTCTTGATGAACTTAATCAATAAAATCTGTTAAGATATTAGATTCTTAAGGATTAGCATTATTATTGCCAGGGACGGGAATGCTGTCCCTGGCAATAATAATTAAGGTGTGAAAGGATGATAACATGGCCGCTTTAGTTAAAAATGAAAAAAAGCTCCACCTTAAGAAACGTATTGCACACACAGGCAGAAATATTCTACTGAATAAGGAAAAGTATTTTCTAATACTTCCAGGCGTTGTATGGTATGCAATATTTGCATATATTCCACTATTTGGACTTTCTTTGGCATTTAAAAAGTTCATAGCTAAGGATGGAATATTTGGAAGCCCGTGGGTAGGCATGGTCAACTTTGAAAATGTTTTTGCTGATCCTGCATTTGCTCAGTCTATACTAACTACGCTGCGAATTAATGCAGGCAGATTGGTATTCGTTTTTCCGTTTCCAATTTTCTTTGCTCTTTTATTTAATGAAGTACGTATTGGTCGCTTTAAGAAAGTTCTGCAATCTGTTTTCACATTTCCCCATTTTCTTTCATGGGTTATTGTTGCCAGTATTATGATAAACATACTCGGACAACAGGGACTGGTTAACTCGTTCTTGAAACT
This sequence comes from Clostridiales bacterium, assembly GCA_012842605.1. Lineage (GTDB taxonomy): Bacteria > Bacillota > Clostridia > Caldicoprobacterales > DTU083 > DUSN01. The sequence goes on from DUSN01000101.1 coordinate 120,627, forward strand.
GGTATTTGGAATACAACCAATTAAATTCCTTGGTACTCCTTCATATTTCCAGCCACTTGTATACATTACTGATATATGGAAGAGCGCCGGCTGGAGTGCAATTATATATATGGCCGCCATTGCGGGAATTGATATTGAGCAATATGAGGCTGCTGAGATAGACGGAGCATCACGTCTGCAACGCATGTGGTATATAACTCTGCCTGGTATCAAATCCACAATAGTAGTTCTTTTTATTCTGGCAGTTGGTTATCTTATGTCCGGCGGCTTTGAGCAGATATTTAACTTAAGTAATGCGGCTACATGGAAAGTAGCTGAGACTCTTGATATGTATATCTACCGAATAACCTTCCGTGGCTCTGTAGACTTTTCCTTCTCTGCAGCAGTTTCACTTTTCAGATCTGTAATCAACCTGGTGCTGCTGCTTGCTGCTGACCGTATTTCCAAGCGTATAGGCGGATCAGGGCTATTGGCTTGATATAAAATAAGGAGTTGAGTGTTATGCCGGCAAAAAAGGGACGTAGATATGTACGTAACAGATTTGAATTACTGGATGGTGTTATACTGACCTTATTGATCATCCATGCAATAATTATCATTGTTCCTTTCATAAGCGTTATAGGAACATCCTTTGCTACGCAAAGGGAAGCGGCGGCAAGTAAACTAATGCTGTTCCCTACAAAAGAACCTACTATTGACAATTATTACAGGCTGTTTCAGGACCCGCGCATTGTTATTGGCTACAAGACAACCTTTTTAATTCTTTTGATAGGTGTACCGGTTAATATGTTCCTGACAACCAGCCTGGCTTATGGAATGACTCGAACTAACTATCCCGGGGCCAAGATGATTTTCTATCTGATATTGCTGACCATGCTGTTCAATGGCGGTATTGTTCCTGTGTACCTGCTGATGATGCAGTTGGGCTTAATTGATACTATATGGTCTATAATATTTGCATATGGTGTCAACACCTTCTACTTTATTGTAATGCGCACATATATGATTTCACTTCCGGAGTCTTTGGTTGAATCCGCAAAAATTGACGGTGCCGGTGAATGGCGTATTCTTTTCCAGATAATTCTGCCCTTGTCAAAGCCGATTCTTGCTACAGTTCTGCTGTTCTTCGCAGTGGACAGATGGAATGAGTGGTTTAATGCTATGATTTTCCTGAGAAGAAAGGACTTAATTCCGTTGCAGCTGGTACTTCGCAATATTGTTATGGATGCCACTATCGTTGGTTCGCTGTCTATAGCGGGGCCGCGTGTTCCCAGGTTCACGGAAGGTATTCAGTGCGCAACCATTATGGTAACAATGCTTCCGGTCATGTGCTTCTTCCCGTTCCTGCAGAAATATTTTGTAAAGGGAATTATGATAGGTGCCATTAAGGCATAGAATATGCTTTGTATAGATCACAAGCATGATTATAATGTAATAAGAGAAGGCCTGACCGACAGATGATTTGCCGATTCAGGCCTTTTCATTGGCTTACTCGCCGTAATATGCTTTGCGATAAATTTCCTCCAGTTCGCTTACCAGGGGATAGCGTGGGTTGGAGGTAGTGCATTGATCTTCAAAGGCACGCTCAGCCAGCCTTGGAACAGCGGCAAGGAATTCTGCTTCATTCACACCGCAGTCTTTTATTGTCATGGGCAGGTTCAGCCTTGCCATCAAGCCGCGTACAGCCTTGATCAGGTTTTCGATCTGTTCCTCCTGAGTATTGCCGCCAAAGCCCAGTTGACGGGATATCTGCGCATATCGGTAATCTGCAGCGAACTCGCCGTACTTCGGGAAAATTGTGAACTTGGTGGGCTTTTGTGCATTGTATGCTATAACATGGGGCAGAAGCACAGCATTTGCACGGCCATGGGGAATATGGAATTCACCGCCCAGCTTGTGTGCCAGGGAGTGGTTGATTCCAAGGAAGGAGTTGGAGAAGGCCATACCTGCTATGCAGGAGGCATTATGCACTTTCTCCCGGGCTACTGTGTCATTGGGGTTGTCATAGCTTCGCGGCAGATACTTGAAAATAAGCTCTATCGCTTTCATAGCCAATCCATTTGTATAATCCGAGGCCAGTACTGATACATAAGCCTCTATAGCATGGGTAAGCACGTCCATGCCGGTGTCGGCAGTAATAGATTTAGGCATGGTGGTCACAAATTGCGGGTCAATAATTGCCACATCAGGAGTCAGTTCATAATCGGCCAGAGGATACTTGATATTTCCGTTTCTTTTATCGGTGATGACCGAGAAGGATGTGACCTCGGAACCGGTACCTGAAGTAGTGGGTATGGCAACCAACTGCGCTTTTTTGCCTAAGTTGGGGAAATTGAAGGCACGCTTTCTTATATCCATGAATTTAAGGCGCAGCCCGTCAAAGCTGGTATCCGGATTTTCATAGAACAGCCACATTCCCTTGGCTGCATCTATGGCAGAGCCGCCGCCTAAAGCTATGATGACATCCGGCTGGAAGGCATTCATGGCAGCTACGCCTTTATGAATGGTTTCCACTGAAGGATCCGGCTCAACTTCGTAAAAGATTTCGCTGTGGCAGTATTGCTCCCGTTTTCTCAGATAATACAATACCTTATCCACGTAGCCTAACTTCATCATTGTGGGATCAGTTACGATAAATGCACGGGAAATATTAGGCATGACCTCCAGGTACTGGACAGAGCCCTTTTCAAAGTATATTTTGGGTGGAATCTTGAACCACTGCATATTGACTCTCCTCTTGGCAATGCGTTTCTTGTTGATGAGGTTGACGGATGATATATTGGAGGTTGTTGAGTTTCTCCCGAAGGAACCGCACCCCAGGGTAAGTGAAGGGGTATTTGTGTTATAAATATCACCGATGGCTCCCTGAGAAGACGGGGAATTGACAATGATCCGCCCTACCTTCATTTCTTCGCCAAAACGTACGCAAAGTTCCTCATCATCGGAATGAATTACGGCTGAATGGCCTAAACCGCCCAGTTCCAGCATGGCCTTTGCGTATTCAAAGCCCTGTTTTTCGTCCTTGCATACAAAGTAAGCCAATACGGGGGAAAGCTTTTCAAGTGACAGCGGGTATTCACGGGAAGGCTTAGGCAGCCTTGCCAGCAGTATTTTAGTTCCTGCCGGCACATTGATGCCTGCATTCTTAGCAATGGTTTCAGCAGATTGTCCTACCACTGCGGGATTGACTGCCATTTTTTCGATGTTCATGACATGCTTGGTGAGCAGTTCGGTTTCTTCCTCGTTTGTGAAGTAGCAGTTGTATTTCTTCATATAAGCTTCAAATTCAGCCTGAATTTCTTCATCCACTATAACTGCCTGTTCCGATGCGCATATCATGCCATTGTCAAAGGTTTTGGATATCATAAGATCGGTGCATGCCCTGCCAATATTTACGTTCTTGTTGATGTAGCAGGGTACATTGCCCGGCCCTACGCCCAGGGCAGGCTTGCCGCAGCTGTAAGCTGCCTTAACCATTCCCGCACCGCCTGTTGCCAGAATAAGTGAAACTCCCGGGTGGTTAAGCAATGCATTGGTGGCTTCCATTGAAGGAGCCTCAATCCATTGGATGCAAAACTCAGGTGCACCTTGCTTAACGGCAGCATCTCTTAAGATTCGCGCTGCTTCGGAAGAGCATTTCTGGGCTGACGGATGGAATGCAAAAATGATGGGATTTCGGGTTTTAGCACAAATCAAAGCTTTGAACATGGTGGTGGATGTGGGGTTGGTTACAGGTGTCACACCTGCAACTATGCCTACAGGCTCTGCAACCTCAACATAGCCTTCCAGATCATTTTCTTCTACAACCCCAACAGTTTTCTGGTGTTTAATGCTGTGATAGATGTATTCGGTCGCGAAAATATTCTTTATTACCTTGTCTTCAAACAATCCTCTCCTGGTTTCTTCTACTGCAAGTTTAGCCAGATACATGTGCTTATCCAGGCCGGCCAGGGTCATGGCATGGACAATTTTGTCCACTTGTGCCTGATCCATCTTCATGTATTCATCCAGAGCCCTATGTGCGTTTGACACAAGTTTGTCAATCTCAACCTTAATATCAGCCGTTGCAGCGGTTTTTAAACCGCTATTTTCATTTTTCATACTTATTCCTCCCATATATATAAAGAAAATTTTTAGAAATCTAAGATAACTTGGCGAGTAATTATATATTTTCTGCTTGTATATATAATATCAGAGCGCATACACATTGTCAATAATTTAACAAAGTATTTATAAAATTGCAATATAAACATAAGAACTAAGTATAAACTTGTAAAATATTAGCAAGGGTAGTATACTGAATACTATAATATGGTAAATTCAGCCGCCAATAAAAACAATGCATTGCATATGCAAACCATGGATATTCGAGAATCAGATAAACAACAATAACTTCAGGCAAAGGAGTTGAAGTGAGTTAATGAATTGGGGAATTATTATAAAGTTGTTACTGGCAATGGTATTTGGCGGCATCATCGGCTTGGAACGGGAAATCGGCAACCGTCCTGCCGGGTTCAGGACTCATACATTGGTATGTATGGGTTCGGTTCTGGTCATGATGACATCAGAATACCTTATTAAAACTTATACTTCACTGGAGCCTGACCCCTCGCGTCTGGGCGCACAGGTAATAAGCGGTATAGGTTTCTTAGGTGTCGGAACCATTTTAAAGGATGGTTCACGAGTGCGGGGGCTGACTACAGCTGCCAGCCTGTGGGTAGTAGCTTGCATCGGTCTGGCAATTGGTGTTGGATTCTATTGGGGTGCATTGACTGCAACTTTATTTTCCTATATCACTCTGGTATTGTTGAAAAAATTTGAAGACTATATGCCGAGGATGCGAGACCATGAGATTCGTATGGAAATTAAAAATGCCCCCGGTCAGATTGCTGAAATTACAAATATACTGGCCGTCCTAAATGTCCGGGTACGGGATATAAAAGTGGACCCGGGCCAGGGAGAGGTAACCAATGCTTATTTCAATCTGGTATTTCCCCCGGGTTTGGATAAAAAAACTGTCTACGGAGAGCTGTCCAGACTGGAAGGCATACGGTTGCTGCATGGTGACGACTAGTTAATATATGATTTACAGTAAGAATATAAAAGGAGGTTGAAAGGTTGAAGGATTTTTTAGCTGAATTAATTGAAATACCGGGTGTTTCAGGATATGAAGAGGAGACTGCAAAACGTATTGCAGGCGAGTTTGCCAAATACTGTGATGAAGTGCAAGTAGACTCATTTTTCAATGTATACGGCATCAAACGGGGTAAAGTCAATACATCTGACAGGCCTAAGGTGATGCTGGCTGCTCATATGGATGAAATTGCATTAATGGTACGTGAAATTGATGAAAACGGATTTTTGCGCTTCACCAATGTAGGCGGTGTAGATCAGCGGATTTTGCCCGCTCAGGAAGTGACTGTTCACGGCCACAGGCAGCTTCACGGCATAATTGCAACAGTTCCGCCCCATCTTTTGGATGCTTCTGACACAAAAAAGGCAGTTAAGATGAAAGATATGTGCATAGATCTTGGCATGCCGGCAGATAAGGTCAGGGAACTTGTACGTATCGGGGATCTTGTTACTTTCGTAAGTCCGCTGGTTTTCATGAAGGAACCCATGGTAAACGGCAAGTCTATTGATGACAGGGCAGGTGTGGTGATGCTTGCCGAAGTTATGAAGGAACTGGATAAACTGCAGTACCAGGCTGAAGTATATTGTGTGGCGACAGTACAGGAAGAAGTAGGTACCAGAGGTGCCATTATAAGTACATATGCTTCTCAGCCGGATATAGGCATAGCCATCGATGTTACCCATGGGGAAACGCCGGATGCATCAAAAGAGGATACCCACTCCATGGAAAAGGGCATAGTAGTATGTAAGGGACCGAACATGCATCCCGGTCTGACTGAAAAACTTCTTGAAGTTGCAAAGGATTATGGAATAGAATGCCAGATCGGCGTTGCACCCGGGCCTACCGGCACTGATGCACGTTCCATGCAGATTTCCCGCAGCGGTGTTCCGACTGTTTTGATTGAGATACCCCTGCGTTACATGCATACAACGGTAGAAACCCTGAACTTGAATCATCTGAAAACCGGAGCAAGGCTATTGGCGTTGTTTATTGCTTCATTGAAGGAGGGGTGGCAGGAATGGTTGAAGTATTAAAGAGATTATCAGAGGCCAGGGGAGTAACCGGCAGCGAGAATGAGGCAAGGGAGCTCATTCTGGATCTTGCTAAGCAAGCAGGAGCAGATGTATCGGTAGACCGGATGGGCAATGTCATTGCTGTAAAAAAAGGCAGAAAAGACGGCAAGAAGGTTATGCTGGCTGCCCATATGGATGAGGTAGGATTTATTATATCATCCATATCCGATAATGGTATGCTGAAATTCAAGCCGGTAGGCGGAATCGATCAAAGAATCCTGCTTTCCAAACGTGTACTGATCGGCAAAAATGCAGTACCTGGAGTTATAGGCATAAAAGCTATCCATCTTCAGGAACCTGATGAGCGGAATAATGTTATAAAGCAGAAACAGATGTACATAGATATCGGAGCACATTCCAAAGATGAAGCTCAGAAACTGGTACAGGTCGGAGATTATGCATCCTTTGACACATCATTTGCTGAGTTTGGCGATAACAAGGTTAAGGGAAAGGCACTCGATGACAGGGCAGGCTGCAGTGTGCTGCTGGAAGTGCTGAAGGAAAGTTATGATTTTGATCTGGCTGCCTGCTTCACAGTACAGGAAGAAATAGGCTTGAGAGGAGCTGAAGTGGCAGCCTGGCATGTACAGCCGGATATGGCAGTAGTGGTGGAAGGCACTACCTGCGCTGATATCCCGGATGTACCGGAGCATATGCAGACCACAAGGCTGGGCAAAGGTCCTGCTATATCATTTATGGACAACAGTTCCATTGCCAACCGTGATTTGTTCAGAAGAATGGTGGAAACAGCTGAGGCCAGTTCCCTGCCTTATCAATTAAGAGAAAATACTGTGGGAGGTAATGATGCCGGAGCCATCCAGCGTTCCCGCAGCGGTGTACCCACTGTAGTGGTATCTGTTCCCTGTCGCTACATCCATTCACCCGTATCTGTAATGGATTTGAATGACTATAATAACACTGTCAGATTGATAAAGGAATTTTTGAAAGGATGTGAAACCCGGTGAAAGAGCTGCTGGCTTTATTAACAGGTACTTATGGGCCTTCGGGGAATGAAGAGCCTATCCGAAAGGTAATAGAAGAAGAAATTAAGAATTATGTGGATGAGATCCATACCGACGTAATGGGCAATTTAATCGCGGTAAAGAAAGGCGCATCAGGTTCGGGGAAAAAGGTTATGCTGGCTGCCCATATGGATCAGATAGGCCTGATAGTAACCAACATAGATGAAAACGGATTCCTGCGCTTTTCCAACATAGGCGGGGTTTCACCGCTGAATGTGATACACAGAAGAGTGGTTTTCCAAGACGGTGTTACCGGTGTTGTCAGCTATGAATCTGAACTGGAGGATATAAAGAATCTCAAATTGAACAAGATGTACATTGATATAGGTGCAGGAAGCAGGGAAGACGCCAGGAAACTGGTTAATATCGGAGACGTGGCAGTATATTATGCACCTATGGCATGCCAGGAAAACCGGTACTTTGGCTGTGCCATGGACGACAGGGCAGGCTGTGCTGTTCTTATCGAAACCATTAAAGCAGTTAAGAATTCACCCCATGAACTGGTATTTGTATTTACGGTCCAGGAAGAAGTTGGACTGCGGGGTGCTAAAACTGCCGCATATTCCATTAATCCGGATCTGGGCATAGCTGTAGATGTAACCTTGACAGGCGATACTCCGAAATCCAGGCCCATGGCTGTTAATTTAGGCGCTGGTCCTACAGTTAAGGTTAAGGATTCATCGGTGATTGCTCATCCAAAGGTTAAAGAGCTGATGATACGCAGGGCAGAAGAGGCAGGAATACCTTACCAACTGGAAGTTTTAGAGGCAGGAGGAACCGATTCGGGGGCTATTCACCTGTCCAGGGAAGGTGTTCCTTCAGGAGTTATCTCTGTTCCATGCAGGTATGTTCACAGTGCTCATGAAATGGTGGATAAAAACGACATGGAAAATGCAGTTAAGCTGCTCACCTTTATTCTGGAGAATGAAATAAATTTAGGTTAAATATATGGATTAACACATGGCAGCAGAAAGTCTTCCGCTGCTCAGGCTGCGGGAGCACGCTATTCCAGGTTTGGAGTATGGATATGAAGGGTATATATTATAAAAAGATGTAGATGATAAAAGAGTATATATTACAATGTATATGAGAAGGTATCTATAATAACAGCGTTAAGAAATAATGAAATATAAAAAACTAATGTTAAGGAGTTGATGTTATGCCAAGCTTTGGTGATCCATTCTCTGCAAATGTGCAGCGCAAACTGACCAAGGAAGAACTGATTCAAGCCATCCGATTGGATATTGCTGGTGAACTAGAGGCAATTTATATCTATGATGCTCATGCAATGGCCACCGATGATCCGGTTGCGAAGGCAATCCTGGAGGACATAAGGGACGAGGAAAAGGTACATATCGGAGAACTCATGACATTGCTGCGCATACTTGATCCGAAGGAGGCTGATTTGTTCCTGGAAGGTCAGCAGGAGGTGCATGAACTGCTGGCAGAGCTTAAGGACGGCGGTGCTGAAAGCAAAAGCGAGGGCAGCAGCACTGGCTCCGGCAAACCGTCATTGACAGTCGGAAGTTTGGTTGATCAAGATTAGGAGGTGTTCAAATGGAGTTTTTGCTGAGAGAGGATGCCCCTTTTGGTTCTGAACTATGGGAGAGAATTGATAATGTGGTCACTCAGGTGGCCAGGGAGCAATTGGTTGGACGGAGATTCCTTTCAATATTTGGTCCGCTGGGTGCTGGGATTCAAAGCATAAACCTGGACAAACTGGAGCAAAATCAGGATATCAGAGTGGATGTACTGGGAGATGATGAGCCGGTTGTTTCAAAGGTTGAAAAGCGGTCTTTTGTACCAATACCCATGCTTTATAAGGATTTTCTGATTTCCTGGCGTGATCTGGAAACCGAAAAGCAGGCCGGTTTACCTGTTGATTTGGCACCTGCGGCAATAGCTGCCAATGCCATGTCATTAAAAGAAGACAACATAATCTTCAATGGCAACCCGGAATTTGGATTTTCAGGGTTAATGAACGCAGATGGACGGCAGATTATACAAAAAAGCAATTGGGCTGAAGGAGACAACCCGTTCCTTGATGTGGCCGCAGCCCTGGAAAAGCTGAATGCCAAAGGAATTTACGGACCTTATGCACTGGTTGCCGGTACGGAGGCATTTTTGCAGATGCAGAGACTGCAGCAGGGGACAGGCATGCTCCTGATTGACAGAGTGAGAGAACTGGTAGGCAAAAAGGTATACAAGTCACCAGTGATTGAAAAAGGCAAGGCTATTCTGGTATCCTGTTCCTCTCATTGTATGGATCTGGTAATCGGGCAGGACATGATAACCGGATACATCGGACCTGAGAAACTGAATCATACCTTCAGGATTCTGGAAACAGCTCTGCTTAGGATTAAGAGACCGGATGCCATTGTGACCTTTGAATGAGATTGATTACTGTACGATTAGAAGCGCAGTTCTACCTATGGTATTTTTAGCAAATATATATCCAACATAGCAGCAACTATAAATTAAAAGCAATAAAGGAGCATATCAAGCTTTATGATAGCTCCTTTTTTTCTCTGAAAACGTATAAGTTTGTACCAACCTTTTCTTGCTATAGCAAACACATATTTTGTCAATGGTAACAGGATTGTTAAAAAATCGTAAGGTTTCTTCATTTTAATAATAAGATATAAATGGTATAATTTGAATGATGTTTATATCTTTTTCCTATGCCTTGCCAGTTTAAATTTCAGGTCAGTTTAATAAAGGCAGCTATTCTTAAGCATTGTAAACTGCTTAGCATAGAAAGGCAGTGAATTATTTGCATGCACATACAAAGTGATAAATGCGAAATACATACCAAAGACAGCGAAAGGGGTTTAGTAATGAAAAGGGCTTGGATAAAAACAATAGCCTGCATGGCAGTATTGTTTTTGTTTCTCTTTCCAGTAGATGCAAAGGCTGAAGGAGTTGCCATGAAAGCCGAGGTGGGCTTTGACGGAACCTATTTAATGGGAAGCTGGACTCCAATACGGGTTAATATTAAAAACACAGGAAATGATTTGGATGGAAGTTTGGAAGTTTCCGTAGATATAAGGAATAACCGAAGAATTATTTATTCCACTCCGGTAAACCTGCCCAAAGCTTCAGAAAAGGAGTACACATTCTATGCCAGAATACCAAATGCAGTGAGCAACCTGAATATTCGTCTGACAGACAGCAGGGGGAAAGCTGTCACAGCACTGATGGTAAATGAATTGAATCCAATTGGTTTTAACAACTATTTTCTGGGGTTAGTAACTGATGACCAGCCATCCCTGGGCTATTGGAAGGAAATAATGGCCGGTAATTATCTGTTGTCCAATTATATTCCCATTTCGCTTGATGCTTCAAGCTTTCCTGTTCATCGGGAAGTATTATCTTCCTTTTCTGTTCTGATTTTCAACAATATTGATACCGATGCATTTCGCCCGGAACAACTGGATATTCTGAATGACTGGCTGGAGGACGGCGGGGTGCTGATTGTAGGTACCGGTGTAAATGGGAAAAGAACTCTTTCAGGGCTGTCAGGCAGCATTTTGCCTATATTAACGGGAGAATTAGGAGAATTGGGATCTCCTGCTTTGCTTGAGGAACTAACCGGGAGGGAAGTTCTTTCTACGGCACCTCTTCAGGTTATGGACATCCGTGCCGAGAAAATTCGGGTATTGCTGGGCGATGAAGAAACCGGACTGGTTTGGGGAATGCAAAAGGGCAGAGGTACAGTTTTCATATCAGCATTTGACTTAGGCACTGAGCCAATACTGAGCTGGACAGGCAGCAAGCTGCTGTGGGAAAATCTTCTTGCTCAAAATCTGTCTTCAAGTGCTGCGGCCAGACTTAGCAACCCTTATGAATATAATCAGGGTACAGACAGCCTGGCGGAAGCACTGGGTAATATTGATGCAATGGAAATGCCTTCGGTTATGCTGATTCTTTTCCTGTTTCTGTTTTACCTGGCTTTGGTAGGTCCCATAAATTATTCATTTTTGAAAAAGATAGACAAGCGGGAATGGTCATGGGTAACTATTCCGGTCTTATCCATCCTTTTTGCGGCATTGATATTTGGCCTTGGCTACAATACCAAAGGCGGTGGACTTATAGCCAATACCATCTCTGTTGTAAATATGAAAACAAATGAAGAATACGGAGACCTGACCAATTATATAGGCATTTTTACACCCGGAAGAGGGAATTATGAAGTACAATTGGATCGGTTTGCTCTGCTTTCAACATTGGGTGATCCGGACTACCGGGCTGGCAGCAGTAAGCCGGAAGCCCGGATTGTCCAGGGGAATCCTTCTAAAATTCTATTTGAAAATGTAAATATTTGGACCATGAAAACTTTTAAAACCGATACCCGGCGTGCAGAAATAGGCTCCATCAAATCTGACCTGTATTATGAAATGGGAAAAATCAAGGGAAAGGTTCAGAACAATACTGTCTATCCGTTAGAACACCTGGTCATATATACCTCCACCGGTTTTGTGGAGGTGGGCAACATAGCCGCTGGTGAAAGCAGGAATGTGGAGATGACTGTTTTGGCTGCCAGGAGCAACAGGTATGGCGATATTATATATGCAATTATAGATGATATCTTTCCATGGACATCCGTAACCACAGCCAGAGATAAGGAAGGGCGGAAAGATATGACCCGAAGAAGAGTATTGGAGAACTTGCTCGCCCCCGGTTATTTAGACAGTGCCCGTCCATACCCTGTCACCAAACCAGGTGAAATAGGAAATGATACAATTCAAAGCATGGAGGTTGCATATTTCGCCTTTTTTGAAGGGCAGCCTGAATCAGGTATTATGGTAAATGGCAGGCAGCCTGACCGTATCACAAGTGACGGTATTATAATGGGGTATATGGATTTAATAGTTGAAAGAGACGGAATAGTGGCCATTCCGCCGGGAATGCTGACCGGACAGTATGAGGAGAAGATGTCTCAGGGTACTGATACCGACAGAGAATGGTTTTATATACATGATCCAGCAGGCTATGCAGTATTCTCATTTGATCTTTCTTCTTATATTCACCTGAAGGATCTGAAGGTGCAAATCGGCATTAATGTAATAAATGGGAGCGGCGATATTTACATATATGAACCAATTTTAGGGGATTTCGGTACAAAGGTGGAGGGGGACAGTGTTCAAATAGATGAGAGCAATTTCAGTAAATATGTGGGAATTGATAATAAGATATATATAAAAATACTGCCTGGAGCGAATCAATATTTGCATGCTGGGCTGCCTGTCATTACTCTGGAAGGGAGGGAGCAATGATGCTGAAAATTGTAAACCTGGTGAAAACATACGGAACATTTACGGCAGTAGACCACTTGAATCTTGAGCTGGAAAAAGGGGACATTTACGGTTTCGTAGGTCCTAATGGTGCTGGCAAGACCACCACCATGCGCATTGTATCCACCCTTCTTGAGGCTACTTCAGGGACGGTTCTGGTTGACGGAATCAATGTGGCGGAGGATCCTGTCAAGGTACGGGGGAAAATAGGCTATATGCCGGACTTTTTCGGTGTTTATGACAACCTGAAGGTGGATGAATACATGGATTTTTACGGCAGCTGCTATGGTTTGTCCAGGGCGGAAAGAAGGATAAGGACTGATGAACTGCTGGAACTGGTAGAACTTAAGGATAAAAAGGACAATTATGTGGACACCCTGTCACGTGGCATGAAGCAGAGGCTTTGCCTGGCCCGCAGCCTTATTCACAACCCGGAACTGCTGATTCTGGATGAGCCGGCTTCAGGTATGGATCCCCGGGCACGCATTGAAATGAAGGGCATTTTGAAAACCTTAAAGAGCATGAACAAAACCATTCTGATCAGCTCCCACATCCTGCATGAGCTTGCAGAGCTGTGCACAAAAATAGGAATTATCGAAAAAGGAAAACTGGTATACTCCGGTGAAATACAGGATATAATGCGTAAAATCACCGGCAAAACCATAGTAGAGATTACACTGCTCTCAGACGTGGAAAAAGCTGTGAGACTGCTGCGGGAACAGCCACAGGTTGAGGATATTTCCGGGGAGGATAATACTTTGGAGATTAGCTTTTCCGGCTATGATGATGACCTGGCCGGTCTGTTAAGGATGCTGATCAGTCATGATATACCTGTGCTGACCTTCTCAAAGGAAAAGGGCAGCCTGGAAGAGGTATTTATGGAGGTGACAAAAAACCTTGAGCAGTAAAATATGGGCAAATCCGGTAATCACCAGTGAAATGAAAATAAGAATGAGGGGCTGGAGAACAGCATTGGGCATTGCTGCTTATTTAGGCGTTCTTCTGCTGATTGGCTTTTTATACTATCTGGCTTTTGTTCAGCAGACCTTAGGCTGGGATTCCTCAGTCAATGCCCGACAAACTGCAGGAATGGAAATATATATGATGCTGGCATCAATACAATTCAGTTTGATTCTGCTCATTACGCCTGCCCAGACTGCCGGCACCATCAGCGGTGAGCGGGAAAAGCAAACGCTGGACCTGCTTCTGTCAACTAAAATGTCACCCTTTAGCATTATTTTTGGAAAGCTGATATCTTCCATGTCCTTTATAATACTGCTGATTGTAACTTCCATACCTTTGTTCAGCCTTATATTCCTGTTTGGAGGTGTTACTCCCGGGGATATGGCAAAGCTGTTTCTGTTTTACATCATAACAGCATTTGCGGTTGGCAGCATCGGTATATTTTTCTCCACTTTATTTAAGCGGACAATAATGTCAACTGTTGTAACATACCTAACCATTTTCCTGTTAGGTCTGGTTAGTGTTATTTTAGGAGTATATATGCTGTCTGTTCAACTAAGCGGAATTAGTCCCCATCCCACCAATCCTGCTATTCCCTTTGTACTGTATATCAATCCGGCAGTCGGACTGACTGATATTTTGGTGACTGAACCCGGGGGAATTAGAGCCTTGTTCGGGATATACCTGGGAACACAGGGGGGAGTAGATTTTTGGATAATAAACTCTGTTGTTATGATTGTTATTGCAATATTGCTATTGAAAGTCAGCGTTAATAAAATTAATCCGGTTCGTCATCGCAGACGAAAAAAGGTAAAAGGAATGGGTTGAAATGAAAAAATTTGAAAGACCTGTTCAGAAGGCCTTAATTGGGGCAAGACAGAAGAAAATAGAACCTAAGAATAAAGAGTGGAAGCATATTGAGTTGAAGCAGGCCTTTACTCCGGTTCTCAGAAGGATTCGTATGCAGCATATGCTGAAGTATATGTCTGTGGGACTGCAATTTGCTATGAGCGCTGCCTTGCTGCTGTCCGGGCTGTCATTTTTAATGCCTGTTGAGGACTTATGGCTTGTCTGCCTGGTATCCGGCTTAATTATTATTGCTCTGTCGCTGGCAGCGGGCTGGATAATGAGGCCTTCTCTGTACAAATGCGCCAGAATAGCGGACAAAATGGGCTTACAGGAGAAGATAGTGACCGCCTGTGAGCTGGACGAACGGGATGACACAATAGCTCGTCTCCAGCGGGAGGATGCTATTAAAAGCTTAAACGCATTTGATAAAAGATGTATTAAACTAAATATACGAAAATCTTACGGGTATGCTTTAATACTATTGGCAATAGCTGTAGTGCTTGTTAACCTGATTCCAAATCCAATGGACAGAATTGTACAGGAAAAGAAAGCAATAAGAGCGGAAATAAAAGAGCAATTGGAAGAGCTTAAGGAAACCGAAAAGAAACTGGCTGAGCAGGATGCTCTCAGCTACGAACAGCAGCAGGAGCTTGCAAAGCTGGTGGAAGAGCTGGCAGACAAACTTAAGAGTACGGATGACTATAAGCAGGCGATTAAGGAGATTTCAAAAGCAGAGGAAGAACTTTCTGCTTTAGCCAATAAAATTCGGGAAGAAAGCCTGGGAGGATTAGCTGAACAGCTAAATTCACTTGAGGAAACCCAAGTTCTTGCTAAAGCCTTGTCTGACAGAGACCCGGCCGCTCTTGAAAACGAGCTTAAACAGCTGAAAGAACAGCTGGAACAAGCGGCAAATAAAGAAGAACTGGCGGAGAAACTGAGGGAAGCCTTGGAAAAGTCTGCGGAATCCATGGCAGATAGTGAAATCAAGAATAATCTTACTGCGGCAGCTAACAAGTTAAGCAGCAGCCAAACGGGAGATGCCGTCAGTCAACTGGGTGAAGCTATGAAGCAAGCGGTAAATGCCAGCAATGCCATGGGGGAAGCAAGGTATGCTCTTCAGCAAATGAGAAGCAGCATTGCAAAGGCAGCAGGCAGAACCGAATATGTGCAGGGCCAGGGAAATTCAAACGTGCAGAACTCTGGCGGCGTGAGTCAAAATAACGGTTCAGGCAATGAAAATTCAGGGCAGGGCGGTAATGGAGGTCAGAACGGACAAAACGGACAGAATAGCCAAAACAATCAAAACGGACAAAGCGGTCAGGGCACAGGGGAAGGCCAGGGTTCAGGAACAGGACAAAGCGGGGAAGGTCAGGGACAGCAAGGCTCAGGACAGGGCAATCAGGGTAACGGCGGACAAAGCGGCTCCGGTGTAGGCAGCGGCACCACCAATCAAAGCAGCGGTCAGGGCGGCAGTGGCACTACCGGCTCTCTAAACGGAAATAATCAAATGGGTAATGAAAATACCCAGACAGTATATGAACGAATATATGCACCGGAACGCCTGGGGGACGGTGGTGAAATCACCTATGTACCTGGGAACCCTGCTGGTGAGGGAAATGTCACTGTCGAAGAAGGAGAGAGAGGTGCAGGAGATTTGTCCGGGTTTATTCCGTATAAGGATGTCTTTAATGAATACCGCAATGAAGCAATGAACAGCATGGACAGAAGAGTCCTGCCACCCAATATTCAGGCTATGGTAAGGGAATACTTTGATGCCCTGGGTCAGTAATAAAGCAATAATATGATTGCGAGATCAAGCTGATTTTTGCATAACACATAATAAAATCAAAATTTATCAACTAAGCTTCAACGATCAAAAGAGAAACCTTCAGGAGGCTTGTATGGATATACAGGAATTTTCCAAAACACTGGCTCGGATTGAGCAGGAAATAGCCAAAGAAATTATCGGTTTAAAGGGAATCATCCGTCATGTGCTGATTGCTATTATCTGCGGGGGAAATGTTCTTCTGGAAGGAGTACCCGGTCTGGGCAAGACCAGGCTGGTGAAGACCCTGTCAAAGGTTTTGGGCCTTGATTTCAACAGAATACAATTCACGCCTGATCTTATGCCTGCAGATGTGGTGGGCACCAATATTCTGGTTAAGGATGAGAGGGGAAACAGCGTTTTTCGTTTTCAACCCGGCCCTGTATTCAGCAACCTGGTGCTGGCAGACGAAATCAACCGTGCCACCCCTAAAACCCAGAGTGCCATGCTTGAGGCTATGCAGGAGCATACAGTCACGGTAGGAGGTGTTACCAGGGCACTTCCTGAACCCTACTTTGTTCTGGCTACCCAAAACCCATTGGAACAGGAGGGAACCTATCCCCTGCCTGAAGCTCAGCTGGACCGCTTTCTTTTCAAGCTGCTCCTGGATTTGCCATCATTGGATGAATTGCATGCCATTGTAGACTTAACTACCGGGGTCAAGCAGGAAAGTGCACAAAAGGCGGCTGATGCTCAAACCATAATTGAACTCAGGCAGCTGGCTGTTCAGGTTCCAATAGCAAAGCCTGTCCAGGATTATGCCCTGAGACTTGTAATGAATACACATCCTCAATTGGAAAGCAGTCCGGAGGTTACCAAACGTCTCGTACGTTATGGATCCAGCCCCAGGGGTGCACAGGCAGTTATTCAGGCCGCTCGAGTCCGGGCATTAATGGAAGGACGGTATAATGTATCCTTTGAGGATATTCGCAATGTTGCCTATCCGTCATTGCGTCATCGGGTATTCCTGAATTATCAGGCCATGTCAGAGGGTAAAACTCCTGATGGTGTAATAAGCGAAATAATTCAAGCAACGGAAGAGTGAAATAATGAAGACTTTTGATCAGGATTTTTTAAAAAAGCTGGAGCAACTGGCTTTGATTGGGACAAAGCCGGTGCAGGGCAGCACCGGGGGAAACCGCAGATCTAAAGCCAGGGGAAGTGATATTGAGTTCTCTGACTTCCGTGAATATACCTTGGGAGATGATTACAGGAGTATTGACTGGAACGCGTATGCCCGGTTTGAGCGTTTGTTCATCAAATTATATATGGAAGAGCGTGAAGCCAATATTACAATCTTTTTGGATACCAGTGCTTCCATGGATTATGGAAATCCCAATAAAGGCATTTTAGCTAAGAAACTGGCAGCCATCTTTGCCTATATAGCTTTGGCAAATTACGACCGGGTTGGAATAGCAGCGTTGAATGAAAAAATATCCGGTCAGCTGCCATATTTCTCTGGTAAACCTGGATTTATAAGAGCTCTTGAGTTTCTTGACCGTCTTCCCTTTAACGGCAGGACAAGTCTTAGCAGGAGCATCACTTCTTTTTCACCGCTGCGAGGCCGGAAGGGAATCAGTATTATCCTGTCGGATTTCCTGGCAGAGGATGGGTATATGGAAGCTTTTAAATACCTGAAATACCAGCAGCAGGACGTGATTGCCGTACAGATTCTGTCACCTGAGGAACTGGATCCCCAGCTGTCTGGTGCACTGCGTCTCATTGATACTGAAACCGGGGAATCTGTTGAAGTGGAAATAACGCATAATACCTTGAACATGTATAAAAAAGAACTGCATGCCTTTATGGATAAGATAAAAAACACCTGCAGCAATCTGGAGATACCCTTTCTTCAGGTAAGCAGCGACATTTCGATAGAGCAGCTGGTATTTGAAAAACTGCAGCATTCGGGAATGATTGTCTAATAAGATGCTTTGATTATATATAAAGAGGAAGTATAATTTATCAGGAAAGGTAGGATAGAGCAATGAAGTCTTTTATGGATAGGGATTTTCTCCTTAACAATGAAACTGCCAAAACCTTATACCATGAATATGCAGCTAAAATGCCGATAGTTGATTACCATTGCCATATCAACCCGGCTGAGATTGCAGAGGACCGCCAATTTGACAACATTGCGCAGGTCTGGCTGGGCGGTGACCATTACAAATGGCGGCTTATGCGGGCCTGCGGAGTTGAAGAGCGCTATGTAACGGGAGATGCTCCGGACATAGAAAAATTCAAGGCATTTGCCCGAATATTACCCAGGGCTATAGGCAATCCGGTATACCATTGGGCTCACCTGGAACTTAAGCGTTACTTTAACTGTGATCTGCCCTTGAATGAGAATACTGCTGAGGGAATCTGGAATATGTGCAATGCTCAGCTGCGGACTAAGGAATTGTCTGTCAGGGGTATCATCCGTAAATCCAATGTAACCACTATTGTAACAACCGATGATCCGGTGGATGATCTAGCCCATCATAAAAAAATATCCAATGATCCTTCTTTTGAGACAGCGGTCTATCCCTGCTGGAGACCTGATAAGCTTCTCAACATAGAACGGGATGAATTCTTAAGCTACTTGCCGAAACTGGCCGAATCAGCAGGTGAGAAAAAACTCAACAGCATGGCTGCTATACGGGATGCATTGAAAAAACGCATGGATTTCTTCCAGGAAGCAGGGTGCCGATCAAGCGACCATGGCATTGGTGAAATAATCTATGCACCGGCCGGTGAAGCTGAGTTGGATAATATACTTAAAAAACGCCTCTCAGGATCCTGCCTTACCAATGAGGAAGCAAATGCTTTCCGCTGGGCTGTGCTGCTATTCTTAGGTGAAGAATATTATAAGCGTAACTGGGTAATGGAAATTCATTTCGGGGTTGTGCGTAACAACAACACAAGGGCCTTTAGGGCATTAGGTCCCGATACCGGATTTGATGCGATTAAAAACGGAAATTGCATGCCGGGCCTTGGTTCTCTGCTTGATGCATTGGAATGCAAAGGCTGTCTGCCCAAGACAATGGTCTTTTCATTGAATCCCAATGACAATGCAGCAATTGTAAGCATGATAGGCTGTTTCAGCGAGGAAGGGATTCCAGGCAAAATGCAGCATGGGACTGCCTGGTGGTTTAATGACAATATACCCGGCATGGTAGCGCAGATTACGAATCTTGCCAATATGTCCGTTTTAGGAAACTTTACAGGCATGCTGACCGATTCCCGAAGTTTTCTGTCTTACACCCGGCACGAATACTTCCGTCGCATACTCTGCAATCTGATTGGTGAATGGGTGGAAAATGGTGAGTATCCCGCAGATATGGATGCTTTGGGTACTTTGGTACAGGACATTTCATACAATAATGCCATGCGATATTTTGGGTTTAACTAGTGAACTATTTGTAGTTAAATTTAACTGAGGAGCTGGTTTATAATGAAATCCTATAGAAAGATATTGTATTTCAATACTAAAACAAGAAGGGCTTTTATAAATATTACTCCCCAGGTAGAAGAATGCCTGGCGGAGAGCGGAATTAAAGAAGGGCTTTTATTATGCAATGCCATGCATATTACAGCCAGTGTTTTCATTAATGATGATGAACCGGGACTTCACAGTGATTTTGAGGCTTTTCTTGAGAAACTGGCACCGGAAAAGCCTTATGATCAATATGCCCATAATGGATTTGAGGATAATGCAGACGCCCACCTGAAAAGAACCATAATGGGAAGGGAAGTTGTAGTGGCTGTTACCAACGGGAAACTGGACTTTGGCCCCTGGGAGCAGATTTTCTATGGTGAATTTGACGGCAAGAGGACGAAAAAGGTATTGGTTAAAATTATAGGAGAGTAAAGGGAAAGCAAAGCAGTGGTAGAATTATAATAAATTAACTACATAAATGGAGGTATATTTTATGTCGTTTAAAATTGCATTTATAGGAGCAGGCAGCATTGGTTTTACTAGAGGACTTCTGAGAGACATATTAACCGTACCGGAATTTCATGACATTCAGGTAGCTTTTACGGATATTAATGAACGAAACCTGGATATGGTAACACGACTGTGTCAGCGGGATATCGATGAAAACGGGCTGAAGATTAAGATAGAGTCGACCACAGACCGGCGGCAGGCGCTTAAAGGAGCCAAGTATATCATAAACGTTGTTCGTATCGGTGGGCTGGACGCATTTAAACTGGATATCGACATTCCGTTGAAATATGGAATAGACCAATGCGTGGGGGATACATTGTGTGCAGGCGGCATTATGTATGGTCAGCGGGGAATTCCGGCAGTGTTGGATTTTTGCAAGGATATAAGAGAGGTTGCCGCTCCGGATGCACTCTTCTTGAATTATGCCAATCCAAACGCTATGATTACCTGGGCATGCAATCACTATGGCAAGGTAAGGACCATAGGCTTATGCCATGGAGTTCAGGGGGGGCATTATCAAATTGCTGAAGTATTAGGCCTGAAAAAGGAAGAAGTGGACATTATCTGTGCCGGCATCAACCATCAGACCTGGTATATCAGTGTTAAACATAAAGGCCGGGATATGACGGGTAAATTGCTGGAAGCATTTGAAAAACATCCGGTATACAGCAGGACTGAAAAGGTTCGAATTGATATGCTGCGGAGGTTTGGATACTACAGCACCGAGTCCAATGGCCATTTAAGTGAATATGTGCCCTGGTACCGCAAGCGTCTGGACGAAATTAAGGATTGGATAGACTTAGGCGTCTGGATTAATGGCGAAACCGGCGGATATCTTAGAGTCTGCACTGAAAGCCGCAACTGGTTTGAAACTGATTTTCCCAATTGGCTTAAAGAGCCGCCAAAGAAATTCGTTCCTGAAGAGCGCAGTGAAGAACATGGCTCATATATTATCGAAGGGCTGGAAACCGGACGCCTGTACAGAGGGCATTTCAATGTAGTCAACAACGGTACGATTACCAACCTGCCGGATGACGCTATAGTTGAAGTTCCGGGCTATGTAGATTATAACGGAATAAATATTCCTAAGGTAGGAGACCTGCCATTAGGCTGTGCTGCAGTATGCAATGCCAGTATTTCAGTGCAGCGCCTTGCGGTGGAAGCTGCCGTAAAAGGCGATGACATGCTGCTCAGGCAGGCGATGATGATGGATCCTCTGGTGGGTGCTGTCTGCAATCCACCCGAGATATGGGATTTAGTGGATGAAATGTTGGTTGCTCAGGAACAATGGCTGCCTCAGTATGGCAAAGCAATAGCAGCAGCCAAGGCACGTATTGCATCCGGCGATCTCAAAATCCGGCCTGAGGTAGAGGGAGCTGCACGTCTCAAGACGAAAACAGTAGAAGAAATGGCACAGGACAAAGAAAGAGCCAGAAAAATAGCCGGTGCAGCTGACAAAGCAAAATAGAAGCAGGTTATAAAAACATCCTGCTTACTATATAAAGCCTATTATTATATAAGGACCCATATTGAGGTGCATCCCTCGGGGATGTATCCTCATATTTTGGGTACGGGGGGTAGAATTTGAGTTCTATAGCCTTTATAGATACGGAAATAGAATATAGCAGCGGCAAAATCCTTGATATTGGCTGCATAAAAAACGATGGCAGTGTATTTCACTCAGATAACATAACTTCATTTCTACATTTTCTAAGCGGGGCATCCTATCTTTGTGGGCATAATATCATTCATCATGATTTGAAGTATTTGAAGGATACTTTTGTCATCAACGGTATAACTGCTAAATATATAGATACTTTGTTTCTTTCACCTCTTCTGTTTCCTGCCAGGCCTTATCATGCTTTGCTGAAGGATGACAAGCTGCTGACTGATGATATTAATAATCCTCTAAATGATTCTATAAAAGCAAAGGACTTATTTTATGATGAAATTACATCCTTTAAGCAGATAAAAGAATCACTGAAGCAGATTTATTACTATCTGCTGCATGATAAAGAGGAGTTCAGTTCATTCTTCTCCTTCATTGAATATCAACCCAATGTGACAAATATTGTAGGACTTATTCGCGATGAATTTCATGGTCTGATATGTGAAAATGCAGATCTGGCTAAGATTATATCGCAATATCCTATAGAAATGGCCTATTGTCTTGCCTTAATAAATACAAGAAGTCTTTACTCAATTACTCCGCCTTGGGTGCTGAAAACCTATCCAGCTGTTGAATCCGTCATGTTCCTGCTAAAGGGCAATCCTTGCCTGGTAGGCTGTGCATACTGCAATGAAGCTCTTGATATCCATAAGGCATTGAAGCGCTTTTTCGGATTCGATTCCTTCCGGGTCTATGCAGGTGAACCTTTGCAGGAAAAAGCTGTACAGGCAGCAGTAAACAATAAATCACTTCTGGCAGTCTTCCCTACTGGTGGCGGTAAATCCATTACCTTTCAGATTCCAGCTCTTATGAGCGGTATGAATGAAAAAAGTCTCACAGTGGTTATCTCACCTCTGCAGTCCTTAATGAAGGATCAGGTGGATAATCTGGAAAAGGCAGGAATAACAGAAGCCGTTACCATTAATGGCTTGCAGGATCCCATAGAACGGGCGAAATCCATCGAAAGGGTGGAGGACGGATCAGCTTTCATACTTTATATTTCTCCGGAGTCCCTGCGCTCGAAGACTATTGAACGTCTGCTGTTAGGTAGAAAAATTGCACGGTTTGTTATAGATGAAGCCCATTGTTTTTCTTCTTGGGGTCAGGATTTTCGGGTAGATTATTTATATATAGGTGATTTTATTAAAACACTCCAGGAGAAGAAAAACCTCAGTGAGGGTATCCCTGTATCATGCTTTACAGCAACGGCAAAGCAGAAGGTCATTGAAGACATTCGGGACTATTTTGCGGACAAGCTGTCTTTGGAGCTCGAGTTATTCACCACCAGTGCTGTAAGGAGCAATCTTAGGTATAAGGTAGTTCCCAAGGTTGATGATGATGACAAATACAACACATTGCGGGATTTGATTGAGGGAAAGAAATGCCCTACGATTGTATATGTATCTCGTACCTATCGAGCTTATCAACTAGCTAAGAGACTATGTGATGACGGCTATGTAGCCAGACCATATCATGGCAAAATGGACAAACAGGAAAGAACAGAGAATCAGGATGCCTTCATCCGGGGTGATGTGCAAATCATGGTAGCTACCTCGGCATTTGGAATGGGTGTGGACAAAAAAGATGTGGGTATGGTTATCCATTACGAAATATCAGATTCTCTGGAAAATTATGTTCAGGAAGCCGGAAGGGCAGGTCGGGATGAGCGAATATTTGCTGACTGCTATGTCCTATACAATGATGAAGACCTTAGCAAACATTTCATTTTATTGAATCAAACCAAGCTTAGCCTGCAAGAAATACAGCAGGTATGGAAAGCAATAAAAGATATTACAAAACTGCGATCAACGGTAACTCAATCGGCATTGGAGATTGCCAGAAAAGCAGGATGGGATGATAGCATTGCCGAGATTGAAACCAGGGTAAAAACAGCAATTGCAGCCTTGGAGGATGCCGGTTATCTGAGACGGGGACAAAATGTGCCCAGGGTGTATGCAAACAGCATTCTGGCCAGGAATGCTAAGGAGGCTATTGATAAAATTAATGCATCCAATAGATTTGATGACAAGCAAAAGGAAATGGCAACACGGATTATTAGGTATTTAATTGCTGCAAGGAGTCGCAAAAACGCATTGGGTGAAGAAGCAGAATCCAGAATTGATTATATATCGGACCGTTTGGGGATTCTGAAACAAGAGGTCATTCAAATTGTCAACCTGCTTCGTGAGGAAGGTATCCTGTCTGATGCAAAAGATTTAGTTGCTTTTATAAAGAAGAGAGAGTCAGAAAAAACATCTTTGAACATACTCAATTCTTATATGAAACTTGAAAGATTCCTGCTTGCTGCTTTGCCATACAAGGGAGAGGATCAAATATTCAATATCAAGGAGTTGAATGAACGGGCAGCAGAGGAAGGCTGCAATATTACAACACCCAGCCAGATAAAGACGGTTTTTAATTTCTGGACGATGATACACTGGATAAAAAGGCAAATAGTAGAGCAATCAAGAAACCATTTTGCGGTTCAAAGCCTTGATGATTTTGACAACCTAAAGCCGAAAATGGAGAAACGCCATATTCTTTCTCAATTTATACTTGAGTATCTGCATGATAAAATTAAAGCGAATAAAAGCAAAGAGGATTCTGACAGGAATGAAATTATCCAGACTAATACCAGTCATGAAGAAGTTGCTGTTGAGTTTTCTGTTCTTGAATTGAAGAGAGCATTTGAGAGCAGAATATCGCTTTTTAATATAGAAGTGACTTCAAAAGATGTGGAAGATGCGCTTTTCTACCTTTCGAAAATAGATGCAATAAAGCTGGAAGGCGGTTTTATGGTCGTATATAATGCTATGGCCATTGAACGCCTTGAGAAGGATAACAAAAAGCGATATAAACTGGAGGATTACCAAAAACTTAATCAATTCTACTTAAATAAAATGCAGCAAATCCATATTGTCGGTGAGTATGCAAGAAAAATGATCAGTGATTATAGAGCTGCCCTTGCCTTTGTCAATGACTACTTCCAGTTAAACTACACTTCGTTCTTGAATAAGTACTTCAAGGGAAGCCGACAGGAAGAAATTAATCGTAATATTACTCCTGCCAAGTTCAGGCAGCTGTTTGGTGAGCTTTCACCAAGACAGCTTGGAATTATTAAGGATAACAAATCAAAATACATTGTTGTAGCCGCTGGTCCTGGGAGTGGCAAGACGAGAGTATTAGTTCATAAGTTAGCTTCACTTATGTTAATGGAAGATGTTAAGCATGAACAGCTTTTGATGGTGACATTCTCCAGAGCCGCTGCTACGGAATTCAAACAGCGATTACTAAAGTTGATCGGAAATGCAGCCCATTTTATTGAGATAAAAACCTTTCATTCCTATTGCTTCGATTTGTTGGGCAGAGTCGGCACATTAGAAAAATCAGATGATATCATTCAGGAAGCGGTAAAAAGTATTCGAAACAGGGAGGTGGATGAAGGCAGGATCACTAAAACTGTAATGGTTATTGATGAGGCACAGGATATGGATGAATGTGAATTTGAGTTAATCAAAGCTTTAATGGAGCATAATGATGATATGAGAGTAATAGCAGTAGGAGATGACGATCAAAGCATATATGGTTTTCGAGGTGCCAGTTCGGATTATATGAAGCAGATGATTACTGAAAAGGGTGCTGTAATGTATGAGCTTGTTGAAAACTATAGAAGCAAGAATAATCTTGTAAACTTTACTAATCAGTATGTAGCAAGAATAAGCAAACGCTTAAAGAAGACTCCTATAACCGCAGTACAAAGTGAGAATGGAACTATAAGACTAATCCACTATAGGAGCAAGAATATCGTTATGCCCTTTGTGAAAGATATCTTGGCTGCAGAGTTGAAAGGTTCTACTTGTGTAATGACTTGTACTAATGATGAAGCCTGTCAGGTTGCAGGTCTTCTTCTAAGAAATGGGGTAAGTGCAAGACTTATCCAATCAAATGAAGGATTTTCTTTGTATAACCTTCTTGAAGTGCGTTTCTTCCTGAGCCAGTTGGATTTACCGGATACTGAATACAGAATAAGTGAAGATGCCTGGACAAATGCCAGAAGGCAATTGATAAATAAGTTTAGCAATAGCCCAAACCTT
Organism: Clostridiales bacterium; assembly: GCA_012842605.1. Taxonomy (GTDB): domain Bacteria; phylum Bacillota; class Clostridia; order Caldicoprobacterales; family DTU083; genus DUSN01. The sequence continues at coordinate 146,481 of DUSN01000101.1, forward strand.
GAGCTGTGCTTGAATATAATAAGAGAGTTTGAGATAACTAATCCAAATAATAAATACAGATCTGATTTAGAGATATTTATTCGAGAATCTAATATGGAGGATTTTATTACAGATAAAAATGATATTATATATGTTTCCACAATCCACAAAACCAAAGGCAGGGAGTTTGATAATGTATTCTTGATGCTTAATCGTTTTTCTGATGGCACAGATGAAGGAAAACGGCAGTTGTACGTAGCTTTGACCAGGGCAAAAACTAATCTTGTAATACATTATAACGGTAGGTATTTTGATGGAATACATGCGGAAAATCTTATAAGGTTTGAGGACAGAGCAGAATATCCTCCAGCTCCGGAATTAGCTGTTCAGCTGACCCATAAGGATATATGGCTTGATTTTTTTCAATCCTGCCAGTATTTAGTAAATCAATTGGATAGTGACAGTGAGCTTTTAATTAACATTAATGACTATTGCTGCAGTAATCAAAGGGGACAAGTTGTATTAAGGTTTTCAAAGCGTTTTCAGCAGCGAATAGAGAATTTTAATCAGCAAGGTTATATGCCAAAAAGTGCTTTAGTTAACTATATTGTTTATTGGAAAAAAGAAGACAGCAATAAGGAAATCAAGATCATTTTACCGAAGGTAATATTTGTTACAGAAAATGTTATTTAAATCAGGCTTTTAGATACTCTGCCGATATTACCTGTTACTGATGCAGCTTTATGTCCCATTGGGCAAACGTAGTGATTCTGGTAATTTCTCACAGTAAGAATTCAAATAGGAAGCCATGTATGCCAAGGAAGCCCTGACTAAGGTAAATGCAAGGATTATTGGGGCGGTTCTTAATAAAATCCCCGTCAAAAGCTTATAAATACCTGCCGAAGTTAGGCAGGTATATTTTTGTTAATATGTCTTTTCTCTTTTTAGCACTGCTATTACATATCTGCTGGAACCGTATGACTGGTTTGTGTCAAAGCAGTTCACCAATTCCCAGCCATCGCTGCCATATCTGTTTAACATTTCATTAAAGTAATCAATATCCAGAATGCCTCCTGTAAAGCCTTTAGTTTCAAATTGCAGCGTTTTGTATTCCCAGTTTTTCATAATATACAGCCTCCCTTTAGAAAGTTTTAAGAAAGATCAACTGAGCAACTACCTAAGTTATATGAAATAAATCTGAAAAGCATTGCCTGTCTTTTATACTTGAAAATTAAAAAGCAATAATGAGCTGCTTTATAAAGATAGGATTCTGCTTTTACGAGTTCAGTTTATCAATCCCAAAAACAATTGTCAACAAATTCATATAATGAAAATAATTAACTAAGGACAGTAAACAACTTTATGCAACAGTATTGCTAAAAATTCACAAGGTTTGTTTATTTGCCGGAACGGATAGAAGTGGTATAATTTACTTAATATGCAGGGTTATGCATGTCATAATCCCTGATTGTTTACTTATTAGTTTATCTGAAAAGTGCAGCAGGAAGATCCATTGAGGGAGGAAGTGTTTTGGCATTTAACAACCCGTGGGGATTATTAGCGCTATTGCTCATCATCCCCATTATTCTGCTTTACATCTTAAAAAAACAGCATGAGGACAGGGTAATATCCAGCACTATGCTATGGCAGCAGGTCCTGCGTGATCTGCAGGCAACCCGGCCGTGGCAGCGTTTGCGTACACGGCTGCTGCTGATATTGCAAATCCTGGCTGTTTTTCTGTTTTCTATGTCTCTGGCGCGTCCCACTTTGCAGGGAAGCGGCGGAGGAATTCACTATGTTGCAGTGGTGGACACTTCTGCCCGCATGCAGGCAACAGATGTCAAGCCTTCCCGGATGGAGGCAGCCCGTACTGCTTTGCTGGATCTGATTCAGAATATGAGAGTAAGGGACACCATGACCATTGTTCAGGCAGACCGGCAGCCAGTAGTCCTTGCAGGTCCATCCAGTGACAAAAATGTACTAAAGCAAATTTCCAATAAAATACAGCCTTCCAATGGAGTGTCCAATCTAAGCAGTGCTGTTCAACTGGCACAGACGCTGCTTCAGGATCAAAGCGGGAACAGCGGACAGATACATATATACAGTGATCATGCACCGGCTGATACGATAAATCATGGAAATCTTCTTTATCATATTGTTTCAGGCAACGGGCAGAATGCTGCCATAACCCATGTAGGATATGAAATAAAAGATGGAAGTATTACAGTCTTGTCCCGTGTTGCAAATTATGGGGATCAGCGAAATGTAACACTGGAACTGAGGGCAGACGGTGTCCTACAGAATATAAAGGAAGTAAGCCTGCCTGCAGGTGAGGAGGTTCCTGTTTATTGGTCCGACATACCGGGCACTGCTCGTGAAATTTCAGTAACCATTTCAGCAAAGGATGACCTGTTGCTGGATAATACCGGCTTGGCAGCAATCAATAAGGATTATCAGGTAAAAGCGTTATTGATAACACAAAGAAATGTTTTTCTGGAGAGAGCAATTTCACTTCGCAGCGATATTGAGCTGTTGAAAGCTAATCCTGAAGACATACCGGAAACTACCGGATTCCAATTATACATCTATGACGGGGTACTGCCTGAAGTTCTGCCTGAGGATGGGCATTTAATCGCTTTTGCTCCTGCTTCCAAAGAAGAAATCGGGCTGACAGTGGAAGGGGAAATAATACCTCAGGATGCCAGCATCAATAATGAAACCTTATACCCTGACTTATTGCAATACATAAAACCTGAAGGGTATCAAATTGCAAAAGCAGTAAAAATGAACGTGCCGGAGGGATTTACCGTTCTGTTACAGGATAAATCGAACAATCCCCTTCTCATTGCAGGTGAACATAAAGGCCAAAAGATGGCTTTGTTTTCTTTTTCCCTTCATGAATCCAATCTTCCGCTAAAAGCAGACTTTCCCATATTGATCCAAAACCTGCTTAACTGGCTTGTTCCGCCGGACATTTCCCTTGCCGGTCAGGTATTTGCCGGAGAAACTCTGCCTCTTTATTCCTTTCCTGGGGTATCCCGCATTAATGTAACCACGCCAGCCGGAAAGGAATACAGCTTTGATGCCTATCCTATGCCGGTATTATATGATACTAATGAGATCGGTATATATGAAATCAGCCAGCAAGCGGATAATAAAACCTATACCGGGCGTTTTGCAGTATCCGTTCCAACTCATGTAATATCCGATCTGCGTGCGAATAATGTGTCCATTCCCAATGGGAGCGGAGCAGACCTGCCTTTAGCTGCATCGCCTTTTAGAAGAGATATCTGGGCAATTGCCGGGTGGGCATTGCTATTGTTACTTTTGATAGAATGGTGGGTGTATCACCATGGCATTTAGCTTTGCATATCCATTGGCTCTGCTGTCATTGCTGCCGGCAGCTGCCATTGCCATAGCCGTATTTTACAAGTTTAACGGAAAAGCTTATCATGGAGGAGTTTGGCCTTTGGTGCTCCGACTTACCAGTATCTTATTGCTGATTCTTTCTTTAGCGGGTCTGGAGCTCAGGCTGCCCGCAGACCATACCGAGGTTATATTTGTTGCAGATCTGTCAGACAGTACCATATCTTTGCAGAGTGAGATGGCTGAATTTATTTCCGAATCCCTTAAGATTTTGCCGGAGAACTATCATGCAGGAATAATCAGCTTTGGTGGAAATGCATTGATTGAACAGTCGTTAGGCAGCATGCGAAGCTTCCATACCTTTAATTCAAAACCGGATTCCAATTACACCAACATTGATCAGGCTCTTCAGAGAGCTGATGGATTGTTTACCCAAGACAGCTGCAAGAGACTGGTTTTGCTGACCGATGGTGCTGAAAACATGGGCGATGCCATGCTGCGGGCAAGTGCTTTAGCGCAGAAGGGCATAACAGTGGATGTAAAATACCTGGAAACCATACCTCCAAGAGAGGTGCAGCTGTCTGAACTGACTTTACCATCCAGCCTTTATAAGGGAGAAGATTATGATATCCGGGTAGAAATCAACAGCACGGTTGAAACCAAAGGAATTTTAAGGCTGTATGCAAACCGGGCACCTGCCGGAAGCCAGGAAGTTCAAATACAGAAGGGACGAAATGTTTTTCTGTTTCGAAAGACTGCAGAGGCAGCTGGCACTGTTGTTTATGAGGCGGAGTTGGAGACATTGACCTCCGATGATACATTCAGGCAGAACAACAGGATGTCTTCCTATGTCCGTATTGAGGGACCTCCTGTGGTTGCTTTGGTAGAAGGACAGGAAGAGGAAGGCCGTGAACTGGCCAAGATAATGAAGGCAGGCGGACTTGAATTTAGGAGATTCACGCCCCATACCCTGCCTGACCAGTTGGATGAAATGATGAAATTTGACGCAATAGTACTGGCTAATGTGGGTTACGATGAACTAGGCCGGGAAAAAACCGAGCTTTTGGACAACTATGTTAAATCCATGGGCCGAGGCCTTCTGGTTACCGGCGGTGATAACAGCTATGCTTTAGGTGGTTATTTGGGAACTAAGCTGGAAGAAATGCTGCCGGTGGATATGGATTTGTCCAAAAAGAAGGAAATACCGTCCCTTGCTCTGGTTCTGGTAATAGATAAGTCCGGCAGCATGGCTGATTCTCAATATGGTATAAATAAAATGGAACTGGCTAAGGAAGCAGCTATCAGATCTACCCAAGCCCTGCGTGATGATGATTTTATAGGAGTAGTTTGTTTTGATTCGGCTGCAGGCTGGGTAGTGGAGATACAGCAGGTATCCAATAGAGAGGACATAGAAGATGCCATAGGTACCATTCAGCCCGGCGGCGGCACCAATCTGTATCCCGGCTTGAACATGGCTTATCAGGCTCTGCAGAATACTAAAACAACTTTGAAACATGTGATTGTTCTGACTGACGGGCATACTGAAGGCGGGAATTTTGACAGCCTGGTTTCTCAAATGGCAGCCAACGGAATCACAGTGTCCGGAGTTGCAGTAGGTGAAGGGGCAGATGGCAAACTGATTGAGCGTATAGCAGAGCTTGGAAACGGCAGATATTATTATACTGACAACTTTGCCAGCATCCCCAAGATATTCACCAAAGAGACCTACATGGCAACCCGAAGCTATATAAACAATGAAACCTTCTTTCCTAAGGCTTTAGGCAGTTCTGACATCCTTAGCGGAATAGATGCAGTGCCTTCTCTGGACGGCTATATTACCACTACCATAAAAAGAGGAGCTGTTCCGGTACTGGTAAGTCATAAGGATGATGATCCGGTATTGGCTTACTGGGACTATGGCCTGGGCAAGGTGACCGCCTGGACCAGTGATGCAAGGGGAATCTGGACAGAAAAGTGGCTTAATTGGGACAAAGCAGCTGAATTTTGGCTGAACACCATCTCATCGGTTCTGCCCGGCAGCACTAATGAAGGCGGAAGGATAGAAGTCAGCCGCACCGGCAATAAGGGACAAGTAACAATTTCTATTGATGAGCCGGATGCTGGTTATGACACCTATGCGATAATTATTGGGCCGGAGGGAAATGAGAGCCGCATTAAAATGCAGCCTTTCAAACCGGGCTATTATCAGGGCAATTTTGAATTAGATAACACGGGCGTTTATCTCGTCCGCGCAGAACAGCAGCGGGATGACGGAACCACTGCTTCCATGGAGGCAGGACTGATATATCCCTATTCACCTGAGTATGACATCCGACAAGTGTCATCTTTAAATCTGCCGGAGCATATTGCAGGGCAGACAGGCGGCAGGCTGCTGCAAAAACCGGAGGATCTGCTTGAACATGAACCTCAGCCGGTGTGGAAGCATCATGAAATATGGCCTGCATTGCTGGCTCTTGCATTAATTCTTTTTTTCTTAGATATTGTGCTTCGTAAACTGGGATTGCGGTTTGCTGCAGAGAGGCTGCTGGCTCCAACGGTAAAGACGATAGCAGGGGCTTTTGCATATATAAAAGACTCAATCCAGTTTATGAGAAAGACTAAATCAACTGCAGCAAATATGACAAAGTCTGTAGCGGCAGATAAATATGAGAGCATGAATATATCCACAAAAAAATCCTCAGATAAACCTGAGTTTTCATCTTTGAATAATAAAGCAGAAGAGAAATTAACAGTTGATGATAGATCAGATATTCCGGATCCTCATGGAACCGGTGCTGAATCCGGTGAGAAGGGCAGAAATGGAAGAAACGGTAAGGAAAAAACTTCATCTAAAAATGGGCAAGATGACTTTACCAGTGCTTTATTGGAGGCAAGGCGTAAAAGCAAGATTAGAAAGTAAGTGGATGAATAATCTGAAAATATAATTGTAAGAATTCTATGAAAGTGATAGTATAAAAAGTAGTACAAAGGTTTTTCTGTAAAGAAAGGGGAGAAGAGAGTTGAAATGGATATTAACAGTCCTAGCTGTTATCTTTAAGCGGCTTGCTTTCTCCCTGCATATATACAATAGTTCTTTTTATCAGGCTGGATGGGCAATTTCATTCGGTTTATACTATCAGTTTGAAAATGTGCTAAGTTCAGATGTCTTACTCTTGAGGTTTATTTCTATAACATCCTTATGCAGTGCATTATTTTTGCTGCCAAATATCAGTAATTCTGCGGTACAATCTTTGGAAATTCTTTTTATTTTGAGTTCCTTGCTCCTAATATTGCATCATTCTTTCAAGGTAATTGTAAATCCCTCCATGAAATCATGCTGATTAATGTTTAATCTACAGCGCAGGTATCAGCTTGTCGTTGAAAAATTGATTACAGGAGGGAATTTTTGTGTCCAAAATTAAACTGTTCCTTGAAAGAATTAAAAGAAAGATGAAATACCCCAATGTGGAATTTGATTTATCTCCATACCGGGAATGGGTAAATGCTGTGAATGCATTTGATTTTTCAGATATAGATGATACCGGGCTTCTGGGAATTTCAGATGATATCAGGCAGAAAATTACAGACGAGCAGTCCATGCATGAGCTGCTGCCCAAGGCTTACGCCCTGGTAAAGGAAGCAGCCTGGAGAAAACTTGGCATTCGTGTTCATGATGAACAGATATTAGCGGCAATAGGTCTTCATATCGGCCGGATTGTAGAGATGAAGACCGGAGAAGGCAAAACCCTGGCTGCTGTATTCCCGGCATACTTAAATGCGCTGACCGGTAAAGGAGTACACATTCTCACATTTAATGATTATCTTGCAAAAAGAGATGCCTTGTGGATGGGTCCCATTTATAAGGCTCTTGGTTTGTCCGTTGGGTATATCAAAGAAGGGATGCCGGCGGAACAGAGAAAAATAGCTTATGAATGCGATATAACATATATGACAGCCAAGGAGGCCGGATTTGATTATCTCAGGGAATTTTTGGCCATGGATCCGTCGCAGCTTATTCAGCGGCCGTTTCATTTTGCCATTGTAGATGAGGCGGATTCAATATTGATAGATGAAGCCAGAATTCCTATGGTTCTTGCCGGAGCAACGGATTCTTCAGTTTCGGATGCAATGCGGATGGCGGAAATAGTAAGGCATCTGATACCAGATGAAGACTATGAACTGGATGAATATGAACGCAATGTTTATTTAACAGAAGTTGGACTGAGCAAGGTTGAGGCAGCACTTAAGTGTGACAATCTGTATGACGGGAATAACAACAATCTGCTTGCGGATCTGAATAACGCGCTTCATGCAAGAGCATTGCTCAAAAAGGATATAGACTATATAGTTCGGAACGGAAAAGTGGAGCTGGTGGACGAGTTTACAGGCAGGGTAGCGGATAAAAGGCATTGGCCATATGGTTTACATGAAGCAGTAGAAGCCAAGGAAGGAATTCTCAGCAAACAGGAAGGACGAATTATGGCGTCCATTACCCTGAAAAATTTCATACATCTGTATCCCAAAGTCTCTGGTATGACTGGAACTGCACTGACTGCTGCCGACGAGTTTTTTGAATGTTACCAGCTGAAGGTAATGGTTATACCAACCCATAAACCTTGCATCCGTCAGGATTTGCCGGATGTCATCTATACTCATAAGGAAGCCAAGCGCAAAGGGTTGGTAGAAGAGATTATACGGGTTCATAGAACAGGACGTCCGATACTAATCGGGACTGCAAGTGTAGAAGAATCAGAAGAACTGGCGGAGGAGCTGAAACAGGCAGGAATTGTCTGCCAGGTACTCAATGCTAAAAATGATGAGCTGGAAGCAAAGATAATTGAGAATGCAGGAGCATTGTATTCAGTTACGGTTTCCACCAACATGGCCGGAAGAGGTACGGATATCAGGCTGGGAGGAGCAAAGGAAGAGGATAAGGAAAAGGAAAAGGTTATGTCTCTCGGCGGTTTGTATGTTATAGGTACCAACCGGCATGAAAGCAGGAGAATAGATGATCAGCTCAGGGGAAGAGCCGGTAGGCAGGGAGATCCGGGTACTAGCAGGTTTTTCATCAGCCTGGAGGATGATTTGATGCTGCGGTACAATCTTAAGGATCTGATTCCTAAAAGCCTTTACCCCAAAAGACAGGATAAACCGCTGGACAATCCGGTAATCAGCAGGGAGATAGCCTCAGCCCAGCGTATTATTGAAGGGCAAAATTTTGACATGCGCAAAAACCTTAACAAATATTGGATAGTTACTGAGTATCAACGGCAGATTATCTGGAAACAGCGGATGGATATTTTGCTGGACAGGGTAAAAACAAATTTCTTACTTCAACAGCTTCCTGAGAAATATGGAAGACTGCTGCCTTTGGCAGGGGCTGAAGCATTGGCTAAAGCTGAGAAACAGGTTGTGCTCTATATGATTAATCAGTGCTGGATGGATTACCTGGATTACCTGTCCTATATCCGGGAGAGCATCCATCTTGTCAATTTTGCCAAAGAGGTGCCCATATTTGAGTATAATAAACGAGTAGTAGCTGCATTCGAGCAATTTAACGCTGATTTGCGGGAAGAGATTATAAAGGCTTTGGCTGAAGCAAAAATCACAAAGGACGGTGTGGTTCTGAATGGGGAAAGTTTAGCAGCACCAGGTGCAACATGGACATATCTGGTAGATGATAAGCCCCTTGAAAGCAATATTCAGACTGTGCTGCTTAATCCAATGGCGATGATCTTCAATTTCCCCATTTACCTGGCTATGCTGCTGTACCACAGCATAACAAAAGGAGGAAAAAGCAATAATCTATGAAAAGCATAGATCAAAGAGTCCGCTGAATTGCGGACTCTAACTTATTCTATTTCACTATCATCCTGCATTCCAGATAAAACCTCTTTTCATGAGCTTCCCCCATGGAAAAGGTTTTTCGGGGCAGGACTCCGTCTTTTATAACGGTTTTGAATAAATCGTTCTTGTTCATTATTGGGAGTAGAAATCCCATGTTTCCTGCTTTGGAGCCGAGCTCAATAGTTACATCTTCACCATGGATATAATCGATGCCCACGTTTTTATTCTCTTTAAGATATTCATCAAGGAATGCCTGTAAAGTGCCGGCTTCAAGGTTGCTTTTTGGCCTGCTTATTTTCAGAATGCCCCATCCACCTGCAAACATATATGGGATTAAATGAACATTTTTATTATTTTCTATAGGATTCTCTGCATAGTTATAAGTATTACGCTCATTACACATACTGTTTGACAGCAGAGACTCAAATCGCAATTCCATTTCTTGTTTAGTATCAAATGCTTCATATTCAAAGTCCTGACCTGTGGAAGCATAATATGAATGCATGCTCTTTAGTACATGCCTTGTATCTACATTGAAAAGCACTCGATGAATAGGTTCAAACACCAGTGAATCATCATGGACATTTACCAATTCTACCAGCGCAAAACGAGCGGGATGATTTTTTATCTCATCCTCGCTTAAGCGTTCTTTAATTTTATCCCAGCAGGCCTTGGCTGTTGCAAAGGAATGATTCCCATCTCCCATGGCATAGAGCAGAACTCCTTTGTCTTCACCGACACCGTACTTATTCTGAAAAGCTCTTGGGTCTGCCAGTTTTGCTAGTGCATCAATGATTCTGTTAATCTCATCGGGGTTTGCTACCTGGTAACCGGCAATATGGCCGCCTTCCATCATTAAATCGAAATCATACAGCTTATCAGCCTCTGATATATTTTTTGCTATCGGTTCAATCACTATTTTTTCAGGGTCATCTATCAGCACCATAATATGGGGAGTTTCCAAAACAGCATCCTGGCGTATGGCAATGCGGGGAGGCAGGCGGTCCAGCACCGTTCCTTCCGTTGCCCGTATTATGGATTGAGAGCCTTCGCTGTAATCATACTCTTCAAGATCAAGCGCAGCCATAAGACCTCTTCGGACACCGGTGCAAAGTGTACGCTCCACATAAATAAAGGATGGAGGAATAGGCTTTAATACACCCTCATCCAGGTAGCGCCGCATGGTTTGAGAAATACTTGATATTCGCCGCTCTTTGTCATCGGCCTCAAGATATACTTCAGGATAGATAATATGCAAAGTGGAAGGGGAATCTCCGACGAATTCTTCCACAGCATTCCAGTAAGAAGGCTGGGAGGTGTATTGGTCACAGGCTACCACTGCCCATTTACTCATATCTACCCGGCTGCTGGGCAGCAGAATTTCCGGTACTGCTATTCCGATCTTGTTTTCCGGCATGTTTGTGTCTCCTATCATGTGTACGTTTAATATACCGTATATTTTACCACAATACCATGTTCTTGACAGTAATCAATTGGCTTCTGCAAAGTATATTTTAGCATAAACACTCATGCCTTTAATATTAGCATTAATATACATTTATAAAAAGTCATGCATATCAAAATGCTTGCAAAGCAATATGCTTATAACTTCATAAATACTTTTTATTTAAGCAAGTCCTGTTATTTGATATAATTTGGTATAGAAAGTCATGTTAATGTGCCTGATAATATCCAGGCTTTATCAAAATTAAGATTAAGTTTCATGAGCGGCAGGAATAATGACACCAAAACTCTTACTTATATAAATATAGTAAAAAGTCAGGGGTGAAGCAAAATGCGTGCTGTGGACATTATTATAAAAAAGCGTCGTGGAGAAGCACTGTCTAAGGAAGAAATCAATTTTTTCATTGATGGCTTTGTGAACGGCAGCATTCCCGACTACCAGGCATCGGCTTTTCTGATGGCTGTTTGCTGTAATGGTATGGACAGCTGGGAAACAGTTGATCTGACCCTGGCAATGGTGAACTCAGGTGAAAAGGTTGACTTAAGCCGTATAAAGGGCATTAAGGCTGATAAACATAGTACCGGCGGAGTGGGAGACACTACCACACTGATTGTTGCACCCCTGGTAGCAGCCTGCGGAGTGCTGGTAGCAAAGATGTCGGGCAGGGGATTGGGCCATACCGGCGGAACATTGGACAAACTTGAGTCCATTCCTGGCTTTCGAACCAATCTTACAATGGAAGAATTCATAAACTCTGTTCAGACTGCCGGCCTTGCTGTAATAGGACAGAGCAAGGACCTTGTTCCTGCAGACAAGCTGTTGTATGCTCTCCGGGATGTAACCGGTACCGTAGACAGCATACCACTTATAGCCAGCAGTATCATGAGCAAGAAAATTGCGGCAGGCAGCGATGCTATAGTTTTGGATGTAAAGTCCGGCAGCGGTGCGTTTCTTCAATCCTTGGACGATTCCTTTGCATTGGCTGATGCAATGGTAAAGATTGGAGTCCGGGCAGGCAAGAGAATCATGGCAGTGATAACAGACATGGATCAGCCCCTGGGCATGGCAATTGGGAATGCATTGGAAGTTAAGGAAGCCATTGAGGTACTGAAAAATAAGCAGTCCGGACCGCTGAAGGAGGTTTCTTTGTACCTGGCCGCCAACATGCTGCTGATGGCAAAGGCATGCACTACTCTTGAGAAAGGTCTTGCTATAGCCGGGAAAGCACTGGAGTCGGGCAAGGGATTGGCAAAGCTTGGCGATATGATCCGTAGTCAGGGCGGATTGGAAGAAGTGCTTGATAATACTGATTTGCTGCCGAAAGCAAAACACATTATTCCAGTAAAAACAGACAAAGACGGCTATGTTTCGTCAATAGACACCAGGGAAATAGGTATCTGCTCACTGCTGACAGGTGCAGGCAGGTCTAGAAAGGAAGATGAAATTGATCCTGCCGCAGGCTTAGTAATGCAAAAGCGAGTAGGCGACAAGGTACAGAAAGGAGACACCCTGGCTGTATTGCATACCAATAAATCTGATATTATTGATGAAGTATCAAATTTGCTGCGAAATGCATTTCACATAAAACCGGAAAAACCAAAACTCAGGCCATTGGTGCTGGGGACTGTGACCAAAGACAGAATACAAAAATTTGTTTGATGCAAATTAGCATAAGACAGCAATATAAAAATTCAACAGTAATATGGAGGGATTTGAGCACATGAGGTTTACAATACTAGGAAAATACGGACCGTTTCCGGCAGCCGGGGGAGCCTGTTCCGGATATTTGCTGGAACAGAACGATACCAAAGTGCTGATAGACTGCGGGAGCGGCGTTCTGTCCCGTTTGCAGCAAATCTGCGATATCCGGGAGCTTAAAGCCATTGTTCTTTCGCATTTGCATAGCGATCATATGGCAGACATGCTTATTTTAAGGTATGCACTGGAGATATGGAAAGCAAGAGGGTTGTACAGTGGAGATCCTTTGCCGGTTTATCTTCCTGAATATCCTGAGGAAATCCATAGGCAGATCTCATCTGCACCGGTCTTCCAGCCCATATTCGTAAAAGATGGTTTTAAAGCAGACATCGGAGGGGTTTCGTTCATTTTCAGGGAAATGACCCATCCTGTTCAAAGCTTTGCTATGACAATTGAATCTGGTGGGCAAAAGCTTGTATATACAGGTGATACCAATATGAATCCGCATTTGGAAGCATTTGCTAGGGGTGCAGATATGATGGTGGCAGATACCGGATTGCTGGAAAGGGACAAAACTGAAAAGTCTCCGCATCTGTCCGCAGCTGAGGTTGGCAGAATTGCCGCAGGTGCAGAGGTAAGAAAGCTTATACTCAGTCATATCTGGCCGGGATATGCGGAGGAAGAACTGCTTCAGGAAGCTGCTGCAAGCTATGATAATCCAATAATAGCGGAGGAAATGAAAACATATATAATTTAACTAATGCCAGGAAGGGAAATTTAATCTGACATAGAATTCATAGATATGCTGTTTATACGTTTTAGTTATTCATAAACAGATCCTTATGGCGGTTGCAATGTGTATACCGGAAAAAGCTGCAGTCCGGCATTAGGTCCTGATAATTAAGGGGAGGTACGAAGCAATGAAATATCCAATGAAGTATCCTGAAGTACCAGTTCATGAAGTGCGCAACCTCATTGAACACATAGTAGAATATTCGCATCTGAAATTTGAATATGGTGCTGACAGTGAGAAAATTCAATCTATTATTAATGAAATGAAACAAAGCCTGAATGATACCATTGAAAGGCTGAAAAGGCTGGAAGAAGACAAAGCGCTTTCAGCTAAAGAGCCTAATGACCTATATGCCATTCGGGCATTGAGACCAGCAGGGCCAAGAAAAATGTGGACTGCCTTTAACAGAGAAAAGTATTTTAACCGCTTAAGAGGAGCATTTTTAGGAAGGATGGCAGGATGCACCCTTGGTGCTCCGGTAGAATTCTGGAGTGTTGAAGCTATGAAAGATTGGGCTGCGTTCATAGGAGATCCGTTCCCGCCTGTTGATTACTGGTCATCCATTAAAAATCCCAACGACAAAAGATATGGTGTAAGTGAATGTATTAAGTATACCCGGGATCATCTGGACGGAGTACCTGTGGATGACGATGTTACATATACAATATTGGGACTGCTGATTGCTGAGGATTACGGGCTTGACTTTACCATCGAAGATGTGGGCAAAGCATGGCTGAAATACCTCCCCTATGCTTGTACTGCCGAGGATATAGCTCTGAAGAATTTAAAGGCAGGAATACCGGCAGATAAGGCCGGTGAGGTAAATAACCCCTATTGTCAATGGATTGGGGCTGATATCAGATCTGATCCCTGGGGATATCTGGCTCCCGGGTTGCCGGAAAAGGCCGCAGAATTTGCATATCGTGATGCTTATATCAGCCATAGACGCAACGGAATCTATGGAGAAATGTATTTCAGTGCTGTTATTGCAGCTGCGTTTGATACAGACAACACCATGGATGCGCTGAAAATAGGTTTGTCAGAGATTCCATCGGACTGCTTGTTGGCAGGAGATGTGCGATGGGCCCTGGATGCAGGTAAAGATATTCATAATTACATTGAGGCCCGTAAGGCAGTGGAGGAAAGGTTTGGCGGCATGAGCGGAGTACATACCAATTTCAATGCGTGCCTGACCATTTTCGGTCTGATGATAGGAGGAGATGATTTCACCAAAGTAATAGGTGAGACTGTTGCCATGGGATATGACAATGACTGCACTGCAGCCACAGCAGGCAGCATAGCAGGTGCTGTTTTAGGAATTGCAGGTATTCCTGAGCATTGGTACAAAAATTTCAACAACAAGGTGCTGACCTATATAAACGGTCATCCTGAGTTAAAGATTGATAATGTTATTGAAAGGTTTGCCCTACAGGCATCAAAGCTATTTGATTTTATAGAATAAAGCAGCGATCTAACCCGGTAATTTACCGGGTTTTTTTATGGCTTGCGCGTCCAGCCTGTTTAAGTTCAAAGAAACTTAAACAAGTTTTCATTATTTATTGATATTTATCATTATATGCGACTAAAAAAGCTTATAAGATCTCATGGTTTTAAACTACTGCAATAATTTTTACAATTAAATCATGAAGTTTTACATTCTTTTCAATAGTTAGAATTGTGAAAAAAGTGTAGCTTGACACATTACTTTATGTTTTTATATATTTAAGCCTGTAATCTAGATTACAAATTTTATGTAAAGCATATCATTAACAAGTGAAGAAATGGAGGAGTCAGAATATGTATAAGGCCCACAAAAACTATTCTGCGGTCCATATTCATATAATGGACAGTCCAAACACTGGCAGAGCACTCGGCAAGGTATTGCCCTGCATATAAGCTGATGGCTTTTTTATAAAAATCGATGGCATCGTCTTGCTGGATATCTTTAATTTGATTGGCATCGGATAAAAGCTTTTCGAATTCATCTGCGTCCAGAACTGATAAGTTTCCTAATTCAAACATATAATATCCATGAGAAAAAATAATGTTGAAATACTTTGATGTGTCCTTCCCGGGGGCTAACATTTTTAGAGCTTTTCTCAATCTGAATATTTGAGTGCGCAATACATTTTTAGGGTCCTGGTATTCATTGTCAGGCTGCAAATTCTCAATAATCGTCTCTGGCAAAAGCCTTTTTCCTCTAAAAGTAACAAAGTACTTGAGCAATTCTAATATTTTATAAGATCTGCCCGAGTCATCAAGGAGAGACTGCCCTTCTGCTTTAATATCAAAACCTCCAAAGGTAATAATATTCAACTGAGGTAGTTCTGCATCCTTATACATATATGATCACCTCACTTATGTATAATTTACTTAGAACATCTGTTTTTGTAAATTTTATCATTTTTTTATCCAACTTATCAATACTAATGGCAACTCAATTGCATTTTTATTGCAAGTTAATTTCATTTATTTTTATTTAATAAAGTTCTGATACCATATATATCGGCTTTTTGCTTAAAAAGTTGAAATGGCTCAGAATAGCCTATATAATCATATTTAAATCAAGAGCCGACAGGTATCAAAATGAATTTGCTTAGGGATTTAGCTGCTATGCAAATTATTAGCGGGAGTGCTGTTGTGAATGAACGACGAAAAGTGTGACAACTTACTTAATATAGTTACAACCGGGGAATAGGTGAGTGCATATATCAAACGATTCATTATAACAGGTATGAAGCAACGCCATATAAAGCATTGGATTACCTTTTTGATGAGTATAAGCTGGGGAAAAAAGACAAGGTAGTAGATTTCGGCTGCGGAAGGGGACGGGTAGCATTTTATATCCACAACCGTTTTCACGTAAATGATAAATTTTTAATTTACCGTTATTCACCGGCTTAGTAGTTTATAATACTTACTGACATTCAGCTGTCTGTCTGCGTAACTGGTAATATGAACTATTATAGATTATAATATATAAGTATATATACAAAAAGGCTGGAGCTGGGAAGTTATTAGCTGTTCTCATGTTTCTGATCTGGTACAAAAGGAGGCATACATCAATATGAAATTTGGTATTTGCACATCAATTAACAACATATCTGCGTTAGAAAAGATGGGATTTGATTATATAGAGACAGGAGTTGCAGGTGTTGCTTCAATGAGCGAGGATGATTTCAAAGCTGCTGTGCAGTTGGTTAACAGGTCAAAAATAAAATGCGAAGCCTGCAATGGTCTTTTCCCGCCCCAAATCAAGCTTGTCGGAAGCGGCTACAGTGAGGGGATTATGGTGGATTATCTGAAAAAAGCCTTTCATAGGATTGTACAGCTTGGAGCACAAACAGTTGTTTTAGGAAGCGGCAGCTCGAGAATGATTCCGATAGATATAGGGGATGGAAGAAATCAGCTTTTAAATGTTTTCCGCGTAGTAGGGGATATAGCTTCTGAATTTGGCTTAATAATCGCCATCGAGCCATTGAATAAAGCTGAAACCAATATAATAAACTCTGTAAAGGAAGGTTTGGATTTTGTCACTGAGCTAAGCCATCCCAATGTGTATCTATTGGCTGACTTCTATCATATGAGGGTGGAAAATGAATCTATGAAGGTCATAATGGAAGCTGGCTTAACCATAAAGCACCTTCATATTGCCAATAGTAATGGTCGTATATATCCACGCTCTGTTGACGAGGATGATTACAAAGAATTTTTTAAGGCTTTAAGTGTAATTGGTTATAATGCCAGGTTGAGCATTGAGGGCGGAACAGAGAACATGATGGCTGACGGGCCTGTGGCCCTTTCTGTGCTAAAGACACTCTATAATATGTACACTTGATAATAACCAGGCAAATAAAAAAAGGAGATGTCTAAAATCAATTTTAGGACATCTCCTTATATATTCAGTACAGCTTTATATACAAAGCAGTTTCATAACACTGTTATTTTATATTACTAAAACTCCGGTGCAGCAACTTGCTTTGGCCCAATTGTCAGAGTTATAACCGTACCCGCTGCAACCTTTGTTCCTGTCTGCAGGGATTGTTCATAGACCTTGTCATCCATGCCTTCCTGATATTCCGCGCCGACTACAAACTTTATATCAAAAGACTTATGATAATTATTTGCCAAAATCTCTTCCTTGGTCATATTGGTGAAATCAGGAACAGTTACCTGCACATTGGCGGGGTTATACTTCAGAGTGATGGTTGAGCCTTCATTTATTTCCTTGCCTGCGCTGATGCTCTGTGACCATACCTCACCGGGCAGCCTGCCTGCTTTGCTTTCCGCCACAAATATGGGTACTATATTGAGTGCTTCGCACATGGCTATGGCTTCTTCCCTGGTTATAGCAACATCATAGCCGGAACCGGCAGGTGCTACAAAATCAGGTACATACACTATCTTGCCGCTGGATACGGTAATATTTATTGTAGCGTTGATGGCAATCAAGGTATTGGATTTATCCTGGGTAAGGATTGTTCCAGGCGCTGTATTACTGCTGGTATTTGTTGACTTTATTTTTATGGAAGCACCTTTGCTGTTCAGCTCTTTAGCCCACATTTCAATGGCATCTTTGGTCTGCCCCACAAAGGATGGCAGGGTAATCCTGTTGTCTATTGAGTAACTAAGCTCTACCATTTGCCCTGATTCGTATATAGTGCCTGCCTTGATGCTTTGGGAAATAAATGATCCTGCCGGCAGACTGGAATATCTTTCGCTTATTGTTATTGGAATGCCCAGTTCTCCTGCAACTGCAGCCGCCATATCCTTAGGGTATTTTGAAAAATCCGGTACAGCAATCATTTTTCCCTTTGATACAACCAGGATGATTTCAGTACCTACCGGTACTTTTTCTTCTGCCTTAACACTTTGGGATATGATAGATCCCTTTGGTGCAAAATCATCATATTCTTCTTCAATGGTCAGCACCAGGCCATTTTCCTCGGCAAAGCTGTAGCATTCCGCTATAGACATTATTTTGAAGTTTGGAATCTCTATTGTCGCTGCCTCTTTGTCCTCAGGGCCCTTTGAAATAATTATATATATTGGACTGTCTCTTCGAACCTCGTTTACAACTCTGTCATCATTGATTTCATACCGAATTACCTTTCCGGCCTCAACAGTATCGCTGAATTCAGTTGTTATTCGTACCTTAGTCATGAAGTTCTCAGCTGCCCAGTCGTCTATCTCTTTTTTAGTCATGGACATAAAGTCTGGGATTGGCAGTGTAACTGACAAGTCATGTCCCAAAGATACTACAATCCTTACAAAATCACCTTTTTTAACCGGGATACCCTCAGCTATGCTTTGGGAAACTACCCTGCCTTCTTCATACTCGTCATTGTATTCCTCTTCGACCTGCAGAATTATTCCATTGCTCCTGGCCCATAGCTGTGCATCATTTTCCGTCCAGCCCACAAGGTTGATCATACTGATTCCCCGGTTAAGCAACAGGAAAAGCGCAACTATAATGCATATAAGCACTACACTTCCGACTGCTATGGCTGCAGTTTTTTTGCTTTTAGCGGGAACACTTGGCGGCCGTTCGGCACCTATATTTTTAGGTTTGACAAGCCCGGACTTTTCTGGAGTTGCCGTATTTTGCTGTTCACTGACGGCAGCAGGTACCTTAACGGTATCTTCAGTTTTCTGCTCATCAACCTTTTTTTTATAGGTGTCCAGAAAGGTATTTTTGGTTTCCATTAGCATTTCCCCTTTAGTTTGTTATGTCTCTCTTTTGGAATACAATTGATGCTACAACTATACATACTGCTGACAAGGCTAACAATAATATTATACCATATGTCAGGTTAACAGTCACACCTGAGGTATACATTGGATCATATATTATATATGGCGTACTGGCTGTTGTAAAATAGGTTGAAAGCTGCAAATATGGGAGAGGGGTGTAGGCCAGCCATTTCGGGATCCCTCTGTAACTAAAAGTAGCCATTAATATCATGTTTCCGATATATCCTGCTATGGGTATGGCTATGGAAACAGCTACATTCTTAATTAAAACTGAAACCATGAAAGCAAGCGCATAGCCAAATATAATGGGAACTATGCAGGCCAGCATTTTTGGCAGGTAATAAGCAAAGAACCCAATTTCTCCTTCTATTGTATAATTCGGGTATGCATAATCAGCAAAACCGTACACGATTCCGTTGGTTATCATATTAAGCAGGCTGCCGGCAGCAAAAACAACCAGGCAGATAATCAAAGCTGATATAAATTTCGCTGACAGAATTTTTAATCTGGTTTTGGGACGAATCATAAGCAATCGAATTGTACCCTGCTGGAATTCGCTTGCCATGAGCCAGCCGCCAAGCAGGACTGCAAACAATGTCACAAACACAGAATAATTCAGAAAACTAACCGTTTTATTCCTGGTACTGTTAGAAACAAATTTCATGTCCGGTTTGTCAGCATAAATAGACTTCTCGGCTATGATAATTGCTTTGTTCATTTCATCTATCTGCTTTTGCATGATTTCCACGTAATTCTGGTAATTGCCGTACTGCTGCACCATCCATGGCTGCTGGTTGAACTGTTCTTCACTTATAATCTCTGTATAGGTTAACTGGTTGCGGTACATTTCTATATCGTTAAGAGCCCTGTTCTGCCAGGTGTCTTGTCCGGGAATGATATTTTTCTCTTTACGGAGCAGCAAAAGAGGTATTGTGTTTTCCTCTATTTGCCTGATATTACGTTTCAGATACATAATCGTTTCATTGATTATATCTTCCTGATCGGGATTCCTGATGATTTCCTGCTCCTGCTGCTCGATTTGCTTCTTTAGATCTTCTATGGATTTATTTTCCTGCGCTATACGAAGATCTATATACATCGGGAAGTTATTGGTCTCTACTATAGAGTACAAGTTATTCAGTTCATCTTCTGCTTTAGTCAAGCCGGCAAGTTTCTCTTCAGCAGAAAGGTTAAGATATTTATTCTTGAGGTACTCCATATCCATACCTCTTCTTTGATTTATAACTTCCAAGAGCACTTCCGGCTGGACATCTGCATGCTTGAAAATAAATATATCATATATGGAATCCTGACCTCTCCAGGCTAAATCTGTACGGTAATCTATAGAATCAGTTATATACCTGGCAAAATTCACATAATAATCAAGTTCTTCATCCAATAATGCAAGCGCCAGGTCCAGCGCTTCAGGGGTGCTGAAACGTTGACTGTCATTCTCCATGTATCCCTTTTCGTTAATTATAGATTGTACTTGCCAGTAAAACGGGTTGCTGGGTTCAATTGTTACACCGTTTACTGTGATGGGCTCTCCCCCTGGATATCCCGGCCAAATAGGTTTATCAATAATTATCTCTCTTTTTATGTCAATAACTCCCGGAATGGGCATAGGCCGGACAACTCCACCGTCATAAGGGTTTCTTTTGCTGGCAATGAGATCTATGACGGGAAATGCAACTGCTGCTGCAATGAGCAGGATGCTTAGTATCAGCAGAAATTTTGATCTTATAATGTTCCTCATTTCAAATTTAATCTGTCTCAAATAGCTTTTCATGTCTATCAATCTCCTATCATTTTTTTCTTACCTGATTTGTGTTTTGGAGCCGGTAGTCATGGATATAAAGTCTTGTTCCAGGGACCTATGCTTTTGATTTACAGCATATATCTTGATATTGTCTTTAACAAGCTTTGCAATTATATCCGGAACTTCGTTGTGTTTAAGGAGAGCGCTGATGCCTCCGTTTGCAATTTTACTTTCTGTATCAAATTCTTTAAGATAGGTGAGGGCTTTTTCATTGTCGTTTGTAACAAATGCATACTCGTACACTGTTTCATCCACTGTTTCTTCTTCCTGGTGGATGCTTTTCTCACCAATGATAACGCCGTTGTCTATTATATAGATGCGGTCGCACATAAGCTCCATTTCAGACAGCAGGTGGCTGGATATAAATACTCCGACATCAGCTTCTTTGGCAAGAAACTTTAACATGTCCCTCAGTTCCTTAATTCCCAGCGGGTCCAATCCATTTGTAGGCTCGTCCAGAACGAGGAGTCTTGGATTGTGAAGCAGTGCCTGGGCAATGCCAATCCGCTGGCACATACCCAGTGAATAGGTCTTGACCTTGTCGTTAATTCGGTCCTTCATTTTTACCAGTTCAACGATTCCGTCAATGTTTTCCCTGGCTACATTTTCGTGCATGGAAGCAAAATACTCCAGGTTTTCCCTTCCGGTCATTCTCTTATAGAGATCAGGGTTTTCAATTATGCCGCCTACGTGTTTCATGGCATTTTCAAAATCTGTTGCGACATCATGACCACAGATGGTAATTTTCCCGCTTGTGATGTGGAACAACCCCATGATCATCTTGATGGTAGTGGTTTTGCCTGCTCCGTTGGGTCCCAGAAAACCAACGATCTCCCCGGAATTTACCGTCAGGGATATGCTGTCGATGATCTTTTTTTTGCGAATTATTTTTGTCAGGTTTTCAATTCTTAACAGTTCCAATGTTTTCTTCCTTTCTCACTAAAATGTGTTTTTTTAATTTATCTTATATGGTTCATTTATGGTAAACCATTTTATTGCATTGACAGATTGTTTCTATTAAACTAAATATGGGTTGTCTACACAACTATATTTTAACAAAATTATACTATATAACCCATATGTATAATTTCACTTTATTCAATACAACGCAATAATAACTAAGATATTCGATTATACAGTTTATTATAGAGTCAACCTATATCATTGATGTATATGGTTCAGTTAACAATAAATTGAGCTTTGCAGTTACATTTAGTAGACGTGACCATGTATATAAAAGTTTCATCGCTAAGATAAAAAATTGTTATGTGCAATGATTTGGCAGGTGAGCTTTTATGAAAGGCAAATACGAGATATGGGTCAGAAGACCGGTGTTGTGGTTTCTGGCAGCATATATAGCAGGCTTGATAATTTATAATTATATGCCTGCTAAACCAGTATATCTGATGCTGCTTATGTCTGCTGTTTTGTCAGCAGGTTTTTTCTTAAGGAAAAGAGCTTTATTTCCGATTCTGCTTATACTTATAATGCTGCTTGGAAGCTTAAGGGTATCCCTGTTTCTTCAGCGGGTTAATCCATTGGGACCATACAATGGTTTGGAGGTAAGCCTTCAGGGAGAGATAAAAGGAGCCCCCCAGGTGGAAAAGGACAGGGTAATTTATGTCTTGCAGACAGCTGCCGTAAAAATAGGGGAATCTGTTTATCCAATAAAGACAAATGTAAAGGTAAGTGTATATCCAAATACATATGGCCCCAATTCCGGAGTCCGGGCTGTGTACGGCACGGGTGATTTTATACAGGTAAACGGGACGATAAAAGAACCGGACGGTCCAAGAAATCCGAAGGGCTTTGATTATAAGAGCTATCTGGCAAGACGCAGTATTTTTTCAATTATGTCCGTTAAGGAACAAAATGTAATATTTATAAGGTCAGGGAGTAAGCTTTCTCCGGAACGAATACTTGCTTCCGTAAGGGATCGGGCATCAAGTGTATTGGAGCAGGCGGTGGGAGGCAGCGAAGGCAATTTTCTAAAAGCAGTTATACTGGGACAGCGCTGGCTGATTGAACCGGAGACGGAAGACGATTTCACAAGAACAGGCCTTGCGCATATCTTAGCTGTATCAGGGCTTCATGTCGGATATCTTGTAATGCTTTTAAGCCTGATACAATCTATGCTGAAGCTTCGCAAAGGCGCAGCAATGCTTCTTCAGGCCGCAGTCCTTCTTTTTTATTGTTTCTTAACCGGTGCATCACCTTCAGCAACCAGAGCAGTTGTCATGGCTTTGATATACCTTGCCGGAAAAGCCCTGGGCAGGAAGTCTGATATCATCAACAATGCCGGTACTGCTGCATTTCTGATTCTGTTATTCCGTCCCATGGATATTTTTGAATTAAGTTTTCAACTGTCTTTTTTAGCCGTGTGTTCCATAGGCTTATTTGCCGAGCCGATACAGAATGTCCTTCGATTTATGCCCAAAAAGGTTGCTTCCCTGATTGCTGCCGGCTTATCCGCGCAATTAGGCACTCTCCCGCTTACAATATATTATTTTAATCTCATCTCACCGGTCTCCATTCTGGCAAACCTTGTTGTGCTGCCGGTTTTAGGAATTGTCACAGCCGGAGGTTTCCTGCTTATTCCACTTGGTATGGCATTGCCTGTGACTGCTGTTTATGCAGCAATACCTATACGTTTATTGAGCAGTCTAATATTATTGGTCACGGAATTTGCAGCAGATTTGCCAAATGCATATATTAGAGTGGCTTCACCTTCTGTATTTACCCTTGTCATAGCTTTTTTGCTGATTTGGATGATTTCACGGGAAAGGCCGGGTTTTATCCGCAGACCATCCATAGCTTGCATTGCATTGATTGTATTGTTTCTTGCGGTTCAGCTGGTTGCGGATTTGACGGCCCCCCGGGAGTTGAAGCTGGTATTTCTTGATGTGGGGCAGGGTGACTGCTGCTTTATTCAAACTCCTGATCGGAAAAATATATTGATAGACGGCGGAGGTCAGGCAGGTGTGGATACAGGAGAGAAGGTGCTGCTGCCATTCCTGTTGAAGAACGGCATATCTGCACTTGACCTGGTGATTATGTCCCATGGACATGATGATCATATCAGCGGTCTGCAGCCCGTTTTGAAACAATTAAGAACAAAGGCATTTATGGAGTATCCTCCGCTGGAGAAAACACCTGCATATCAGGAATTAATACATACAGTCAGGGAAAAGGGCATCAGGGTAATTTCAGCTGCCCGCGGCCAGACCTATCGTGTAGGTAATGAAACCTGGCTGCATGTTTTATATCCCGATGACAGCTCAGCTCATGCACTGTACCAGGGCAATGAGAACAATCTGTCGCTTGTACTGCTCCTGGAATGCGGTGATGCATCCGTATTATTTACAGGAGATATTGAAAAGGGTGTGGAGTATTACCTGACAGGAAGAATGAAAAGGACCGCATCCGTATTGAAGGTACCCCATCATGGAAGCAGTACTTCAAGTACAGAAGCCTTTTTAGATGCAGTTTCGCCACAAGCAGCCATAATACAGTCAGGAATCAATCTTTTCGGTCATCCTCATCCCCAAACTCTTGACAGACTGAAGGAACGGAATATTGAAGTGTACCGAAATGACTTGCAGGGTGCTGTCACGCTTAAGTTCAGGGATGGAAAATGGTATATACAGACAATGATGAATAATACTAACTTGGACAATGACAATTGAATTTTGTTGAAAAAGATAGAAGAAAGGGAAAGTTTGTGCTACAATGAAATATTGTTGGGAAGGGATACATTATTTACATATCATTAATCAATGAAGACGGACAAGAATATATTCTGAAGGGAGATATATATATGAAACGATATGAAGATCAGCAATGGAAGCAAAGCATGAGGCTGCGACTGGATTTCAACAATATGATGTCCGATGTGCTGGGTGAAGAACAGGGTATTCATAAAAGTGATATCGATGCTATGTCCGGGCAGTTGAAAGCAGCTGCAAAGGCCATGGAAGCAAAACGTTCAGAAGGCAAAATGGACTGGAGAGATCTTCCGTATAATCAAAATGAGGATGTAGCTGATATTTTAAAAACGGCATCTGATATTAAGAATAAATTTGATGCCTTTGTTGTTCTGGGCATTGGCGGATCTGCCCTTGGTCCCATAGCAGTACAGCAAGCACTGAATCATATGCATTACAACGAACTGCCAAAAGAAAAACGCGGGGGATATCCGCGGTTCTATGTAGCAGACAATATAGATCCTGAGAGAATGCAGGCATTGTTTGATGTTATTGACGTTGAAAAAACAATGTTCAATGTAATAACCAAATCCGGAAGCACCTCGGAAACTATGTCCCAGTTTCTTATAATACAAAAAATGCTGCAGGACAGACTGGGTGAAAGATGCACTGATCATTTGATAGCCACTACCGACAGGGAAAATGGCAGCCTGATCAAAATCGCTAAGTCTCTTGGCCTTAAGACCTACTATATCCCCAGGGGCGTAGGCGGCAGGTTTTCAGAGCTGACACCGGTTGGGTTGCTGGCAGCAGCTGTCTGTGGCATAGATATCGAAGAAATGCTGGCCGGAGCTGCTTATATGGATGAGATCTGCAAGGAAGAGGATGTATACAAAAATCCGGCCTATATGGCGGCTGTATTGCAGTATCTTGCTATGAAGGCAGGCAAGAATATTTCAGTCATGATGCCTTATGCGGATTCTTTGAAGTACATGGCTGACTGGTATGCACAGCTCTGGGCTGAGAGCCTTGGAAAACGGTACAATCTGAAGGGTGAAGAAGTCTTTGTAGGGCAGACCCCGGTCAAAGCTCTTGGTGTTACCGATCAGCATTCCCAGGTACAGCTGTATACCGAGGGCCCCTTTGACAAGGTTATTACCTTCCTGGGAGTAGACAAATACAGAACAACCATGGAAATTTCCAAAGGCTTTGAGGACATACCGGCTGTATCTTTCCTGGGAGGGCATACACTTAATGAACTGATTCACGCTGAACAGGCAGCCACCGAGTATGCTCTTCTAAAGGCAAAGCGCCTGAACAGAACCATAACTCTCCCGGAGGTCAATGCTTTTACTATAGGACAGCTGCTGTACTTCATGGAGGTGGAAACTGCTTTTGCCGGAGAGCTTCTTGGCATAAACACCTTCGATCAGCCGGGTGTTGAGGAAGGTAAGAATGCTACCTATGCACTGCTTGGACGGCCGGGTTATGAAGAAAAGAAGGCTGAGCTGGATGCCAGACCTAAAAAAAAGAATGAATATATAATATAATTAAAAGCGGATTACTGAAATGGTAATCCGCTGGTTTTTGTGCGCCCAGCATGGGCGCAATCTAACGGGTGAAAGTCCCGAGTACGGGTTGATAGTGCCAAGTACATAGCCAAGAGCAAGGGTGTCCTCGGTGACGAGGAATCTGAAGGAAGCTGGAGGCA
>DUSN01000102.1 GCA_012842605.1 Clostridiales bacterium
CATGTACTCATTGTCAACAGCTTTCGCGGCATAAACGCTTAGGCTATTGTTTGATTAGCTACTGCTTTGATGACCGAGGTATTTTACACACAAATTTGGACTTGACTATTTTCTACTTCAGGTAAACCGAACTCCTTCTTTCCAAGTTCAATACTCTTCATAAGAAAAACCATATTTCTTGCAAGAGTTCTCATAGTCTGTTTACCTTCTTCATCCTGATTGGCTTCACCGGGAAGAAGGCCATGAATTGAATTCCAGTATTGACTGGATGCAATCGGCATTCCGGAAATTGTGAAGTATTTGTTTAGCTGGTCAAAAGTTGCTGAGCACCCTCCTCTTCTGGCACATACAACACAGGCTCCTACTTTCATAGTCTTATCAAAGTGTGTGCTGTAAAAAAGCCTGTCAAGACATGCTGTAAGAGTTGCGTTTGCTGATGCATAGTAAACCGGACTCGCCACCACAAGACCATCTGCTTCTTCAAATAATGGTGCCAATTTATTTACTTCATCGTCAAATACGCATTTACCCGCTTTGAAACAGTAATTGCAAGAAATACAGCCTCTAATATTTTTATTGCCTACTACAACCTCTATACATTCAATATCCGCTTCTTTAAATATTCTTTTCATCTCATTGAGCGCTACGCCACAATTACTCCCTTGTCTTGGGCTTCCGTTAAGCATTAAAACCTTCAAAGCAATTCACCTCTCCACTATCTCTAAGTATAACTTCAAACATAATTTCACCACATATTGAAGATACTTACATCCATAATTTAACCATAGGTATACATTGTTATATACTTACTATATAATGGAATCTATTTCTGTATCAATTCTACCTTACATTCCATCCAAAAACAACAAAAGCTCTTTTCTTAGCGTGCTTTTTGCTCATTTAAAGTAAGTACTCCAGTCCAGTAGAGCAAGTTCTATGTCGGAATAGGATACCTTTTTTCTTGCTGCAATATATGTATAGATGATACTGGATATATCTGGTATAATGGATATGTCTGAACAATTCTTAATGCAAATATACACCAGACAATTATTACTTGAAAGGAATCTGAGGTTTATTATGGACAGGATAATTGAAGTATCCGGCCTGAAAAAGTCCTTTGGCTCAATAGAGGCAGTTAAAGGCATTGACTTTTATGTGGAAAGGGGCTCTCTTTTTGCTTTTTTAGGACCTAATGGTGCAGGAAAATCAACTACTATCAATATAATAGGGACTTTGCTTAAGCCTGATGCCGGCAAGGTGATCATTGACGGATATGAACTGGGCAGGGATGATGACAAGATTCGTTCAGTAATTGGTATGGTTTTTCAGGAGCATGTACTGGATGATCTGCTAACTATCAGGGAAAACATGATTATCAGAGGGAGTTTTTATTATTCCGGTAAAAAGGAAATTGAGGCAGCCGTTATAAAAGCAGCTCAAAATGCAGGGGTTATGGAATACTTTGACCGTCCATATGAAAAGCTGTCCGGCGGGCAGAAAAGAAGGGCGGACATAGCAAGGGCACTGGTAAATACCCCGAAAATTCTTATCCTTGATGAGCCTACTACCGGGCTGGATCCCCAGACAAGGCAGAATGTCTGGGAGACTGTAGAGTATTTGCGGAAAGAAAACAACATGACCATATTTCTAACAACTCACTATATGGAGGAAGCAGCAAAGGCTGACTATGTGGTAATAATTGATGAAGGCGCCATAGTTGCAAAGGGTACGCCTGCTCAGCTGAAGGAGCAGTACAGTGCTGATCATCTTATAATACATACAGATAGGATTCCGGATGTTATCCAGGCCCTGAAACCCTTTGGCCTGCCCTGTGAAACCAGGGTGGATACAATTACCGTCAGGCTGGAGTCCACCATGCAGTCCCTGCCCATGCTGGAAGCTTGCAGGGATATGATAAGAGGTTTCCAGGTAATTGAAGGAAGCATGGACGATGTTTTCATAAACATTACCGGGAAGGAGATTAGAGAATGAGATACCTGGTAAAGCGCAACCTTATGATATTCTTCCGGGATAAGGGAAGTGTATTTTATTCTTTGCTTTCTGTAATTATAATAGTGGGATTATATATCCTTTTCCTGGGTGACTTAATGGTAAAGGGAGTGGGTGATGTTGCCGGAGCGCGGTTCCTGATGGACAGCTGGATAATGGCAGGACTTGTGTCAGTTACTCCTTTCACCACTGCCCTTGGTGGAATGTCCAGCATAATTATTGACAAAAAGTACGGCTTGTATAAGGATTTTGCTGCTTCTCCCCTGAAAAGGAGTGTAATTGCAGGCAGCTACATAGTCAGCGGCTTTTTCATAAGCTTAATTCTGACCCTTCTTACATTTATCCTGGGTGAAGTTTATATTGTTGTGTATGGCGGCAAGCTGCTGGCAGCAGCTGCTGTCCTGAAGACCCTGCTTATGATTTTGCTTACCACAGCTACTTCAAGCATTTTAATGTTCTACCTGGTAACTTCTTTTAAAAGCATAAACGCTTATTCAGCTGCCAGTACTGTTATCGGTACATTGATTGGTTTCCTTACCGGAATATATATACCAATAGGGAACCTGCCGGAAGCTGTACAGACTGTAATTAAGCTTTTTCCGCCCTCCCATGTTGCGCTGCTCATGAGAAGAATAATGATGGAGCAGGCAGAGCAGATTGTCTTTGCCGGCGCAAAGCCTGAGTTGATGGAAGCCTTCCGGGTAGAACTGGGTTCAGCCTTCAGGGCAGGGGATAAGCTCATAAACCCCGTATACAGCATATTGTATGTCTGTGCATTCATTGTAGTCTTTTTTATCCTGTCGTTAATCAGGATCAGAAAGAAGGAGGATTAAACAGGCGGGTTTTTGAACAGAATAATTTTCTAAATTGCAATATTAAATGCAATAGCATAACGGAAAACCATGTTCTACCAAATATTAGCTTTTGTCAAGGGAAGGGTGGAGATTTTCGCAGAAAATACTACCCGACCTTGACAACAGTATTATGAGTATAATTATCACTGGCCTTCTGGCACACTTGTTCAGAAGGCCTTAAATACTATATAACGTTCTATTATGCTATCAAAGATAATTCCTTCAAAAAGCAGTACTGCGGCGTACGATATCCCAGGATTTTTCTCGGATAATGATTCATCCAATCTTGTACCCTTTGAATGATAGCTAATGAAATATCTTTTA
>DUSN01000103.1 GCA_012842605.1 Clostridiales bacterium
GATGGATACCGTATTATAGATAACATTCCAAAAACCCGGAATCTTGAACATATACAGAAAATTCTCAAGCCCTACATACTGGGAGCCAAACAGTCCTTTTCCGGGCAAGAACCGCTGAAAAGCTATGACATTGCCTACCATGGGGCCGTATGAATAAATCAGCATGATGATTACTGCAGGCAGAAGCATAATATACAGCGGTATCTCGCGCCTAAGCTTAGCTTTATTCTTAGCTTTCATGCTGACCCCCGCCTTTTCTGTTTGAAATGCAGCTACCTTTTCCACCAGTCATTTACCTCTCTTGTAATATCTTCGCCGCCCATGCTGTACCATTTTTCCACAAAGGCATCAAAGCTGTCCAGTGACTCTCCCATGATAACATTGGTAATCATCTCATCCTCCATGGTGTTCAGTGCAGCCATTTTTTCTGCCATGGTTTTTGTAGGTGCGCCATAGAACTGATTCAGCATGCCGCCATCCTTAGCAATCTTGTCAAGGATGCTTACAGAACCGTTTTCACCATAGGTTGCAACCTCTACCCAGGCTTCCTTAATGCCCTGATCAAAATATGCCATAATAACCTGATACCGTTTGGTCTCATCCATGTTCAATCCTGCAGGATTGCGTTCTGCCAGTGCCCTGGATATATTCTTATATGCTCTCAGCATGGCGTTGGGTTCCCATAAATGAAAGTCTGTATATTTGTACTTGACTACATCGGGATTGTCTAAAGAGCCAAGATAAGTGTCCCGCATCTCCTCATCCTCGGCAGCAAGGAAATTATCACACCAGAAGTTAAGCATTTTAAGAACCGCTTCCGGATGCTCATAGCCTTTCCTTATGGCTATAATGTTGAAAACAGCTGCAGAATACTGGCTTTTTGCCGGCTTGTCATCAATGGACGGAATAGGATATGCCTGCCAGTAAGCGTCAGGATAATTGGCCTGGCTTAAATTCAGCGGGCTGTATGGATTCCACCATACACCGAATTCAATGCCAATCTTGCTGTTTGCTATGGCTTCGGCAATTTTGTTGCTGTCTTTTACACCGAATTCCTTGTCTATCTCGCCACGGCTGTACATTTCCTGAAGCACTGCCAGGGCCTGTTTCATTTCAGGCTGTACGGAACCATATACAAGAGAACCGTCCTTTTCATACCATATCCTGGGATAAGCATGGAAGCCGTTGAAAAAGCCCTGCAATCCGCCGTAAGCTCCCCACAATTCCTTTGATACAGCAATACCGAATGTATCATCCACCCCGTTTTTATCCGGATCCTCTTTTACGAATCTGGAGGAGATTTCAATAACATCCTGCATTGTTTTCGGAGCATCAATACCGAGTGCTCTCATCCAATCCTGGCGTATCCACAGCACAGGAGCACCGGCTATGGAAGCATCGGTCATTGGCAAGCCCATCAGCTTGCCGTCTACTATAGTGCAGGGAAGGGCTGTGGGATCCTGTTCCAAAATCATTTTTGTATTTTCCGAAGCATATGTTTCGTATACACTGCTGATATCCTCAATCAAATCACTGTCGTAGAGAAGTTTGAAAAGCAGAGGATCAACCACAAAGGCATCAGGTATATCTCCTGACATTATTGTTGCAGTAAGCTTCTGCTTATACTGGGAATTGTCCACTACCCACATATAGGAAAGGTTGATGCCAAGCTTTTCCGCATAGGTTCGTGTCCAAATATTGTTGTGAATGTCCTCCCCTTCCAGGAATTTGACTGTAGCGTCCACTGCCTTTACTGAAACAAGATTGATTGGCGGGTCATATTTCCCCTCTACCGTAATTTCCGGCTTTGGCTTGGAACCGTTGCTGCCCTGCGTGCCTCCGGTACCGCAGGCAGTGGTTATAACTAAAGTAAAAAGAACTAAAATTATAACTATCTTATAATTTTTCATAAATGAAACCTCCACTCAAGTAATACAGGCATGATATTCTGAGTTCAGTCAAGATATTTGCACTCATGAAGGATATTAGTGCTCAGACAAGCTAAATGTAATCATGCAAGATATTTCTTCATCCATTCCGCAAGCATAAGATTCATGCCTACTGTATCGGCATGGGCGGAATTGGGATCTATCACCAGCTTCAGGGCATCTTCATCGGCAACTATTGGTCTTAAAAGCTCATACAGCCTTTGGGCACCGGATACGGGAGTAACCATGTCCTTTGCTCCGCACAGCATCAGAAGCGGCGTATCCTTCATCATCTCATACCGGTTGATTGGCTGGATGCTTTCCGCTATTTTCCTGTATTCAGCCAACTCACCAGCCTCTTTAATTATTCCTAAGCTCTTGAGTTCTTCTGTCTTTTCAGGGGTATTAAAGTTATCGACAATGGATACCCAGTCAGGAGTACTTATGATTGGCACTGCTGCCTTTACTTTTTTCTTCTCCTGTGCAATGTATTGAAATGTTATGCATCCACCCATGGAAAAGCCGGCTAATCCTACCCTTGTATTGTCTGCGTCCTGATTGTCCGTATAGCTGTCTATTAAGTTGTCAATCTCAGAAGTGCTGTGCTGAATGCTGTCAAAGAGATCAATGACCTGCCCGCTGCCTCTTTCTCCGTGGCCATAGGCATCCGGAACTACAACAAAAAACCCGTTGCAAGCCAGGTTATAAGCCTGGATCAGAACGAACTCCTTCCTGCCTAAATAGCCATGGTATAAAAGCACCATAGGCTTCTTTTTAACACCGTTATTCTCATACAATTCCAGTAATGGAATATCACATACCCGTTTGCTTCGTACAATAATTTCCATGCTTAACAGCCCCCTATCCGGAATAGCTTGATAAAAAGAAGTGAACCCAACAATGAAGAGCAAGAATTTTTACTATCCTTGATTTTTATTATAATAAATAAATGACTGGAGGTATATGTAAGTATTTTTACAAACATATATATTTTTTTACCAAATTAAAAACACACAGGCATCAGTAACTCAAGCCTGTGTGACTATAGTGCAGACAAACTTCAAAAGTATTAGGTCTGATTCAGTATAACAACGTTAAAAGGATTAGAATCCTGCTATATATGAAGCATCCAAAGCATAAAGCTGCTATAGTATATGCAGCATTTAGTACATTTAGCTGTTTATGCTATAAAAAACTACTCTATTATGTTGCCTTCCCTGTCGGTAATCCTGCCGTCTATAATCAGATAGCCTTCTCCGGCCTTTAGGGACTCTACAAAGTGCTGACTGTTCTCAATCCTGTGCCGGAAAGCTACGCCGCATATGCCGACATTGTATAGCCCATGAATATCGCAGCCGGATGTACGTATGAGATTTGGATGAGCCCGGGCAAGTTCCCATGCAAGATGGTTATTGTTATGCGGTGAGGAGGATTCACTGTTATTCACTTCTATTCCGTCAACCAGGTCCGGTTTGGGATCAGGTTCATATAGCAGATAAAAGGCTCTGCGGTACGGATGAGCTTGAATAATAAGTCCGCCGCTTTCCCTTACCAGCCTGGAATATTTCTCAATGGGCATAACATCAATGCCTGGATGAGCCAGCAGAAATTCCTTGTCAAGATTATATGTCAGGTAGTCATGTCCATAGGGGTTATGGGTAAATTCCCAGCCAAAGAATACATCAAGTCCAATTTTTTCTCCTTCCCGCCGGGCATTTTCATAACCTTGAACAAACATTTCCATCTGGAGGTCCCAGCTTACATGCCTTGGAACTGAGCAGTTGCCGTTTACAAAATGATCGGTTACAAATATTCCTGTGAATCCGGCTTCCTTGTATGCCCTGGCCATTTCTGCGCCGGTACTGCAGGCACATTTGCTTACTTCTGAAGTGTGAAGATGAGTCTCATATTTGTAAAACATATTGTCCCCCATATAAAGCATTTTGTCTCTCTATATTTTATTAACCGGTTCGCAATGCCGGCAATCAATGTCTTATATTTTTCTCATACTTACAGAAAGTGATAAAATTCTACAATACATTCTCGATTATATGCCTTTCCGTATCCAAAGTCAATTTTCAAAACTGCTGCCTAATCAAACATAACGGGCATGAGTTAATTATATTTGATAAGATTTGGGTGTATTGGTATAATAATATAATTCAGAGGAAGCTTGAAATAATGGTACAGGAGGAGCAAATCCATGTTTTTGGCAAACGAGTGGAAGGATTATGAGCTAATTGACACCGGCAGCGGCGAGAAGCTGGAACGCTGGGGCAAATACATACTAAGACGCCCGGACCCGCAGGTAATCTGGCCTATGTCCTCGGACAAGCATTGGAAGCGGGCTCATGCCCATTATCACAGGAGCAGTACGGGCGGCGGTGAATGGGAGTACTTCCACGAGCTTCCTTCAGAATGGAAAATTACATATAAGGAACTGACTTTTCATGTTAAGCCCATGGGATTTAAACATACGGGATTATTCCCTGAACAGGCGGTAAACTGGGACTGGATTATTGAAAAGATAAGAAGCCGCAAAGCTCCCGTCAAGGTGCTGAATTTATTCGCTTATACAGGAGGGGCTACAGTTGCTGCAGCATATGCAGGAGCTGAGGAGGTTTGCCATGTAGACGCTGCTAAAGGTATGGTAGCCTGGGCAAAGGAGAATATTCAGCTTTCCGGCCTGGGTGACAGGAAAGTACGATTCATAGTGGACGACGTTATAAAGTTTGTACAGCGCGAGATAAGGCGGCGCAGGCAATATGACGGGATAATCATGGACCCTCCCACCTATGGCAGGGGCCCTAACGGTGAAGTATGGAAAATTGAAAATGAATTGTACGGGCTGGTGGAGCTTTGCCTAAAGGTACTCTCTCCCAATCCCCTGTTTTTCCTGATTAACTCTTATACAACAGGCCTGGCACCAACTGTGCTTACAAATATACTGACCCTGTCCATGAAAAGAAAATACGGCGGTACAGTCAGAGCTGAAGAAGTAGGCCTGCCCATTTCCAGCTCCGGATTAATACTGCCCTGCGGTGCTTCAGGACGCTGGGAGGCAAAGGAATGAGTCAACAGAGCAATGCCGGAGCTAATATCAGCATTAACATATTGTATGAGGATAATCATCTGCTTGTGGTGGAAAAGCCTGTCAACATCCCCACCCAGGAAGATGCATCAGGGGATCCGGACCTGCTGTCCTTGCTTAAAGAAGACATAAAAGCAAGGTATAATAAGCCGGGCAATGTTTATTTAGGGCTTGTCCACCGTTTGGACAGGCCGGTAGGCGGGGCAATGGTCTTTGCCAAAACATCTAAGGCAGCTTCCAGACTTTCGGATCAGGTTCGGACTCATGCCTTCGGAAAAGAATACCTGGCTGTCATACACGGATTGCCAAGTCAGAGAAAGGGACGATTGGAGCACTATCTGCTGAAAAACCAGGCAGCAAATATGGTAAAAGCCGTCCCCTCATCTGCTCCCGGCAGCAAGCATGCTGTCCTGGAGTATGAGGTAATGGGCGGCAGTGAGCATTTGAGCCTGGTTCGTATCCATTTACTGACCGGACGTTCACATCAGATACGGGTACAATTTGCAGTATCCGGACATCCTCTTTTTGGAGATCAAAAGTATGGAGCCAACGTTAATACTCCCGGGCAGCAAATTGCCTTATGGTCCTATCGAATCCGCTTTCATCATCCCACAACAAAACAGGAGATGGAATTTTCATCCCATCCCCCGGATCTTTATCCCTGGAACATGTTCTCTTCTATGATAAAGAGCTTATAATTTGCGTGTATGGTTTATAAAATTAATTCGCTGATTGCCTTGCACAGGCCGACAATGTTGGAGCTGCCTTTTAACTCAAAGCGGATTTTCCCAAGCCCGGACAAGAAAATATCCAGCTCAGCATCCAGGTCCAGCAGCCCTGCGGTTTCTACTGAATACGCCTGAATTTTGCTGTATGGAATGGAAGTATAATCTTTTTTCGTACCAGTGAGTCCTTGTACATTAATGGATATGATTCTTTTGTTGGTGAACACTACTCTATCCCGCATGGAAACATAGCTGTCGATGACAGTTTCACCGTCAATCAGAAGCTCCTTTACATGCTGATAACCAATATTTTTGTCCTCCGGTTTCAGCTTGAACAGAGCCTTGTTATTGAAATCAATCACGGTTTTTTCCTCCTTTTCCGTTTCTTAAATAATACAATGATTTCTGGCTGAAATCAGTATAACACACTTATTCTGTGCTTACCAGTTTCTATGTGTTCACATGTGTCTTATTATGAATTGACAAGGTTAGCCATGAAAGCTATCATGTCTATAAAAGGGGGCGATTTAGATGACAAAACGTCAACGGGTTATTGATGCAGTAAGTCACAAGGAGACAGATATTATACCGTATCAGGTGAGCTTAACTCATCAGGAATATGAAAAGGTCAGCAAGTACCTGGGAGATGACAATTTCGGTGCGAAAATCGGAAACCATATCGACAGCGTCTATTATGACGGTTACCTGAAGGAAATCACACCCGGCTCCGGTTATTGGAAGGATGATTTCGGAGTAGTCTGGAACCGCAACGGTGCGGACAATGATATCGGAGTGATTAACGGCTTTGTCTTTACGGAACCCGAAAAGAAAGGCTTCTTGCCTATGCAGCTCCCGAAGAAGTGAAGCAAGTTGCCAGGGAAACCATGGAAATCTTAGGCAAGGGCGGCGGATATATCGCAGCTCCCACCCATTCCATCCCGGGTGATGTGCCGCCGGAGAATGTTGTTGCCATGATTGAGGTCTTCCAGAATCAATAACGTATAGAAGGCTGAGGATTTTCCCTCAGCCTTATTTGATTTCAGCCGGCATGTTTAAAACAATTATTCTTCCTGCATAATCATAAAATTTTTTTGTAAATATATGCTTTACAAAAAATCAAAAATTTGCTAATATGTTAGCAATTATATTCAAATGCGTTGACAGGGAAAACACACTACGATACGGAGCTACAGAGAGCTGTTGGCCGCTGCGAAACAGTGCCCGGTGTAGTCGTGAACTCACCCTCGAGCTGTCAGCCGAAAGCCATGGACACTTAAGGATATCCGGGTTAATCCAATGCCATGGCAAGTAAGTGGGAACGGGGTTCTCGCCGTTATCATGAGAGGGCATTAGTAAAAGGATGCCTCAGAGTGGGTATATGTATAATTATATACATTTGCCAATAAGAGTGGTACCACGGAAGTATAGCTTTCGTCTCTTGCATCATAATGCAGGACGAAAGCTTTTTTATTTCTATATTAATTTCATTTCCTGACAGACGCCGGTAAAGCAGTATAAATGCCGGTACTATTAAATGTAATTTTATTCTAACAGGATATAGGAGAGGAGAATGAATATGAAGCTTGCATTTTCAACACTTGGATGCCCGGATTTCAGCTGGACCGACATTTATACCATGGCCAAGGACCTTGGCTTTGGCGGTATTGAAATCCGCGGACTGGGCCAGGACATCTTTGCCGTACAAGCCCAGCCCTTTAAGGAAGAACAGCTGCAGGATACAGTCCGGAAGTTGAACTCCCTGCGGCTGGAAATCCCCTGCCTTTCCTCGGGCTGCTGTCTGAAGTTCGCTGACAAAGCCGAGGAAAACTATGAAGAAATCCTGCAGTACATCCATTTAGCAGCAAAATTGGGCACTCCCTATGTGCGGATACTGGCCGACCAGGCACCTGAGCCATGCAGCGAAGTGGATGATGATGCGGTGCTTGCCCAAATTGCCCGCCTTGTTCCTGTTGCCGAGGAGTACGGGGTCACCCTGCTGGTGGAAACCAACGGTGTATATGCCGACACAAGCCGGCTCCGGAACCTCCTGGACCATATTGCAAGTGATTCGGTAGCCGCCTTGTGGGATTTGCACCACCCCTACCGGTTCTTCGGAGAGACTCCGGGCAAGACGGTACAAAACCTCGGAGCCTATATAAAGCATGTCCATATCAAGGATTCCGTAGTGGCGGACGGAAAGCTTCGTTACTGCCTTATGGGGGAAGGCGACCTCCCCATAGGAGATATGATGCTGGCACTTCAATCCATTAATTATGACGGGTACATTTCCCTGGAATGGGTTAAACGCTGGGCAAGGGACCTGGAGGATGCCGGAGTTGTCTTTCCCCATTTTGCAAACTATATGAGCCGCTTCATGGAAAAAAAGACGACACGCAGCCGCCTGTATGACAATGCTGCCAAAACAGGCAAGTATATTTGGGAAAAGGATATCCTGATTGACCTGACCTTCCCCCAGCTGCTGGACCGTGTGGTTGAGGAGTTCCCCGACCAGTATGCGCTCCGTTATACAACCATGGACTATAACAGGACCTATTCAGAATTCCGCGACGAGGTATATACTTTCGCCCGGTCACTGATAGCGCTTGGCGTAAAACCAGGTGACCATGTAGCAATCTGGGCAACAAACGTGCCACAGTGGTTCATAACCTTCTGGGCCACTACCATAATAGGCGGCGTCCTGGTAACTGTTAATACCGCATACAAGATTCACGAAGCGGAATACCTGCTGCGTCAGTCCGACACTCATACCCTGGTCATGATTGACGGTTACAAGGATTCCGATTATGTAAGCATTATGAAGGAAATTTGTCCTGAGCTGGAAACCCATGTCCCCGGAAAGCCCCTGCATTCAAAACGCCTGCCCTTCCTGCGGAATATCATTACCATTGAGTCCAGGCAACCGGGATGCCTTACCTGGGATGATGCTGTTGCCCTGGCAGACAAGGTGCCGCTGGATGCAGTCTATCGCCGTGCATACACCATCAACAAGCACGATGTATGCAACATGCAGTATACCTCCGGGACAACCGGTTTCCCCAAAGGAGTTATGCTGACCCATTACAACATCATCAACAACGGAAAATGCATAGGTGACAGGATGGACTTATCCACAGCGGACCGCATGCTTATACACGTTCCCATGTTCCATTGCTTTGGCATGGTGCTGTCCATGATTGCCTGCATGACACACGGATCCACCATGTGCCCCCTGCCCTATTTCTCCCCGAAGAAATCCTTAGAATGCATCAATAAAGAGAAAATCACCTGTATCAACGGTGTTCCAACCATGTTTATAGCCATGCTGGAGCATGAGGATTTCGCAAAGACCGACTTTTCCCACATGCGGACGGGAATCATGGCCGGCAGCCCCTGCCCCATTAAGGTAATGCAGGATGTTGTGGATAAAATGAAGGTTAGCCAGATTACCATTGTATACGGCCAGACCGAAGCTTCTCCCGGATGTACCCAAAGCTGGGCAGACGATCCCCTGGAGGTGCGGGTTAATACGGTAGGCCGGCCTCTTCCCGGCATTGAGTGCAAAATCGTGGACCCGGTGACAGGCAAGGACCTTCCCGACGGTGTGGACGGGGAGTTTGTAGCCCGGGGCTATAATATAATGAAGGGATATTATAAAATGCCGGAAGCTACGGCCGCTGCCATAGATGAAAACGGCTGGCTTCATACCGGCGACCTTGCCAGGCGCAATCCTGACGGGAACTTCAAGATTACCGGACGCATCAAGGACATGATCATTCGCGGCGGAGAGAACATCTACCCGAAGGAAATTGAAGATTTTATCTATACACACCCGAAGGTAAAGGATGTGCAGGTTATCGGCGTGCCTGACAAGCAATACGGTGAGGAAATAATGGCCTGGGTTATTTTAAAGGAAGAGGAAGAAATGACGCCCGAGGAGCTTCAAAGTTACATCCGCTCTCATATGGCAAAGCATAAAACCCCGAAATATGTTAAATTTGTAACGGAGTTCCCAATGAATGCTGCCGGTAAGATCCTGAAATACAAGATGAGAGAAGAAGCAATTGACCTGCTGGGCCTGCATTCCGAGAGTTGTATTGAAACAGCATAAAAATGCAGGAATTGTTAATGAAAATGCAATCTATCAGGAAATTGCCCAACATAATTTTCTATTTTGGGTTGAAAAATCTTCCGATATGGTATATAATGTAGTTGTTTATTTGGCAATAATTTAACAACTGATTATGGCTGAAAATGCAATTTTTATGTGGCACTTATTCACAGCAGGGGTTGTACCATATATATACTAAACAATGATGTTTCAGCCATTGACTGCCATAATTCTTCTTGATATGCTTGTATTGGTTTAAAGGGGAGTAGCTTAAAAGTTATAAAGTCAACAACCGGCAATGCCTGGCTTTATACTCCGATCGGAAAGCAAGACCTTTAACATGATTCCTATACAGACGAGTCGTGTTAAAGGCTTTTTGCATAGTATTAAAGATATTTGTTTAATGTAATAACAAATGACTTACATTAAATCATAATAAAGCAAAAACTACAGAAAGTGGTGAGGTTATGACTAAAAACAAGAAGCTGCAAGCATGGGTTGAAGAAATGGCAAAAATGTGCCAGCCTGATCAGATCTACTGGTGTGACGGATCACAGGAAGAAAACGATCGTCTGCTAAAGGAAATGGTAGAATCCGGCATGGCAATTCCTCTTAATCCTGAAAAACGCCCCGGATGCTATCTTTTCCGCAGCCATCCGTCCGATGTTGCCCGCGTTGAAGACAGGACATTTATCGCTTCAAGGAGACAGGAAGACGCAGGCCCGACAAACAACTGGATTGATCCTGATGAGCTTAAGGCAACCATGACAGAATTATACACAGGATGCATGAAAGGAAGAACCATGTACGTGGTTCCCTTCTCCATGGGCCCCATCGGTTCACCGATATCCAAAATTGGTGTTGAGCTGACAGACAGCCCCTATGTTGTAGTCAACATGCGCATTATGACCCGCATGGGCACTGAAGTTCTCGAAGCCCTGGGCGAAGACGGAGATTTCGTAAAATGCCTGCATTCCGTAGGCGCTCCCCTGGAAGAAGGTCAGAAGGATTCTTCATGGCCATGCGCTCCAATGGAGAAGAAATATATCAGCCACTTCCCCGAGGAAAAAACTATCTGGTCCTATGGTTCCGGCTACGGCGGAAACGCTCTCCTTGGCAAGAAATGCTTTGCCCTGCGTATAGCATCGGTTCAAGCCCGCGAAGAAGGCTGGCTGGCTGAGCATATGCTGATCCTCCGCCTGACCGATCCAAAAGGCAGAAAGACATATGTTACAGGTGCATTCCCCAGCGCTTGCGGAAAAACCAACCTGGCTATGCTGATTCCTACCATCCCCGGCTGGAAGGTTGAAACAATCGGTGATGATATTGCATGGATGAAGTTCGGAAAAGACGGCCGCCTGTACGCTATCAATCCTGAGGCCGGCTTCTTTGGAGTTGCTCCGGGAACATCCTTTGATTCCAACCCCAATGCAATGCACAGCATTGAAAAGAATACCATATTCACCAATGTTGCATTAACCGATGACGGAGATGTATGGTGGGAAGGCATCGGTACCGAAGCTCCGGATCATCTGATCGACTGGCAGGGCAATGACTGGACACCTGGCTGCGGCAGGCCGGCAGCACATCCCAATGCACGTTTTACCGCACCTGCAAGCCAATGCCCCGTTATCGCTCCTGAATGGGAAGATCCCAACGGAGTGCCGATTTCGGCCATCCTGGTAGGAGGACGCCGTCCCAGCACCATTCCTCTGGTTCATGAGAGCTTTGACTGGAACCATGGCGTATTTATGGGCTCCATTATGGGTTCTGAAATCACAGCAGCTACCATTTCCAAGAATATTGGTCAGGTTCGCCGCGATCCCTTCGCAATGCTGCCCTTCTGCGGCTACCATATTTGCGATTACCTGCAGCACTGGCTGGATATCGGAAAGAAAGCTGATCCCAGCAAGCTGCCTAAGATATTCTATGTGAACTGGTTCCGCAAGGACAAGGACGGAAAATGGTTGTGGCCCGGCTTTGGCGAGAACAGCCGTGTTCTGAAATGGATTGTTGAGAGAGTTAACGGTGAAGGAAAAGCCGTAGAAACTCCTATCGGATATATGCCTGCAGTGGATGCCATTGATACAGAAGGCCTGAATGTAAGCGAAGCTGATATGGCCGAGCTGCTCAAGGTTGACAGGGAAGAATGGCTCAAGGAAGTTGAATCCATCAAAGAGCATTATGCAAAACTGGGCGACAAGCTGCCTGAAGAAATGAAGAAACAGCTTGAAGCACTTGAAGCAAGGCTGAAGGCATAAATTCTGCCAAGCTTATTAATCAAGGCATAGACACTCCAATATAATTTAAATCTTATAGAAATGCCGCAGTCTGCAACAGATTGCGGCATCTTTCTTGCCTGCATTGATGCTGCCATGCCCTCTTGCATAGATATCAACAATATGATACAGTTGATGTGTTGCATGCTTGTTACATACTAATGATAGGGGATTTTCATGAGCAATTTTAGGGAATTAGGCCTTTCAGAGCCCATTTTAAAAGCCTTGAATGAAATGGGTTTTGAAGAGCCTACAGAAGTACAGAAGTTAGCCATCCCCCCCGCCTTGAACGGAAGGGATGTAATAGTCATGTCCAAAACCGGCAGCGGGAAAACTGCCGTATTCGGTGTATCCATCCTGCAAATGACCGACCCTTCTGACCCGGGTCCT
This sequence comes from Clostridiales bacterium, assembly GCA_012842605.1. GTDB lineage: Bacteria > Bacillota > Clostridia > Caldicoprobacterales > DTU083 > DUSN01. The sequence continues at coordinate 12,522 of DUSN01000103.1, forward strand.
CAATGCCTGATACTCGTGCCTACCAGAGAACTGGCTGTGCAGGTAAACAATGATCTTAAAAAAATGGCCATGTATACCACACATCAAACAATGGCAGTATATGGCCAGCATAATATCAACACAGAAATCCGTGAACTAAAACAAAACATCACCATAGTAACCGGTACACCCGGCCGGGTATATGACCACATTCAAAACGGTAACCTGGATACTTCCAACATACACTTTCTTGTATTGGATGAAGTGGACCGGATGATGGATATGGGCTTCATAGACCAGGTCCGGAGGATTATTCGTACTCTGCCAAAGAATCGTACCACTCTTTTATTTTCAGCCACCATCCCGGAAGAAGTCCGCAGACTTTGCCAGCAATATATGAATGATCCTGTAAATATAGAAATCCAATCAGCTACCAGAACAGTGGATACTATTGAACAAATATATTACCGGGTAGAGAAAAATGAAAAGCGTACCCAGCTTAATCGCCTGCTGCTGATGGAGCAGCCTGAAACCTGCATGATTTTTTGCAATACAAAAGCTGCAGTGGATCAGGTTCAGAACCACCTGGCCGGCAAGGGATATGCATCGAGGGCTCTGCACGGAGATATTCCCCAAAGCAAAAGAATGAAGAACATACAGCAATTTAAACAAGGTGACTACCATATACTGGTGGCAACAGACGTGGCTGCAAGGGGGATACATGTTGAAGATCTGTCTCTTGTTATCAACTACGATGTGCCCAACGAGCTTGACAGCTACATTCACCGTGTAGGCCGAACCGGGCGGGCAGGGCAAGGCGGACGTGCCATCTCCCTGGTAACAACTGACGATCTTATGACATTGTATCAAATAGAAGAGCATATCGGAACCCTGATTCCCGAGGCACCCCTGCCTACAGATGAAGAGCTTGCGGAAAGAAGCGAGTCCGCAGAAGAATGGATTAAGGCAAATGCTATAAAAAATAAACCCGGTTATCAGGCTGCGAAAAAAAGAACCGGGGGCAGCAAAAGCAGGAGTACCGGAATCAGGAGTACCGATGGCAAAGTTGCTGGCTGCAAAAGCGGAAACAGCAGGAAAACCGATGATATATGCGCTGATAGCAGAAGCAGCGCTGCCAAAAGCACCGGCGGCAGAAATGCCGCAGAAAACAGAAAAGCATCATCCGGTTTAAAACCATCACAAAAGCGCAGTTCTCCAAGCAGTCAGCATGCGCGGTCAGGTGACGGCAGACGGAATGAACAAGGTAAAGCAGGCTTTAGGGCTGCTGCAGATAAAACGCATACTGCTTCATACATGGCAGACAATAGGCAAAACAAAAGAACCAGACCTGATAAAAATACCGCTATGGATGCAAATATCAAATCAGACAGGGATACCAGGGTAAGCAAAGGTGCCGGCCAAAGAACATCAACTGCTCCGCCTAATGCAGCTAATGCAGTGAAAACAGAAAAGCCGCAGGAAACGGCTGCAAAAAAGTCGTTGTTTAAACGAATTTTTGATAAAATTCTGGGCAGGTAATCAAATAATACGCTTGTTTAAATGAATTTACTTAAATCCCGGCCGGATAGTCAAGCAAGGCGAATACATTTAATGCTTTCGGGATAATCAATATCGCATATTATTTTATCCCCCTGCTTTATCCAGCCAACTGCGATATCCCCATAGGGAGTAGGCACTTTTCCGGATGCCCGGTCCAGAATACCGGTGACAGGCTCCAGCCTGAAGACCCGGAAACCGGGTTCCACCGGCTTTACTCCCAGTAAATACCGCTGATAAAAGTAAACCGGAATGGCTGACCAGCCATGACACAAACTGCCGGCATCGGAGAAATCCGATGCCCCTTTTATTGTTTCCCAGAAGCTGGTAGCACCTTTAAGCAGCATATATCCCCAATCATTCTCTATCTTGTTGAAAACGAACCCTGCATATTTTTCCGGCTCCTGCATCAAAACTTCAAACTTGTAGATGGAATGACTGAGTGTAGTCTCCACCAATCCGTTATTTTTTTGTGCCAGCCTGCTGCGCAGTATGGAAGCCCGCTGCTCGCTGCATGCCCCGGCGCATATAATGAGTGCCTGGGTCAGCTCAGCATAATGAGGCTCACATCCACTGCCTGCATAAGTTAAAAATACCTGTTGTTCTTCATCCCAAAAGGTTTCACGGACTGCCTTTCTTACCATATCACGATCAGCAGCCCACGCATCCGCCAAGCAAATGTCACCTGCTGCTTTTGCCATGTAAGAAGCAGCGTCAAGGGCCATGATATAAAAGGCATTAAGAGGCGCATCCCATCTTTCAGTCTGAAGATTATGACAGCCCAAATCACCATCGAGCCCGTCCGCCCATTCATAAAAATGCCAATACCTCTGGCCCTGGGGACTTAGCAGCAGGTTATTCTCTCTGCTTTTTGCATATTGCTCCAGCATATATTTTATCCGCGGCAAAGCCCTGCGAACCGGCTCCAGCCTTCCGCTGAACAAATAGTGATCAGCTGCCTCCATTATCCACGCCATGCTGAAGCAGGGTATAGTGATACCCACCTTGGCAGGAGCACAAAGTTCAAGATACCCGTCATCCGCCAATCCCTTGCCCAGCAAATCAAAGGATGCCTCCGGGAAGTCATATTCACCAAAGCAATAATAACCGCACAGGGCTTCATTGCGGGAATCCATGCTGTAAAGTGCCTGCTCTCTCCAGGGAGTATCCTCATAGTGCTCATGCATGCACAGATGAAGAGTGCGTACACTTACATCATAAATGCGGTTCCACAAGCTGTTGGGTGAAGTAAAGCTTCCCTTTTGCACAACCGGATATTCAGTCGGCTTAATTCCTGCATAATAAAGTATAAATTTGTCTTTGATATTGCTTATATGCAACTGGATATATCTGCCGCCCAGCCTGGTGGTATAATGTATAAAGTGCTGTCTGCCTTCCCTGCTTATATACCTGTTGGCAAAGTTTCTGCCTCCAACTGCTGTTCTTACCCGCATATCCTCCAGATGCTCGCCGTAACCTATATCTACAACCGTGCCTTCACCGCATTCAAGTTCCAGTTCAAACAAGCCGGCTTCTTCCCGCCCTAAATCCAGGATAAGGTATATTCCTCTCTCCTGAGTATTATCCTTATTTATAAAATCATCTTTCAGGCGGCAGCCTGCATCTGCCGGTAAGGTCCTTCTAACAGCACCATCAAACAATTGTTCGAAAGGCAGAGGAGACAGATAATCGGTCTGCATCAACTGGGCAACAGTCTTATCTCCATAGTTTTGCAGCCGGATAAATCTGCCCTGGGCAATTATCCTGGTATTTATTCTGTCTCCTATGACAAGCTTGGAAATGGGCCGCTTTCCAAGGGAAGCGGGCTGGCCATTGAATACCCTGTTATAAGTAACGGACGGTGTCCAGCCCTCTCCGGGTGCATAGTCCTGACTGCGCCAGGAATCATCCATTCGGGCATCATACTCATACGTAAAGGACAATTGCCCGGTAATCTTAGGCACAGCCCCGTTTTTATATGCAGGCGAAAGCCGGGACAAGGTTTGCTCATCGCTTACAATCCTTTTTTCACCGCAGTCCAGTACATACCACAGTCCTGCTTTGCCTTTTCTGTATGTAGAACTGCTTTCGCCCTGGCAATATACCAATATGGAAAGGGTGTTATTCCCTTCCTTTAAGTACCCAGTTACATTAAGAACATCGTAGGTCTTGCTTTCCGGATAGTCAGAAAACTGCCCGCACGATACGAATTCATTGTTCAGCCACACTGCATAGTCCTTGTCTGCAGATATAAAAAGGGTGCAGCTTTCCCCAGGTGTTTTATTTAAATGAAACTGCCTGCGGAATTCTGCATACTGGTTTGTCTTTTCAGTATCTTCCTCTGCCCATATCCATTCTGCTCCTGATCGTAATACATTATTCATATGTCAACTCTCCATAACAATAATCAGGCCGCCCGGTGTCATACTCCCGCCATTTTAGAGCGTAAATTTCTGCTGTTATATGGCTGAATTCAGCGGCTTTTCTTTATGATATCCTTCTGAGGTAAATTGAGTCAAGCCAGCTTTCCTAAAATGATCAGGAAAATAACTTTAATAATGACAGAAATGTAAAAAGCCCAGGCTTTTGCCCGGGTTCAAGTGACTTTTATTAATTCAGTCTATTATTATCTTGTCTGCAGCCATGCATCAAGCTGTGTCTGGAGTTCGTTTATAACCTTGTCGCCGCCGGCTTCCTTAATCTTCTGTATGTACTCAGGCAGCTTAACCTTGGGATCAATGGCACCATTCCACAAGTATCTCTCGTACTCATTGATTATACTGTTCATTACAGTCAGTTCGGTATCAATGTTGGTACGATCGGGGAAGAAGCCCAGTATGGGTGAAATAGCTGCATTGTTGTTGTAGTTGTGGAAGAACTCCCACTTGTCTTCAGGCTCGTTCTCCAGGAGATACAGCAGGGTGTTGTTGCCCAGCATTGCCTGCCATGGACTGTAGCGTTCTTCAGGTGAACGATCGCCAAAAGATACCTTTCCGTCTACCAGATCATAGTGAACGCCTTCAACACCATAGCCTACGAAATTTCTTACAACAGGATCGGAGTTGAGAAGGTTCAGGAACATCAGAGCTCTCTCCGGATGATCGGATACAACACCAATAGCGTGCATTGCACCGGTCAAAGATGCAGTTGTCTTCTTCTGGGGAGTGGTGGGTACAACGTCTACCTTGTAGCCCAGGCTCAGGCTTTGAGAGTATTCATGATATGGGAAGTATCCATACCAATCCAGGAACCAGTTCCCATCAGTATAAAAGTCCCGACCGGTATCCGGTGCCATCAGATCGCGGTTATAATAACCTGCTTCATTCCATCCACGGATGATATTCAGCAACTCAGCAAGCTCCGGAGTCTCCAGAATATTGACGACCTTATAGTCAGGCTTAAAGTTTGGATCCTTGCAATCCCAGGCTACACCGAAGGGCCAGATGATCTGCTGGTAGGGAAGTGCTGTCTGACCGTGAGCACCGCCTACAGGATAGTTAATGATCGGGATAAAATTGGGGTCTTCCTGTATCTCGGCACTAACTTTTTCCAGAGCTTCAGTTACCAGGTTGATGTCATCACCTAATTTCTTGTAGTCTATACCATATTTTTCTGCATATTTTACATTAACATTGAGCACTGCCAGCTCTGCCATGTCCTTCAGTACGGGCACGGCATAGTTCTTGCCGTTGATCCTGCTGCCTTCCCAAATATCTTCAGTAATTACCTTTAGAAGTTCGGGACCGTATTGTGGCAGCATGTCGTTTAATGCAACAAATGCGCCCTTGGGAGCCAGTTCGAAGTAGTAGGCAGCCCAGTTGGAGGTGAAGCAGATGTCATAGTATTCACCGGAGTTGATTATGACATTCATCTTTTCATTATAGTTTGCACCTGCTTCCGTCCATCTTAGATCCAGCTTAACTTTAATTTTTTCTGCCAGGTATTCATTCAGCTTTTCCAGCATAACATCAGAGCCGTTGGGAGCTTCTCCTATCTGATACCAGATGATGTCAACCATTGGGAGATCTTCTACTTTTGGCGGCTCACCCGGGGGCTTATCTGTTGCGTCTCCGCCGGTATCTCCTCCGGATGTCGGGGGATTTTCCTTGGCACAGCCGGTCAGTGCAGCTGCCAATACCATAGCTGCTATTACAAGCAGAATTAACCATTTGTTCCGATACACAATAAACTCCTCCTTTTTTCTTTTTTTGTCTGCTGAACCAGACTTTTTTATTTAAAACCATTACGGTTTTAAATCATTTCAGGCATTAACCCTTGACAGCACCAATGGTTATACCTCTGATGAAATATTTTTGGAAGAAAGGATAGCTTAACGCAATGGGAAGTACAACAATTACTGTAATTGCATTCCTTACACTTTGTGCGGGCAGGTTTGCTCTCATGTATTCCAGCTGCTGGGTGTCCAGGGTATGGGCATTATCTATAAGATATTGGATATTTCTTTCTATCTGCATCAGCATGTATTGCAGCGGTACCAGTTCAGCTTTCTCGATATACAGGAGAGCTTCAAACCAGCTGTTCCAATATCCTACGGCTGTAAACAGGCCTAAGGTAGCCAATGCCGGCAATGATATGGGCAGTACGATTTTGTAATATATCTTGAACTCCGTACAGCCGTCTATCATAGCTGAGTCAATGAGAGACTCCGGAATTGTTGTTGAATAGAAGGTTCGCATAATGAATACCCAGAAGCTGTTTAGCGCACCGCCTATAATAAGTGCCCATATGGTATTTTTAAGATGCAGCAGTTGTGTCATGACCAGATAGGTAGGCACCAGCCCTCCGCTGAACATCATGGTAAAGAAGTTATATAAGGACAGAAATTTCTTAAACGGAAAAGTCCTCCTGTACAATGGGTAAGCGTAGGATGATGTCATAAACAGGCATAGAATAGTACCGAGAACCGTTACCACTACACTGACAAAAAACGAGCGATATATCTGATCTGAAGCAGAGAAAACATACTCATAGGCTTTCAAACTGAAGTCTGTATGAAACAGCCGGTATCCATATTTGCTGATAGCAGACTCTTCTGTGAAGGATATGCTGACAACCATCAAAAACGGAATGATTGCGGATATTGCAAAGGCTCCTACTAAAATATTGAAAATTACATTGGTCAGCGGCTTAATGGTAAGACCGTCATTTTTTCTTCTCCTCCGCCTGGGTAGTGCAACAGTATCCAGCAATTTATTATCCAATTTGTACAACGACATGGCATTCCCTCCATTTTGCCGGTATTCTTAACCAAAAAGAATCCGGTGTATAGTATCAGAACAGAGAATTTTCGGGATTTATCATTCTAACCACAGTATTGGCAACGATAATCAGTATGAATCCGGCAACAGACTGCAGCAGGCCGGCAGCGGCAGGCATAACGATATTTCCCATATTCATTAATGCCCGGTATACAAAGGTAGGTATAACATTTGTTGCAGGATTCAGCATAGGTATATTTCTTGGAACCTGATAGAACAATCCAAAGTCCGCGCCAAGCACGTTGGACAAACCTAAAATCAGCATAATGGATATGATGGGCTTCAGCAGCGGCAATGTGATATTGGTAGTTTGCTGCCATTTTGTAGCACCGTCTATTACAGCTGCTTCGTACAATTCCTGGTCAAAACCCGTTATTGTCGCCAGGTACATAATGCTTCCATAGCCCGTGCCCTTCCACAGCGTAACTATGGTCAATATATACGGCCAGTATTTCGGCTCCATATACCATTCGATTTTCTGAAATCCCATGGCCATCAGCATGTTATTTATCACACCTTCATTAGGTGCGAGAAACACGTATACAAAGAAAGCGACTATAACCATGGAGAGGAAATGCGGAAAGATAATTAATGTCTGATATACTTTAACAGTTCTACGATTGGTCATCTCTAAAAGCAGAAGTGCAACAATTATTTGGAATATCATTCCTAAGAACAAGAACAGCAGACTGTAACCAATTGTATTGCGGAATATGATTTTTGCATCCTGGGTTTTAAATAGAAACTCGAAGTTTTTAAATCCAACCCATTTGCTTGTCATCAGACTGTATAAAAAGCCGTTTTTGTGTATCCGGAAGTCCTTGAATGCAATGATGATACCGTATATGGGGATATATCTCAGTACAAAAATATATACGATACCAGGCAGCGCCATCAGAAGAAGAGGTATGTTCCTAAGAAAATTTTCTTTAAACTTTTTCTTCTTTGTCATCTCCTTACCCCCATAAAATATTTTGTAAATTTTCCCAAATCTGCTACCAATTGGTTTTGTATAAATATTCCGAAAATTTATTTGATAAATGTATTATCGTCTCCTCATCCAGACTGTCTCTATCACCCATGGCATTTCTCACCACGCCGCCTATTACCGGTTCAAATACAGGGAGTCGAATATTGGCCTGTGGGTACTCGGAATATATTCTGTCGCAAAAGACATCATACATTATGCGGCACCCTTTCCAGACCCCTCCTGTTGGAAAAATGTCTCCGTGTAAACCAACCTCCCGGATTAATGCAATCATTTGAGCGGCCATGTCTTCACCGGCTCTTTCAAGAATACGGACACATACCCGATCCCCCTCTTTTGCAGCCTTGGACACTAAAGGAGCCACAGATGCTATCACATATCGGTACGACTTAGCTCTATACACTTTAGGAAGGATCTCATGGATGTGGTCCAGATTCCAGGCTTCCATCAACAGATCATACAGCCTGGTTTTGGGGCCCCAGTTTTCATAGGCCTGAACCACCGCAAACAAGCCATCGCGGCCTATGATAAACCCGCTTCCCTGGTCCCCCAGCAGACCGCCCCATCCGCCTTTGTGCCTGACCCGGTCCCCGTTTACATAGCAGACACCTGAACCGGTTCCGGCGAGGGCCATGTATCCGGTTGTTTTTTGTATTGCTGCCAGAGTGCTCATGAGACCTTCACCCAGACTTATAACATTATTAACCTGAGCTTTTGACTGAACGGTTTCAGCATATAACTCATGCGGCCCGGGCATGCATATATACAATGTTTCAATTGTGATTCCATCATATCCTGAGAGGCATTCCTCAACACAATCACGCATGGTCTGTGCTATGCTGTCCAAAGTGTCAAAATTGGGGTTAATTCCTTTTCCTCTGCCGCAACTCACCAATTCATACCTTTCGTTGAACAAAATGGCGATAAGTTTGGTACCCCCGCCATCAACGGTCATATAAAAAGGCACCTAGTGTCACCTCGTATTAATCAATATCCTTTTTCCTGATATTCTTTAGCGACCTTATCGTTGTACTCGCTGCCGTCCGGGAAGTTAATGCTCTTGTACACGGAAGGCGTCATGCCTCTATTGAGCATCAATTCAATAATCTCTGCATTCAATGCCCACATAATGTATGCTGCAGCTAAACCGGACGCTGGGCACACCTTGGTGTTAATACCTTCTACCTCCAGCATTGCGTCTCCAACCGGAGCACAATTGTCCAATACCAGGTCAGCAAGTTCAAACAGTCTTTTGCCGCAGGAATGTTCAGATTCTAATGATGAAGAATATGCAACTGAGGTAAGGGCAATAACCGTTACTCCCAGCTCCCTGGCAGCAATAGCCATATCAACAGGCCTGACTGTTTTGCCTGAAACAGAACCTATAATCAAAACATCTCCGGGAATTACATTGGAGACTGCCAGAACATATTTGGACAAGCCTTCCATTGAAGTGTTCTTTCCTTTGTTGTCCCTTATTCTTACTTTGCTGTCTACATTGAAACTGTAATTCAGTGCTTTCATAAGCATGAGCCCTCCGGCTCTGCCGATCAATTCGCTGTTGATAAGGTGACCTGTATCAAAAATATGTACTGCCCCGCCTTTTTCAATTGAATCAACAATAATTTCTGCTGCTTTTTTAATATTTTCCGCCTGCTCATCCTGAATTTTCTTGTTAAGATCACTGACTGCATTAAAAAAACGTTCCATCAGCATAGCGCAACCATCTCCTCTACTGTTTTAATAAAAATATTATCTTCGAAAATTTATTAATTTACCATTTTGCATATACAAGTGAAATTCAGATATATTTAATGTTTTTCTTGTACTTTTCCATTACTTTTTGATTATGTTCATGACCATGGTCTACATTTGAGCTTACAAAAACAGGAGGAATATGGCCTTTTTCTACAAACATGCCGGCTGCTTCGGCTACCATGGCATTGAGAATAGCAGCACCGGCTGCAGTAGAAGTGGGGGCAACTTTTTGCTGCAGTCCATCAATCTCAACAGCAGCATCCCCTACATTGCCGCAATTATCCAGAACCAAATCTGCTACTTCAAACAACCTCTTGCCTGATTTGTGCCTGGAGCTTACCTGTGAGGAATACTCTATATTGGTTAAAGCAATAACCTTTACCCCCAATTCACGAGCTTTAAGCGCCATGTCAACTGTCACACTGTTTCTGCCTGAAACAGAATGAATAATTAAAACATCACCCTTTTGAAGGCCGAATTCTGTAACGATTGAGTCACCATAGCCTTCTAATCGTTCTACCACAGTTGTAAGAGTGGTTGGGAATGCGTCCAAAGCCAGACCGGGAGCAAGAATAGGGTTGATAATGGCTAAACCGCCGCTGCGGTAAAAAAGCTCTTGAGCAAGCAAACCGGCATGATTGCACCCAAAAGCATATATATTGTGACCATTCAGAGAAGCTTCAACGATTAGTTCAGCCGCTGCCTTTATATTTTCCATCTGTGTATCCTGGATTTTCTGCAAAACTCTGTTTAATTCGTCAAAATATTTCTCTGCAAACACTAAGTGTCCTCCTTTAATATGATAAACTATAATCAATGTTTTACCTCTATTTATAAGTAGTGATATGTGAAATTATATAAATTATATATATTTTTCACAGTAATGTTGTTGATAAATTTGTATATTTGAAGTATAACATAATTTTTTTTACAGCACAAGGTATTATTGTTAAAATTATTCTATTTGTTATATTAAATTTACGTTAATATATTAAACATAAAGCCGGCATATAGCCGGCTAAAAATATTATGTTAATATCTCCCTTAATAATATGACAAGGCCTCATATTATTACATTTCACTAATAGCTCTGGTCAGAGCCTGAATGGATTGTGACAGATTTTCCAGCCTGTTTTCAATCCTCACCAGCAAGTATACGGAAATTACAATTGGAAAACCCATATTTGCTATCATCCCCAACAGTTGTTCCAAACCAGGTCCCTCCTTTCCTTAAGTAGATATCAAGCCTTGCCGGACATTGTATAAAAATTCATTGGCAACAGGGGAGTGCATGTCTCACTCCCCTGTTTGCTTTTAAATAAACTCCACAGGCTCGGTCTGGGTTGTAATAATATGTGCGCTGTCGATCTCAGTCACATCACCGTCTACGGCAAACAGATTCTTACTTATAATAAGGTTCATGGCTGCCTGAATTTCTGACGGGTCCAGATCAGGTCTGGGGTTGTCCAAAGTTAAGCGGAACTTCCTGCCTGCACCGGTTTTAAAGATCATTTCCAGCCTAGTCTCCATCCTGTTACACCTCCTCTCTATTAAAAATCAGCCCTGCCTTACTCAGCGTTTACCAGATCCGCCTGAGCCACTTTTCGGATCACTTCCACCGGATAGGTTTGAAGGGCTGCCAGCGCGCTGACCACATCATAAATATCCTGATCCAATGCAGTAGGCTTTATATTGCTCAATGATCTGGATGCGGTCAGCTTCTTCCCATTACCGTCGGTACCAAGGTTAAATTGTATCTGTACCCTGGTATTTAACGGTCTGCTTTCCAATGCCATAGATTGCACCTCCCCTCCTGATAAACTATTAAGGCGTATATTCAATTCAGCCTTACACCATATAGATTTCAGGACGGGCCAAGATTCGGACACCAAAAAAAAATAAAACCTGTCAAATTATTCGACAGGCTTGTTTTTTTGTTTAACATACTAACAATATAGCAGCAGGAAGTCTCCTGCCTTATACAGGCGATGCAGTACGTTGCTATGGGTTAATATTAAGCTATATGACTAAGAGCATTGCTTTGCAGCAAATACTTTTCCAGGGCTATGGCAACACCGGCATTTTCAACATCTTCAGTTACAAAATCGCTTATATCTTTTACAGACTCAGGAGCATTGCCCATGGCTATGCTGATTCCTGCAAAATTCAGCGCATCTATGTCATTCAAACTGTCACCTATGGCAATGCAGTTTTCTCTGGGAAGGTCCAATCTATCCAGGATGATTTTCATGCCTGATGATTTGCTGCAGCCCTTAGAGGTAAACTCATAATATCGATCATGCTCCAGATAAAAAAATTCGTCTTTAAGAAGCTCTCTGTCACTGTCGGTCATCGGTGCAACTACTGTCACCTTTGATATTTTGCTGCCGGGGTACAACAAATCAAAGTCATCGGCAGACTTAATATGAATTTTATCCTCGTGATTTTTCAGGTTTATATAGTAAAGGTTATCCTGCCCTTCAATTATGCATAATTCATCAGTTGCCAGATAATGCTCGCATATTTTCCTTAGCTGCTCTCTTGAAAAGCATATGTCCTTAAGGATCTCATCATGATAGCGCACATCTGAACCTATCCCGCATACAACGCCGTCAAAGGGTATTGAATCAAAAACTATGCCGGGTATGCAGGCATAGGAACGTCCGGTATTTATGAATATCTTATGTCCCAAATCCCGTACCCGCTTTATTGCCTCAATGTTTTCAGGCGGTATGCCCTTCCTGCTCATCAAAGTTCCGTCAATGTCTACAAAAACAGCAAATTGTCTGCTCATTATCTGCTCCATCCAAATTATTTTAAAACATATTTATTGCTGCAGTCAATGCTGCGAGTGCTTTATAAACCTAACTTTATCAGCAGATTTTTAGCACTAAACAGCCCTACATATTATGACATATAGCGGCATTATGAGCAAGTATCAACATTGATATTTTAAATGTTTTTATATATTTATAATGCAAAGTATGATCTATATCTTATCTGAATAATATATTTCCTGCCATTCCCTGAAAAACCCAAGGGTGTTGTAAAGCGTCGGTTTCCCGCAGATTTCACAAAAACGGGCAAAGGCCGGATTTGCATAAGAGCACGAACTGTCATTTTTATGAGGCATACTATTGTCATTTTTTTGAATTGTATAAAGGTAATCACTGCAAAAATTGAAAATAAAGGTGCGGCAATAAGGGCATGTCTCGCCAGCGGCATTTCTTACATCCCTGCTGCATCCGGGACAAACAACGGCCCTTTTAAATGCATCCATGCAGATTTCATCAGGATAGTAGATGCGGCGTATGCCTCGAAGACCTCCACTTACCAAATGACCGCAAACCCCACAGAAGCCGGCATGAGAAGAAAATCGAATATTGCCGCACCTTGTGCAGCTTTTCACCTTGCGGGCTGAAAGCAAGTCAACCCTGCCAGTCTTAACCAGCCTTGTTATCAAAGCAGAATTGGATACATTCAGCCAGGATGATACATCATCTATGGAGTAATAATTGAATGAGCACAGCAGGTTTACAGGCATCAGCAGACGGGCTGCAAACTCATCAGCCTCAAGCTCTGCTTCAGGCTCGTATTCTTTTGTTCTGCAATCAGGATGAACCAGCAAATGCTCCAGCACTATATGTCCAACTTCATGTGCTATTGTAAAGTTCAAACGCCGGTGAGATGATTTTTGAAATGGATAATGGACTTTGCTGCGGTTAAGTATTATTATATAGGACCCTGCAGCTCTATCGTATTGAGTTGCTGCATCCAGCCAATCAGGCAGACTGCCGGATAGCTTTATGCATGTAATGCCGTATTGGCTCGTTTCCACCAGCTTTTTCAGTATTGCCACGCAATCAAGAGGCCATCTTCTAATGTTATTATGATGAATAAACTCCTTTAGTTTCAAGTCAATGTACTCTGACCGGTAATCAGGTATGGAGGAAGGTTCTATATTTATCATACTCACTGCTGATTCCTTGTCTTATTCAGCAGGGAATTGGCTATGGCTTTTATGGCTTCGATATCTTCCCTGGAAAGCTCCCTTGATACCCTGTAGGCAATATTGGCCCAGTCACTGTCTGTTTCCTGCATTTCCCTTGCTTTTCTTATAATATCGGCCAGCTTGCCGTCATCATCCTTGAAAATGTGCTCGGTATAGCCCTGGTGGTCTACTACTTCCTCCAGATATCCTGCCTGCTTGAGCAGTTCCTCATAGGAAACGCCTAAGCACGGTGCTAAGGCCTTTAAAATGATGGGTGACGGCTTTTGCCTGTCGCCGGACTCTATCCTGGAAATCTCAGCATTGCTGAAACCCGACATATCAGCCAATTCCTTTTGAGTAAGGCCTTTTTTCCTTCTTAATTCCCTAAGGTATTCACCGAATTTCATTTTAACCTTCCCCTCAGGTTTGTAATACGCCAAAGACAAACATATGTTCTATTATAAATTATATTAGACCTGAGCAGAAAAATCAACAATTAAGAATAAGTTATGTGTTTAACTTATGATAATGTCACCATGTAGACTCTCGTGATAAAATGTCACTTATGAAATGTGAGGTACGCTACATGATGACACAAAAACAAATAAACAGATATACTATCATCAAAAAAACATTAGAAGGTAGTATGACTGTCGCTGAAGCTGCAGAAAGCTTAGGCTTGAGTGCCCGCCAGATTATACGTCTGCGAAATGGAGTGAGAGATAACGACGTGGGGGCACTAATACACAAAAATCAAGGCCGAAAGCCAGCGCATGCTATCAACGACGAGCTTAAAAAGCAAATAGTAAAGCTAAAGAGAGAGAAATACAAGGACACAAATTTCATGCACTTCCGAGAACTTCTACAAGAGCATGAGCAAATAACAATAAGCTATACTGCACTGGCGATGCTCCTAAAGGAAGCTGGTGAAGAAAGTCCGAAAAAGCGCAGACGCTACAAACCACATAGAAGGAGGACCAGAAAGCCTCAGGAAGGCTTGCTCATCCAAATGGATGCTACCCCTTACACATGGTTCAATGACGGTAAGCGGTATGCATTACACGGAGCCATAGATGATGCCACAAGCAAGATCGTAGGCCTTTACATTACTAAGAACGAGTGTCTGCATGGCTACTTCGAAACGACCCGGCAGATTATTGAAGGTTTCGGTGTACCTGTCAGCATTTATACAGACCGACATGCCATATTTCTTTCAACCAAAGCTGGGAAACTAACAATAGAAGAACAGCTTCAAGGTAAGGTTTGCAATTATACTCAGTTTGGTCGGGCGATGAAAGAACTTGGGGTAACCCTCATAGCAGCCAGGTCACCTCAAGCTAAAGGCCGTGTTGAACGTCTGTGAGGACACACTTCAATCGAGAGTGCCTGTCGAATTTGCACTTAGAAATATCAGCACAATCGAGAAGGCAAATGAGTTTTTGAAAGAATATATTCCCAGGTTCAACAGCAAGTTCTCAGTAAATCCCACGGATACGGAATCAGCTTATTCTCCTTTAAGAGAAGGCACGGATCTTAACAATATTCTCTGTGTCAAGGAAAAAAGAATGGCCGATAAAGGCGGTGTATTCTCCTACTGTGGTAAGCACTTCAAGATTACCCCACAGAAAAATCAGCCATCTTTCTCGACCAAAAAGCAAATTAATGTACTCGTAAGCAGTATAACAGGTGTTCGTGCAGAATACAATGGGGTAGTTTACTCTACTGTGCCTTTCATAAAGCCTGTTAGAGGGACTAAAGCCACTGAACCTAAACAACACAAGACCTATAGGCCTCCGGATGATCATTACTTCAAATACGGTCAAAGCCTGTTCCCTAAACTAACTTACGAAGATTCTGATCAGGAAATCCTTGAAATGCTCTATAATATTTTCTTAAGGAAATATTCATAGTTATCAAGGTTCGGCATCATAAAACTTGTATCATATCATTATTGATTGTCAAGGGAAGGGTGGAGATTTTTGCAGAAATACTACCCGACCTTGACAACGGTAGTATAGTACAATCTGGATTGGCCTTCCGGCATTTTTAACCGGAAGGCCTTAATTAATTGCTACTATCATTAAATTAGGTGACATTCTCTAACGAGAATTAACTCCTCTTTATTATCTTTTTAGGTGACATTTTCAAAAGTTATTGACACAATTAAGAATAAGTTAATCAAATTCCCTGCTTATCTATTAAAAGCTGCATGCTTTTCTATTTTACCTGAATCATATCGGTAGCCTTTTCTCAACCATATTCCGTCAGCAAGCTGCACTACACCAAATAGCGAAGGTCTTACTCCCCAGCACATGGGAGGTTCTTTTTCCGTATAATTTTCTCCGAAGAAATTACTGCGAGTAATGTCACGAATTGAGGTCTCAATCATTACACGCGCCTCTTCATAATACCCATGATTAATGAGCCCGTATATTGTATATTGATATTCCTCTACCTTTACATAAGGGAAACCGCAGAAAGGCTTTCCAGGATCATAAACAGAATAGAAAAGCTGCATCAGCCTGTCTATAAACTGCTTATCAAGTCCTTGTATATACAACCCCTTGGTTACCCACAAAGCGTTGCCGGCGCTTCTCTTGCCGTTTCCGTCATCGATGCCGCTGTCTGGTGCTTCATAATACTGAGCAGGCAGAGAACCATCCGCAGGAAATGTCCAAATAATAAAATTTCCCATCAATTCATCATACTTATCGCGCCATGTATTTGCTTTACTATATTTACCTAACTCTTCGCAGATTTTAATAAAAAAAGGAATATCTACCAGCAGCGCTGCAGTAAAGTCACAGTCTTTCAGCGTGGAATCCAGCGGGTTGTTGTCCATCC
Source organism: Clostridiales bacterium (assembly GCA_012842605.1). Taxonomy (GTDB): domain Bacteria; phylum Bacillota; class Clostridia; order Caldicoprobacterales; family DTU083; genus DUSN01. The sequence continues at coordinate 28,918 of DUSN01000103.1, forward strand.
AGATCCAGTAAGGATGATCTATGCTCCAAAGAAGATTGCGTTCAAGATTATCGAAATTGCGCCGGAGCGCTTCCTTATCCCCGGAATTTGAGTACAGTATCCACGCTGTTCGTGAACGCATAACCGGCAGGCTTTCTCCAGCCAGCATTCCATCCTCATCAACAAGAGACATAATGCCTGTGAATGTATCCCACGCAGCATCTGAATCAACATAAGACAGCAGCTGTATACCATAAAGGGAATCCCAAGCTGCAGTATAGACAGCACGCGGGTCTCCGTATGCCCATAGGCAGGGCTTTCCCGCCGTCATCTGACGGTATGGAAAGCCGCATTCCGGATTAGGCGGAGCAATGGAAGCATATAGCAATACCCAGCCAGTATAGTACATCCGACGCACATTATGCATGGAAACACCCATGGAATCCACATACTCAAACTGAAAATCCTCAATAGGCGGCACCTTTCTCAGGTACTCATTCCAAAACCTTTCTGCTGCAATGATATGTTTTTCATGGTATAGATCAGAAATTGCATTTACAGCTGCCTGTTTAATGTCATCAATGCTGACAAGATAAGTGTCCAAAGCCATGGCTATGGTCACTGTCTTGCCAGGCGAGTCAGGAATCGCTTCAAACGCAGCAAATCCATGTTCAGCATCAGGCTCTCCCTGCGGATTATTCCATGACTTAAGGTCCGCTATGGACTTGAAAAATACAAGGTTTCTGATTTCTATATTAAACGCAACAGCATAGCTGTAATTTTTCATGATAACGGAAAATACAGAGCTGTTTATAGTTGCTTTACCACTAAACTCCATTACAAGGACAAGTCTGCCCTCATTATTCATTTTAAAATTTCTTACAACTGTCCGATGATCATAAAAGTAATCATATCCTTCAGCATAAAGGCCGTTGGGGTAATATGCTCTAAAGTCCAGCTTATGCGGCTGCCATGAAGTTTCAAACTTATAAGCCTCCGTCAGCCCACCGTCATTGCTCTGTTCAAAAAGCATGACAGCATTGTTGATTTCAGGACCTCGGCTGTTTCTTGTCCACGGATCAAGATAACCCACATTAAGCGGAATTGACGGCCTGTTACAGTACTCAGCCTGCGTCAGTCCTCCCATCGGTGCAGCATCATAGTTATATGGATTCAACACCAGCCGGCTGTCAGGCCGGCTAAGCCAGCGTTCACCATGATCACCTGTCATATGCAGGCTATCGCATGTGAGAATGCTGTTATTTTTTTTATCTGTGTAATCTGAGTTCATGATCATGCTCCTTGATTCTTAAGCAATATCATAAGTTTATAAACTCCGCTGCAAGAGCATTGCTCCCGCAGCGGAATAAACAGGAGTCTCTTCCTTTAATTCTATTTCTGTTGTTCCAGGAACTCTGTGAGCTGCCTTTGGTATTCTTCAACCAGCTTATCCAAGCCTGCTGCCTTCAAGCGGGCAATAGCTTCATCAAAATATTCATCATACGGCTCTACGCCCATGGCAATCGGTGTCATTACAATGGCAGCTTCTGCCTGCACATTGGCATATTCTGTTGCAACCTCTGATGTATCAAAGAAGAAACTGCCAGCTACGGAGTTTACTGCATCCGGATTCCTGGTGAAAAGACCTTTGTTATAGTAATTCCAAGCGCCTGAACTGTAGCGTACCATATCAATGTTGCCAATCCAGCTGTCACCGCCGCTAAGGTAGGTGGTATCGTTTGTTTCAGGATCCTTAATCCATTCAAGGCCGCGTTCCTCATTGCCGAGTTCTTTCCTCCAATGAACACCCTCTATTCCGTACATGTAGAGGTCATAGTTCTCCTGACTGCTCCACAGCCAGTTGATGAACATTACAGGACCTTCAGGATGCTTGCTTGTTACAGACACACCGTTGGCGTTCTTCACACCCCAGAAACGCAGGATAGGCTTATCAGGTGCCAGCAGGTATGTCTGTACCGTGTCCAGATCAGCATCGGGATTATTATTTATAACATCAGCCAGGTCACCGCATGTCCACATAAGGGAGTCTCCGTGTATACCAAGGTTTTTAGCAACATCACCGCTGGTTGTAAGTATGTCAGGCTGAATTATACCTTCCTTATATGCAGCATTCATGAAATCTGCATCCAATTTAAATTCAGGAGACTCGAACCAACTTTCCACATGACCGTCCTGGAATACCTGGAAGAAGGAATCCTTTACAACGAAGGGATAACGGTCATAAGTTCTATGAATTTTGAACATATGGTTAGCATTTGGATCGTATGTGGCAACAGAGAAGTTAAGGATCGGTTTGTTTACACCATCCCAGTCAGCTCTGACCGTGCGGAATGCATCAAGAATCTGCTCGGGTGTTTGCGGCAGTTCAAGATTGTATTTCTTAAACACATCCGTACGATAGGGCATGTAGTTATCTGCAGCAACCTCCACCCAATATGTGGGGATAACAAATAAGCGTCCGTTTATAGAGGAACCAGTCAACATATCCTGAGGAATCTTCTCTTTGATAACCGGACCATATTTTTCTACATAATCAGTAACGTCCTGCAATGCCCCCTGGGCATAGTAAACATTATAAGGCTTTAAATCCTGCATAATATGAAACATATCAAACTCTTCGCCGGACATTAATTTTTGATTAAGCTTGTCAAAGTAAATATCCCAGGATAGTGGCTCCCGTGAGAAAACTATGGGTACGCCGTCTTCTTTCAGTTTTTCATTTACAGCGTCTATTACCATCTGATCATCCCTCTTGGGGTCACCCGGGAAAATATAGTGGACTTTAATGGGTTCTTGAGTTTGTCCGCCTGTTTCGTCAGGTTTTTCAGTAGATCCGGCAGCAGTAGGAGCGGGTGTTGAAGTTGCCGGCGGTTGATTGGTCTCAGCCGGTTTGCAGCCTGCAAGAACAGTTACAGTCAATATAACCAGCATGAGAAGAAGAACTGCAAACTTTAAAAATCTGGATTTACACATTATTTTAACCTCCCTATTTTATTTATATTGGTTCCAACATGACCCCGGCCGATAAATCCGGGACAGTTGGCAATACCCCGTGTTTGCTCATCCTTTTACAGCACCTACAATAATTCCCTTTACAAAGAATCGCTGCAGAAACGGATATAGCAGTACAATAGGACCTATGGTAACAACAGCAGTTGCCATTTTTACGGTTTCAGTAGGAGGAGTCATATCGTACAGAGTTCTGCCATAAGTACGCTGCATCTCAGCGATCATATTTATTTGAGACTGCAATCGCATAAGGGTGTATTGCAACGGATACATTTTTGTGTCATCAATCAGCATTATTGCACTGAACCAGTTGTTCCAGTAACCCAGGCCGTAGAAAAGAGCGATAGTGGCGATAACGGAACTGCACAAGGGAAAATATATGCGAAAGACTATCAGAAAATCTCCCGCTCCGTCCATAGTAGCACTTTCCCGTATTGAATCCGGTATAGAGTTCATAAAATTCCGCACAAGAAACATATTGAACGGCGAGAACACCAGGGACGGTATGATAAGCGCAAGATAATTGTTCGTCAGACCTAAAGTCCGGCACATCATATACCAGGGAACCAGACCCGCATTAAAAATCATGGTCACAAAAAAGAACAGCGCCAGGTGGTTTCGATACCGAACATTTTTATTATGCAGCAGGTAAGCACAGAGCACAGTTATAGTTGTTGCCAGCACTGTACCGATCAGGGTTGCAGACACTGTGACGGCATATGCCCGCATTACGGAAGAATCACGGTGAAAAATCAGTTTGTATGCGTATAATGAGAATTCCTTCGGAATCAATTGATAGCCATACTGCCTAACTGCATCTTCACTTGTAATTGAAACCATCAGCGTTAATACCATGGGAAGCATGCAGAATATGGCAAACAGCATTATAACGAAGCCTATAAGTATGTTCCAAGGAGATACTTTCACCTTCATTATTCTCCTCCCCTTCTCAATACAGCGCAGCATCAGGGTTTAGCTTCTTGGCCAGTGCATTGGAACCGTATACCATAATGAACCCCACCAGAGACTGGAACAAACCGATTGCCATAGCATTCGAGGGATCTCCTATGCGGCGCAATGCACGAAACACATAAGTATCAATAACATCTGTAGTGCGCAGAAGTATGCCATTGTCTCCCACTATGGCATAGATCATGCCGAAATCACCGTAGAGTATGCCCCCGATAGACAGCAGTGTCAATATGGATACCGTGGGCATCAGCAAAGGAAGCGTGATGTACCTGCAAATCTGCCAGCGCTTTGCTCCGTCAATCACCGCAGCCTCTACATAAGTACTGTCAATACCGGCAATTGTCGCCATATAGATGACAGAGTTAATTCCTGCTCCCTTCCATACACGCATAATTGTTAGTATGGCTGGCCAGTAATCAGCATTGTTGTACCATGCTATAGGCTTGCTGCCCAGTACAGAAAGAATCTGGTTGATGAGACCGTAATTTGTGGAGAACAGAGAATAAATCATGAAGCTGACCACTACCCACGAAAGATAATTGGGAAACATTATCATTGCCTGGTTTATTCTTATAAAGTACCTATTTCTAAGCTCATTGAACATAAGTGCTAGTGCCAGCGCTGCAAGTGTAGTAAAAGTAATAAACAATAGGTTCAGCCATATGGTATTGAGTGTTATTGTAAACACCTGTGAAGACCTGAAAAAGAACTCAAAATTCTTAAATCCTACAAATTCACTGTTAAGCAGCCCTGTTCTGTAGTTAAACTTCTGAAATGCTATAATCATATAGGGATAAGTAAAGTAACCAAAAATGAGGGCATAGAGTATCGCCGGCAGTCCCATGAGATAAGATGCCCGGTTGCGTATTATGTCATGAAAAATTGTATATTTTCTACGACACTGTGTTTTCATACACAACCCGCCTCCAAATTGGCAAAGACATCCGCAAGTTCCATCGTGAAGCATGCAATGCTCTCGTCCGCAGCACCGTAGTATACATAAATGCTTTGATTGTCCACTACTGCGCCGCAGGTGAAAATTACATTATTAAAGAAACCCTGCTTTTCATAGGATGATTCCGGAGCAATCAGCGGACTTAAGCTGCGCCCAAGCACCTTCCACGGTTCATCCTTATCAAGTAGAAGCACGCCCAAGCAATAGCGGCTGTTTTCGTCTGCCCCATGATAAATCTCCACCCATCCCCTGTCAGTGAGGAAGGGAACAGCGCCTGCACCTATGCGTTCGCAGTCCCACATGCCGAGCCTTACAGCTGCAATTCTTCTGTGATTGCCCCATTCAATAAGGTTGCTTGATTCAGCAATCCATATGTCAGGTCTTCCATATAATGAGCCTGACGGCCTATGCAGCGCATAGTACTTGCCATTTATTTTATCAGGAAATAATACAACGTCCTTGTTATCCGGAGAAAAAATTACGCCTTCGCGATGAAATTGATGAAAATCCGATGTGCTTGCCAGGCTGGTAACAATTCCATATGTAGAGGCGGAACTATAGACTATGTAATACTTGTCATCCAACATGGTAATTCGCGGGTCCTCTATTCCAAAGGCTTCATAATCATTTCCCGGAGACAGTATGGGCTTGTCATCTATAGTAAAGTTAAAACCGTCGCTGCTGCGTGCCAGCCGGAAGTGGGAAATAGATGTAAGGTATTTTTGATCAGTAGTGGTTATGATGCGAGGGTCGGATATATCGATGCCTTCAGTATCCTTACTGAATTCCCGTACAACTATATCATTCTTTTCCTTGTCATATACTGCATATGGCACAGCAGACTCAGACGAGCCTACGGGTTTTTCCGCTACACGAATGAGAAGCAATGTATCCCCCATATATTTGGTTACACCGGCATTGAACGTGCCAATGACCTCAAAGCCGGGGCGGGAAGGTTTTACCTGGTCCTTTGTTACAACTGGATTGCCATTATATCTTTTTATCATACATTTACGCCCCCGATTGTTACTTTACTAATTATAGTATAACTTTACAAAATTAATCTGTCAATCCAAAACCATAAATTATTTTTATATTAATATATTATACTCTGTTAATCATAGAATATGTATTTTTAAAGTGCAAAGTATATTTAATATTTTCGGAAAGAACAGCTGTATCCTGATTTATGCGCATAAGAGCGGTATATGCCTGTTTATTTGCCTTTATAGATTGAACAGTATTAAATGGATATACCTGCTAAAAATTGTATTTCAGCATATTGAAATGTTTATGATAATATAGTATTATTAAATTGAGTAAAGTTTAAGGACAAGGAGAGTTACTTAATTGAAGAAACGCGTTACTTTACAAGATATAGCAGATAAGCTTAATATATCAAAGGTATCCGTATCAAAAGCTATTAACAATCAGCCTGGAATTAGTGAAGATCTGCGAAAAAAAATTCTCAGCCTCGCATATGAATCTGGATATATTAAAACAAATGCAAATCACCACATCAGATCCAATAACTTTGCATTTATAGTACAACAAAAATTTTTCATAAGGAACGAAAATTTCTATACCGTTATCTACTACCATTTAAATGAGCTTTGCACAGCTGACGGAAAGAATTTACTGCTGTTTGTTGTAAATCCCGATGATACTGAGAATGGTGTTTTTACTCAGCTAAATAAAAACACCGTTGATGGTTTTTTCATTGGTGGCGAAATTAACGAGTCCTATCTGCACATGCTTAATAATATGGGGATACCAATGGTCTTCATTGATTTTTTTAATCCACACGTTAATAAAGATTGTGTTCTTATTGATAACTTCAATATCAGCTTTTATGTCACAAGTTATTTATTCTATAAAGGGCACCGAAAAATCGGATTTGTCGGCAACCAATTCAGTACTGCCAATGTACTGGACCGATTCTACGGATACCGCAAAGCACTGAACACTTACAATCTTGAATACCGTGAAGAATGGCTGCTAAACAACTATAATCAGGAAACAGGCCTTCATACACTTGATATTGAACTTCCTAAAGAAATGCCTACAGCATTTGTATGTCATTGCGATATGTCCGCCTACTTCTTTATACAGAAGCTGAATTCATTGAATATCAGAGTTCCGGAAGACGTATCCATTATAAGCTTTGATAACACGATGCTAGCTCAATCATGCACACCGCCGCTGACAAGCGTTGATATTAATAAAAAAGAATTTGCTTCAATGGCATATGACCTGCTTAATAACCGTATACGTCACCCGCAAAACGAAGTACGACGGACATACCTAAATACAAAAATATACGAAAGGGAATCTGTAAAATCGATAATTTGACATTATTACTGTAGTATCTAGTCAAATTTTACTTGACATATCTATTTAGCAGTTTACACCAGGAAGGTTCAACCTATCCAAAATATGTTTAGTATGATCCCTGGCGGGAGACCTTCCGGTAGGTACCCGGGGTTATTCCTTCATATTTCTTGAATGCACGGATGTATATATTGCTGTTGTAGTAACCGGTCTTGCAGGAAATATCGCTGATGGTGAGATCGGTTGACTGCAGCAGTTTCTTGGATTCTTCTATTCTAACTTTTGTAATGTAATTGGAAAGCACCTCTCCCGTCTTTTCCTTGAACAGCTTAGTTAAATAACAGGCTGAAAGATTGAAATGATCAGCTACTGTAGTTACATTCATATTCATGTCAAAGTAGTTCGACTGGATATATTTTGTTACTTTATCGATCAGTTCCGCATTTTTATCCTTTTTGTTTTTCTGAACATAGTTGCAGATTTCCGTTAAGATTGCTAATATTTCCTTTCTGAAATCTGAAATATTTCTCACGCTCATCAAGCGGTTTACCATATCCAGTTCCTGGAAGAAGGACCCTTCTGTCAGTATGCTGATCTCAGGGAGTGTCTTCAGCATAGTGCTTGCCAGATCGAACATGAAGCAGCGAAGCAGATCAATTGAAGGCGGCATTCTTAGAACATTGGTTTCAAATATTTCATAGATAGTCCTTTTTGCCGAATCCAAGTCGCCGGCTTTAATGCAGTTTATCAGGAACTGCTCTGTTTTTACCGGATAGTTGTAAGCACTGGAAGTCACGGTAGTATCCATATATGCTACAATATCATTGTTTTCGGTAACTATTTTATATTCCATGACATCGAGTGCTTCCTGGTATGCTGCATGAAGCCCGATTACTGAGTTATGAACGCTGCTCGCCGATATTACACAGTCAATATAAAACATATTTTTAAGGTAATATTCAGCCTGCTCTGCAATACGCATTATATCCTTTTCCTGCTCGACACTGTCTGACTGTATGAAGTTAATGATGCACGCCAGGGTGTCATCCACTTCTGTCACATATCCCAGATTGTTCTGCATTGCAAGCTCTTCAGCTATGTTGCTTATAATAAGCTGGACCAGTTTTTCCTGGCTTTCCGGGCTGCTCTTGTCATTTTCAAACAGCTTGCTGTAATCCTTGACGTATATGAGTACAACTGCAAAACTGTCAGACTGAAAAGAGACCTGGTAAGACTGCATTGCTTTCTGAATATATTCCCTGTCTTGCAGCTTGCCTTTTAAGAGCCCGGCAAGAAAGTTAGAGCGAAGTACCTTGTTTTGGCTTAACTGAATCCTGCGGCTTTCTTCCACTGTGTCCTGAATAATATTCTCAATCAGCTTAAACTCGTTCATGCCATTTGCAGGAACTGCCGATGATTTTTTTTGAATCCGTTCCAGTAAGGTGCGGATGGAACGATAATTTCTCTTGGTAAGCAAAGCTGTAATTATTCCGCCTAAGAATAGGCAAAGCAGGATGGCTATATAGGATATCTTTCGGATATCCTTTACCTTCTGCCCATAAATTTCCATAGGGATGACAGATACATATTTCCAGTCTGTTTTTTCTGACTTGATATAGGAAATTTTATACTCCTTATCACCTATAACATGCTCGATAGAACCGGTAGGTTCTGTATACTGGTTGAATTCAGATGATATATCGTAAGAAAAGGGCAGGTTGGAAAAAAGAACCTGATTTTCACTGTCTAAAAACAAGCCCCAGCCCTTTGTCAGTTCATGCATATATCTGATAGAATCATAAAACCGGTTGCTGTCTAATAAGACTGTTACAAATGCATATGGGTTGCTGGAAACAATAGGAATTCCCTGAGTATACAAAATATCTGTTTGCTGTCCTTCAGCTTCCGGGCTGCGGATTGATATATACTTTCCTGCATATGTGCCTTGTATGATCCTGGCCCATTCTTCATAGGTTATATCATTCTTGTATGCTGTAGTTTCCCAGTTGCTCTGGTAAAATATTATCTTATCTATCATTCCGCTGGGTGTCAGAATTCGATCTGATTTAGGCAGATAAATATAATACTCTTTAACAAAACCGGTTACTGCCCTGTTGGCAAGCAGGTCATCCCTTACCTTCAGCACCTGCGAATAATCCTTTACCGTTATTGTCCTGGCAGCGTCAGCCAAATTTCGGATTTTAGGATTGATTCCGATCTGGTAAATAAACCTGTTCACATCCTCCAGCCCAGTATCCATAAGAAGCTGGCTGTGTTCCAGCATGATTCTGTTGGCATGATTCAACTCATTTTCTACTATATCCTCTGCTCTAATATAGGAAATAATTGTAATGGCTATAGGAATTGCCAGCAAAAGAATATATGAAAAAAGCCATGATATCACAACACTTCTGCTCCGGAAAGGATTTCTTATCAATCCCCGCACCTCCAGCCACTAACTAGTATGATTGTACATCTGTATATTTGATAAAAGAAACTTATTCCTTTATTGAACCAATCATAACACCCTTGATAAAATGCCTTTGCATGAACGGATATATAGCCAAGATAGGTGCTATTGTCACAATTATGAGGGCATACTGTATCAGACGGGCAGCCTGCGCACTTTTTGTAGGATCAGTATTTGTAGACATCCTGGTGGCACTGTTCATCAGCAGCAGGTTGCGCAGTGTCAGCTGAAGCGGCCTCCACTCCGGCTTTTTAAGAAGGAATATCATAGCATCGAACCAGCTGTTCCAATGGCCTACACCGTAGTAGATAATCATAACGGCAACTACAGGCATGGCCAGCGGAAGCATAATTCTGAACAGCACAATAAAATCATTGGCGCCGTCAAGCTTTGCAGACTCCTCCATGCTGTCCGGTATGGTCATAAAGTAGGTGCGCATTATTATAATATTGAATGCACTGACAGCTGACGGGATGATAAGAGCCAAAGGGCTGTTATTAAGTCCGATCATCCTTACCACAACATAGAACGGAATGAGACCTCCTCCAAAATACATGGTAAAAACAATCATGAACATGATAGCCTTTTTCCAGTAAAATCCCTTTCTTGACAATACATAGGCTGCTAAGGATGTCATAAGCAGATTCAGCGATGTACCTGCAACCACATAAAAAACAGTATTCAATATTGATCTCACCAGACTCGGATCCTTGAATATGGACTGGTATGCCTGCAGGCTGAATCCCAGCGGCTTGAACAGAGGGCCTGCATGCCTTGCCAGCTGGTTAGGATCGCTGAAAGATGCAAACAGGCAATACATAATAGGATATATAAATATAAAGCATAGAAACACCATGAATACATGATTGAAAACATCAAAAACAATTTCACCGGCTGATTTCTTTGTTACCATGAAAAAGCACTCCTTTACGGCATATGGCTGGAATCAGAACAAGGATATCTCTGTTGTTCTTCTGCTTATCATGTTTGCTGTCAAGAGGAACAAAAAATTAATAACAGAGTTAAACAGCCCTACAGCCGTACTATAGCTGTATTGACCTGCCTCCAGGCCCTGACGGTAAACATAGGTGGCTATAACGTCGGAGGTTTCGTATATAGCTGGGTTATAAAGCAGGAACACCTTTTCAAATCCGACATTCATCAAGCTGCCTAACCTCAGGATCAACAGCATGATAATGGTTGGAGCGATACCGGCCAGGGTTACATGAATTGCCTGCTTCCACCGCCCTGCTCCGTCAATGGTTGCCGCTTCATAGAGCTCAGGATTTATGCCGCTTATAGCACTGATATAGATTATTGAGTCAAATCCGACAAACTGCCAGATGTCTGATATTACATAAATTGACCGGAACCATTCCGGCTTGGCCAACAGGTTCAGGCTGCCCTGATAACCGGTAATAAACTTTACAATATAGGTGATAAAGCCATCCTGGGAAGTAAAATTCATAATCATACCGGAAATAACAACGGTTGATATAAAATATGGCATATATGATATTGTCTGGATCGTTCTTTTATAGTAGTTATGCTTTACCTCATTCAAAAGCATGGCCAATATAACCGGTGCAGGAAAAACAAAAATAATGCCAAGAATATTCAAAAGCACTGTATTGCGGATTACCCGGTCCCGATACGGGCTTGATAGAAAGTCCTTAAAATGCTTAAGACCAATCCATTTACTGCCAAAAATCCCCTTCATAAAGCTGAAGTCCTGGAATGCCATTATATTGCCGACCATCGGAAGGTAATGGAAGATAATATAATACACGATTATGGGAGCAATCATCAGATAAAGGTACTTATGCCTTATAAAGTCCTTTTTCAGCATGGTCCCATATCCGCCTTTTGCATGTTTCATATTTGTTTGCCTGGATAACTCCATGATTATCTCCTTCCGGTTCCATTAACAACAACCGGCCAAGCTGTATGCAATTTGATCCGTTTCCAGCTTGACCGGCAGTTGTGTCACTGGGATTTTAACAAGGAATTACTAAGACAGTAAACTTAGCGATTTTTGAATCTGTTGTATGCATCATTGTATACCTTTACGATGTCATCAATGCCCCATTCCTTAATGGTCTGCACATACTCATCAAACCTGTCCAGGGGTTCATCGCCAAGGATGAATTTTGCTGTCATCTCTTCCACATAGGTTTCGATATCAGCCATCTTCTTGGCAACCTCTGTTTCTTCCTCTGTAAAGGAGAAGTTCGGCAGCAGGGAAGAAAATTGCACATTCTTCCACAGGTTAACTGCTTCCTTCTGCAATGGATCTCTTAAACGGATCTGCTCAAAATAGGATTTTGTATCCAGGGTGCTGTACGTACCGGAGTTCGGGCAGTACATGGCAAGAGCCTGCTCCTGGGTCCATCCTTTTTCGGTGTTGGGAGCTTCTGTGATCAATGCGGAGTACCTGGGGTTGCCGTTTTCATCATACTCAAAGGATTCACCTTCAATTCCGAAGTTCAGGAGAATTATACCTTCTTCGGTATAACCATAGTCCAGATACTCTATAGCTCTTTCAATATATTTGCTGGAAGCGCTGACCATTGTAGTTGGTGCAACGGGAGGATCCTGCTGCCCGAATTTGGGAATTTCACCCTTGTTCAGTACAGGATATGGTGCGGCTACCATCTGGAAGTTCGGATCGGTACCCTTGCCTGCTTCCGTATAGTCAACGATGTTGCTCAGGAAATGCACCAGTGCTGCAGAGTCACCGGAGGTAACCTTCGTAGTCAGAATTCCCCAGTCCTTAAGAGTTACAAAGTCAGGATCGATCAGGCCTTCTTTATACCATTCATGGAAAGTTGTCAGGTATTGCTTGTAGCCTTCCTCAATTGGTCCATAGTGCATTCCTGTGTCATCCAGGTAAATGCTGGCGTTAACTCCATAAGCACCAACAAATGCACCGCTGTATCCAATAAACCAGTTGAGTGCTGTAAACGGATTCTTAACACCCATGTCCTTGAATGCTTTTAATGTAGTGTGCCAGTCATCAATGGTTTCAGGAACGGGAAGACCTGCTTTGTCAAGCAAATCCTTTCTCAGCATGGGACCGAAGAATACTCGGTTCAGCTTATCTTCTCTCAATCCTGCGAACTGCCATACATTTCCATTATCATCCTTGAGGTTCTTTTCCCATTCCGGGTTGGACATAACCAATTTCTTGAAGTTCGGTGCATGTTCATCCCAATAGTCACTTATTTTTACCATCAATCCTTCCTGTGCAGCCCTCTAAAGACCGCCGGGATAATTGCTTGGCAGGCTGAAGAGATCCGGAATATCTCCTGAAGTAATAAGCAGAGACATTTGGGTATCATAGTCTTCATTGGTAGTCATTAAGTACTCAATATGAACTCCAGTCCTTTTTTCCATCTCAATATTCCAGGGACGCTTATTGAAGTCTCCGCCGATCAGAGCGTCAATGGCAGGATTGCTTACTGCAAGCTGTGTGAGGGTGATCTTCTCCTTTGGCCCTTCAGTTTCTTTTCCTTCATTGTTGCCGGATGGCTGTTCTGTAGCCTGCGGCGCTTTAGTTGGATTGGGATTTGAGCTGCCTGCACAGCCGGACAGCATAACAGCCAACAAGCTGACAATCAGAATTGATGCAATCCCATAATGTAACTTTCTGCCCATGTTAACTACTCCTCTTCTGACATTTATTAATAGAATTAGTTATACAAGAAACCAGAATATAATACCGGCAGTACATTATATCCTGATGGCTTGTAGTCGAATGTAGTCGAAATATAACACATTTCATTCCTTTTTGTTAATCTCCAATATAAAAAGTGCATCTCCATTAGTGGTTTTATTAATATTCAAATTACAAACATAATCCTCAGAATGCAAAATCCTGATATTACCCTCAGACGGTCAAAGCCTTTATTTATCTGCCGCTAAAAGCATTCTTCTGAAAATAGGTTTACCCATTGATTAAAAAGTAATTCTCAATTCTTTTAAAAGCCAAACACTCTATCATAAAGATAAATATTTTACCCAATGGCAATTAATATAGCTTTATAAAATACGTTTGACAAACGGTAAATTACTTGCTATAATCAAAACACGAACATATGTTCGTATCAGTACCTTCAAAGAAAACCACAGAGCTGCTGAAACGGGAGGTTACTTTAATGTTTCAGAAATACGAAAGAAATGCACATGCTGCCAAGCAAACTGACAGTATGCAGACAGACATCAGGGAACGCAACCGTATAGAAATAGTAAGGCTGGTTAACCAGGCAAAGAACGGAAGCCATCATGCATTGGAAAAGCTGATTGCCAGGCTGCAGCCGCTTATTTACTCAACCATCAGAAGGCATGCTGCCGGTCCTGACTGGGAGGATTTGCTGCAGGAGGCGGCATTGGTAATACTGGAGGGAATCCGGGACTATAACGAGACAACAGGAATTCCCTTTCTGGCGTACATAAAAATCAAACTGAATTTTCATATTTACAACTTGTGCCGCCGGCAAAGGAAGAAAGAATTTTATAATAATTCGTTTTATAATATTTCACCTGAAAGCAATGAGGTGGATCCAATGGATCTGATAGTTGATGAAACAAATGATACATTGGGATATGTACTGAAAAGAGAGCAGGCTGCTGCCGTCAAGGAAGCCCTGGAATCCCTTGACCTAAAGCACAGGCAGGTTATTATCCTCTATCACTTTAAAAAGCTCAGCCTGAGGGAGATTGCAAAAAAACTGGGCGTCAGCTACAGGACTGCCCAGCGGTACAAAGCAAAAGCAGAGGAACGCATGGCGGGACTGCTGGGTGAATAGTCCCCCTGCCTTTGCTGCTTATTATGTTCCATCAGCGTTTTTATTCCGTCAGCTTTTTGAATAAGTCACCAAATACAGGGTCGCGATGCACAAAATATGCGCTTCGAATTAAATGCCGCGACCGGTCAAAGCTCCAGGTTAACTGATCGGTTAAAACCGGGCTGTGCTCAATATGGGTGGGGACCCAGTCCGGATTTACAATCCAGGCAATGGCTGCTACATCCCAGATAACCTTGGACCAGGCATAGGGATTTTTTGTGTAATTCTTCACTATATCAGTAAGGTATGTTCCTATCGGGCTCTTGCCAGACAGACAGCTTTCCAGCTCAGGTATGGTTGTATGCAGGTGGGTGGTGACACCCATGACAGGAATTCTGATCAAAGGCACACCGCTGTCAAGAATTACGCGGGAAGCAGCAATATCCTGCATAAGGTTGAACTCCTTGGTGTCATGCCAATGAAGGGCATTCCCGCCCAGCCAGACAACAACTATCTTTTTTATAATATCCGGCTCCAGCATAATAGCAGAAGCCACATTGGTCACAGCGCCGATTGCAACTACATATAAGGGATCTTTTTCATCTGATTCCATAGCCCTTTTGATCAGATCCTTTACAGCATCGCTTTCCTCCGGGCGGCTTCTGTTTTTAAGATAATCAGTTGAACCACGGAATACAGGAAACTGTGATGAACAGTTCATGATACTAAGTATCTTGTTAATCTCCTGAAAACTTAACTCCATTCCTTCAGCCGGACCGGTTGAACGGTCATTATAAAAAGGTGCAGCGTAAATTGCTTCCAGACTGATTTTTTCACCGGATTTTATGGCATAGGCCAATGCAAACTGATCATCCACTTCATTGTATGTGTCTGTGTCCAAAACCATTCTGACCCTGCCGACAGGCGGTTCCAATAATTTCATCATTAAGTCCGCCGGAATCTTAGGAAAATCCATTATACTCTCCCCCCTGCTTGATTTACCTTAATTATAGCACAAGCATGCTGATAAAATTTTATAAAAATGGAATATTTATAAACTTATTTCAAAAAATAAATATAACTTTCATGGAAGGGAAGTGCTGCTCTTTGTCAATAATAAAAAGTCAATTTACCACAATCTTTGGTGACAGAAGAGAATACAGCAGAAGAACCTTTAAATTTGAAGAAAGGCACTTTACCAGAGAGCCTGAAACCCCTAAAGGACGTTTTGAAGGAGAGTTATCCAGCAAGCGGAACAGGGATTTCAGCTGACCATGAAAGATATAAAAGAGCCTTGGCCTAACTTGCCTAAGGCTCTTCCACCTGCATGAGCCTTTTAACTTGCCCATAGCTCTTCTGCCTGCGGGGCTTTTATGCTTTCCCATTTGCATATCTTTCTACTTTCCAATCAGCATGCTTAAATTTACAATATCACTTTCCAGATCCAGCAAAATATTGTTAATGCTGTTGCACTTGGCTGCTGAAACAGGCTGTGAACCTAAACTGTCCTCCAATTGCTTCAGCGTATGCTCAAACAAAGCCTTCAGGCTCTTAAGCTCCCTTATCAGGATGCAAAACTGTTCTTCCGCAAGGGTACCGTCCGCAGCCGGTTTCTCAATACCAACTTCCTCCACCATGTTATTAGCCTTTATTTCATAGACTTCATCATATTCCGGTATAATGCATTCTATGCCGAGCACTTTTTCCACTTCAGCAGCAAAATCCGCTTTTGCCTGATACTCGCCATGAACGATAAAAAGCTTGACAGGCTTCTTCTTAAAATTCATAAGCCAGTTAATCAGCCCGTTTTTGTCAGCATGGCCGGAAAATCCTTCTACATTATATACTTCTGCATTTACAGATATTTCCTCGCCCAGTATCTTGACCTTTTTGGCACCGTCAAGTATTCTTCTGCCCAGAGTCCCTTCTGCCTGATACCCGACAAAAATAATGCTGTTGTTTTTCTTCCAAAGGTTATGCTTCAGGTGATGCTTAATACGGCCGGCATCACACATACCGCTGGAGGAAATTATAATCTTGGGTTCATCGGAAAAATTAAGCTGTTTAGACTCATCTGCATTTTGTGTAAAGTGAAGATTTGCAAAGATCAGTGGGTTGTCACCCCGCATGAGATATTCCCTTGCTTCCTTATCAAATACACCGGCGTTCCTTTGAAATACCTCAGTAGCTTTTGCGGCTAAAGGACTGTCAATATAAACCGGTATATTCCGCAAAAAACTGAGTTGGATTTCATCTAAATCTTTGTGGGAATCATAATACTTGTTCAGTTCATATATTATTTCCTGTGTGCGCCCGACGGCAAAGCTGGGAATGATAACTGTACCGCCCCTTAAGACTGTCTTAAGTATGATATTTAAAAGCTCTTTTTCCCTTTTTTCTATATGTTCATGCAGCCGGTTGCCGTAGGTGGCTTCCATGATAACATAATCAGCACTTTCTATGACAGCAGGGTCATTCAAGATGGGCTTTTCCTTCATGCCTATATCGCCGGAATATACTATCTTAACCGTATCCTGGCCTTCTTTAATCCACATTTCAATAATTGAAGAACCTAACACATGACCTGCATCATTAAAACGAAGGGTAAGATTTTCATCTGCATTAACGATCTGTTCATATAATACTGGTTTGAAATATTTAAAGCTTCTTTTGGCATCATCCTGGGTATACAAAGGCTCTATAAGAGGCCTGCCTGCACGCATTGCCTTGCGATTTGCCCATTCAGTTTCCATTTCCTGAATATGTGCACTGTCCAGCAGCATTATTTCGCATAGATCATATGTTGGCCTGGAACAGTATATTGTACCGTGGAATCCTTTCTTAACCAGAAGCGGAATACGGCCGCTGTGATCTATATGGCTGTGGCTTAAAACCATATAGTCTATATCTGCCGGATTAAAAGGCAGTTCCTGATAATTCAGCTCGTCATCTTTTCCCTGAAACATGCCGCAGTCAAGCAGCAAACGCTTGTCTCCAAACTCTATCAGATGACATGAACCTGTAACACCCTTTACTGCACCTATGAAGCGGATATTCATATGATCACTCATTTCTTATAACAGGGTTTATATTGATCCATAAATAGAAAGTTTATACTCCTATATTTTATTGTAACATATTGTAGTATATTGTCAAAGTTCAGCAAAGGGCATTACAAAAAGGATGCTCCTCCTCTCTTCTTTACAGGGTTGAATTAGGCAAGATAAAATTTACTGTTGCTGCTGTGATTTCCACTCGTCAATCTGAGCCTGCAATGTTTCGATAATTACATCTAAACCGGCTTCTTTAAGCCTTATTTTCAATTTATTTAGATTTTCCTCCACTTCAACGCTTCCTGTCATTAAGGCAGGTCTGAACTCCCTGTGTACATCCGCTACAGCCGCTATTTCATTCTTAATTGGCTCAATATCAGGTACAAATCCTAAGATTGGAGATTTTACCGCCGCATCATTAAAGGCCTTGTATTTTTCCCATAGATCATCCGGATCATCAACAGTAGGATACATAATAAATCTATTGCCAAGTGAATAATTGGGCACTACATACCTTGAACTGGCTTCAAGGAATTTCACCTTGTCCACTTTACCTTTTACCACTTCATAATGCAGCCCCTCTATTCCATAGCCAAGGGTATTTCTGACATCCGGATCGGTGTTAACCAAATTTAAAAATTGCACTGCCTTTACCTTGTTTCTGCTTTTAGATGAAACAGTTACAATAGCACCTCTGGTAGATTCAGTAGTAACAATGGCTTCTTCTGCCTGCACTGCAACAACAGGAAAGCCCTTATCTTTCGTCCAAATTACATCAGCGTAGGGACCGCCCTGCGCCTGCTTCCAAAATACCTTTTCGCCTCTTACAAGCCCGGAAGGAGGCTTGATTGCTGCATCCTGGTTAATATATCCGGCTTTGAAATACCTTCGGAGAGTATGGAGAACTTCCACGATTCTTTCCTCTTCATACAGATTTCTTACAGCAAGGTCCGGATCCGATAAATTTATAACAGCAGGTACATCAATTAACAGGTATTCATATCCCCAATAGAAGTATGAATCCTGATCAAGATCCATGAGCTGCCATTCCGGTTCAAGAACCTTCAGTTTTTCAAACCATGGCTCAAGGTCTTCTATGGTTTTTATATTGCGGATATCAATATTGTATTTTTCAACTAATTCCTTGGGGTACATCCACCATTGCGGAGTTGCTATTTCCTTGTTGGTTGGAATACCATATATTTTCCCATCCACTCTTACACCCTCCCAGAAAAGAGGGTTAATAGCCTTCAGAATGCCTTGTCCATACTTTTGCAGCAGATCATCCAGCGGTTCATATGCGCCTCTTTTTGCATTGCCCAGATAATCTGACATAAAAGCAATATCATAATTCGTGCCTGAATTAATAATAGCTGTAATCTTGGTCTCATAATCACCCCAATCCACGAAAATGAGATTAACAGCTGCATTTACTTTTTCCAATGTCATTCGTGACAGCTCTTCATTGATTATGCCCAAATCAGCTGGAGGGGTGCCAATGGTATAGTATATCAACTGTACGGCTTTATCATTGCTGTTCTGTGTTCCGTTTGCATTATCTTCACTGCTGCCTGCAGTGTCACCTGGAGGCATTTGATTACCATCATGTGAATTTTCGTTTTGACTGCAGCCTGTAAATATCAATACTGTCAGTAATAACGCCAATACAGATGAAGCAATCTTTTGTTTCATTACCAGTCCTCCTTGTTAAAAGCAGAAAAAACAAACCACTTACAGGATACTATAACCAACATACAGCAAATGTCAATACGTTAAAGAACCAGGCCAAAGAAAATTTGGCCTGGTTCCTTTCAGCCTACGACAGCAGGTTCACTGCCGCCTTCGATACTATACTTGATTGTTTTTATGAAATTATCAGATCAGCCGCCGAATGCTGCATCGATCTGGCTCTGCATTGTTTCAATAATCTTGCCGAATCCTGCTGCATCCAGTTCTTCCTTCAGCTGAGGTATAAGCACCTTGGGATCTTTTGTGCCGGTGAACAGTTCGCTCTTATACTTTGCATAGACGGATCTGCAGTTGGCTATTTCATTTTCAATAGAAGAGGTATCAGTTGTGAAGCCCAGCAATACTGAAGGCTTAGCCTTTTCATTCAGCTGTTTAACTTCTTCCCACTGATTGAATTCATCATCAACAAGCTGGGAAACTGTGAAGAATGTTCCCTGTGTATAGCCTGCCATTGTCCAGTTGGTATTCAGCTTTTTAACTTTGCCGTCAACATATTCGAAGTTGTCGCCTTCGAGTCCATAGTAGAAAGCGTCTCTAACCTTGGTGTCCAGGTTAACCAGCTGCAGGAACTCCAGGGCTTTTCCGGGATACTGGGAGCTTGCGGAAACTGCGTTCAATGAACCTCTAACAGAGTCATTGGAAACAATTGTTTCACCATACTGAATAGCTGCGGCTTCTACTCCCATGGAGGGACCCCAAACGGTCTTAGCAGCTAAGCTCCAACCCTGAGCAACAAAGAATGGCCTGTAGGAGGGTACTTCGGATACTGCTGCAGCATCAGCATTGATAATGCCTTCTTTATACCATTTGTGGATATACTCCAACTGGCTAATAACGTCTTCCTGTTCAAGTGTGTAAACAACCTTGCGGTTCTGGTCATCGAACCTTACGCCAACGGGAAGATCGCCAACACCGCCGGAATCATACTGGAACATAACCTGGTTGAAACCATTTGCATCCAGCAGCAATGCAGGTGAGCCTTCGCCTTCCTTTATAGCCCTGAGTGCGGAATCCAGGCCTGCAACATCATGAATGTTTTCATAATCAATGCCATACTTCTCAGCTTTTGCCTTGTCCCATACAAAGTACTGTGTAATGGAGCTGTCCTTATAGGTAGGTACGGCATAGATCTTACCGTTAACCATTGAAGCATCCCAGTATTGATCAGGAATGTAAGCAACCAGCTCAGGTGCATGCTGATTCAAGAGATCTGTAATATCATAGTAAGCACCAAGGTTAACATCAGATACATAAGTATCTACGTTGGTAAACAGAATGTCAAATGGTTCACCGGAGTTTACTATAACATTTCTTCTGTTGCCCCAGTCGCCCCAGGAAACAACTTCTACATCAATGTTAACGCCTATTTTCTCTGCCAGATACGGATCAATGTTTGCTTTCCATTGATCATAGTTTTCCGGCATGCCTCCGCCAACAACTACCCATTTTAACGGAACAACCTCTGCAGGTTCTCCAGTTTCAACAGGTGTTTCGGTAGGATTGGTGCCGGGTTTATCGGTGGGTACCACCGGATCGCCTGCGGGTTTTTGTCCGCATCCGGCAAACAATGCTGCTGCCATTGCAATGACCAGCAACACAGTTATAAGTTTTGTGAGTGACTTCATAAAAATCCTCCTTGTAGAATTTGTATTTTTTATTAGATATGAAAAATCAGTTATGATTTTTCATTTTCCAATCAACCTTTAACAGCTCCGATAGTTAGACCGGAGATAAAAAATCTTTGGAAAAACGGATAAGCACAAGCTATGGGCAAAACAATTACAATAGCTATAGCCATTCTCACTGATTCAGTCGGCATTAATGCTTTATATTGCTGCAAGGACAGTCCGGCAGTGGGATTATTGGCCAGGTACTGGATATTTTGCTGCATATTGTTAAGCAGTGCCTGCAGGGAAATCAGGTTTTTGTTGGTAATGTACAGTGCTGACTGGAACCAGTCATTCCAATAACCGAATGAGAGGAACAGCGCAATTGTCGCCAGCAGCGGCTTTGATATGGGAAGCACAATCTTTGTAAATATAGTTAATTGTGAAGCACCGTCTATCATAGTAGATTCAATGATTGAATCCGGGATGGTGGTTTTGAAGAAGGTCTTGCATATAACGACATTATAAGAAGATACACACAGTGGAAGTATTAAAGCCCATATATTATCTTTAAATTTCAGTACATTTGCATTGATTACATATGAGGCAACCAGACCACCGTTGAAAATCATCGGAATAAATATAACCCAGGTCAGAAACCCTTTAAGCTTATACTGTGGCCTGGATAGTACATATCCCATAGATGTTGTTAA
>DUSN01000114.1 GCA_012842605.1 Clostridiales bacterium
CCGCTAATGCTATATGACGGACGCAACAGGGCACAGAACGGCTGGTTTGTTTTACGCACTCTGATTCCTACAGGAAAAACAGAGGAAGCAGTAGTATGGCACATTCGTCCCAATGTGATTCCGGGATGGACGAGAGAACCTGTTATTGCTCACAGCCAGGTCGGATATGCTCCCAACTTCTCAAAAGTTGCAATAATCGAGCTCGACCCGAAATTTAATGCACCTAAAGAAGCAAAAGTGGTACGCCTGAAGAAAGATGGCACTTTTGAGACAGTATATGAAGGACAGATTAGTGAACCTGTATCATGGTATAGGTATAACTACGCCAAGTTTGACTTCTCATCCGTCAAAGAACCAGGTATGTACGCGATTGAATATGCCGGACAGCGTTCAGACCTGTTCCCGATTTCCAGAGATGCGTACAGTAATATTTGGCAATCAAGTCTTGACAGCTTTTTAGCAGTGGAAATGGACCACATGGCGGTTCGTGAAGGCTACCGTATATGGCATGGTGCCGCTCACATGGATGATGCCATACAGGTTCCTCCCAACACACAATATATGGATTATGCCGGAAGTGTGGGATCAAACCTTGATTCACCATTCGAACCTTACGAGCACATTCCCGGATTGGCTGTAGGCGGATGGTTTGACGCCGGAGACTTCGACCAGCAGATGCCAAGAATAGCAACGGTTACTCAGACTCTGGCCATGGCTGCTAAGGAATTTGATTTGAACTGGGACCAGCTCACAGTTGACTGGGATAACAATTTTGTGGAAATGCACAGGCCTGACGGAGTTCCGGATATTGTACAGCAGACAAAGCATGGAATTCTGCAGATTCTTGCCCAGGTTGAGATTTTCGGGCACATGATTAAAGTTCTATCTCCTTCCAATTTGAGACAATATACTCATCTGGGAGATGCCGCAAGCATTACAGATGGTAAGATATACGGCATTGAATCCGATGTAAGGGATGACAGAATAGCTGTAACAACCAAGTCTGCAGGCCAGCAGAATGCAGCAATCGCCGCTTTGGCAGCAGCATCCTATGCGCTGAGAGGCTGGTATGACGATCTTGCTGATAAGTGCCTGGAGACTGCAATGGAGCTTTGGGATAAGGAAAATACAAGCGACTGGAATGCGGCTATAGAGCTGGTGATTGCAACTAACGGTGAAGTAGAAAAATACAAGAATGTAGTAAGGGATCAACTGTCAAGGCAGCAAATGGGAAGCAATGGCTGGAAAGCAATAAGAGTAATCCCATATATGGATGAAGATTTCAGACAACAGGTAGAAAATGCTGTAAGGTCCTATGCCAGCCAGTTAGACAGTCAATTGTCCAGTACGCCTTTTGGAGTACCGCAGACATACGGCATGTGGGGCGGCACAACCGGCGTATGTGATATGGGTGTAAGGACCTACTTCATGCACAGAGAATTCCCGGATATAATAAGCAGTGAATATACTCTTCGTGTAGCAAACTACATCCTGGGTACACATCCATGCTCAAGCACATCCTGGGTATCGGGTATAGGCACAAACTCGAAGTTGGTGGCTTATGGCAACAACCGCGCTGATAATTCCTTCATCCGCGGCGGCATAATACCAGGTTATGTCATAATCCAGCCTGATTTCCCGGAATGCATAGATGACTTTGGCTTCCTGTGGTTCGAGTCCGAATATGTCATTGATACCGCTGCAAGCTGGATTATAGTAGGCAACGCGGTCAATGAAATAGTAAATAAGGCACATCCTGTCCAGACTTATGAAGTGACCTTCAACGTGACAGACGGTAAAAACGCAATTGAGAAGGCATCGGTACACGTAGAAGGAAACGTATATCCGACAAACTCTGAAGGAAAAGTAACGCTTAATCTTGAACCCGGAGAATACAAATACAGCATAATGAAAGACGGATATTATATAGCTGCAGGTGAATTTGAAGTAGCAGATAAAGATACTCAAGTATCAGCAAGACTGTACAGACAAAGCAGTGAAATACCATCTGCTGCATCCATAACCGTCGGTGGCACGCCTCTGGCTAATTTCTCACCCGATGTAACAAGCTATTCAATTGCACTGCCAAGAAGCGTTAAGGATGCACCGAAGGTTGAAGCTGTATCAGCATACGATTTCATGGAGGTTGAAATAAGCCAGGCTGAATCCATACCGGGAGTTGCGACTGTCAAAGTAACTGATGGAGTACGCAGCACCACATACAGCATTAGCTTTGGATATGCTCCGGTAAGCGAAGACTTTACCGATGGCAGCATGGACGAAAGCGTATGGACGATTCTCAACCCCGATCCTGAAAACTATTCATTGGAAGAAGGTAAGGGACTGAGACTGCCTACCCTCTCCGGAGACATATATGGTAACGGAACATCGTGGAAGAATGTATTTGTACAGCAAGCAGCCGGCGATTGGGATATAGTATCCAAGGTATATTACCCGGCAGCACCGTCTGCGAACTATCAGCAGCAGGCATTACTGGTATGGCAGGATGCAGATAATTACATCAAGTTGGACACTGAGTACAGCAGCTGGACGGGAGGCATAATGGTACAATTTGGTTATGAATCGGGTGGTTCATTCAGCGGAGTCGCTTCAGCTCCATTATCAAATGTTTCACCTGGTTCTGCAGACTTTACAATCTACTACAGGATAAAGAAGACAGGCAGCACCTATGAAGGCTACTACTCACTGGATGGAGAGCAGTACACGAAGTTAGGTACAATTCAGTTAGGACTGTCAAATACACAAATTGGCTTGTTTGCTACCAAGAATTCAAATAACGCTACAATTGACACTTACTGCCAGTACATTAGGGTAC
>DUSN01000010.1 GCA_012842605.1 Clostridiales bacterium
AAGCTGTTGAAAATACCCATGACTGGCAGGTACAGTGAGCCTGTAGCCACCAACCCAAGTGCAAAGATGCCTGCTATGCTGACAAGGCTGGTATCTCTTCGCATGATCATAGTTATGATCAAAATCAGTATGAAAGCTAGGTAAACCCAATGCAGAGCAGTTAATTGTATACCCGACATATGTTTCCTCCCCTCCAATAGATTTTATCCGGCAACCGGTATATGCAGTGGGTATATAATATAAGGTATGCAGAGACAGCAATTAAGGTACTTGTCACTAGTTAAAAGCATGACAATAAAATTCTTCTGTCTTAATGCACATGAATGAAATAATCTAATAATTATGTAATAAGTCTTTGGCGGCATTGAATGATGCTGCAGCAGCAAAAAGAGGTGACCCCTGTAATGAATAGAAAAGCAATAATAGGGTTGCTCAGCACTAACCTGGAACCTGTACCTTTTTATAACAGCTGCAGGTATATGCCGGTTGTAATATATAAGTTTAAAAAAAGCGGCATTGATTGGGAGAACAAAACGATAAAAGGTATTATGCTTGATAATGATAAATGGGTAAAAGCAGAAGCAAGATTTCCTGATGCCGTATACAACAGGTGCTACTCAGATTCTTCAGTGATAACCAAAAGGCTGGAAAGCATCATTGGCAGCGGAAAAGTGTTTAATGTTGTTAACTTGTTTGATAAGCATGTGATTTATAATATTCTTAAAAACAGTTGTCTGAAGAATTTTGCAATACCAACTTATAAATACAGAACTGATATACTGCTTGAACTTCTGAGAACCCAAGGCACAGCACTCATAAAGCCTGCGAAAGGTTCAATGGGGAGCGGTGTATTTAAAATAACCTCGGTGGAAAACGGGTACAATATTTGCCTGCGGACCTTTTTATCACCTAAGATTGTTAATAGTAAAGATGTTTTAATAGATTATATGGAAAAGTTAACCAGATGCAGGGATTATGTGATTCAGCCATTTATAGATTTTGTCAAGGTCAATAACCACATGTTTGATATTCGAATGCTGGTTCAGAAGAACGGAACTGGACAATGGAATGTAACTGCAGATATAAGCAGGGTTTGCTACAAGAGTTCATTTGTATCGAATTTTGTTTATTCTCTGAAATCCGTGAGAGATGCTTTAGAAGGTACTAAATATAACGAAACCTTTATATCGTATATTAAAAAAGTCAGCATTAAGGCAGCTGAGATATTGGAAGAGAGACTATGTCATATAGGAGAAATCAGCGTTGACTTTGGCATAGGAAATGATGACAAGCTTTGGATAATAGAAATTAACGGGAAGCCCGACAAAGAAACATTTCGTGATTGCAGCACCGAAGTATTTGAAAAGATATACAGGACCCCAATTGAATATGCATTATATCTTGCACAGCTTTAATATAAAATCTTTAGGCTGCTGAAAAAGCCTATTTGTTCTGCATTTGCATTGAGACAAGCATAATTATCTTGCGCTATAATAAATCTGCATGGCAGGATTATACCAACATCCTGAAAGGAGATTGAAGATGAAAAATAATATGAATGGTCTTCCATTTGACTTTTCAAAATATGACTGCAGGCTTTATCCAGCCTCAGTAAACAGGCTGAATGAAGGCGGCTGGGCATTTATGGCAGAAAAGAATGGGGAAGATATGCTGATCGTAATGGGAACTAAAGCCGGGGAATATGAGGGCAGGCATTTTGAAAATGCCGGATTTGATTGTGTGGAGGCACCTCTCTGTGCAGCCAATGCTAAGACGCTGCGCCGGCATTTTCCCTTTACAGCACCGGTCCCGGTTTTGCGTAAGGACCGCTCCTTTGGATTGGGTGACCGTCTGGGCATAGCCGGTGAAGGACATTTACAGGCTATAGATGAATTTGATGCATACCCCGTACTGGCCCAGCAATCCATCAGGGAGCTTGACTTAACTCAGCGCAGCTATGAAGAAGTTCTGGATGCAGCCAGCTGGGCAGTATTCAGACACGGTTACAAGAGAGGGTTTGGCGCAGACGGTGACCATCTTAAAAAGCCTGAAGAGGTGGAATATGCTCTTAATTTAGGCTTTACAATTATTACACTGGACTGCAGTGAGCATATAAGGAACGATGTTAATGACATGAGCGAGGAACAGGCAGCTAATGAATGCATCCTTTCTGATGAGCTGAAGCAATGCTATCTGTGGAAGCAGTTTGTCATTGGTGACGGCATTAATATTGCATTCAATGAGGATTCATTGCGCCGCTGTGTGCTTATCTATAGTAAAGCCATTGAATATGCTGCTTACATATTCAAGAAATACATATCAGAAAAGACCCATCAAGTGGATTTTGAAGTCTCAGTTGATGAAACTTCTGCTCCAACCCTGCCGATGCAGCATTATTTTGTAGCTAATGAGCTTATAAAACGCAATGTGAAGATAACTGCCATAGCACCCCGTTTTTGCGGAGAGTTTCAAAAAGGGGTGGACTATGCAGGGGATGTTAATCGGTTTGATGATGAAATGAAGGTGCATGCAGCTATTGCACGGCATTTTGGTTATAAGCTGAGTATTCATTCAGGCTCGGACAAATTTTCCGTATTTCCCTCAATAGGTAAATATACAGGAGGCCGTTTTCATGTAAAGACTGCCGGTACCAGCTGGCTGGTGGCTATGCAGGTAATAGCCGAGGCTGATCCGAATCTTTACAGAGAGGTACATAAATACGCACTGGCGAACTTTAAGGAAGCTGCAAAATACTACCATGTTACCACAGATATTTCTAAAATACCTGATGTGGATAAAATGGATGATAATGACCTGCCCGGATTGTTCTCTCAAAATGATGCACGCCAGCTGATTCATATCAATTACGGATTCATTCTTACAGATAAGGATGACAATGGCAATTTCCTCTTCCGTGACAGGCTGTATGCTTTGTGGCAGAAAAACAAAGAGCTGTATGCAAATCGTCTCAAGGAGCATATCAGCAGGCATCTTGAACTGTTGTATATGGGGTGGAGAACATAATGGATTTTTTTCATGTGACTGTTGACAACACAATGCAAATTAGCTATAATTAATTCGTTCTCGATTAGCGGGAATGGCGGAATTGGCAGACGCGCTAGATTCAGGTTCTAGTGGTCGCAAGACTGTGCAGGTTCAAATCCTGTTTCCCGCACCACAATGAGTGTTCTTGCAGTAAGTGATCCAACTTGCTGAAAGAACACTTATTTTTTATATGAATATTTAAGAATTTATTATAATAAAACGGAGGGTATTGTCATTGAGAAAAACAAAGATAATCTGCACATTGGGTCCGGCGGTAGATAATCCGGAGATATTGGAAAAACTGATGCTCAAGGGAATGGATGTTGCTCGCATGAATTTTTCTCATGGAGATCATGCGGAACACAAAAAAAGACTGGAAAATTTTAAAAAAGTCAGGGAAAAACTCGGATTGCCCATACCTTTGCTTCTTGACACCAAGGGCCCGGAAATACGTATAGGACGTTTTCAGTCAGGAGAAGCAGTCTTGGATGAGGGCGGCAGTTTTGTGCTGGTGCATGACGATATACTGGGGGATAATACAAAAGTTTCAGTTACATATAAAGACTTGTACAGGGATGTAAGAAAAGGAAGCCGCATCCTGATCGATGACGGTCTTATTGAATTGGAAGTAGAACAGATCAGGGGAAAAGATATTCATTGCGTAATCTTAAATGGGGGAACTGTCGGGGACAGAAAGGGTATAAATGTCCCTGGAGAGGAAATCAACCTGCCGTCATTGACTGACAAGGATATAGAAGATATCTTATTTGGCATAGAAAATGAATTTGATTTTATTGCTGCATCTTTTGTCCGCAAATCCCAGGATGTGCTGGAAATCAAAAAAATTCTGGAGAAGAACGGCGGACATGGAATCAAGGTAATAGCAAAGATTGAGAACCGTCAGGGCGTTAACAATATTGATGAGATATTAAAGGTATCAGATGGTATCATGGTGGCCAGGGGAGACCTGGGTGTGGAAATCCCGGTTGAGGAAGTGCCGGTTGTGCAAAAAATGCTGATAGACAAGTGCTATAGAAACGGAAAACCTGTTATTACTGCAACACAGATGCTGGACTCCATGATTCGCAATCCGCGTCCTACCAGAGCGGAGGCAAGTGATGTAGCCAATGCCATATATGACGGGACCAGCGTTATAATGCTGTCGGGCGAGACTGCCGTTGGGAAATACCCGCTGGAAAGCATTGACACAATGTCCAGGATAGCTGAAAAAGCCGAAAGCTCAATAGACTATTGGAAACAATTTCTGGCGATGAAACATAATATGGTGACCAGTGTAACCAATGCGATCAGCCATGCAACATGCACAACTGCCATGGACTTGAATGCTGCTGCAATCATAACAGTAACCCAGACAGGGCATACAGCAAGGATGGTATCACGGTTCCGTCCGGCTTGTCCGATTATAGCAACCACAACTTCGCCTATGGTACAGCGTCAGCTTAATATGTCCTGGGGCGTAATGCCGTTTTTGGCAGATGAAGCTGATTCTACTGACGAAATGTTTGATATGGGTGTGGAGATAGCACAAAAAGCAGGCATAGCAAAGAATGGTGATATCGTTGTAATCACCGCAGGAGTACCCATTGGCATAAGCGGCACAACCAATATACTTAAGGTGCATACAGTAGGCAAGGTATTGGTGAGGGGCAACGGTACAGGCACCGGTTCATTTACAGGTGAATTATGCGTAGTCAGAACTCCTAAGGAAGCAGAGGAGATCTTTGAAGACGGCAAAATTCTGGTAGCACCTTATACTTCCAATGATATGCTGTCCGTTATGAAAAGGGCATCGGCCATTGTCGTGGAGGAACACGGTGACAATGTTCATGCAGCCATAGTAGGAATGGCATTGGAGATTCCGGTCATTACAGGAGCGGACAATGCGACTCAAATTTTAAAAAATGGTTCTGTTGTAACTGTTGATTCAGACAGGGGCATAGTTTACTACGGATCCAATGCGTTGCCTCTGTAATGCGTTTCTTCTGTTTAAGAGGCAGGATATTTTACTGATATATGTTTTAAACCAAACAGGACCCGGCATTCCCGATAGCCGGCTGACTATATTTTATACAAAAATCTTCCATTCTTCCTTTTAATATACTATTATATTGGTAATCAGTGTATATACGTTTTAGCTGTATATAAGGAGGAGTGCATAGATGGATAAAGTTTGGATCAGCCGCGGGGGAAAGCCATGCATAACAATAGTAACCGGCCCCAATGCCACAGAACAGGAGAAATACGCTGCTCAGGAACTAAAGAATTACCTTGATTATATAACAACATCAAGCATTACGTTGAAAACTGCAGATTGCTGCCTGGGAGACAGCCATATTATTGCTGTAGGCAGTGCTGCTTTATCCTTAGGCATATCTGCTGACGGCCAGTTGGGAGATGATGGTTTTTCAATCAGAACCACTGAAAGAGGGCTGGCAATAACCGGAGGCAAGAGGGGAGTTATATACGGTGTCTATGAATTCCTTGAAAAACTGGGATGCCGCTTTTTTACTCCTAAATGTGAAAAAATACCATCCATTGTTAACTTAGAGTTACCCTGTATAAATGAAACGCAGGTTCCAATTTTCGAATACCGCTATCATAACTACATAGATTTTACCGGATATCCAAGGTTTGCAGTAAAAAACAGGATAAACGGCCCGGTGCCAATTAAGGAGAAATTCGGCGGCAATATGTCCTATGTATGGTTTGTGCATACCTTTGACCGCATACTTGATCCGAATGAATGGTTTGATGACCATCCGGAATACTTCTCCATGGTCAACGGAAAACGCATAAAGGAATGGACACAGCTATGCCTTACCAATCCCGATGTTTTGAAAATCACCATTGAAAAAGTAAAAAAAGCCCTGCGGGAGCATCCCGGTTGTCGGTTGATTTCTGTGTCTCAAAACGACTGGTATAATAACTGTGCCTGTCCCGAATGCCGTAAAATTGATGAAGCAGAAGGCAGCAGCGCCGGAAGCCTGATTTGGTTTGTGAATCAGGTTGCTGAGGCTATAGAACCTGAGTTTCCTGATGTGATCATTGATACTCTGGCTTATCAGTACAGCCGTCCGGCTCCAAAGCATATCCGTCCCAGAAAGAACGTATGCGTAAGGCTGTGCTCTATTGAATCGTGTTTTGCCCATCCTTTTGACAAATGTGATGATACTGCCAGGTATGTGAAACGTCCTGACGGCACCATGTCCGGATTCATACATGATTTGCAGGATTGGGCTAAGGTTTGCGACCGTATGTATATCTGGGATTATACGACCTGCTTTGCTCATTATCCTGCTCCTTATCCCAACTGGAATGTACTGCAGCCCAATATGCAATCCTTTGCCCGCAATAATGTAAAAGGTGTATTTGAGCAGGCTTGCGGAGCCAGGGGCGGAAGTACTGACCTTAATGAACTGCGCGCCTATTTGATAGCCAAGCTGTTGTGGGATCCTTATTGTGATATGGAAAGACATAAGAAGGAATTCCTGGATTATTACTATGGAAGCGCTGCTCCCTATATTGATCAGTACATCCGTACCTTAACCGATAAAGTGGAGAAGGAAAATATACATGTGGGATTTAATGATCAGACAAACAAACCATATCTTACCGATGAAATGCTGGACATATATGATGATCTGTTTGACAAAGCAGAAAAAGCCGTATTGGGGGACCCCATCCGGATGATGCGGGTAGCAAAAGCCAGGCTGAGCATAAGGTGGGTCCGGCTTAAAAATAATGCCATGTTGAAAGGGATATTAAATCCGGAGGAAATTCACCGGTTCTTTGATGACTGGAAGGCCCATGGGTTGACCAGGATTGATGAATGGGTCAGCATGGAAACCACTCACCGTGCCTTGGTTGAAGGCAAATGGAGGGGAGTGGAATTCTACGAGAAATGGTGGGAGGAAGGCGGAGAAGAACTATAATAATTAAATAAGCACCGGTTTACCAAATAGATGCTTGTATAAATATGCAATAAATAATATAAATTGCATTGACAAATAAATATGTGCCATGTATAATATCAAAATATAACAGCTAAAAGCAATGACCGGGAAGTAGTAACGGATTGCTTCGTTCCTTACAGAGAGCCTTTGTCAGGTGAAAGAAGGCAGGAGACGAGCCCCGCGAATTCATCCCGATAGCTGCACCCTGAAAGGCTTTTATAAGCCCGGTAGGCCGTGCCGGAGTCCGACCGTTACAACGGAGGGGTAATGATTGTTACCCGCTGAGGTTGTTTGCTTTAAACAACGAAGACAAGGTGGTACCGCGAACCAAACATTCGCCCATGTTACAAGGGGCGAATTTTTTTTATACTTTTTTTGCTGATAACCCAGCTGGGTTTCAGATATAAAATAAGAAAATAATGGAGGTATGAATATGAAGAAGAAAATGAACATCAAGCTTGTCACACTGGTGGTAGTTGCTGCTTTAATGCTTATGGCAGCAGGATGTGCTTCCCTCACCGGGGGCAGCAAAAAAATCAGCATAGGCATCATTCAATATGCTGAGCACGTTGCATTGGATGCTGCCCGTGATGGTTTTATTGATGCTTTAAAGGACAATGGTTATATAGACGGTGAAAATATAACCATTGACCTGCAGAATGCACAGGCTGATCAGTCAAATTTGTCAACTATAAGTGACCGTTTTGTCAGCAATAAGGTAGATCTGATTCTTGCAATCGCTACTCCTGCAGCCCAGTCAATAGCAGGAAAAACAACTGAGATTCCTATTCTGGGCACAGCAATAACTGACTATGAAGAAGCAAGGCTTGTGGAATCCAATGAAGCCCCCGGAGGAAATGTCAGCGGAACTACTGATATGAATCCAATTAAGGAACAGATTGATTTGCTTGTAAAATTAGTCCCGGATGCTAAAACCGTGGGTGTTGTATATACTTCCGGTGAGGTTAATTCGGTAGTTCAGGCAGCAATAGCAAAAGAAGTTATTGAAAACCTGGGCTTGAAATATGTAGAAGTCACTGTCAACAACACCAACGATGTGCAGCAGGCAGTCCAGTCCATTGTGCAGCAATGTGACGCTCTTTACATTCCAACTGATAACGTTCTGGCTTCATCCATGCCTACGGTATACGGTGTAACAGTTGAATCAAAAACCCCTGTCATCTGCGGTGAAGTTGGAATGGTCACAAAAGGCGGACTTGCTACTTTAGGCATTAATTACTATGATCTTGGATATCAAACAGGCGAAATGGCTGTAAAGATACTTAAGGGTGAAGCCAAAACGGCAGCCATGCCTATTCAGTCAGCCAAAGAATTTGACTATGCAATCAACGGAACTGTAGCTGAAGAAATAGGCATTACAATTCCGGATGACCTGAAGGATTATATAATTGAAATGGATCCTAACATAAATTAAGGTAAGAAATGGGTGAACCATAATGCTGGATGTTTTAATGGGAGCAGTCTCCCTTGGATTACTGTGGGCGGTTATGACCATAGGGGTATTCATCACATACCGTGTACTCAACATTGCTGATCTTACGGTTGAAGGCAGTATAGCCATGGGAGCAGCCATTGCAGCAAAGTGTATTATATCCGGTATTAATCCCTATCTGGCAACCTGCCTGGCTCTGCTGGGCGGTATGGCAGCCGGCCTGGCAACAGGTCTTTTGCATACTCAGCTAAAAATACCTGCTCTGCTTTCGGGCATATTGACCATGATAGCGCTTTGGTCTGTTAATCTGCGCATCATGGGAACTTCCAATATATCTCTGCTGCGAATGGGAACAGTATATCAGCCGCTGGAAAACCTGGGACTTAACAAGACTTATGCAATAATTGTCCTGGGATTGTTGTTCGTGTTTGCTCTTATAACCATCCTTTACTGGTTCTTTGGAACCGAAATCGGTTCTGCCATCCGGGCAACCGGCAACAATCCACATATGGTCCGTGCTCAGGGTATAAATACCAATACAACCATTATACTGGGCTTGATTATAAGCAACGGTCTGGTAGCTATGAGCGGTGCGCTCATAGCCCAGAGCCAGAGCTATTCAGATGTGCAAATGGGCACAGGAGCCATAATTATAGGTTTGGCTTCAGTAATAATTGGCGAAGTGCTTTTTGGCAGCAGGAATTTCTATACCCGTATGGTATCCCTGATGCTGGGTGCTGTAACTTATCGCATAATAATTGCTCTGGTATTGAAGATGGGTATGCCAGCCAATGACTTAAAACTGTTTACTGCATTAACTGTTGCTTTTGCATTATCCCTGCCTGTATTCAAGAGCTATCTCAATCCGCTGCGCAGTTTGTTTAAGGAGGTGGAATAGATGCTGCTGGTCAATGGAATATACAAAGTATTCAATGCAGGAACTGTAAATGAAAAAACTGCCCTGCAGGATGTCAGCGTGGAACTGAAAGAAGGAGATTTTGTAACCTTAATAGGAGGTAACGGGGCAGGAAAGTCCACCTTGCTTAATTGTGTTGCCGGTGTTTACGGTGTTGACCGTGGTTCAATTCTGATAGATAATAATGATGTCACCCGGCTGCCCGAGCATAAACGGGCAGCTGTGCTGGGCAGGGTGTTTCAGGACCCTATGATGGGCACAGCTGCAAACATGGGTATTGAAGAAAACCTTGCTCTGGCTTACCGCCGCGGGCAAAGGAGAGGACTGAAGTGGGGTATAAGCCGCAAAGAAAGGGAATTGTTCCGGCAGCAGCTCAAGAGGCTGGAATTAGGGCTGGAGGACCGGATGACTGTCAAGGTTGGCCTATTGTCCGGAGGTCAGCGACAGGCTTTGACCCTCTTAATGGCTACCTTAAAAAAGCCGAAGGTTTTGCTGCTGGATGAGCATACAGCTGCACTGGATCCTAAAACTGCCAACAGGGTATTGGAGATTACCGAGCAGCTTGTTAAGGAAAACAATCTTACTACATTAATGGTTACCCATAATATGAGAGATGCAATCAGACACGGCAACCGGTTAATAATGATGCACGAAGGCCGTATTATTCTTGATATAAACGGACAAGAAAAGAAGAAGCTTACTGTGGAAGACTTGCTGGAGCGTTTCGGCCGGGTAAGCGGTGAGGAATTTGCAAACGATCGTGCTCTGCTGTCTTAAGTTCAGTGAAGCTGGCAAAAGATAGGCGTATAGCAAAAGGAGCATCAATATGAACAAAAGAGTACCTGTTTCGGAGCTGCATGACAGGATGCACCGTTTCAGGCGCAGAATGGATCTGTGTCATCCGGGATGGGAATGGACAATTATTTTCAGCAAAACAAATCAATATTATTTTACCGGTACCATGCAGGACGGAATGCTGATTATTCCAAGGGATGAGGAAGCAGTATACTGGGTAAGGCGCAGCTATGAACGGGCAGTGGATGAATCTCTTTTCCCGGATATAAGGCATATGAGCAGTTATAGGGATGCTGCGGCAGGCATGGGCAGAGTTCCGGATATATTGTATACTGAGACTGAAATCCTTCCCCTGGCAATGTTTCAGAGACTGCAGAGGTATTTTCCCTTTGAGAAGGCCAGGTCAGCTGATGCCCAGATTATGGCTGTCCGGGCAATAAAAAGCGAATACGAGCTGGCGATAATGGAAAAAACGGGAAGGCTTCATAAAAGGGTACTGGAGGATTTAATCCCTGAAATACTTGAAGAGGGTATGAGTGAAGCGGACTTGGCAAACCGTCTTTTCTCCGTCATGATGGCGGAAGGACATCATGGGTTTGCCCGCTTTGGAATGTTTGATACGAATATCGGAATCGGGCAGCTTGGCTTTGGAGAAAGCTCGCTGTACCCGACTTATTTTGACGGGCCGGGCGGGAACTATGGAATGAGCCCCGCCATGCCATTTTGGGGTAGCCGTGAAAGGAAGCTGAAAAAGGGAGATCTGGTATTTATAGACGCAGCTTTCGGACTGGAAGGCTACCATACCGATAAAACCATGAACTATATGTTCGGAAGACCAATTCCCGATGAGGCTGTTGAGCTGCACTACAGGTGTGTTGAAATTCAGAAAAAAGCAGCTTCATTATTGGTTCCCGGAGCAATCCCGGCTGAAATATATGCTGAGATAACAGGAAGCCTGGATGATGAGTTTTTGGAAAACTTCATGGGATATAAAAACAGAAAGGTTAAGTTTATAGGTCACGGTATCGGCCTGCAGATAGACGAAGTTCCGGTTATTGCTGCCGGATTTACCGAACCATTGGAAGAAAACATGGCAATAGCCCTGGAACCGAAAAAAGGTGTACCGGGTATCGGCCTTGTTGGTACCGAAAATACATATTTGGTAACGCCGGAAGGAGGGCGCTGCATAACAGGAAATCATTCAGGATTAATACTTGTATAATTGATGTATTAGTGATAGTATATATAGAAAAATCCTTTATCACAATAAATCAATAGAGTGATTAATATACTACACTATATACGTCAGGAGATTACAAATGGCAAGACTAAAGAGAGTGGCAGCTATTCATGATATATCTTGTTTCGGTAAATGTTCATTGACAGTTGCCCTGCCCATAATATCGGCAGCCGGCATTGAATGCAGTGTTATACCCACAGCAGTATTGTCAACCCATACAGGCGGTTTTACAGGATACACATTCAGAGATTTAACTGATGACATCCTGCCTGTTGCAGAACATTGGAAATCTTTAAATCTGCAGTTTGAAGCCATATATACGGGTTATTTAGGCTCATTCCGGCAGCTGGATATAGTATCTGAGCTTTTTGAGATTCTTGGATCTGCTGAAACCTTAAAGGTAGTTGATCCTGTCATGGCAGACAATGGAGTATTGTATAAGTCTTTTCCGGAAACCTTTCCAGGGGGAATGAAAAAGCTTTGCAGCAAGGCAGATATAATAATACCCAATATTACCGAAGCTGTCCTCATGCTGGACGAGCCCTACAGGGAAGGGCCATATACCATTGAATACATAGAGGGACTTCTTAAAAAGCTTGGAGATTTAGGTCCCAGACAAGTCGTATTAACCGGAGTGTATTTTGACGATAAGCAGCTTGGTGCCGCTGCATATGAACGTACTACCGGTGAAATCAGCTATTGCTTTGAAGACCGCATAGAAGGGTATTATCATGGCACAGGCGATGTATTTGGCAGTGCGTTTGTTGCTGCCCGTCTTAAAGGCTTCAGCCTGGCACAGGCAACACAGGCGGCTGTATGGTTTACTGTGGGCAGTATTTTAAGAACCAAGGCAGCAGGCACTGATGTCCGGTTTGGTGTAGACTTTGAAACAGGGCTGCTGGATTTGGCTGTTCGCCTGGCAAATCAGAAAGAGTGATGACATTATGGATGGTGGGGGTGACGGTGAAATATGAAAGTGGATACTCCTATTATTAAAATAGAGTCCCTGAGCAAGGTCTTCAGAGGACCCGATGGTGATTTTGCAGCTTTGGAAGATATAAACCTGGAAATCATGAGCGGCGAAATATTTGGGATAATCGGCATGAGCGGTGCCGGTAAAAGTACACTTGTAAGATGTATAAATTTCCTGGAAAGGCCGACTCAGGGTACTGTCTACTTTGATGGTGTCGACCTGTCAAGCCTCACCAAGAAGGAACTGTACAATATCCGCAGATCAATGGGTATGATATTCCAGCAGTTCAATCTTCTCATGCAGAGAAATGTCATTGGGAATGTATGTTTTCCGCTGGAGATAGCCGGTGTGGAAAAGTCAGAAGCACGAAAACGGGCTGAAGAGCTGCTGGAAGTTGTAGGCTTGTCCGATAAAGCCCTGGCTTATCCTTCTCAACTGTCGGGGGGCCAGCGTCAGAGGGTAGCCATAGCCCGTGCCCTGGCAACCAATCCCAAGGTTCTTCTTTGTGATGAAGCCACCAGTGCTTTGGACCCGGCAACTACGCGAGGCGTTCTGATGCTGCTTAAAGACATTAACAAGCGGCTGGGCATCACTATTGTTGTCATTACCCATGAAATGCGTGTTATAGAAGAGATCTGCAACAGGGTAGCTATTATTGATAAAAGTAAAATTGCAGAAATAGGAAGTGTAGAAGAAATATTTACCAGGCCAAAGACAGCGGCTGCCAGACGCCTGGTGTTCCCGGAGGATCATTCCTTTGAACAGCTGCCGGGCAAGCGGTGCTGTCGTATTGTATTTAACGGCAATTCATCATTTGAGCCGATTATAGCAGGAATGGTGCTTGATTTTCGCCAGTTGGTAAATATACTGTTTGCAGATACCAAAAACATTGACGGCAAAGCTTTTGGGCAAATTGTTATTCAGCTTCCTGAAAACGATCTGGTTGCCAATAGGATGATTGAGTATCTGCGGGCAAAAAATCTTGCAGTGGAGGAGGTGGCTGGCTATGTTTGATCCGGTTGTTTTGAAAATGCTAGGGCGCGGACTGTTGGAGTCTATATATATGACCCTGGTATCAACAGCTTTTGCTTATGTGTTAGGCCTTCCACTCGGCATTGCATTGGTTGTTACCGATAAGGAAGGAATTTATCCGAAAGAAACCTTTAACTGGATCCTCGGACTTATTATTAATTTGCTTCGTTCTATTCCGTTTTTAATACTGTTGATTATGGTCATTCCCATAACCCGGGCTATTGTGGGGACAACAATCGGCACCAATGCCACCATCGTTCCGTTGGTCATTGCAGCCGCACCCTTTATCGCAAGACTTGTAGAATCCTCGTTAAAAGAGGTTGATAAGGGGGTGATCGAGGCCGCTCAGTCCATGGGGGCCTCTACGATGCGAATCATTTTCAAGGTAATGCTGCCAGAAGCCCGTCCTTCCCTTGTTGTCGGCGCTGCTATTGCAGTAACAACCATATTAAGCTATTCTGCCATGGCCGGTTTTGTAGCCGGCGGCGGATTGGGAGATATAGCAATCCGCTATGGCTACGATCGTTATCAGACTGATATAATGCTGGTAACGGTAGCCTTGCTGGTACTTATAGTACAGGTGCTGCAGGAAGTGGGAATGAAACTGGCAAGAGTCAGCGATAAACGCAAATAAAGTGACTATAAAACCATAGCGTATGAATATATATACAAATTAATAACTAAATATTATACAATACTTAATACTTAGAATAAATTATGGAGGTTGAATGTATGAAAAAAACAGTATTAATTACATTGATAGTTGTATTATCTCTTTCATTACTGGCAGGCTGCTCCCAGCCTAATAAAAATGACAAAAAAATCGTGATAGGAGCTTCTCCTACTCCACATGCTGAAATTCTTCAAGTAGCAAAAGAAGTGCTGGCAGAAAAAGGATATGAACTGGAAATTAAAGAGTTTACAGATTATGTACAGCCTAACCTGACATTGGATACCGGTGAGCTGGATGCTAATTATTTCCAGCATAAGCCTTACTTAGACGATTTTAATAAAGAAAATAATACAAAGATAGTATCCATTGCAGCAATTCACTATGAGCCCCTTGGACTTTATCCCGGCAAGACCAAATCATTGGAAGACTTGAAGGAAGGGGCACAAATAGCCGTACCAAATGATACTACAAATGAAGCACGTGCTCTGTTGCTTTTAGAGGCTCAGGGATTGATTAAAATTAAACCTGAGGCAGGCTTACAGGCTACTATCAACGATATAGTTGAAAACCCCAAAAATATAAAGATAGTAGAGGTTAAAGCAGCTCAGCTTCCGAGGTCTCTGGAGGATGTTGACATGGCAGTTATTAACGGCAACTATGCTATACAGGCAGGATTAAACGCTGCTAAAGATGCCCTGGCCAAAGAAGAGAAGGATTCTATGGCAGCTGAAACCTATGCCAATATTATAGCTGTCAAAGAGGGCAATGAAAATAGTGAAAAGCTTAAGGCATTGGTAGAAGCACTTAAGAGCGATAAGGTAAAACAATTTATTGAAGAGAAATACCAGGGTTCAGTAGTACCGGTGTTCTAAAATACAATACAAAACATATTTCAGGCAGCACTATATTTACGAAATAATGCATTAGCCAGCATTATACCTTAAAATGTAAAGGTTAAGGCCGCAGTTATTAACTGCGGCCTTAAGCTTGTAACAAAGCCCCCTGATTTTTGAGACAGGGGGCTTTAATTATCTGAAGTATAAGCTTTATTCTTCCCGGCTTCGTTCTTCAATAGGGATATAATTTCGCCGTGGCTGGACGCTCTTATAAGCCGGGCGGATTATTTTGCCGGCATTTATCAGCTCTTCCATGCGATGTGCGCTCCAGCCGGCTATGCGTGAAATAGCAAAAATAGGAGTGTAAAGCTCCAGGGGCAGACCAAGCATGCTGTAAACCAAGCCGCTGTAAAAGTCTACATTGGCACTGACACCTTTGTAGATCTTTCTCTTTTTGCTGATCAATTCTGCCGCCAAGCGCTCTACCCGGGAATAAAGACCAAACTCTTCCGTTAAGCCTTTTTCTTCGCTTAATTCCTCCAAAAAGCTCTTTAGAATATCGGCTCTCGGGTCAGACAGTGAGTATACGGCATGACCCATGCCATAAATCAGTCCTGACCTGTCAAAAGCTTTTTTATCCAGCAATGCTGTCAAATACTCGGCAATTTCATTCTCATCGGTCCAGTCTGATACGGATTTCTTCATATCTTCAAACATTTGAACCACTTTAATATTAGCACCGCCATGTCTTGGGCCCTTTAAAGAGCCGAGGGAAGCAGCAACAGAAGAATAAGTATCCGTACCTGAAGAGGTAACTACATGAGTGGTGAAGGTGGAGTTGTTGCCACCGCCATGTTCTGCATGGAGTACCAGTGCAATATCAAGTATTCTGGCTTCCAATTCAGTATATTTGCTGTCCGGGCGAAGAAGATGAAGTATATTCTCTGCTGTGGAAAGGTCAGGACGGGGAGTATGGATAAACAGACTCTGACCGTCATGATAGTGTCTGTAAGCCTGGTAGCCATAAACCGACAGGCAGGGGAACAGAGCTATCAGCTGCAGCGATTGTCTCAGTACATTGGGAATGGAAATATCGTCTGCGTTTTCATCATAAGAATATAAAGTCAATACACTGCGAGCCAATGTGTTCATCATATCTTTGCTGGGCGCTTTCATTATAATATCCCTGACAAAGCTTGTGGGCAATGTACGGTAATAAGCCAGCAGCTTCTTAAAATCCTCCAGCTGTTGTGCGGTAGGAAGCTCACTGAATAGCAGCAGATATACTACTTCTTCATAGCATGAGTAACCTTTTTTAGAGGAATCTTTTACAATTTCCTCGATATCATATCCCCTATAATACAGCTTTCCGCGGCAAGGTATGCAGCGGCCTGTTTCATCAACAGTATCTGCAACAATTTCACTTATTTCAGTAAGTCCGGTCACTACTCCCTTTCCGCTGATATCCCTTAACCCACGTTTTACGTCATACTTTTCATACAATGAAGAATCAATTGAACCATGTTTAAGGCATAATTCAGTAAGGCTCAGTATTTCAGGAGTAATATCGGAATAGCTTGCTTTAGCCATCTAACCCTCTCCTTTCGTAATAAATTGTTAATTGCATAACAGTGTTTTGTACGAGTTTGCATTATCATATTATAAATTAATAATATTGAATACGAGAAAGAAACACACATGACTAGCATTCAGACAAAAGGCAGTCAACCAATGGAGGATTTAGTTTTTTCGACCCGGAGAACCCAAGAAAGGCCATATATATTAAGTATTATACTATTCAATAATGTATCATGTCAAAGTGTGATTTTAAAATATTATTGCAGATTATATCGGATAACCGTGAAAATAAGTGGAAATCATATTCCATAGACTTGTATTCATATAATTATATGATATAAAATAAAGGATGACTTTGTTATTAATTAGTTCAGAAAGGAAGTATTTTCATGTCCATTTTAGTTACAGGCGGTGCCGGGTATATAGGAAGTCATACATGTGTTCAAATGCTGAAATCAGGATATGAAGTGGTGGTAGTAGACAACCTGTATAACAGCAAAAAAGAAGCTATCCGGCGGGTAGAAATGATAACTGGCAAAAAAGTAAAGTTTTATATAGCAGATGTCTGCGACCGTACTGCAATGCAGGAAATATTTCAAAATGAGGATATAGAGGCTGTAATTCATTTTGCAGGATATAAGGCAGTTGGTGAGTCTGTAGAGAAACCTTTGGATTATTACAGGAATAATCTTTTTTCTACTATAGTTTTGCTGGAAACCATGAAAA
Source organism: Clostridiales bacterium (assembly GCA_012842605.1). GTDB lineage: Bacteria > Bacillota > Clostridia > Caldicoprobacterales > DTU083 > DUSN01. Next base: position 17,242 of record DUSN01000010.1, read on the forward strand.
AGAATAACGTAAAAAATCTGGTATTCAGCTCTTCAGCTACAGTATACGGCAATCCTGAGACGGTGCCAATACGTGAAGACTTTCCAACTTCTGCTACTAATCCGTATGGCCGTACCAAGCTTATGATAGAGCATATCTTAATGGATGTTTACAAAGCTGATCCCCAATTTAATATAGCAATACTGCGTTACTTTAATCCTGTCGGAGCTCATGAAAGCGGGCTGATAGGTGAGGATCCCAACGACATTCCCAATAATTTGGTACCTTACATAACTCAGGTGGCGGTCGGAAAGCTGGAGAAACTTCATATATTCGGAAATGATTATGATACCAAGGATGGTACAGGGGTTAGAGACTATATTCATGTAATAGACCTCGCAGATGGGCATATAGCAGCACTTAAAAAGCTGCAGCAAGGCTGCGGTTTGGTAATATACAATTTAGGTACGGGAACAGGATACTCGGTACTGGATATGGTGCATGCATTTGAAAAGACTATTGGGAGAAAAATCCCATATGTCTTTACTGACCGCAGGCCGGGAGATATAGCCATATGCTATGCTGACCCTTCAAAAGCGCGGGAGGAGCTGGGCTGGGAAGCAAAGCTGTCCCTTGATGATATGTGCCGTGACAGCTGGAACTGGCAAAAGAACAATCCCAATGGGTATGAAGAGAATGATACCATAGACTAAAGACAAATTACAAGGAGGTTGCCGACATGGAGAAACCTGTACTGGCAGTAATGGCTGCAGGCATAGGGAGCAGATACAAGGGATTGAAGCAGATTGATCCAATTGGAAAAAACGGTGAAATCATAATAGATTTTTCTCTTTATGATGCACTTCAGGCAGGATTCAGGAAAGTAGTCTTCATCATTAAGAAAGAATTGGAAGAAAGCTTTAGAGAGATTATCGGAGACAAAGTATCCCGGTTCATGGCAGTAGAGTATGCATTTCAGGAGCTTGATGACCTGCCGGAAGGATATTTGCTTCCTGCAGGGAGGGAAAAACCCTGGGGAACAGGACATGCAGTTTTAGCCTGCCGTAACATTATTAAAGGTCCCTTTGCTGTGATAAATGCAGATGACTATTATGGGAGAAAAGCATTTCAGCTTATTTATGAGTATCTTGTCAATACTCAGGATGATGATAAATACCGGTACGCAATGGTAGGTTATACACTTGAAAATACCATCACGGAATTCGGACATGTAGCAAGAGGCGTTTGTGTTGTAAACAATGAAGGATACCTGGAGAGTATTAATGAACGAACACATATTGAAAAAAGGGACGGCAAAACCCAATATACTGAGGACGGAGAGAATTGGGTAACCATTCCCTCAGGAAGCATAGTATCAATGAACTTCTGGGGGTTTACATCAAGTTTTCTGAAAGAACTGGAGGGAAAATTCCCGTTGTTTCTTGACAAAGCTCTAAAGGAAAATCCATTAAAGGGGGAATATTTTCTTCCCAGTGTAGTGGACTCCTTGCTGAAAGAAGGGAAAGCCACTGTAAAAGTTTTACATACACCTGATAAGTGGTATGGCGTCACTTACCGTGAGGACAAGCCTTTGGTAGCAGCTGCCTTGACACACATGCAGGAGTCTGGTGTGTATCCGGAAAAATTGTGGGAGGATGCTTGTATATGAGAGAATTAAGCAGGGATATATTAACTGAGGCTGTAAATGCCTTCGATTTTGAAGGTAAATTTTTCGATATCAAGTCATATGGCGGCGGACATATAAATGATACATTTGCTGTGAGGTTTGAGAGGGATAATGGCAGTGTCAAGCGATATATCTTGCAGAGAATTAATACACATGTATTTAAAAATCCCGTCCAGCTTATGGAAAACATTGTTAAGATTACAGCCCATATTCGCAAGGTAGTCACCAGGAATGGCGGGGACCCAATGCGGGAAACTTTGAATTTAGTACCGGCCCGGGACGGGCAGGCATTGTTCATAGACAGAAATGGAGAATACTGGAGAGCATATCATTTTATCGAGGATACCATAACCTATGACAAGGTAGAGAGTATAGATGATTTTTATAATTCAGCGCGTGCTTTCGGGAAATTTCAGCAGCTGCTTGCAGACTTTCCTGCAGAGACTCTCCACGAAACAATACCTAATTTTCACAATACAGTAGATCGTATGGCTAAATTCAAGGAGGCTTTAGATAAGGATATTTGCGGACGTGCCAGGGAAGTTGCCCGGGAAATTGAATTTGTACTCAGCCATGAGAAAGATACACACGTACTGGTTGATATGTTAAATGCCGGCAGGCTGCCGCTGAGAGTTACCCACAATGATACCAAGCTGAATAATGTATTGATCGACAAGGCAACAGGAGAAGGTATATGCGTTGTTGATTTGGATACGGTAATGCCGGGGCTTTCTTTGTATGATTACGGTGATTCAATACGGTTTGGAGCAACCTATGCTGCAGAAGATGAACAGGATCTTGCCAAGGTAAATTTTGAATTGGATTTGTTTGAGGCATATACAAAAGGTTACCTTGAAGTTGCCGGCAATGTACTGACCCCATGTGAGATAGAGCATCTGCCCATGGGAGCAAAATTGATTACATTGGAATGCGGGATCCGGTTTCTTACAGATTATCTTTCCGGGGACACCTATTTCAGAATCCATAGGGAGCATCATAATTTAGACAGATGCCGCACCCAGTTTAAACTGGTTTCCGATATGGAAAAATACTGGGATGATATGAACAGCATTGTTCGTAAATATGCAAACAAGCTGTAATATAGTCAGCCGTTAATGGTGGCAAAAGCCATTTGCGGCTTTTATTTTATAGAAGAAACGCATGCACAGTTAATGATAACCATTATCATATGAGATTGTTTATAACTTGACAAAACCAAATCAGGGATATTATAATGTTTAAGTATAATGCGTGAATATTGCTTATTGAGATTATATATATGTCAAATATTATAACCATATAACAATATATGAATATTAATATAATAAATGCTAAAGGGGTGTTGTCTTGGATGCTCTAAAAGGCAAATTAAAAGAAGTGCTTGTCTCGGTCCTGCCTATCACTGTAATTGTACTTGTACTTCATTTTACCATAAGCCCTTTGGATCCCAGTATGCTGTATGCTTTCCTTATAGGTTCGGTTTTAGTCATAATAGGTCTGACCGTATTTTTATTTGGAATTGATCAGGGAATAGAGCCCATTGGTCACGGCATCGGCAGTACAATGGCGCATTCAAGGAGTCTGGCAGCTGTTACCACAATTTGTTTAATTTTAGGTTTTTTTATTTCATATGCAGAGCCTGACCTGCATATTCTTGCAAGCCAGGTAGACATCGTGACTACTGGTCAATTTGGCCGTATTTTGATGGTTGTTGTGGTTTCAATTGGAATCGGAGTAATGATGACTTTGGGAATGCTCCGCATACTGAAGGGTGTTGCGCTAAAGTATGTGTTTACTGCTGCTTACGGTTTAATTTTCATACTGTCACTCTTTTCGTCTGTTGATTTTATCGCAATAGCGTTTGATGCTTCAGGTGCTACAACAGGTGCGATCACTGTTCCTTTTATGCTGGCTCTGGCCGCAGGTATCTCTGCATTGAAGTCGGACAGCAAGGCCAGTGAAGCAGACAGCTTTGGTTTGGTAGGCATTGCATCCACAGGGGCGATTTTAGGGGTTATAGTGACCGGGCTTATATTTGGCATTGATAAGTTGAATGGAACATTGCCGGAGCAAACAATAAATAACTTGAACATATTGGATGTATATGGTTCAAGGCTGCTGCCCCTGGCATGGGAATCATTCATGTCGCTCCTGCCAATAATCATAGTTTATGCGTTGTTTCAAATATTTGCTTTCAAACAGAAAAAAAGCCGGGTAATTGATGTTTCAAGAGGACTGTTTATAACTTTCCTGGGACTGGTAATATTTTTATTAGGAGTAAACGGCGGTTTTATGGCAGTCGGTACTCAGATTGGCATACAGCTTGCTTCGATGAATTCCAAGGTTCCTGTCCTTATAGTAGCATTGCTGCTGGGACTGACAACGGTTTTGGCTGAGCCTGCTGTTCATGTTTTAACCTACCAGGTAGAAGATGTTACAGGAGGATCTGTCAATAGAATCTTGGTATTCATCTTCTTATCAATTGCGGTAGGTTTGTCGATTTTTATGTCTGCTTTGCGTATTCTCCAGCCAAATCTCCAGTTATGGATGTATTTGGTGCCTGGATTTGGTCTTTCGGTCATATTGGCTTACTTTGTGCCGGAACTGTTTGTGGGAATGGCATATGATGCGGGTGGTGTTGCTTCAGGTCCGATGACTGCCACATTTTCATTAGCTTTTGTACAGGGTATTGCTGCCCAGGTTCCTTCAGCAGACCTGGTAGCAGATGGATTTGGCATGATTGCGATAGTTGCAATGATGCCGATTATTGCAATCGAATTGCTGGGTGCACTCTATCAAATAAAAACACGAAGAGCATCAAAAGGTATTATTTCTAAACATGGATCAATCGGAGGTAATCATGGAAAAGCAAAATGACGCTCTGAACACCTGCAATGTTCAGATGCTGACACTAATCCTTAGCGAAAATCAATGCCACAGATGTGTTCACCTTGCCAAGGAACAGGGAATTAAAGGCGGAATGGCATTAATAGGCAGGGGTACCGTAAGCAGTGCAATTTTGAACTTGCTGGGCATTAAGAGCCAAAGGAAAGAGATAGTAAGCTTTTTATTGAAAAAAGAGAACGCAGAAGAGGTATTGAATTACTTTGACGAAATGCTGCAGCTGACAAAACCCGGTCATGGCATTGCCTATACTACACCTGTCATTAGTGCGGTAGGCCTTCCGGACCAGGACATTCATAAGCATAATGTCAATCATGCACACCATATGGAGGGTAAAAGTATGTTTAAGAAACTGACTGTCATAGTTGAGCGCGGCATAGCGGATGATGTAATGGAGATTGCGCGGAAAGCCGGCGTTCGGGGCGGCACAATCCTGCATGGGCGAGGAGCCGGTGCAGAGTTTGCTGCTAAGCTGTTTGGTGTAGAAATTGAACCTGAAAAGGAACTTGTCATAATTCTGACACCGGATCATTTAGTTGACAAAGTGGTGAATGACTTAACAGCAGGCTTGAAGCTTGAGGAACCAGGGAAAGGTATCCTGTTTGTTGAGCCTATTTTGGATACCCGCGGCCTGGCTGAGATGAGTGAAAAGAACCAGTAAAAACATTGTGTCATTGTTATATAATAGCAATACAAGAACAATAAAAGAATAGGTATGTTTACCGCATTTGATCTAACGGGGCATCTTAGACGGGTGTAACCTGCTTCGGGTGCCCTTATTATCATGATATATTAAGCAAATTTTTTTGCATATATGAATAAAGTGTGTTGTATAACAGGATTTGCACCAAAAAAATTAAATATTTCCAATTTAAATTGCATCAGTTGTCCATTAGCTATATTTATAATATTAATATCTTGCCAAAAGCCCGGTTTAACTTAATGCATGCATTTAGGCATTATATCATTAAGTTATACCGAATATGAAATTTATTATTTAATAAATTGCAAAGTATAGCTTGAAGATATATATGTTTTCATGGTATAGTTATTAAAAATGAAAAAATATATTTAAGGAGGAGAATGTATGAATACCAAAGCCATTAAGGGTATGCTTGCTCTGATTTTAGCATTGATATTTGCTTTTTCAGCAGTAAGCTGCTCCAAGCAGCCAACTGGGAATGATGTAACACCTACACCTACACCCGCTCCCAGTGAAACAGCTACTCCCGAGCCTGTAGTAGTTCTGCCAGACGTTCCGGCTGACAGATATGATGCTACTAAGACACCCAGGACGGGAAATAACGCTACAATGCCACTTGTTGTAAGCACAGGAACATTGGACGGCAAGTTCAGCCCGTTCTTTGCAACATCCGCATATGATACGGACGTAGCAGGCATGACTCAAATAGGTCTGCTGTTCTACAATAAAGACGGTGCTCCCGAAGCCGGAATCGATGTACCCAGCTTTGCATGGGATTATACACAGGAAGTAAGCAGTGACAATTCCACATCTACCTATACATTTATTCTGAAAAACGGAATCACCTTCTCTGACGGTGTGCCTGTCACCGCTAAAGATGTTCTTTTCTCTATGTATGTTTTAAGTGATCCGAAGTATGATGGTTCTTCAACCTTCTATACCATGAACATTCAGGGAATCAATGAATATCGCCTGCAGACCAGTGCTGATGTTCTTAAGACAGTTGATGCCATACTTAAAGCCGGTATCACACCTAATGAAGATGGAACCTATACCATCAATCCTGCTGAAGGCGTAGCAGCAGATGTTCAGGAGAAGTTCTGGAGCTACCTGGATGAAGCAGGTGCTAAGTTTGCACAGGAAATCATTGATTATGTAAATACCAAATACACGAGTTATATCGGAGATTATTTTGCTCCTTACACTCCGGAAGAAGTAGCAGCAAGTCCCACCTTGCAGGCTGCGTTTGGTATGGTTTTGTGGGGCTATGGCTCTCTCAGTGAAGATGGCAGCACTTTCACCACAGGATATTCAAATAAAACATTTGATTTGAAAGCTGATACTGTAGATGCCAAGGTTTTCTGGGAAGACATTATTGCCAATTTCGGTTATGACCTGACTGATGCTGGCGTTAACTATGAAAAAGCCGGTGATCTGACAATTCAGGACTATATCAAAGATATATATATTGCTACTGAAGGTCAGGTAGAAGGCGGTGTTTCCAGCATCACCGGAATTACCTCCGGAAAAATGGTCTGTGAAGACGGTGTTGAAAGAGAATATGTAAAGGTAGTAATTGACGGTGTTGACCCAACCGCTATCTTTAAGTTAGGTATATCGGTTGTACCCTTCCATTACTACACTGACGGATACACCGGTAATCTGAACGAGTTTGGAGTAGATACCGGAAATAAGGAATTCATGGATTTCCTTAAGACCAAGAACGACAGGCCTTTGGGTGCCGGGCCCTATATCTTCCAGGAATACAAGGACAACGTTGTAACCTATACAGCTAATGATAACTTTATGCTTGGTTCTCCCAAGATCAAGACATTCCGTTATCAGGAAATAGCTTTAGGTGCAGAACTGGATGCTGTTCTGACCGGCACAGTTCATTACTCTGATCCTTCAGCTTCTACAACAATTATAAATGATATAACAAATGGTGCCGGAGATTATGCAAAACTGGCCTATATTCTGGTTGACAATGATGGTTATGGCTATATAGGCATTAACGCACAGGCTGTACCTGAATTCTCAGTAAGAAAAGCTCTTGCCCATGCTATGAATGTTCAGCTGGCAGTTGACAACTACTATGGCGAACTGGCAAGCGTAAACTATCGTACAATGACAAAGGTTCTCTGGGCATATCCCGACAATCCCGAGGATCTGTTCCCCTATGACGGAACCGGTGAAACCTCCAAGAATTTGTTCCTGGAAGCCGGATATATCTATGATGAAGCAAAGAACATAATGTACTATCCGGAAGGCCATGAAAAAGCTGGACAGCAGGTAACATTCAAGTTCACATTGCCGTCAGAGGCATCAGCTCATCCGGCTGGTTCCATATTTATCGATACCCAGGCAGTACTGGAAAAAATCGGTGTAAAGGTTAATATTGAAACTGACAATAACCTGCTGGGCAAACTAAGTACCGCTTATGAATCAGGAATTCAGGTTTGGGCAGCAGCATGGGGAAGCGGCGGCGTTGACCCGGATATGTTCCAGATCTGGTACTCAGATCCGGCTGTAAACCAGGGTACTTCACCAAACGGAACCGGCCTCTACTGGCTGTTTGAAAACGGCTCTGATGAAGAGAAGGCTATGCTCAGAGAGTTGAATGAACTGATTATGGCAGGACGTTCCACCCTCGATACTGAAGAGCGTAAGGAAATCTATAAGAGAGCTTTGGAACTGTCCACCGGATTGGCAGTTGAGGTTCCAACCTACCAGAGAAAGAACATGTTTGTTTACAATAAAGAAGTTATCAAAGCTGATTCTCTCTTCAGCGGCGAAGATGTAACACCATTCCAATCTCCGATCAGCTTTATCTGGAATGTTGAGTTGAATTAACCTTTATTGTAGATAGAGATTAAATGGAGAAAAAAGGGTACAAGGCTTGAATGTTATATTTAAGCCTTGTACCACTTCTTAAGGGATTGAGGGTTAATATGTGGAAATACTTTCTAAGAAGAATTGCTTTATCATTGTTAATTTTGCTGGGAGTTTCAGCGCTTATTTACTTGCTGTCAATGCTGATGCCTGCTGACTATATAGATAACCAGACATATGCAGCGCTGCAGAGCGGTGCAATGACCAAAGAGGATGTTCAGCGCCTTAAAGAGCTGTACGGCCTTGCTGATAAAAGCTTCAAAGGCATAGTTAAGAGTTATTTGTCATGGCTGAAAAGTACAATGTCAGGGGATCTTGGGTTTTCATTCCTTTATGGCAAGCCTGTTACAAAGGTATTATCTGAGTATATCTGGATATCGTTTTTGATTGCCTTCATATCATATATTTTACAGATAATTATAGGTATCCCAATGGGAATAAAAGCATCTGTAAACCAATACAGCGCATATGACTATATTGTTTCGGTATTTGCCATGATGGGTACTGCTTTGCCTTCATTCTTTTTATCGGCATTGCTTATGAATGTATTTGCAATTAAGTTAGGCATTTTGCCGCTGCAAGGTCTTACAACGGCTACTAAGCTTTTTCCGCCTGATGCACATTTTCAAATACTACTAGATAAGGCCTGGCATTTAGTGTTGCCTATATCGGTACTTACACTGCTTGGTGTAGGTGGTACAATGAAATTTACCAGGACAAATATGCTTGAGGTATTGAACTCTGACTACATCAGAACTGCCCGGGCAAAGGGGTTGTCTGAGCATGAAGTTACCTATAAGCATGCATTCAGGAATACCATGATTCCGCTTGTAACATCGCTGTCAGGTATGCTCCCCGGCCTGTTTGGCGGAGCTATGATTACTGAGACAGTGTTTGCCATACCCGGAATAGGATATATGGCTTTAAGAGCAACCCAGCAGGGGGACATTCCTTTTATAATGGGATATAATATGTTTTTATCAATCCTTACCGTTCTTGGTATGCTGATATCAGACATAATGTACATGGTGGTTGACCCCCGTGTCAAACTGTCATAAAGGGGGTTTGGATGTGATGGCTATGGAAAAACAAAATGACTTAAACAATAACTATACTGATAATAACGGGTCTGCTGATAGTGTTCTGGAGCAGAACTTCAGGGTAATTTCACCCGGAAGAATGGTAGCTAAGCGGTTTTTTAAAAGCAAACTGTCTATCGCAGGTCTGATAATGATAATCTTGGTGTTTCTGTTTTCCTTTGTGGGTCCGCTGATTGTAGATGCTACCTGGGGGTATAAGGAAACACAGGTATTTAAGATAGAACGAAACTCAGATATGGTGTCTAAAGCAGAGTTTTACGGACCGGACGGAAAGCTGTACACTTACTATGACAAATCCCAGACTTTGGTGGTTTTTAAGGCACCGCCTTCTAAGGATCACTGGCTTGGCACCGATACATCTGGATTTGATATATTTACCCGCCTAATGTATGGCGGACGGATTTCTTTAGTAATATCGTTTATAGTTATTTTTCTTGAAACTTTTATAGGGATTGTTCTTGGCGGTTTGTCAGGTTATTTTGGGAAATGGGTTGACCAGTTGATTATGAGAATAGTGGATATATTTGCCTGCCTGCCAGGTTTGCCCGTTTTATTGGTACTGTCAGCAACAATTAACTCTATTGAGGGTATACCTGCAGAACATAGAATCTACTATTTAATGGCGTTTCTTACACTCATGGGTTGGACAGGCGTGGCCCGGATCGTCAGGGGACAGATTCTCATGTTGAGAGAACAGGAATATATGATGGCTGCTGAAACAACTGGTATCAGTGCCCTTCATAGAATATTCAGGCATCTTGTACCTAACGCAATGCCTCAGTTAATTGTCAATGCTACTTTGGGTCTCGGTGGAGTAATCCTTTATGAATCCACTCTCTCCTACCTTGGATTGGGTGTTCCATTCCCACGAGCTGCCTGGGGATCTATGATAGCGCTGGCAGATCCCTCAAAAGGGCAGGAAATTCTGGCAAATTATCCTAATATGTGGGTCCCGGCCGGTATCTTAATTGTAGTTACCGTCTTAGGTTTCAGCTTTATTGGTGACGGACTGAGAGACGCCTTTGACCCCAGAATGAAAAGGTAGGTGATACCGTGGGCTTGATAGATATTTTTAAACGTAAAAAAATTGAAGGTGTAGACGATACAATGTACCTTACACTGCGTGAAGAGAGGCGCATTAGTAAGGAGAACAATAAAATAATAAGAAAGTTTGAAAGAGAAAAAAACAGAAAGAATGTACCTGAGGAAGAGTATCTTACGCAGATGAGAGATCCTTCAAACGTAGTCGAGTTTGAAGATCTTCACACTTATTTCTTCACTGATGTCGGTACAGTTAAATCTGTCAACGGTGTAAGCTTTGATATACCACAGGGCAAGATTGTGGGTGTAGTTGGAGAATCCGGATGCGGCAAGTCAGTTACCAGTCTTTCTTTAATGCAGCTGGTTCAGGCACCGCAAGGACAGATAGTAAAGGGAAGCATCCGTTATCAGGATAGTAACGGCAAATGCTATGAAATTACCAAGATGCCAAAAGATAAAATGCTGAAGATCCGCGGCAAGGATATCGCAATGATATTCCAGGAGCCAATGACCAGCCTTAACCCTGTATTTAAGATAGGCGAGCAAATGGACGAGGTTGTTCTTCTTCATGTAGAAGGTTCCACACCGGAATCAGCAAAGGCAAGGTCCATAGAGATGCTGAAGCTTGTAGGCATAGCTATGCCGGAAAAGGTTTACAACAGCTATCCGCACGAATTGTCCGGAGGCATGCGTCAGCGTGTTATGATAGCAATGGCGCTTTCCTGCGACCCGAGACTGATAATAGCAGATGAACCTACTACAGCATTGGATGTTACGATCCAGGCACAGATATTGGAGCTGCTGCGGGATGTTAAGAACAGAATAAACGGCAGCATTATGCTGATTACTCATGACCTTGGAGTTATAGCCGAAATGGCTGACTATGTCGTGGTTATGTATGCCGGCAGAATTATTGAAAAAGGCACAGTAAGAGAAATATTCCATGATCCAAAGCACCCTTACACTATTGGACTTATGAGATCAAAACCCACCGGCGAAACAAGGGACAATCGCCTGTACAGCATAAAGGGACAGGTACCAAATCCAATCAACATGCCTGATCATTGTTATTTCTACAATAGATGCGATAAGGCTATGAATGTCTGCTCCAGGGATTACCCGGATATGGTTGATTTTTCATCAACCCATTGTGCGGCCTGCCATTTATACTATGGAGAAGGCCTGCAGGAACAGAATAAAGGAAAGGAGTAGTGGTAGGAAAAATGGCTATAGAAAAGATTTCACCAGATGACAGCAAGAACTATAACAACGATGATATTTTGGTAGTAAGAAACCTGAAAAAATACTACCCTGTCTCCAAGTTTTCCTTATTCAAGAGCAGAGCATATGTAAAAGCTGTTGATGATGTTTCCTTTACCATAAAACGTGGAACAACTATGGGTTTGGTTGGTGAATCGGGCTGCGGCAAGACAACTGTTGGAAGAACCATATTGAGACTTCATGAAGTAACCGATGGCCAGGTATTGTTTGACGGTAAGGATCTTGCAAAAATTCCGCCTAAAGAACTCAGAAAAATGCGTCCCCAGATGCAGATGATTTTCCAGGACCCATATTCCAGCCTGTCGCCGCGTATGCCGGTCGGTGAAATAATCGGAGAAGCGGTTAAGGAGCACAAAATTGTGCCTAAATCAGAATACAGGTCTTATATACTGAAGGTAATGCGTGACTGTGGATTGCAGCCTCATTATTATTACAGATATCCTCATGAGTTTTCCGGCGGTCAGAGACAGAGAATAAGCATTGCAAGAGCAGTGGCTTTAAAACCGAAATTTATAATATGTGATGAGCCGCTCAGTGCGCTGGATGTTTCCATTCAGGCTCAAATAATCAACCTTATGAAGGATTTGCAGGAGCAGTATGGTTATACGTATCTGTTCATATCCCATGATCTTTCAGTGGTCAAATACCTGTCGGATACCATTGGTGTAATGTATTTGGGGAACCTGATAGAAATGGGAGATAAGAACAAGATATTCAGCAATCCAATGCACCCCTATACAAAGGCTCTTTTGTCAGCCGTACCGGTATCAGATCCCGATGTAAAGATGAACAGGATTATTCTTAAGGGTGACATACCCAGCCCGGTTAATCCGCCATCAGGATGCAAGTTCCGGACAAGGTGCCCGTACGCGATGCCAATATGTGCTGAAAAAGCTCCCGTATTTAAGGAATATGAAGAAGGCCATCAGGTAGCATGCCATTTATATAGTCAGGATTGATGATAAAATGATATTATTTAAAAGAAAAAGCAAAGAAGATGATTTTGTAGATGACGGCAGAGTTATTGCCAGCATGAATATTGACGGTATGCGCCGCTCAATATTCAGACGAACAGCTTTTGATGAATTTGGATTAAAAAGTGAAAAAACAGAGCTGCGTAAGCTGTCAAAAACAGAACGAAGAAGCCTGCTGATAGGAGTTATTGTCTCTCACATTGTTTTTGCTGCAGCAGTTTTTGGCTCCTTTGCTTTATTCATATTATTTTGCACTAAAATATGGTTTAAGTATTAAGCCGTATTTGTACCAGGTAGGGGGATAATCGGACATGACATATTTAAAAAAGTACCATCGGCTAACGGTTATATTTATGATTATTGCAGTCAGCTTATTGTTAAGCTCCTGTGTTATATCAGATAATGTTGCAGACCCAGGTGCCTGGGGATATGAGTGCAAGGTTATCTATAATGCTTTGGGAGGATCAGTCAACTCCCGTGAAATTCGTGAAACATATTATATGAAAAATTCATATGTATTCAAGCCCGCAGGAACTACCAATATGCTTATAGAACCTGTTAAGGATGGATATATCTTAGCCGGATGGTATACTGCAAAAGAAGATATAAAGGATGCACAAGGGAACGTTATTGGTTATTCGTTTAAGGCGGAAGACAGATGGGATTTTGATGAAGACAGAGTGCAGGAGGACATGACCCTCTATGCCAGATGGATACCCCAAGCTAAAGTGGAGTATATCGATGCAGAGACAGGGGAAGTTAAGTTCTCGAAGAATATAACATCGGGTTCACCTATACAGCCATTATCAGGTGCAGCAGAAAGGCTGATTGCTAAAAGCGGTTATACATTCCATGGATATTACGCAGATAAAGAAGGTACAATTCCATATAATTTTTCAGAGTATGTCCATAGGGAACTAATTCCGTCAAATGCGGAAATATATGCACAATTGCATCAGGAGTTTCCCCAATATATTAAGAAGATCAACTATGTTGCACCTTCTGATGACGAGGAAGTGGATCCGGAAATAGATACTTCAGACCTGTTTATAAATAAACTGGGATATGAGATTACTACCGATGATCCGGCTGTCAGAGAAATGATCCGCAAACGCAAAGATGAAATTTATGAGGAAGCTATTCAGTATTATATAAATAATTCATCTGACAAAGTAGTTTACCTGAAATATGAAAAGGGAAGCTATGTTAAGGTTTCCAGCCCCGAAGATCTAAAACAGGGCAGCAGGTATTCCTTCTCAGGAGTTGACAAATCCGGCAACCCGGTAGAAGGATATGTTATTGCCAATGATATTGATTTTAGCAAAATCGTCCTTGAACCAAGCGAGAGTTTCAGCGGTGAAATAATTGGGAACGGATATACCTTAAAAAATATAACAATCCGAGTCAACAGTAAAAAGATAGACAATGATAAGAAAAAAGATATAGGATTGTTCAAGGTACTGGACGGAGCGCGCATTAAAGATCTTACCTTTGAAAACATTAATATTGCTATTAACGTAAACTCCGGTATTCCTGTCACAGCAGGAGCTCTTGCTGCAGAGAGCAGAAATACTGAATTAAATAACGTGAAATTCGTTAACCTTACTATTGAAACCGGCAGGGGAGACGATGGTGCAGCGAAGTATATAATTGGTGACTTGTTCGGAGTTGACAGAGGCAGCAAGCTGACAAACGTGTCAGGAATCAATATTACGGTTAATGCTTCCGAATTTGCTCAGTTAAATTTGATACTGGAACAGTAAGCATATTGCGCATAAATTGATAAGCAGTAAGATTAATCACTTAAAAGAAGCTGTATTTAATATGATACAGCTTCTTTTATTATCGCCTTTTGCATTGCCAAAAGACAGCATTCTTATATGTATTCCTGATATGCATATTCTTTATATTTGAAATCATTAGCCAATGCATGTAAAATATAGATAATGCATATCAAGCAACTGGTTATTAACTAAAATGCTTTGACAAGAATTCTCCCATCACTTAGTCAGTGGGAGCAGTTCACCTAGTGATATGGGCAAAATTATAGAGTAAAGAACAAGTAATGAGGGAGGGATTCAGATGAGCAGTAAATTTTATTTATCAGCATTTGCGGATGAGATTGATCCAAGCTTGGATGTTCAAATGGATGTACTTGATCATTTTGGAATCAAGCATATCGAAATGAGAGGAGTGAATGGAAAAAACCTGACTGAATACAGCTTAGATGAAGTAAGAGACATTAAAAGGCAGTTAGTAAAACGCGGCTTCCGTTTGTCAGCCATAGGTTCTCCGATTGGTAAAATAGGAATCATAGATAATTTTGAACCTCATTTGGCCAAATTCAAACATACACTGAAGATTGCAGAAATCATGGAAGTTAAATATATACGCATGTTCAGCTTCTACATACCAAAAGGGGAAGCGCCGGAGAAGTACAGGGAAGAGGTACTGGATCGATGGAATGCTTTTATCCGGGCGGCGGAAGGCACTGGTGTGACATTGCTGCATGAAAATGAAAAAGATATATACGGCGATACGCCTGAGCGCTGTTTGGATTTGCTGAAGAGCCTGAATAGCACACAGGTAAGGCTGACATTCGATCCTGCCAACTTTGTACAGTGTGATGTTGAAACATATCCGAAGGCATATGAAATGCTTAAGGACTATATTGAGTATATGCATATCAAGGATGCGCTTTATGCTAATCATCAGGTTGTTCCGGCCGGTCTGGGAGACGGACGGGTAAAGGATATACTTGATGCACTTAAGAAAAGTGGATTTGTTGGTTTTCTCTCACTGGAACCGCACCTTGGCAATTTTGTCGGGTTTTCAGATCTGGAAAAAAATGCTGCGGACGCGGACCTGCCGGATGGGGGGCCCAGGCTGTTTGGTGTGGCTTATAACGCTTTGAAAGCACTTCTTTAAAATCCGGATACGTATCTGTGTCATGGTCATAATTGCATATTTATCTTAATATGCTAAAAAAGAAGCAATGTTTACTTAAGGAAGATTGTATCAGGGGGATGGATAAATATGCCAAGACCATTGACACTTAGCTATGCGCTTAATAAAAAAACTGACAAGCTTTTAAAAGCTCATCGCAATAAAGGTACCGGAATTGCCATTATGATACCGGCCGGAACAGTTGCCGGACTGCTTTGGGTTTATTTTCTCGGAAATATGGATCGTTACCTGGATGCATGGGCGTCGGTGTTTTCAGGGGATACCAGTGTATCGGCAGTCCTGACGCCTATAGAGACGGTATATTTCAAAGTGTTGTTTATTACCACCCTTATTTTTGGATGCATATATGCACTATGGAACAGGTATAATGAAAAATTCAAGAAATACAAAAAAGAAGTATTGGAAATACTGGAAGTTGATCCGTGTGAGCATAGAAGCCCCTGCAACTGCAAGGATGCCTATTGCGAATGGATAGAGCAGGAGGAAGGTGTAGATCTGCTTTAGCGGCATAATGTGTGTGATATATTTTTGCCTGTACACCCTCTGGCTGGTAAGACGAACCTCTTTTGTTAGATAAAATCTAATGAAAGGGGTTTTTTAGTTAGTCAGAAAAAATGTTTAATGCTTTTTTAAATTTGCAGGAATTATCCAATTTATGTCGAATATATTTAATAATGTAACAGAATTGAAAAATATTGAAATAAAAATGTAATGGACTGATTGTCTAGGGGGTTTCCATATGAATATACCCAGAAGGGTTATTGCATTATTATTAATAATATTGATGCCTGCTTCACTGGTATCCTTTACTGCATTCAGCAGTCAGGATCAGGCGTTGTATGCAATGTATGTAAATGACAGTCAAGTAGGAATAGTAAAATACGCTGCAAAAGGTTTGGCTTACTATGATGCTGTCATGGAAAAGGTGAAAGACAAGTATCCCAGAGATGTCACTATTATTTCTAAGGTATATTTCAAGGAAGCTAACAGCAATGCAGTTCCTACCAGCGAATTCCTGATTACCAAAGCTATAGAAGATGCAGTAGATATACAGACCACAGCTTATGCAATAACTATAGACAATCAGATTTTTGGCTACGTTCGTTCATTGGCAGATGCAGAAAGCATTGTAAATGCCATAAAGAAGCCTTATGTCGATGAAATACTGTCAAGAGAAGGCAGCCGGCTGGATGAAGTCAATTTTGCTGAGGAAGTCAGTTTTAATCAGGTAACGATAGATTATAAGCAGCTTACAGCAGCAGATGAAATTTTGACTCAGCTGCAGCAAAACCAGCAGGGAATCACAGAACATGTAGTTCAGAAAGGTGATTCCATTTGGAATATTGCTGTTTCAAACAGCATGAGTGTTGAAGAGGTACTGGCGTTGAACCCTGATATTAACCCCGAAAGGTTAAAACCAGGGGATGTTGTAGTACTCTCAAAAGAACAAAAACTGCTGAATGTTGTAACTAAAGAAACCATAGTATATGAAGAACAGATTCCCTTTAAAGAGGAAAAACGTGATGATAATACTTTGCTTAAGGGAAAAACTAAAATACTTCAGGAAGGTAAGAAGGGCATAAAGGAAGTTGAAGTCCAGATTGTCCGGGAAAACGGAATAGTAGTCAGCCGTCAGACTATAAAAGAAACCATTAAGGAAGAACCGGTTAATAAAATTATACTGGTAGGTACAAAAAAACCTGCTCCGACTACATCCAGGGGTAGTTCACCGTCTCCCACCACTAAACCAAGCAACCCCAGTACTCCGCCCAAACAAGATCCGCCGCCGCCGAGCAATGGCAGTGTTACAGGAGCTGATATTGTAGAATACGCTATGAAATTCCTGGGAATACCTTATGTATACGGTGCAAATGGTCCCAATGCATTTGACTGTTCCGGTTTTACCTGCTATGTATATAAACATTTTGGCTATAGCCTCAATAGAACAGCTAAGGGTCAGGCATCGAACGGCACTTCTATTTCAAAATCAGAACTGGCACCAGGTGATATACTATTGTTTAAAGACCC
>DUSN01000011.1 GCA_012842605.1 Clostridiales bacterium
CTCCAGCTTCCTTCAGATTCCTCGTCACCGAGGACACCCTTGCTCTTGGCTATGTACTTGGCACTATCAACCCGTACTCGGGACTTTCACCCGTTAGATTGCGCCCATGCTGGGCGCACAAAAAATAGCCGTGGTTTTTGCACGGCTTGAAATAAAAGGGGGTCTCAATGTATTTTGTGAGGTTATTTATATTTTGTCCTGCAGTTTACAATTCTATACATGACTATAAAAAAACCGAAGCTTAGCTTCGGCTTTTTAGCTTTTTAGCTTTTTACTCAGTCTTGTTTTGATCAGGGAAGAACTCAGACAATGATACAGTCATTTCTTCCTTGATAAAAGGACTTTCCTCTTCTTCTTTCTGCGGCTCTTCCTGTTTGGGAGCAGCTTCCTTTATGCTGAGGCTGATTCTCTTCTCTTCAGGCTTTACTTCCAAAACCTTCACAGAAACTATATTACCTGTCTTAAGGACATCCTCTACCTTGTTAATTCGCTTGTCTGATATCTGTGAAATATGAACAAGACCGTCAACGCCGGGCTCCAGTTCAACAAAGGCTCCGAAAGTTGTAATGCGTACTACCTTACCCTGGAATATCTGGCCGGCAGGGTATTTTTGCTCTATATTGTCCCAGGGATGCGGCAACGTCTGTTTATAACCCAATGAAATCTTGTTGTTTTCCTTATCAACAGATAAAACGACTACTTCTACCTTTTGTCCTTCTGAAACCACTTGTTTTGGACTTTTTATATGTCCCCAGGAAAGATCTGAAATATGGATGAGGCCGTCTACTCCCCCAATATCAACGAAAGCACCAAAATTTGTCAGTCGTTTAACCTCACCAGTAAGTCTTTGACCTTCCTGTATGTTTTCCCATACCTGGCGCTTCTTTTCTGCTTCTTCTGCCTCAAGAATGGCTTTTTGCGAAGCTACTGCCCTGTTGCGCTTTTTATCTATCTCTAAAATCTTCAGGCGCAGCTTTTGTCCAATAAAAGTATTAAGATCAGGTACATAGCGCAGTGACAGCTGTGATGCAGGAACAAATGCTGAAAATCCTTTAATGTTAGCCAGCAGACCACCCTTAACAACTTCTTTGGCTGTACCGATAACTTCTATGCCGGTGCGGTATGCATCTTCAATATACTTCCAAGCCTGATCTTTTGCTAATTTTTTCTGTGATAGAATTACATTGCCCTCTCCGTCGTTTACTTGAACAACTTCTACTTCTATCTCATCACCTTCATGAAAAACTTCGGAAAGCGGCTTGTCTTCTTCCAGCAAGATTTCATCCTTAGATACAATTCCGTCAGATTTATATTCCACATTTACTATCAACTCATCATCAGTAACTCTTATAATTTTGCCTTTAACTTTTTGTCCCTTGTGAAGAGAAACAATGTTAAAGTCAGCCATGGATTCTTCTTTCGGGTTATCTGCTATTGGCTCTGTTACTTCTTCTTTATGTGAATTATCAGTATTCTGCTCTTTAATATCTTCAATATTTGTATCTTGTACGGTTGTTGCTGCTTCTGGTTTTTCATTTTCTGCTGAATCTACTGCAGTATCTTTTTCCAAAAAATCTTCTTTCATGTCGCTCATTTATTAAGAACCTCCTTAAAATCTTTCAGCCGGGTGTTCTAATAGCACAAGGAATTAAACCCCGGTTGCATACTCCTCGCTTGAATGTGTTCCAAATTATCGTGGAATATCCCTGTCAAACTCAGATTAATAATTATTTAACCTTCCTCTTTTCCAAAAATCCTTGTCTACATAATTATTGTGAAATTAGCCCCCCTATAGCACATAAAACACAAATCATTACTCACCTATCAGGAATATCCGCGTTTTTTATTGGAATCACATCAAAAAAATATAATATATTTCTTTTCGATATTATATGACTAAATCCTTCTTTTAAATAAAATAAATAATAATTATTTGGCTGTGAATTTTTTCCTAATTATTTTCACTTTCTGAAGCGAGAGATTTTATTGCTTCTGTCATATAATCTGACATTTTTGTCAGCAGTTCAGAATTGGGTTTTTGACCATAATACTCATGCAAATCAAGAGGTTTGCCGATAATTACGCGAACTTGACGAAAAACCTTGTAATTGCCTTTGATAATTACAGGAATAGTAATGGCGCGGGACTTTTGTGCAATAGCTGCGATTCCATGATTAAAATCTTTTAAGTCCCCGCTTTTACTTCTGGTCCCCTCAGGGAAAATACCAAAAACTTTCCCCTCTTTCAATGTCTGAAGCGCTTTTTTAATGGCAGTAATATCTGCAGTTCCTCTTTTTACAGGAAAAGCTCCCAAAGCTCTTATTATATATGCTAAAGGAGGGAAGCGAAAAAGCTCCTGCTTAGCCATAAAGTAGATACGTCTGGGTAATACGCAGCCCAATAAAATCGGATCCAAAAAGGATGTGTGATTGGAATAGATAATGACACTGCCTTCTTTAGGCAAGTTCTCCTTTCCTGTTATTTTAGGGAAGAATAACAAAAATAAAAATGGAATGAGAATGGCTCTGATTATATAGTAAAACAAATTGACTTACCTCCGTCAGACCTTTAGCAGGTTTTCAATTTCTTTAATTACCTGGTCTATACTTTTGCCGGTAGTATCTATCAATACTGCATCATCAGCTTTTCTAAGCGGAGCACAGCTCCTGCTGCTGTCATTCAAATCCCTCTGGATGATTTCCTGCAAAATGGTGTCAAATTCCACCTCAGTTCCTTTTTCCTTTAGTTCCTTCCATCTGCGTCTCGCTCGTTCTTCCGGAGAAGCCGTAAGAAAAATCTTCAGTGTTGCATTTGGCATTACATGTGTGCCAATGTCTCTGCCGTCCATGACCAAGGACGTTCTCTCAGCTATTTGACGTTGAAGTTCTACCAGTTTCTTTCTAACCTCAGGTATAGTTCCCACATCTGAAGCAGCACTTGAAACCTGACGTGTACGAATTTCATCAGTTACATCCTGTCCGTCTAAATAAACCTTTTGTTTTCCGTGTTCATACTGAACTTTAACATCTGTATCTTTAATCAAAGGGATTACATCTTCAGGCTTGCGTGGATCTCCGCCGTTTTTTAGTATTTTTAGGCCAATAGCCCTGTACATGGCCCCTGTATCCAGGTAAAGGATTCCCAATTTTTCCGCTAAAAGCTTTGCAATAGTGCTTTTACCTGCTCCGGCAGGACCGTCAATAGCTATCGTCAATTTTGCCAGGTCCGGCCTAAGTGTAACTGCCTTTCCCAGATAAACATGCTGCAGGGTCCGTTCTTTTTCCAGCTGAATATGCATCAATATGCGTATGCATAATGGCAGACTGCCTTCAACATACATTTCCTGGCAGCACATAAGTGGTATATTTGTCATTCCCATCTCTCTTGCAGCTGCTGCCGGGTATACCGCATCTATATCCTTTGTTGCAGTAAAGATGATGCTGACTATATCTTTGTTTTCCAGATCATTTCTTTCTATCAGTTGGTTAAGTAACAACCTGGTTTTTGACAGAATTTCATCTTTTTCATTCTGTTCAACGGTAATTGCGCCTCTTAATGCGTAAAACTTCATCAAGTATCTCTCCCTATTTTATACAACGCGGTGCCCCAAGCCTACAGCAACTTCATTCAGATGCAGCAGACCTATGCCAAAAAACAAGGCTACGCAAATATGATCATTATTCCTTGCTATTCCTATTTTACCGCCAACATTCAACCCCAATGCCTTAGGCATTATCTGGGAAACTGCTTCTCTTGCTGCTCCTGCAATTGCTCCTTCTTCGGCATGGGATTCACCGATAATTCCTTCTCTTTTGGCTGCTACTACTGCTCTTTCTATAATTTTAGTAACAGATGTAATGAACTCTCCGCCATAATCTATAGCCGCCGTCTTTACACCGATTTTAAGCATTTCATCTTTTAATGATTTTTCCTCCTCACGGCTTTGAGTCATCGCTATGCTCATAGCCACTTTGGAAGCCACCTTGCTCCCGGGAAATTCCACAGCCATTCCTCCCTTTATACAAGCTTTACTCTATATTAAGTCATTTATCCGGGATTTGCAACATAATCATGTTTTTGAAGGTGACATATATCATTAAGGCACATTAATCGATTTTTCCCATTCCTGTTATCCCACCTGATTATACTGATTCCCGTATTATCCAGCTGGAAATCAAATAAATGCTCAGCAGGAAAATTCATAAGCTCAATAATAAGCATTCTAACCGGGTAGGCATGAGATACTATTAAAATGCGATCTTCTTTATCAGCATGCTTTTCTTTAATTAATTGAATAAATCTTCGGATTCTGCTTTGCAGAGAAGCAATAGATTCTCCGTTATCAGGTGCATAGTTAAAATCAGTAAAAAACCGTTCAAATCGGCCTGGATATTTTGCTTCTATCTCTTTAAGCGTTAGGCCTTCCCAACTGCCAAAATTAACCTCATTGAGCTCTTTTGTTTGTATTGGCTGCAGGCCAATTCGTTCTCCTATAATATTGGCTGTGTGATATGCTCTATCCAGTATGCTTGTATAGATGGTGCTGATATTTTCATCAGCCAGCCTTTCAGCCAGGGCCTCAGACTGGCGGATACCCCTGCTGCTGAGAGGGATATCCCGTGTTCCTTGAGTCCTCTTGTCAATATTCCAGATGGTTTCACCATGCCGGGTCAAATATATGTACATACAGCCTCCTACGGACAAAACAACCAGTCAGGCTCCTCTCAACCTTTATCTTTCTCAACATATACATTATATTGAGCCCAAATATCTTCCAATTTGTTAAATCCTGAAGATATTTCTGCCTTCTTTACTATGCCTATACCAACTATCAAAGCGTTGATAAGGCTTAGCGGAGCTACCAGAGAATCTACAAAGGAAGCCATATCGCTGCGGGCAAGAAGAGTATAATCAGCATAAGCCGTAAGCGGGGAGAGCATACTGTCAGTTAAGGCTACAGTGGCTGCACCTCTTTCCTTGGTAAACTTCATGGCTTCTATGGCACGACTGGCATAACGCGGAAAGCTGATTCCAATTAAGAGGTCATCTTGTCCAATATGGATTAATTGTTCAAAAATATCATTAACGCCGGAGGTTACAATCCTTACATTGTCGAATATAAAATTGAGGTAATAGCCCATGAATTGAGCCAGAGGAGCTGCACTCCTCAGCCCCAGGACATAGATATGCCTTGCCTGCAGAATTTTATTCACAACAGCATCGAAGTCTTCATTGTTGACTTCCTCAATTGTCTGACGAATATTATTCATATCTGCCTTCAGAACACTTCTCAAGACCATTGACTGGTCTAAATCTGAGGACATTTCAATACGCTGTACTGTGGTAAGCTTGTTGCGTATGAGTTCCTGAAGTGCTTTTTGCAATTTTGGGTATCCCTCATATCCAAGAACGTTGGCAAAACGGACAACTGTAGATTCACTTACACCTACAACATCACCAAGTTTTGAAGCAGTCATAAAAGCTGCTTTGTCGTAATTGTTCAATATGTATTCAGCTATCAGCTTTTGTCCCTTGCTCATCTTTTTATATTGAGCATCGATGCGGTTTATCAAATCCTGTTTATTCATTTATAACTCCCCTTTACCGGCACAGTTCATCATTATTTTACCACAGCGACCTATTTTTGCAAGTGTCAGGCAAATAAACTTCATTTGCTGCGAATATCATGATCAAAGCCCCATCTTTTTAAAGAGTCCAGCATTTTATAGCTGGTAAGATCAAAATGCAATGGAGTAATCGAAACATATAGATTTTTTACTGCCTCTATGTCAGTATCCGAAGCCATTGCTTCCTCTATCAGCTCCCCTGCCAGCCAATAATATGTTCTACCCCTTGGATCCAGCCTTTTTTCGTAATTTTTGGAATATCTCCTATGGCCCAGCCTGGTTACCTTCATGCCTTTGATCTGTTCCAGAGGTACATTAGGGATATTGACATTAACTAAAGTACTGGGTGTCAAATTCTTGTCAGATATCATGCCAACCACTTCAGCTGCAATCCTTCCTGCCGTAGAGTAATCCATCACTTCGGCTGATAACAGTGAAAAGGCTAGAGATGGCACACCCATTATGCAACCTTCAATAGCTGCTGATACTGTTCCGGAATACAAGACATCAGTTCCAAGGTTCGCACCCCTGTTTATGCCTGTCAGCACAAAATCAGGCCTGTAATCCAGCAATTCATCAATCCCCAGTTTGACACAATCAGCTGGGGTGCCGTCTACCGCAAATGCCTTAATTTTTAACCCGGGCAGGTTAACTTTACGAACTCTAAGGGGATGGTGCATGGTAATAGCATGGCCTGTTGCGCTTCTTTCTGTATCGGGTGCTACCACAGTCACTTCTCCCAGGGAGGATAGGCTTACTGCAAGTTGAATTAACCCATCGGCATATATACCATCGTCATTTGAAACCAAAAACCTCATATTTTCTCCTCATTTGCACACAATTTCATAGATTATTATATTATAGTTTTCCTGATTAATACAAATACTATTTGATATGGATTGGAGAGTGAGGCAGTGATACAGATAGACGATTCAGGCAGCGGCAGCCTTATCGGAGGTACTTGTATTGGAGCTGTCAGGGTGGAAACGGGGGATTATGTATATGATTTTATTCCAATTGATTACTACAGAAGCCATCTTTTCAGAAGTAAAAAATATTTGCTGGAATCAGCGCATATTGTTCTTTCTCTTTTAGAAAAATTAAACTTAAAACCAAACGAAGAAGTGGAAATCTGCCAGGGCTATATGTTTGACCAGGCAAGAGAGTTTATTAAAGCCAGGCAAATTCCATACCGCTGTTCTAAAATAGGAGAACCTCTTCAATCATTGGTAGAGAATACTTTTCAGGAATATGCCCTTAGCCTGGGACTACCGCCCCAGTATGTTAAATATACCAAATATCCCCTGCATTTTCACAGAATTCTTCGCTGGGTGTATGCAGATTATGATAAAAGGGTTCAGCTTTGCAAAACCGGCTGGAAGAGCTGGAAGAAATATGGCAACTTGCCTGTGACTGTTAATGAAGATGTTTTATACAAGAGCAATTATAATTGTCTGAAGTGCGGTAATTTGATTAAAAAAGGATCTAAAGTTAAGCGGCTGGAATATTTCAGCAATTGTCACAACATTATATACCTACATAGCAGGTGCATATAAAAAAACCTGCTCTGAAGCAGGCTACCTAGGTTCGATAATTAGTTTTATTGCTGTTCTCTCTTCTCCATCGATTATAATGTCAGTGAAAGCAGGAATACATACTAAATCAATACCTCCGGGAGCAACAAAGCCACGTGCAATCGCAACTGCCTTAACTGCCTGGTTCAGTGCGCCGGCTCCGATAGCTTGCATCTCAGCACTACCCCGCTCCCTCAGCACGCCTGCCAAAGCACCGGCTACTGAATTTGGATTGGATTTTGCTGATACTTTTAATACTTCCACGAGTTGACCCCCCTGCATTTTTATTAGTCTTTACCAATATAATCACAATAATATATTCTACATTTCATATAAAAATCCTCTTTTTGGCAATAAAAAAGATGTGGATACACCACATCTTTATTTTGCATAATCAACAGCCCGCGTTTCGCGGATAACATTAATTTTGATCTGTCCTGGATATTCAAGCTCTTTTTCTACCTGCTTGACTATATCTCTAGCCATTAGCACGGCCTGATCATCGCTCACTTTGTCAGGCTTTACAATAATTCTGATTTCTCTTCCTGCTTGTATTGCAAACGATTTTTCTACTCCTGCGAAGGAATTTGCTATTTCCTCAAGTTTTTCCAATCTCTTGATATATGCTTCCAGAGTTTCCCTGCGTGCTCCAGGCCTTGCTGCAGAAATAGCATCTGCTGCCTGAACCAGTATAGCTTCTACAGTTAAAGGTTCAACATCACCATGGTGAGCCATAATAGCATTTATAACATCAGGGTGTTCACGATATTTCTTTGCCAAGTCTCCGCCTATCTGTGTATGTGAACCTTCAACTTCATGGTCTACAGCTTTACCAATATCATGCAGTAAGCCTGCTCTTTTTGCCAGCTTAGCATCTGCGCCTAATTCAGATGCCATTATACCGGCCAGATGAGCTACCTCTATGGAATGCTTCAATACATTTTGCCCGTAGCTGGTACGGTACTTCAACCTGCCCAGCAGTTTAACCAGCTCGGGATGGATGTTATGCAGGCCCACTTCAAAAACAGCCTGCTCACCCTCTTCACGTATTTGGGTTTCTACATCCTTCTTAGCTTTTTCAACCATCTCTTCTATACGTGCTGGATGTATTCTGCCGTCTACTATTAACCTCTCAAGAGCTATTCGGGCTACCTCCCGCCTAATTGGGTCAAAACCTGAAAGTATGACCGCCTCTGGTGTATCGTCTATGATTAGATCAATTCCGGTAGCTGTCTCAAGAGTACGTATATTACGTCCCTCACGCCCTATAATTCTGCCCTTCATTTCATCATTGGGCAGGGAAACCACAGAAACGGTGGATTCTGCAACGTGGTCAGCAGCCGATTTCTGAATTGCCAAAGCTATTATATTTCGTGCATTTCTTTCAGCTTCTTCTTTAGCTCTGGATTCAATTTCACGGTATCTAACAGCTACCTCATGACTGATTTCCCTTTGTACGCTTTCCAGCAGCTGCTCTTTTGCCTGTTCTTTTGTCAAATTTGATATTCTCTCCAGTTCGGCCAGCTGCTGTTTGTGAAGCAAATCAATCTGTTCCTGGAGTTTTTGGATTTCTTTTTGTTTGCGATTAAGTGCTTCTTCCCGAATCTCAAGGGAATCCAATTTCTTATCTAGGTTTTCTTCTTTCTGCTGAAGCCTTCTTTCTGTTCGCTGGGCTTCATTGCGCCTTTCACGGCTTTCTCTTTCTAATTCACTTCGCAGTTTATGAACTTCTTCTTTAGCTTCCAACAGGATTTCACGTTTCATTGCCTCGGCTTGCTTTTCAGCTTCTTCTACAATTTTCTTAGCGGCTTCTTCTGCACTGGAAATCTTTCCCTCAGCAATCCGCTTTCGATAATAGTACCCGAGGACGATGCATGCAATGGCTACTACCAGGACAATTAATAATTGTAATGGTAGTGGTAGCGGAATAAGGTACACCTCCTCAATCATCTTTAAACATAGCATCATTAGCCTGCATAATAAAACCGAGTAAATGGAACTACTCGGCTAACCAGTGTAATTCCTTGCTATTAACTATCCTTACACCTGTTACTGAAATCCAAATATTGCTGATAGTTCAGCATATGAGATTTATGATTATTTTATATCTTTTTGTTTTATGTGTCAAGTTGAATTACTGCCCTAAAAAACCATACAAAAGAAAAAACCCTATTAGGGTTTAATCTTCTATTAAATCCATATCATCCGATGCAGCGCTGGGCAGTTGTATGGACAGCAGCTGTTCTCTGATGCAATTTTCAATTTCCTTAGCAAGCTCCGGATTATCCTTAAGGAATTGACGGGCATTTTCCCGGCCTTGCCCGATGCGGGTATCTCCATAGGAATACCAGGCTCCGCTTTTTGATATAATGCCCTGGTTCACTCCTATATCCAATATAGAACCTTCCTTGGAAATTCCCTCTCCATATATGATATCAAATTCAGCTTGCTTAAACGGTGGCGCTACTTTATTTTTTACTACTTTGACACGGGTTCTGCTGCCAACCATTTCTGTTCCCTGTTTTAGAGTTTCAACCCTTCTGACATCCAGCCGGACGGATGCATAGAATTTCAGGGCCCGTCCTCCGGGAGTTGTCTCAGGATTGCCGAACATTACGCCTACTTTTTCCCTCAATTGATTTATAAATATTGCAGCCGTATTTGATTTGTTAATAATACCTGAAAGCTTTCGCAGGGCTTGCGACATCAGCCTTGCCTGCAGACCGACATGGGCATCTCCCATTTCTCCTTCTATTTCTGCTCTTGGAACCAGTGCTGCCACCGAGTCTATAACTATAACGTCAATAGCACCGCTGCGTACCAGAGCCTCTGCTATTTCCAGTGCCTGCTCACCGGTATCGGGCTGGGATACCAAAAGGTTTTGTATGTCAACTCCAAGTTTGGATGCGTACACAGGGTCCACGGCATGTTCAGCGTCAATAAAAGCAGCAGTACCGCCATTTTTTTGGGCCTCCGCAATTACATGCAAAGCTACTGTAGTCTTTCCTGATGATTCGGGACCAAATATCTCTGTAACCCTGCCTCTGGGTATACCTCCTACCCCTAATGCAATGTCCAGTTCAATAGATCCGGTTGAAATTACATTTACATTCATGCGGGCTGATTCGCCCAACTTCATTATAGACCCTTTCCCAAACTGCTTCTCTATTTGGATTAGAGCCATATCCAGCGCTTTTTTCTTATCCATTGTTATACCCCCTGCGTATAATAAAAGGGAACATTTGTTCTTGAATTATTATATAATATTCAGACAGTGCAAGTCAACAAAAATATCTATATTTTCCTGTTTTTTGCTAATTAGTTTCCATTGAAAAAGTCGTACTTTAAGATGTTACACTCCATTTATTGTAATTAAAACGAACAGGTATTATGATTATCCGGATAAGGCTTCGCCCATATTATGATTTTTTGTCCCTACTAACCC
>DUSN01000012.1 GCA_012842605.1 Clostridiales bacterium
AATCCCGTTGGGTGTTGAGTTTGTATTTGTGGTTATTTACTAATTCGACATTCAAACGGGATTTCCTTTTGGTTTGGTAAATTTTATGAAAAAGTTTTAAGACTTTTTCAATGAGAACTAATTAGTCCACAGTCAATTATAAAGCATGCATAGAATATAAAATTAGCCCCCTGCATTTTGACAGGGAGCTGTTCATTTTACAATTAAGAGGTTACATACAGAAATTTTACAATTAACATGTGAATATAGAGATAAATTGTGGATCAAATACCATTCAAGGTTATATTCCATAGAGCAGTCCGGGCAGCCATGTTACAATTTGCGGGAATATCATGGCAAGAATCATGGCAAGAATTATTACAAAGATGTATGGCAGCAGCGGCTTGATTGCTTTCTCCATTTCCAGGCCTGCAACACCGCAGCTAATGAACAGGAATGTTCCTACCGGAGGAGTAATTGCTCCCAGCTGCATCATGATGGTCATTACAACACCATAATGGATTGGATTGTATCCAAAAGCATTGCCGATAGCAAGTACCGTTGTAGCAAACATTGCAATAATTACAGTGGGATCCAGGAACATACCCAATATGATGAACACAATAAACAAAAAGCCGGTTGCCAAAGCGGGGCTGCCCAATACATTAACGGCAAAATTCTGAACTTCTGTCTGGAAATGCAGGCGAACCAATACATTGGACAGTACACCTGCAGCTGCAATTGTCATAAAAACAACCGCCGTGGTTATAGCAGAGTCAACCAGAATTTTGGGAATATCCTTCAGCTTAAGAGTTTTATTTATAACAAATCCGTAGAAAAGTCCGTAAAGAATTGCCAGAACTCCGGATTCGGTAGGCGTTACCAAACCAAATACAATACCGGACAGAATGATCAAAGGCATTAACAATGCGCCAAATGATCTATAAAAAGAAAGAAACAGATTTCTAAATGAAAACTTTGTAAGAGCAAAATCATATCCCCGCCGGCTATATGCAATCCGGTTGACAACCATTTGCATCAAGCCGATTATAATGCCGGGTACAAGACCACCCATAAACATATGTGCAATCGGGACTTCAGTGTAGTAGGCGTACAAAATCATAGCAATGCTTGGTGGAATAATGGGTGAGAGCATAGCTGAACCTGCCGTAACAGCAACAGCATAGTCTTTTTCATAGCCTTGTTTCTCCATAGCAGGAATCAGCATCCCGCCGATTGCAGCGGCATCAGCTGCGCCGGAACCCTGAATACCGCCAAACAGCATGGAGCTTACTATATTAACATGCCCAAGACCGCCTTTCAGCCAGCCTACCAGTGCATCAGAAAAGCTTACCAGCTTATCGGTAATTTTGGCACGCATAATTATATTGCCTGCTGTTATAAAGAAGGGAATTGCAAGAAGCGAGAGACTGTTTATACTGCCAAACATTTTGATAATGGACAGCTCCATGGAGTTCCCTCCGGCAATTACGAAGATAATGCCGGTAATAAGCAGCGCCATAAATATGGGAAATCCTAAAAATATAAAGAGAAGAAGTACTAAAAATATAGCTAATGTTATTAACATAATACGTACCTCCGTTATTCCGCATCTGCTTTATCTGCAGCAAGCTTTTTATCAGAAAACGGATGCTCGCCATAGATTAATATAAGCAAATAATCAATAAACAGGTAGAAGCAGCCTACCGGTATAGCTGCATAAAACCAGGCATTTGAGATAGGCAGGTTCTGCAAGTAACTCATCCGGGCATTAATGGTTTGGCTGATTCCGAAATATATAAGCACTGCCAGAACCACAAGTACAGCAATACTTGCAGTTTTTCGCAGTATATTTGCAATATTATCAGGCAAGTATTTTTTAACAATACTTTCTAAACTCACATGGGAACCTTCTTTTGCACCCAGGCTAGCTGCAAGAAACGCTACCCATATGGTTAACATACGCATAATTTCATCCACCCAGGAGTAAGGCTTTAACCCCAGCACATGTATTTTTGAAACCAGATAGCGAAGAACGACATTCATTGTGCAAATGGCTATTATAACAATCAGCAATAAAACAATTGCCGTTATCCGTGCCTTGTGGATTATATTATATACTTTTCTGATAGTTTCCATATAAAGGCCTCCTTGAAGTACTGTTTAACTATAAATAAAACAGACACTTCACTAAGTAATGAGTAAAAGTGTGTATATAAAAAGACACTTTACTAAGTATTGAGTAAATTGTGCGGGAGCTTGATAAGAGGCTCCCACACATTAAGTCCAAATATAATGCAGAGAGATAATAATATAGAGTATTTTTATTCAATGGATGTCAGCTTGTCAATGAATGAAGACCACTCTTCACCTTTTGCACGATATTCATCAAGCAAGGGAGCACAAGCCGCTTTCCATTTATCTATATCAGTTATTTCCGTAATTGTTACACCGTCTTTTTCCATCTGTTCCAGTGCTGCTATCTGGTCTTTATCATCAATTTCTTCCTGATACTTTACTGCCTCATCAGCACATTGGCGAATTACATCCTGCAGATCCTTGGGAAGTGATTCAAGCCACTTTGTATTAAAGAAATAATAAACGCAGGCTATAATGTGATTTGTAATGGCAAGATATTTTGCATTGTCCTGGAACTTCGAAGCATTGAGAGAAGAGGGAGATCCTTCGCAGCCATCGCATATATTCTGTGAAAGAGCTGTATAAATATCGTTCCAATCCATAGTAATACCTGAAGCGCCAAGGGCTTCAAACATGGCAATATAAACAGCATTGGGACCGCGCATAACCAGCCCCTTCATATCTTCAATTGACTTAACTGGCTTTGTGGTCAGAATGCTGCGGGAGCCCTGCGACTGACCTGCCATAGCAGTAAAACCAATAGAGGATACCAGTTCGTTTACATCATCTTCCATTTCCTTGAGAACGCGGCGATAATGATTATTGTCTTTGAAAAGGAAGGGGAATTCGAACATCATCAGCTGTCCAAGCCCTTCATACGCACCCGGGCCTGTACCCGGAGCCGCTACAACCATCTCAAGATCGCCCAGCCGTGCCATTTCTACCTGCTCAGCCTGACTGCCAAGTTCTGAGCCGAAATTTGCAGTAGCTTTGATACGTCCTCCGGATTTCTCATTAACCAGCTCAACAAATCGGGCCAATGCCTTTCCCACAGTGCTTGTTGCAGCAAGGTTGGTAGAGCAGCGCAAGGTATAAACCTTCTTGTTTGCGGCCGTACAGCCCACAAATGATGCAAGCAAGGCAAGTACAAGCAACAGTGAAATAATTTTCTTCATTTCTAATTCTCTCCTTTTTTTATTTATTTAGATGCTTGCGCATCAAAATCCCTGTTAAATTGCTCTACTGCACTGACAACTGCTTCAATGCATTCCTTTTTAGCACCCATGGGTGCACCGCCCCCTGTGCTTACCAGGAGGTGTTTAATACTGCCATTGTTTGACTGAATATATTCGTTTATCATATTTAGAGTTGCTTCATGCATATATTCCGGTGTATTCTCTGCCAGCGCCAATGTTGGCAGCGTGCCAAGTATTGTTATATTATTATCTATTTTTTTGCGGATCTCAGAAATTGGCCTTACATATGTCGGCTGGTAAATGTCAATTCCTAGATCACTAAGATATGGATAAATTACATCGCTTTCAGAATCATTGTGCATCATTTTAATTTTGCATGAAAAGAATTGGAAAATATCCTTCAAATATGGGTGAGCAAATTCCATATAATCCTCATCACTTAAAAAGCCGCATATATCGTCAAGCAATAAAATGCCTTCCGCAGTTTTTACAGTTTCAAGCTGGGCACTAAGCCAGCGTTTGCATAATTCGGTGGTCTTTTTAATCAGTGTATGGGCTGCATCAGGATTTATCTTAATACACATTAAAAATTCAGTAACACCCATTAGATGAGATGAGATTGTCAGCGGACCCCGGGTGCTTACTATTTTTATGGATTCTTCTTTTTCTGCCAGAAGCTCTGAATAATATTTTTGAAGCCGCAATGCAATGGGCATCAAACCGCTTAGCTTTGGATCCGGTATGGCAAGATTTTCAATTGAGTCTGTATCATCTGCATCCTTAATAACATGATGGATAGTAGGCGGTGTATTGGGGTAAAAATCCACTTTACAGCCAAAGCCAGATGGCTCCAGAGCCATTCCATATTCAACCCAATAGTCAGGAAGAAAAATTATGTTCGGAAAATCGGCTTTTATCTTCTCGTGGGCGGAAAGCCAGACATCCGGGCGTGCAAAATAATCAATAGTGTTAATGCCGCAATATCCCGGAATCCAGGGACTGTCTACAATCATGGCTGTTTCAAGCCTCTTGTTGTTTCCTCTGATAACGCTTAAAAGGCATTCCCATTGATTATTCTTCATGGTATTACTCCTTATTTCTAGATTTAGTTGTATTCCTGCGGATCAGTCTGCTGGAAATAACAGCCCTGCTTGGTGCAGGTATTCCCTCCAAATGCCGGACAAGCATATTTACTGCAGTAACACAAAGAGATTCATAATTACCATCTACCGTTGTCAGTTCAGGATAGCAATATTGAGACAGAATGGTATTGCCGCTTCCCACTATAGAGAGTTGTTCAGGTATAGATATGCCCTTTGACAGGGCATATTTCAGCGCACTTACAGCAATAGTATCTTCACATGTTACTATTCCATCATACTGCAGCCCTTCTTCTGCCAGGGATTCAAAAAATCTATAGCTTTCCTTCACATCATGGGAGCAGCACCTGATGTAATCCTGCGATACAGTGCGCCCGTGATCATTCATAGCGGCAATATAGCCTTCCATCTTGCGTTTTTCTGATTCGGATAATGTTGTATACAGGAACAAAATGTTTTTGACATTTGTTGTAATCAGTTCAGTAGTAGCCATATAGCTGTTGTTGAAATCATCACACAGCATACAATATATATTATCGCCCTCTAAATTTCCGTTAATAAGGAAGACTGGAACACTCCTGGCAGCGTCAAGAATGCATTGGTTGTTTTTTGGATTGCTCTCTATAAAGAAAGAACCAACAATGATTATGGCATCAACCCGGCGGTCCAGCATCATTTTTATGTAGTGTTCCTTGCCGCGCATATTGTATTCCAGGCAGTAGAGTATGGAATCATAGTCATTTCGTCTGAGTTCCCTTTCCAGGTATCCTATGGCAGGAGTCAGGTTTATGCAGGAATTGGCATCTGCAGGGTCAACACATAAAATACCAATGGTTCTCATTGAATTAAGCCCCAGTCCTCTTGCAAAAGCATTTGGTGTGTACCCTGATTCTTTTATTACTTCCAGAACCTTTTTTCGTGTCTTTTCGCTGACCTTGTCACTGCCATTTATAACCCTGGATACTGTTGTAACTGATACGCCGCTTAATTTAGATATGTCATATATATTCATATTAATCCGCCTGTATTTATGAAACTACTTTCAATTTTATATATTTAGGTTAATTCATTTTATTTTAGTTGTCAACACTTATTTTAATATATTTTATTAATTTTACTATAAAAATATTATATCTATACTGCATTTTTTATAAATCTACGCAAAAAAGCATTGACACGATCAGCAAAATATAATATTTTAAGTTTATGAAAGCAATTCCATTATTATTTCTAATTCAAATTGGCAAATCATAATATAGATTAATACTTTTTAAGTTAGGAGGGCTTTACATATGATCAACTGCGCTATTATAGGTCTGGGTGCCATATCCGGTGCACATGTCGAAGGTTACCTGGCACAAGGGGCTTCCTGCCGTATTACAGCCATGTCAGATGTGAGAGAGGAAAATATAACAAGAATAATAGATAAGTATAAACTGGAAGCTGCAAAATATACAAACTATAAAGACATGCTGGCTGATAAAACAATAAATCTTGTTTCAATCTGTACTCCTCCGGGAACACATAAAATGATTGCCATAGACTGCCTCCGGGCAGGCAAGCATGTATTGGTAGAAAAGCCAATGGCTCCTTCATTGGCAGAATGCGATGAAATGATTGATGAAGCAAAAAAAGCTGGTAAAATATTGTCCGTAGTATCGCAATATCGTTATACAGGGCAGTATTACCGATTAAAGAAACTTCTTGATGCGAATAAAGCCGGTAAAATGCTGCACATTGCAGTAGATGCATTGTTTTGGCGAGGACAGCCATATTATTACCTTGATTGGAGGGGACGCTGGGAAACTGAAGGCGGCGGCTGCACTCTTAACCATGCGGTTCACTTTATAGACCAGCTTATATGGCATGCTGGTATGCCCAAGCGGGTTGCAGCCTTTATGACCAATGCAGCACATGACAACTCAGAAGTAGAAGATATTTCTGAAGCTATTCTTCAGTATGAAAACGGTATGCTGGGACGAATCACAAGCTCCCTGATACACCATGGTGAAAGGCAGGGGATTTCAATTCAGACAGATAAAGGCAGCATTGGTGTCCCATTTATTCCGCAGTCCTCTAAAACCCTGGAAAACGGGTTTCCTCAAGATGATCCCGAACAAGCAGAGTTGTTAAGAAGTGAGTTCGAATCTATTGAACTACCTCCGCATCAAGGTCATGCAGGTCAAATTCATGATGTTATAGCTGCAATTGAAGGCAGGAAGTCACATTATGTAACCGGAACCGACGGAAGAAATGCCCTTGAATTGATACAGGCAATTTATAAGTCTGCTGCTACCAATAGTGTAGTGGAACTGCCACTGCCAACAAATGATCCGTTTTATCATAAAGATACCATGATAGCACAAATGCCCGTTTATCATGAGAAAAAAGTTAGTGTTGAAGCATTTAAAAATAATACAATTAAAGTAGGAGGTAGTGAATTTGTCGAAAAAAAGTGAGTTCCAACGTAAAGACGGAAGCACCTATGCACCCGTTGGACGAACAAATCACGTTTGCAAAAAAGGCGAGTTCAGATTCTCAGTAATCGGTCTTGACCATGGACATATTTTCGGCATGTGCAATGGTCTATTGGAAGCAGGAGCAGAGCTGGTGTCGGTATATGATCCGGACACCGTAAAAGTTAACGGTTTTTTAAGCAAGTTTCCTGAAGCGCAGCCGGCTGCTTCAATGGATGAAGTTATAAATGACCCCTCAATAAATCTTATTGCATGTGCTTCTATCCCCCGGGACCGGGGCGAGATTGGAACTAAAGCAATGCATGCAGGCAAAGATTTCTTCGCAGACAAACCTCCCTTTGTTTCCATAGAACAGCTTGAAAAATGCCGCGAAGCATGCAGAAGCACGGGCAGAAAATTCTTCGTTTATTTCAGCGAACGTCTTCATGTAGAAGCAGCTGTTTATGCTGAGAAGCTCATTAAAGAAGGAGCAATCGGCAGAGTCATACATATGGATGGATTCGGCCCTCACAGGCATTCCCCTGAGATTCGGCCTGCCTGGTTTTATGACAAATCCGCATATGGCGGCATAATTTGCGATATTGGATCGCATCAGATCGAGCAGTTCCTTTATTATACCGGTGCAAAAAGTGCAGAGGTTGAATTTTCACGAACAGCAAACTACCACACCAAGGAATATCCTGATTTTGAGGATTTTGGTGAAGTTGTTCTGACAGGCGATAATGGTGCAACATGCCATATCCGCCTGGATTGGTTCACTCCTGATGCCTTGCCTGTATGGGGAGATGGACGTACATTTATATTAGGTACTGAAGGCTATATAGAACTGAGAAAATATGTTAATTTATGTGAAGATTCAGGCGGAAGCCATGTATTCCTGTGCAATAAATCCGAATGTACTCATATTCAGGCAGATGAAAAAACAGGTTTTCCCTTCTTCGGCAGCTTGATACGAGACTGCCTTGACCGCACAGAAACTTCTATGCCGCAGGAGCATGTATTCAATACCATGGAGCTTGCCTTAAAAGCTCAAAACGCGGCCAGGCAAGATAAATTTTTCAAAGAGTAATCTGAAATTTACTGTATGCTCATTATATATTTCCGGTAACAGACATAAAGGAGCTGTCATAAATTAGAGGCAGCTCCTTATATAATATTTTGTATTTTTATAGCTTAATTTCTGCTGATAATGCCTTTACGCCTGTCAACTCTTCACTCCTCTTGTCGGGCTGGCTGATGCCTGCAAAGATTGTAAAGCTGTCACTGTCTATATACCTGTTCCCTTCATCGTCCACTATATTCATAGCTTTGTTCAGAACGGTAAACTTTAATGTTTTAGTCTCGCCTTTTTTCAGGAATACACGTTTAAATCCGCACAAGCTATGGTTGGGAACAGCAAATTTAGATTTGTTGTCCTTGATATATATTTGAACTACTTCTTCAGTATCATATGCACCTGCATTTTCAATTTCCACTGATAACAATATATCGCTCTCTCTTGTAACCTTATTTAATAACTTTAAATTCTTCAGTGCAACTTTACTGTAAGTCAATCCATATCCGAACGGATACAAAGGCTCGGTTTCAATATATCGGTAGGTTCTGCCCTTCATTGAATAATCCGTAAAATCAGGCAGTTCATAAGAGCCTGAATAGAATGTAACAGGCAACTTCCCGGAAGGGGAAAACTCTCCGAACAAACACTCTGCAACAGCTTTTCCGCCTCTTGCGCCCGGATACCATGTCTGAATTATAGCCCTGCAGTTTTTATCAGCAAAATCAAGATTAACTGCACTTCCGGTAGACAGAAGGAGTATGATGGGTTTTCCTGTTGATGCCACTTTCTCCAGCAAGTACTGCTGAACTGCAGGAAGGTTTAAATCTATTTTATCTCCGGCATCAGAATGATTGCTTGTATGTTTTTCTTCCCCTTCCAATGTCTCATCCAGGCCCAGGCAGAGAATTACTACATCGCTGTGTTCAGCTACTGTTAAAGCTTCTGATAACCTGTCATGCTTCTTTGTCAGGATTGAAGTTCTTTCCTCAACCAGCTGGCAGCCTTCAGCATAATATATTCGTATATTTTCACCTTCAACATAATCCTGTATGCCTTCAAGTATAGTAATATACCTTGAAGGTGTTCCATAATAGTTGCCTCTTAAAGCAATACGATTATTTGCATTAGGTCCTATTACTCCAATTGAATTGATATTGCCTTTGTTCAAAGGCAATATCCCATCATTCTTCAGCAGAACAAGACTCTTTCTTGCAGCCTCCAATGCTGCCTCATTGTGCTCCTTTGAGTCTACTACCGAGTATGGTATGTTGTCGTATTCACATTCGTCAAACATACCCAGTTTAATTCTGGTTGTAAAGAGTCTCACAGCAGCTCTGGTAATGTCTTCTTCAGTTATCAGGCCATCTTTAAGAGCCTGCAAAATATGCAGATAGGTATTGCCGCAGTTCAGATCACAGCCTGCTTTAAGAGCTAATGCTGCAGATTCAGGCGCGGTTGATGTAACTAAATGTTTGGTATGAAAATCGCGAATTGCCCAGCAGTCCGAAACTACGTGTCCTTCAAACTTCCATTTTTCCCTCAGTATATCTTTTAGAAGTGTATAGCTTCCACAGCAGGGTTCACCGTTTGTCCTGTTATATGCACCCATTACGCTTTCAACTTTTGCTTCTACTACACAGTCTTCAAAAGCCGGCAGATATGTTTCCCACAAATCCTTGCTGGAAACTTCAGCATTGAATTCATGTCTGAGCTTTTCCGGGCCGCTGTGCACTGCATAATGCTTGGCACAAGCTGCTGCCTTAAGATATTTCCCGTTGCCTTGGAGTCCCTTAATAAAGGCTACCCCCAACCGGCCAGTCAAATATGGATCTTCTCCGTATGTTTCATGACCTCTGCCCCATCTTGGATCTCTGAAGATATTAATATTTGGAGACCAAAAGGTAAGACCCTTAAATATATCACGATCATCGTGTTTTATGAACTCATTGTATTTAGCCCGGCCTTCAGTAGCAATGATGTCAGCTATTTCCTTCAGAAAGTCCGGATCAAACATGGCTGCCAGGCCTATAGCCTGGGGAAACATTGTGGCAGTACCCGCTCTTGCGACACCATGCAAAGCTTCGTTCCACCAATTATATGCAGGTATATTCAACCGTTCTATTGCCGGCGCATCATATCTCAATTGGGAAGCTCTTTCTTCTATTGTCATCTGCTCAACCAGTTCTCTTGCCCTCTTCTCAGCTTCCTGTTTTGAAATTCTACTGCTCATTGTTCATCATTCCTTTGCTTTTATGTAGGTATATAATTGTGTCATGCATATATGAATTCAGGTGCGCATTGCTTTAAATAAATCCTTCATGCATGGATAGATCCTTCTAAATATTTCATATCTTTCATTATATAGCAATGCAATCTCCGGATCAGGTTCTACCGTTTCCTTAACCCGCACTATCTTTTGTGCAATATCTTCCACAGACTCATATTCCCCGCATCCTACCGCGGCCAGCATAGCTCCGCCCATGGCAGGCCCTTCCTCTACTTCTGGAATCTCCACCTTCAAATTCAGTACATTGGACAGAATCCTTCTCCAAAGATGGCTTTTTGCTCCGCCGCCGCACATTTTGGTTTTTTCAATATTGATTCCCAGTGATTTAGCAACCTCGTAGGAATCCCTAATGGCAAATGCCACTCCTTCCATCATGGCAAGAGTCATATCCTTTCTGGTTGTCTCCATGGTCAGTCCTATAAATGCACCCCTGGCGTCAGGATCATTATGAGGAGAACGCTCTCCCATTAGATAGGGCAGGAAATATACACGATTCTTGCCTAAATTGCTTATACTCTCCTGTTCCCTTGCAAAATCTGAAGTCATTAATATATCTTCCATCCACCATTTATTACAGGAAGCTGCACTCAAAACAACCCCCATCAAATGATAATTGCCTGCTGCATGAGCAAAGAAATGCAGAGCGCTGTTTCTGTCGGCTTTAAACTCGCTGCTGGGTATAAATATAGTGCCTGAGGTGCCAAGAGAAACATTGCAGCTTCCTTCTCCCACTGTTCCTGTACCCACTGCAGCAGCTGCATTGTCTCCTGCGCC
Source organism: Clostridiales bacterium (assembly GCA_012842605.1). Classification (GTDB taxonomy): domain Bacteria; phylum Bacillota; class Clostridia; order Caldicoprobacterales; family DTU083; genus DUSN01. The sequence continues at coordinate 11,010 of DUSN01000012.1, forward strand.
TGCGACCACCTTTACGTCTTTAATAAAGCCTAACTCAGTGCATATATCTTCTTTAATGGTGCCGACAACATCATAGCTTTGGTAGACAGCCGGAAGCTGTTCTTCCTTAAGACCGCAGATTTTCATCATCTCTTCTGACCAGCATTTATTCTTGACATCATAAAACAATGTGCCAGATGCATCAGACGGATCTGATGCATGTACTCCCGTCAATCTGTATACAATATAGTCTTTTGGAAGCATAATTTTGGATATCCGTTTGTAATTATCCGGCTCGTGTTTTCTCATCCATAATATTTTCGGAGCTGTAAAACCGGCAAAAGCAATATTTCCTGTATATTCAGACAGCCTTTCCTCTCCAATAACTTTATTAAGATACACTGTCTCATCAGCAGTTCTGCTGTCGTTCCAAAGGATGGTCGGCCGTATAACATTGTCATTTTCATCCAGCACCACTAATCCGTGCATCTGTCCACCAAATCCTATGCCTGCAACTTCTTTTTTGTCTATGCCCGAGATTAATTCCTTGAGTCCGGCTATTGTCTGAGTGTACCAATCCTCAGGATTCTGTTCAGACCAGCCGGGTTTCGGATAATAAATGGGATACTCCTTTGATACAATTCTTTCGATTCTTCCGTCTTCATTCATCAGCAGCAGTTTAACCGCTGACGTTCCCACATCAATTCCGATATAGAACATAGTTCATCCCCTTACTTTATGAAGTATTGCTTAATAATAAATGCCTTCAGCCACATTTTGGATGCTATGACTAATCAATACATATTCCTGAAAGCTTGTTATAATTACCGGCAATGCCTCTGTAATCCTCATGTCACAAGATACAGCAATAAAATTAATATAAGGAGCTATCTCAAATATTTCAGAGATAGCCCCTTGGCAGCGCCTAAATCAGGCTTTCAAAAAGCTCAAATACGAATGCGAACTGCGATGTAGGTGATATCACTGATATCGATTTCGCCGTTGCTGTTGAAATCATAGAACATTGCTCTTTCCCAATCGCTGTCTTCGGAAGTGGTTCCAAACAAGTCAATAGCATTGGAAAGATCAATCAATGTCGGATCACCTGTCCAGGGTCTGCCGGTAGCAAGCCCGGCGCTGGCACCCAGGCTCA
>DUSN01000113.1 GCA_012842605.1 Clostridiales bacterium
ACTCGCTTACGCTCGCCCTTGACATCCTCCAACAGAGTGCACAGTTGTAAAGATTATACAAAAATAAGAAAGGAGAGCTAACTTAGAAAAGCTAAAAAACTGTCTTGACAATGGGGAGCATTATAAGGCGCTTATTTTTATATAGTACTCAATTTACCCCGTTAGAAAAGGAGTGATGTTATATGGGTGTAAAAAAACTGTTGAAACGAAGCTTAAGTTTTCTTGCAGCCCTTAAATTTGACAAAGAAGAAGCACCCAAGCAGATGTTTGGGTGCTTTATGATTTTGATATAAGCATTATTTATCGTTAAAAGCTGCAAATTCCGCTTTTTGTTGTCGTGAGATGTTAATAGTTGTCTGTATTTTAACTGCAATTATGCTTGCAATCCAAAACGCAAAAGCCACAATAAAAAGGGTTTCATATTTTGATAAAGCGGTATTTGCTGTATCAATTAAAGATAGAGTTGATATCAGTCCCAAAAAAGCCAATAAAAATCTCGGACGGATTACCTTATATCCGGTAATACCCCTTATAATTGCTGTTGCAGCGAAAAAAGATGCAAAGGCCCAAAACATTAATTCAAGCAAGATGTTATCAGGAGTTGCCTTCACTAAAACATTGACTAAGCCTTGAATTTTTGGCGTGGTATCCAGCATATTGATTATGATTTCATTTATATCATTTGGCACACATGGTTTTAAAAATAAGATTGTGCGGATTGCAAACAAAGAATTAAATGCTGTGTTCAGCAATGCAAAATTAGCAAAGGTGAAGACTTTTCCATACTTTCGGTATTGTATTGCGTTATAAAAAGCAAAAATAATTGCACCAAATGTTACGACTAAAATTGCAATGCAGATTATATTTAACATATTTCACCCTCTATTATTATGAAATAACTGTAAAGAAAAGTCAACATTCATGGCCTACTTTCAGCCTATCAATAGACAATAAGTAATTAAGGCATCGAAGTTATGCGGTGCCTTTTTAAACATCGTAAAAATTTAACCTTTAATAATTCACCATATGTTCACATACCGCAATGTAACATCTCCGGATTTACGACTGATGGAACCATCTTCATTATATTCTAAGTGCCCCCTGTAACTCGAATGCCCCAGGAACTCGGCGACTCTGTACAGGCTTTCCTGAGGGGACAACCCTACGTTCCTGCATGAATCGTACACCCTTTGAGCGGCGAAGCGTCTGACCGAGTGGCAACTCAAGCTATCGGTTTCCGGGTCTTTTATTTGTTCCCCATACCTGGAAAACCAGCCCTGCAACTGTGATTTGCGGCTTGCAACTGCGCCTGATTTATTGCTATCCACGAAAATCTTGTCGTCAAGATAACGGTCCTGGCAAAAACGGCTCTGAGCAATTTCATGGATTAGAGATTTCCCATCATTATCTAACGTAATTTCTCTGTATCGTCCGCCTTTGCAACCCTTTTGCAGTTCAAGGATTCCGGTTTCACTGGCATTATCAATCTGTCTTACGGTTAGATTGACTAACTCGTTCAGCCTCAATCCGCAAGTAGCCATAAGCCTTATGCCATAATTCTCAAAATCTTTGCCTTGTGATTCGGTAAGCTCAACCGCTTTTTGATATTCAGTTTCTGTCATTGAATGAAGTTTTGGCCTGATATCCTCATCTGCACGTGATATACCAAGCTCTTTGTTAGTGATATTATAGTTTTCAGGCGGTAAATTAGTGTGATTAAGATAGTATTTTATTGCGGCGATTTCTTTTCGAATCGTTGATGTATCAGTCTCAGTTTCGTAGAGCCGGTATTCCACCCAGCTTTCAAGGTGCTTGGATTTGATAGATTCCATTCGGGTTATCCTGAAGTTTTCATTGAAATAGTTTAACATAGGCTGAACTGCTTTACGATAAGTGTTTTTGGTTTGATAAGAACCTGTATTTATTGATTTGTGCAGTTTTGCGAAGCTTTGCCTTAGGTTTATATCCTTAATGTTGCTATTAAAATTATTTTTCATCTTTATCAACTCCTTTTCGTTCCGTTTCTCTTCCGTTTCTTTTTCTTGCAGCCTTTATCCATTGATTCATATGGGCTGACGGTATGCCATCTGCGGGTTTCCATTGTGTTGGCACCCAATAGAAACCCGCAATGGCGGGTAAATAGCGGCCGTCCGATGGCCGGCCTTCTGCACAGGTCGCAAACGCTCCCTGTGCGCAAGTTGCCTTTACGGCAACTCGCTGCAAACCGCAATGAAAGCCGCCGCCACAACTTTCGCCGGTCCGGCAGCTTTCATTACAGCTTGCACATATAGTCACAATTTTAAAATAGGGTAATTGTTTAGTAAGAAAGTTGGTCTCTCTGCTTCAAAGAGCAACTGAGGAGACCATCGCCTGCCGGAGATGCTTTGGCACCTCACTCGAAGCCTTATTAAAGGCGGCCGACGCTGCTTAACGAAGTAAGCGTTATAAAGTGCAGGGATAAGGTCAGTCCTTATCCCTTGCAAGCTACACGTGAATGAATAAAGCTTTTAATTTTTCTCCGTTGGCTATTTTTTGATATAAGTCGTCGTATTCATCCCTTAGATTAGATAATCGTAGCTCTAAAAGGAATAAATCCAACTCATTGCTCATCAAACCGTAATATCCTTCTAATATAGATTCGAGATTCAGTTTTTCCTTTTTGCAGAGTTGTATATAATGAAAACCATACTCTACAAGGGCATGTTCAAAATACCGGATTAAGTCTTTTAACCCGTTTCCAAGGTCGTTGTTGCGAAGGATATCCAACAGTTCTTTAATAGCATCGTAAGATAGTGACATTTTCATCATCCTTTCAGTTTAATCTTTATAGCCTAAGAGGAATATTGCTGCGTCATACGGGAAAGGGTAGTTTTTCCATGCGAATTCTATTACTTCTCTGGGGTAATCTGTCAGCTCTACAAACTGAGATACATAATCAGTCCATTCTTCATACGAAAATCCTTTAACTTTTATCTTCATTCTTAACCTTACCTTTCTTATAAATTATTTACTCGCTATTTCTGCGGTTTCTGATGATGTTTTGATATTTCAAGCCTTATTAGCTTTATTGCTTGTAAGTTTCATTTTCAGCTCTCCTTTCAATTTTTTTATAATAAAAAAGGACAGACTAAGCCGTAAAACGGTTAATCTGTCCTTAATTACACAATTGACAAAATAAAATTAAATTATAACTATAGTATATTCAATGAAAAATTGAAGTGTCAAGTAATAAAGGTACTTATTATATTTTAAGTGAACCGCTTGTAATCAAGCTTCCTGCTTCATCGCTTAAAGCTCCACAGGCATTTTTGCCGCAGTTCCTGCGGTCAATTAAGGTTATTTGCAAATTTGTTTTAGCCCCTCACTGCGGATATTTAAGGCTGCGTTAATATCTCTATCCAATGTAAGGCCACATGATGGACAAATCCATTGTTTTTCATCGATTTTGAGGTTGTGATTAACATATCCGCAGTTGTTGCAAATTTGGCTGCTTGGGAACCATTTATCGATAGTTATTAAAAATTTACCTTGCTCTGCAAGTTTGTATTTTAGAAAATTTCGAAACATCCCAAATCCGCAGTCAAACATCGATTTACCAAGCTGTCTTGAACCGGCAAATTCCTTTAAAGAAAAATCCTCGATACATACCGTATTATAAGTGTCAGCTATTTCTCTGCTCAGTTTATGGCAAAAGTCTTTTCGTCTGTTTTTAATCTTTTCCTGTATTTTTTCTATTTTTATTTTTTGCTTTATCCAATTATTTGACCCTTTTACTTTACTGGCAAGTTTTTTCTGTTCCCGTTTCAGTTTCTCTTCGAGCTGGCAATAAAAATGCGGATTACCCGGACTGAATCCGTTGGAGTCAACGTAAAAGCTGCGAAAAGAGAAATCAATCCCAAGCGTTGTATCAAAATTTGGTTGAACAGGCTTGCACGGCTTGACCGCCTGCTCAACAGTGAGTGAAACATAATATTTTCCGCTTTTTGTCCTTGTAACCGTAGCGGATTTAATTACTGCTCCATCGGGCAGGGGCCGGTGTATAACTGCTTTTATCAACCCAACTTTCGGCAAATTAATTTTATTGCCGGTTACTCTGATTGTATTTCGACCTTTGTTTTGTTCAGTAGTATAGCTATCCTTTGATATATGCTTGCGTTTGAATTTTGGGAAATTATTTTTGTTAGGATTTTTAAAAAAGTTTTGATAGGCTTTGATAAGGTTTAACCATGTGTTTTTTAATGCCCTGCTATCCACTTCTTTTAAAAAAGGATAAGCATCGTAATAATCGCTTGGTTTGCAATTAAGCCATTTTCCTGTTTGTTTGTAATACGTCTGCTTATCTTCAAGCATCTTGTTGTATAAAAAGCGGCAGCAGCCGAATGTTTTTGCAAAGAATATCTGCTGTTCTTTATTGGGGTACACGCGGTAGCGGTACCCCATTGTTTTTGAACCTGTCATATTCTACACCGCCAATTGAATTTTTATGGCGTTTTGGATTTGCCGGAAAGGTTCCGTGCCTTTTATGTTTCCTATTCTCTCTTTCAGGAATTTCTTATCTACTGCCATGAGCTGTTCTGCCAGCGCTACACACGGTTCAGGCAACCCATGTCCTGAGATAGGAACATGGGTTGGCAAGTACCATTTTTTCGACTTGGATGTCAGTGGTATGCAATGGACAACGTTGCTGAATTTGTTGCATGCGTTATTGCTTACAATAACAAGCGGCCGACATCCGAACTGTATTGAAGTATCTCCGATGCGAGGAAGATTAGCCCAGTACACGTCTCCCTGTTTACACATACTCAACTCTCCTTTGGGTTATTTTTAATATTCAAAATACTCATCACCCTCGAATACCTGGTCGAATCCTTCAGCAAACTCGATTAAGAAGTCGTCCGGTATTTCTAAATCGAAAGTATCGTTATCAAATTCTTCAATGCCCGCAAAGATTGTATCAGTATCCTGACTGTTAAAGGATTCGATGTCCGGATACTCATTGACAATTGAAATATCCATTTTACACTCCTCTCTTTTGATTTTTCTATTCTTCCTACCCTCAGGCTGATTGGTTAATTAAACTCTTGCAGCCTGAGGATAAGGAAGGTTTTATATAAAAAAAGAGCCTTTGAGCCGCAATTTGCGGTCCAAAAGCTCTTTTGTTCATAGAATTAACAGCACTATATATAGAGTTTACAATTATATTTTATACCATGGGTTGTGCAGCGTCAAGCAACTCAGTAAATTATTTTTAAACAGATTATAAAGATTTTAATCAGATTAGTATTCTAACAAGATGTTTTCGTAAATGACTGACCCGGGCATTATTAGCCCAGTCTTATTTTTTTATATTGAAAAATCTGTCTTTATATGTTATAATAATGAAAATCAGGATAATTAAGGAAATAGGTGGAGCTTGATTGCAGGGTACTATTGTAATATTTTGCAGAGAATAATGATAATTGAGTTTTTCGAGGATGGGGTGAATCTTTTGGATAGTAAAATCCTTGATAAAGCAATTTTGTTTGCGGTAGAGAAGCACTCAGGAATGAAGCGTAAAGGAAAAAATCTTCCTTTCATTTTACACCCAATGGAAACTGTTGCGATAGTTGGCTCAATAACAGATGATGTGGAATTGATGGCAGCCGCCG
>DUSN01000111.1 GCA_012842605.1 Clostridiales bacterium
AAGCCGCGGGTTACGGCGGCTGGCTATGGCAATGCTTTTGAAATACTGCTTCCACATTCTTTGGAACTCCAATTCATCATCATGAAGGAGCAGGACTTTTTTCTGCCGGACTGCAGCCAGGGTCCAGTCCTTCTTGTTGTAAACCGCGGCTATATCCCTTTTGATATCATGAATCATCCAGGGCTGGTCTGACAAGCGCTTTGCAAAATGAGGAGCCACCAGGCTTACAATATTGTGGTCCGGCCCAATCGGAGCATAATAGATGCCGCCCTGCAGCTCGCGAAAGCGTATAATGCCCAGCATCCTATGGCTTTCCCATACAGTCTTTCTGCTTGCTGCATGCACCACCTGGACCGCATCCTCCCAGACATGACTGTCTACCGAAGCGCCTACCTTCCAGCCCAGCCTGAGGTAGCGGTAAATCCATACACCAATGTCATCTATCTCGGAAAGGAATGCATGGAAGGCATGCTCCAGTGCCTCCTCGGATATCTTATGCCTTATGGAATTCAATACCTTGTCTGCCTTCTCCCGGTCTGTATCTATCTGTATTGGTGCACTAAGAAGACTCTCCTGAATTTGGTCGCCGCAATAAATATGATCCAGCCTTTCACGCCGGTAATATGCCTCATAAATACAGGTTAACAGGCCTTCAAATGTGCCGTCGCTGATATAGCTTATCATCAGGCTTCACCTGCCCTTACGAGAAAAAGCGGCTCTAAATTGGATTCAGGCACCATTTGGCTGAAAAAGCTCAGCTGCTCTCCGTCTTCTATCTGAAGCCTTTCAGCTGCCTTACCGGGCATGAGCAGCTTTCTTAACTGAAATTCCTGGCTGAAGTTAGTTCCATAGAATTTGCCTTTACAGGTAATGAAATGCCGGGCCCGTTTCATTACCACACCGATTTTCTTTAAATTGTCATAATCCAGTACCCTGATCTTTCTTGCCTGAATAATTTTTCCTGCGGATTTAATTCCTATTCCCGGCACCCGCAGCAGCATTTCATAATCTGCCGTATTTATCTCCACAGGAAACAAGTGATAATTACGGACAGCCCAGTCGGACTTAGGGTCAACAAGGCTGTCCAGATTAGGATGATCCGCATCCAGCAGTTCACCTGCAGAAAAGCCATAGAACCGCAGCAGCCAGTCAGCCTGATACAGCCTGTGCTCCCGCAGCAGCGGAGGCTTGTCATATGTTGCCAGCATGGGATGAGCTGAAACCGGTACAAAAGCTGAGTAATATACCCTTTTTAATCCAAATTTCCGGTACAGGCCTTCAGACAGATTCAGTATGTGAACGTCAGGCTCGGGAGAAGCTCCTATTACAAGCTGTGTGCTCTGCCCTGCCGGAATAAATTTCGGAGTGCTCTTCAGTGCCTTATAGCTGTCCCTTTCTTCAGCAATCCGATCCTTTATATACTGCATGGGACCCAGAAGGGCTTCCTTCTTTTTTTGAGGTGCCAGCAGCTTTAAACTGCTGCTGGTGGGAAGCTCAATATTGACACTCATACGGTCTGCCAGCCTGCCTGCCTCATCCAGCAGACGAAGGTCACAGCCCGGGATTGCCTTAAGGTGTATATACCCGTGAAACCCGGCCTGCAGGCGCAGTTTCCTTACGGTTTGAAGCATAAGCTCCATTGTATAATCCGGACTTTTAACTATCCCGGAGCTTAAAAACAAGCCTTCAATATAGTTCCTGCGGTAGAAATTAACAGTAATATATACCAGCTCATCCGGGGTCAGCATTACTCTTTTAATGTCATTGGATGCACGGTTGACGCAATACTTGCAATCATAAATGCATTGATTGGTCATCAGGATTTTAAGGAGGGAAATGCAGCGGCCGTCATCCGACCAGCTGTGGCAGATGCCGGCTGCATGGGCATTGCCCAGGCTGCCCTTTTCCCCGCTGCGATTGCTGCCGCTGGAAGAGCAGGACACATCATACTTGGCTGCAGCTGCAAGAACATCTATTTTGTCTTTTAGCTCCATGGCTGATAACCTCACATATGCTTGATACTATGAATATATCATACCCAAATATTCATGTCAAACATACGTTCGTATTTTTGTTACATTTTTACTGCCCGGTTTATGCTAAGCAAGCAGAGAATCCTTTCCTTAACCGGTTTGCCGGTAATTTGCTCCAGCGCTTCGGTATACAAATCAATTTGAATCCTATAGCGGTCTGCTGTTTGTGTAACCTTTTCCTCCGAGTCCACATAATCAGTTTTATAATCTACAAGAACCCATTGTCCTTCTTCTTCAAAGAAACAGTCAATCACACCCTGAATCAGCAGTGTATCGTCATTTGACGCCCAGTCCTTCATAACTTCGCAGGCCTTTTTCCGGTAATTAAAAGGCACTTCCCGGCGTACATTTACGGCACTGCGTATGCGGCGTCCGGTTTCACTGTCTAAAAATCCGTAAATCATTTCTATATCTGCTGCTTTTGCCTCTTCTTCTGTCAGCAGCTGCCGCTCTACCATTGATCCTATCTGCCGGTTGATTTCATCCCGGGTTCCTGCCCTGTCCAGTTCCAGG
>DUSN01000013.1 GCA_012842605.1 Clostridiales bacterium
GTTTGCCTCCAGCTTCCTTCAGATTCCTCGTCACCGAGGACACCCTTGCTCTTGGCTATGTACTTGGCACTATCAACCCGTACTCGGGACTTTCACCCGTTAGATTGCGCCCATGCTGGGCGCACAGAGATAAGGGACCGGTTCTTTCGAACCAGCCCCTTTGGATTTACCTTGATAATTACACAGACTCTATAAGTTTCTGTGTAGATACTACATATTTAGGAATAGCTGCCCTTGCAGTCATCTTGGGGTCTACTACCTGGGATATTTTTAAATCCACCGATAAACTTGCAATAATGTAAGCATCCTCCCAATCTATCCCAAGGCTGTCCTTAATATGTTTTACAGCTTGAGAAGCAGCCTCATATATTGCTCCATCCAAATCATCGCCTGAAGCAATCACCGCGGTATAGTCATCAGTTTCCACCAAAGGCCATTTGGTAGCTTTTCCTTTTATCAGGTCAATTTCCAGGACTACCTCTGCAGGAACTTCCAATCCTGTGAAACAGATCTCACCGTCCCCCATGACAGCATGACAATCGCCTAATGCCAATAATGCACCTTTCTGGCTGACCGGAAGATATAACGTGGAACCTGCTCTAATGTCCGTGGTGTCCATATTGCCGCCATGCTTCCATGGGCTGTCCGTAGCCCACTGCCCGTCCTCTTCTGCTGGTGCAACACCTATGACACCGATCATCGGTCTGATAGGCAGCTTAATACCATGGAACACAGCATGCCCATCTTCAATATTTAATACCCGGATAATAGGCTTGGTAACCAGGTCGCCAAGAACGCCTTCATTTGGAACAACAGCTGCTACTCCTTTTTCTTTGACATCAATGCTGACAATTTTTACTTTCAATAGGTCGCCAGGTTCTGCGCCTTCCACGTATATAGGTCCAGTAGCAGGATTCAGCCTGTCATAATCAATTTCATTCAAGACCTGCTCCTCACTGGTTACCTGCTGGAAAAAGCAATCATTGGTTTCTACTTTAACCGTATCGCCTGGTGAAACAGTCATTACTGCTTCCATACACGGTGAAAATTTATAAATAACTTTATCGCCAGGAACTATCTTCAATTGGTGCACCTCCCATGCTATAAATTTATATTATTGCTGATGGGCAATAAATCATGTTCCGGTTAATAATTCTTCTGCCTTATCCTTATCTTCAGGCGTCAGGGTTATCAATTTATACTCTTCAGGATGCTTCTTCCTATAAACATCCATTATGAGATTTAATGCTATACCAATCAGGAAGTATATTGCAAGGGATATATAACCGTTCAGATCCAGCTCTAAGCACGAACCAATAATAATCCATATCCCTACCAGGATGCCAATTACCATAAACCAATCTCCGCCGGGTGCCTTATACGGTCTTTCCCAGTCAGGATGCTTTCTTCTTAAAACAATAACGTTTAGGCAGCACCAGCTATAAACCACCCCTGCTGCTATGCATGATACCGCATATATATACTGAACCCAGTTTGTGCCTGTGAAAAGAATGAAGAATATTGAGAATAACAGGACGAACAGGTTAGAAATATAAGGCTGGCCATACCTGTTTAGCCTAGTTAAAAACTTAGGCAGCTGGTTCAACTGGGCAGCCCCGTATAAAACTCTTGCAGAAGAAGTCCAGAATCCCATCAATGTTGTAAGAGCGTGCAGTACACCGGCCATAATAGCAGCAATAGCAATTATTCCGGGCATTCCATATTTGGCAACCAATTCAGGCTCAGGCATGGACATACCTGCAATATCGCCCCATGGTGCAAGGCCGGCCATGGCAAATACTACAAAGCAGTATAGCAATGCCGGTACAAACAATGCTGACAGAATTACCTTCCACATTTCTTTTGCCTTGAACTTGGTTTCTTCAATCATTGTAGGCGTCATCTCAAAGCCTATGAATTTTAATGAAAAGACTGCAAATGCAATAAATATTCCTTTAAAACCATTAGGGAACAGTCCGCCATGTTGAGATATGTTAGCAGGGGACCAATGTCCGCTTGCAAACAGTGTCAGTGCAACAATTATAGAGATTCCTACCATAGCAAAGAAAAATATCGTTGCCAATACGCCTGTCAAACCGATCTTAAAATTAGAAATAACATACCATAAAAATACTATTATGATTGCCACTATTGTAGTTGCTTCGGGCGGTATTGGAACAAACCAGTTTATCGCTGTTATGAATATAAAAGCCATCAACGGCGGTTCTACTATTTGAATCAGGAACATCATCCACTGAGAAGCCCATCCTGCCCTATGACCGAAGGCGTTTGTTGTCCAAATGTCTACTGAAGATGCAAAGGGAAGCATTGCAGCAAGCTCTGCAAATGCAAGTCCTACTGGAATCAGCAGTACAGCCAGTATCGGGAATACAAGAGCTCCTCCGGCTCCGGTTACCGAGAACCAATACGGAGCTTCTGCCAGCCAGCCGCCTATTACTGCACCTGCCGCTATGGATATCATATGCAGAAACGTTAATTCTCTCCTAAGCTTCTTTTCCGGCATGATTCAAAACCTCCTTCATTGAATACCCGCAAATAACCTGTGCTCATAATGACAGCACTTACTTTCTACTCATAGACCCGATTAACTACCCTCAATTTATTCTCCCCCCTTGAAAAAGCATACAACATGCATTTTTATGCATGGATTATACATTTATAACTATATTTAGTGCTGTCTATGCTATACTATTTTTTATATAATTTAATGCAGATTTTATACCTCAGTCATTATAAGCAAAACTAAAAATCTTAATGAGGATACTCTGTGAGCAGTTAATTAGTTGATAAATTATAACAGAGATTGTTTCAGCTTTTGGTCAGTTATTGGTTGTGTAGAGTATAAGTATATGTAACGCTTGCAGGTTATTGCGCTGTATATCGTTTGTTATAATAATACAGGATTGGTAATTGCATGTCAATACATTATATACTGCTAATATCTTCTGGCATCATGGGTTTATAGATTTTTTAAAGTAATACATCTGATCGTCGGCCTCTTTAAGGACTTTATTGATATCCAGTTTTTCTCCCCCTTCAAAAATGCTGTACCCATATGAAACTGTTGGTAACGGGTTACCTTTATCGCGCATTTTTGCAAGATTTTTAATCAAAGTCTTTATGTGATATTCAATCTTTTCTTTATCAGTTTCACTGCCAATAATAAAGAACTCATCCCCGCCATAACGATAGCAGGTGTAATTTTTAACAAACGATTTTCGAATAATATCTGCCACCGATTTAATAACTGAATCTCCGTACACATGCCCATGGGTATCATTGATGCTTTTAAAATCGTTAATGTCAATGATGATAACAGAAAACGGCTTTGTCTCTGCTGTCTGTTTTATTACTTTGTCAAAAGCCGCCCGGTTATACAGTCCGGTAAGTGTGTCAAAGCTGCTGTCAAATTCAGACATCAAGAGTAAATATAATAACAAAGAAAGAGTTACACAATGCCATGAAGAATAGGCTGATGGAATTGTGAGCTGAATACTGGTGCCTACTATAATAAAAACAGACAATGCAGCCATCTTCCGCATAATTGGATAATTATACATCTTGCCTGCAATTAAAGTACTTATGACAAGTAGCATAAGATTTATAATGTATACTGCAATAAAAATAAAAAAGTAATCTCCTCTGGCATACTGATTGTTTTTATCAACATAGAAAATTAATCTGTACAGCGGCGAAATAACTGCGGCAGCAATATTAATAAATGTGGGAATCAGCAATAATTTATATGTACTAAAAAGCCTTCTGTCAAAAATTAAGACTATTGCCAAAGGTATCATTGGGGTAAGCGCAAAACCAAGAACATTGCACATAATATGTATGCAGCGAATGTTTAAAACCGCATTCGAGGATAATACCGTTCCCATTTCGCACAGAATAATAATTACTGTAAGGGTTATACCAGTTAAAAACGGCTTTTTACGATAAGATTTCAATGCAGTGCTGGAATATAACATCCCTATCATGTAAAAAAGTGCAGCTATATCTATTAAATATGTAGCAATATACATTATGTTCATTCTCCCCGGCAGCAAATTATACAATGCAAGTTACATCCAGCCTGCTCCGCTTAAATTTTAATTATACCATATTGCCGGTTCATCATCCAGCTTCCTGTTTGTTGAAAATAATCTTGTCAATCATTTCCGTTCCATGCTTCCTTGTTTTTCAAGAACTTAACTGCTTCATCCTCATCAAGCGGTTTGCTGATCAGATATCCCTGTATCCTGTCGCAGTTATGCTCCTTTAAATACTGAAGCTGGATATCATGCTCAACTCCTTCAGCAATTGTGTATTGTTCAAGTTTATGGGCTATCGAAATGATATCGCCTGTTATTGCTTTACTCAGATCGGCAGACAACAGGTTGTCAATAAAATACTTGTCAATTTTCATGCAATCAACTATTAACTCCTTCTCTCTGGACAGGGAGGAATATCCGGTACCAAAATCATCTATAACTATTTGCAGCCCAGCGCTCCTCAGTTTTTTAATAATTTTATTAATGATATTATAATCAGAGGCAAAGACCGATTCCGTGATCTCAATAAAGATATTGTTCGGAGTAACCTGCATATCATTTATTAATTCAAACAGCTTGCTTGTGAAATCAGGACTTAACAGCTGAATAACCGAAGTATTTATTGACACGCTTATGCCATCATAACCAAGCTCTTTGAGCTTTTTTAAAAAACTAAATGCTTTAACAAATACTTTTTCACCAATAGGAAGAATAAGCTTTGTTTTCTCGGCTATCGGAATGAATTCCAAAGGTGATACTATCCCAAGCTTTTCTGTTCTTAATCTGGCCAGTGCTTCAAAACCGCATATTGAACCTGTTCTTAAATTCATAATCGGCTGATACTGCAAAAAAAGGTCGTCATTTGTATAATCATCAGCTGCTATGGCACTGAGAGCTTCCACAATATCTCTTTCACGATTGACTATGGCTTCCAGCTCTTCATTGTAAAAACAAATCTCAAAGTCCTTTCCAAACATGCTGACAGACCTTTCTGAGGCAATCAGCAGTCTCCTGAGAAGCAAATCAATATCAACTTCACTTTGGTTCTGCTCAATTTCAAGAATTCCAATCCCGCCGCCTATTCTTTCTGTAACGAACAAAGACCTCAGGGTATCTGCAATTACAGCGCCGAATTCAACAAGCTCGTTTTTGTCTTTATAGTCAGGGAGATAAAAAATAAAGCGATTCTCACACTCCTGGAACAAAAGACGACTTTCAGTGCTATGCTGACTAAGAGCTTCAGCTGCCTTTTTTATCAAATTCTGAGAATACTGGAATCCATATTTGGCTGTCAACAGCTGAACCATGCTTATATTTATGCCAATAAATGCTTTTTTTGACTTTTTCCTTAACTCGGTGTCCTTTTCAAGCAATAACATCAAAAAGTCACGATTATATAACCCGGTCCACCTGTCATGCTCATTATTGTACTTTAGAGCATCTTCAACCGCTTTTCGATCTGATATATCAAGAACGATTCCTTCCAGTGCCTCCACTTCACCATTATCGTTAAATATGCCCTGCCCCGCTTCAAAAACCCATTTCTTCTCGCCGGTGGCAGTAATAATCTCATATTCATATCTAAACGGTTTCCTTGACGCAAGGACTCGTTCCCATTCATTCCATAAGGCTTCGCGGTATTCAGGAGAGATTATATCATTATAGGACAAGTCCCTGTTGTACAATAGGCTCTCAGGGGGATAACCCGTCAGGTTAAAACAGCCTTTAGAGACATACTGCATTGTCCAGTCCCTATCATAATTACACCTGTAAGCAAGCCCCGGAAGGTGGGAAAGCAAAACAGATTTGCTGCGCTCACTCTCATTCAGTGCTTCTTCAATAGCTTTGCGTTCGGTTATATCCTGGATCAGGCAGATATGGCTGTATTGCTGGTCATCTGACAAAGCAAGCGGAGCAACAATCATATGTACCCAAATGATAGAACCATCCGGCCTGATAAACCGTTTATCCATAGAATACATCTTGATTTCGCCTGATTGCAGTCTCATAAAATTCTTAATGTCTTCTTCCAAATCATCCGGATGAGTTATCTTTGCCCATCCCAAACGAATGAGCTCTTCTTTTGTTCTCCCTATTATTTGCTCAAACTTTGAGTTGATTCTTACATTGACATTGTCTGGAAAATCCGGATCACAGCTATATGAAATTGCTATGCCGATAGGGGCTTGTTCAAAAAGCATGTCAAAGGTCAGAGCCTGATCATCCAATTGCTGCTTCAGCGCTGCCTCTGCATGCAAAAGTGCAACATGGACATCAATTCTGGCCCTCAGCGAAGCCATCTGAATCGGTTTGCGGATATAGTCTACAGCACCAAGCCTTAACCCTCTTATTTCATTATCCAGTTCATCATAAACCGTCAATATTATGGTGCGCAGCTTACTATAACGCTCATTTTCTCTTAGGAACTCCAGTACTTGAAAACCGTTCATATTCGGCATATTTATATCAAGTATAAGCAAATTAATATCGTCATGATCTTCAAGAATACGAATAGCATCCACGCCATCGCAGGCAGTCAATACGCAATAATCGCTGAGCATATTTTTGATGATAAGCCTGTCAGTTGCCGAGTCGTCAGCAATCAAAATCTTAATCGGCAATGTGTATCCCCCTTCACCCGCATATGCTTTAGGTTTCGGCATAATCATACCAATCTCTAGAATTTAAATACCCTATATTTATTTCGTATTTTTTCGCTAAATTTAAAGCCTTCTTCAGCCTGGAGTATCGAATTTGGTAGAAATTATATCAAATGGCTGGGCAATTATCATTACTATGCCATTCTTTTTTCCACATTTCACGGTGGCAGATTGTTTCAAAGCCTATAGCAGTATAAAATTCAGGCACACTGCCAAAGCAATAAGCTGCGCCGAGTTCTTTTGTTTTCATCATACCAACTGTAAGAGCGACCGTGGCAAGTCCCATTCTGCGATACATAGGTACAGTTGCAAGAGGCTCAAGATAAGCATATTTGTTTTTCACATCGAACCACATCCCGGCAAAACACGCATAATCACCATTTGGAGCCTTTATAACAGTTGTCAGATCTTTTCTGAAATTTGGCCCGATTTGCATATGTATCCTGCAGTCAATATCGTCATCAGGATTGTCGCCATGATCAAATCCTTTCCAAAGGCAATCATTAATTTTTTTATAATCATTTTCATCTTCCAAAGATATAATTGTAAAGCCTTCCGGCAAATTGACATCATGAAATGGCTTGCATCCCCAATGTTCATCTCAAAGCATGCAACTCCTACAAGCTTATCGTTATTTTCCCATAGCCCGAAGCGATGCGTAAGCTTGTGGCTAAAAAACGGATGAGTATGTGCATACTCAAAAAACTGCGGCAAAAGGTAACTGTTCAATGTATCTAGAGTATAAATGTCCGTAAGAAAGCTGTGAACCATAGTAAAATCAACAAGAAGCTTATATCTTCTTCTTTTTATATCCTGTTTCATAAAAAACCTCCTTTTTTCTTCATCTGCTTGTTCATTTTAGCAATTTCCTTATTCCATTGCTGTTTATGACGCAAATAACCGGCTTTGTCATCTGAAAATTCTGCTTCCCGCTTCAATTGCAGATAGCTCTCCCAACGCTCGTGCGGGAGTTCGCCGCTCTTGATCGCTGCTCTTACTGCACAGCCCGGCTCAGTCAGGTGGCTGCAATCGCTGAACTTGCACTTTCCAAAATAGCTTTCCACATCATTGAACGAACACTTACCTGATAAGATAAATTGCTTTAAGCCTGCTGCCCAATGCTGAAACACTCATGCCATTAAGTAATTGATCTGGTGTGACAAGCTGATGTTCTCAGTATCCCACTTTCTTGCCGGACAGTCTGCTATTTCATATTCAATCCCCATTGCATCAATAAATTGGGTGAACTTATCATCCAGCCAAGGCGGAGTCCATGCACCAGACCTGCATATATGAACTGCCGACACTTTAAAGCTTTTATTCAAGTGGCTAAAACTACAATATCTGATATTATATATACTGTTTATCTGCTTAAAATACTCAGGCTTCTCTATCGTATATGGACTGTAAAAAATGTTGGCTTCTTTGATCTGTTTATCTTTCAGGAGCTTTCCAAGCCAGTTGGAGCAATTGACTTCAAAGTTCAGGGATGGAAGCCCGCCGTAACCAAGATCAGCATGGGAATCAAACAGGCAGACTATTTGGCAGCTATTTTCTTTCGCAATTTCATATGATAAGGCATGAGAATCTGAAACATATGCTTTTATATCATTAGCATATATGAAATATTTCTCAATTCTCTTCCAGAATGTGTTCCATGCCGGGGAAAGCTTGTATGACTCTTTAATGTCCCTTCCCAATGCCTTCTCTTGAATATACCTTTTATACCAAAGGTCAACCAGGCTCCTTTTATTCTCAATGTACGATCCCCAATTGTCATTTTTGGTATAGATAAAATAGTCCCAATCTATAGACAATAGACATTTTTCCATTTTATCACACCCAAAATGAAATTGTCTCATCTATAGAAATGTCGACAATTAATATTTATCACATTTCTTAGAAAAGTCAACAATGTTTTAGTTTTGCTTTTGATTTGTAGAATCATAATAAAAAGATTATTATATATTTGAAGTCACACTTGGGAGTGGAATTTATGAGATACAACATGAAAATCTGGCCGGATCAAAAACCGTATTATTCTGTTAATCAATACTATCGTGAAATCTTTGGCGACAAAGTATATAAAATCTCGTTAGATATTGGCTGCACCTGTCCAACCAGGGATGGCACAAAAGGTGTGGGCGGCTGTACCTTTTGTTCTGCAAGCGGATCCGGAGATTTTGCTATAGCAGGTTCTATGCAGATTCGTGATAAAATTGATTCAGCCATCCAAATGGTATCATCAAAATGCAGTTCAAATAAATACATTGCTTATCTGCAATCCTTTACAAATACCTATGGACCGGTTAATCTTTTAGTGCCTATATATGAAGAAATTCTTTCAGATGAAAGAGTTGCAGGACTTTCAATAGGTACAAGGCCGGACTGCCTCCCAAATACTATACTAAAAGAGCTTGACCGTTTATCAAAAAGCAAGCCTTTATGGGTTGAACTGGGGCTGCAGACTATTCATCAAGAAACAGCAGATCTATTTCACAGGGGATACGATCTGCCTGTTTATGAAGATGCTGTAGCACGCTTAAATCAAGCTGGCATTCCAATCATTGTTCATCTGATAGTTGGACTTATGGGTGAGACTTATGATGATTTCATGGCTACAGTTGATTATATAGCAAACCAGCCTATAAGCGGCATTAAAATGTCAATGCTGCATATATTGAAGGACAGCCTATTGTATAAAGAATACCTGGAAAAACCATTCCCTTTATTGGATGAAGCGACCTATATAAAATGGGTGGCTGAGGCAATAACGAGAATGCCTCCAAATATGGTTATCCATAGAGTGACCGGTGACGGAAATCGCAAGAATTTGGTTGCACCTAAATGGAGTGCATATAAACGACATGTTCTGCAAGGATTGCTGCATTATATGACTGAACATGGATTGTATCAAGGAGTCAACTACAAGAGCTGACTTAGGAATAGAACAAAATCCAGTATTGTGAACCTTATTTATGCGTGACCGACAGTATAAGTAGTGAGCAAGGCCCCATATAAGCAACAAAAGCTTTCTTCCCGCATAATAAAACAAGATTAAGTCTATATAATGGTGTAAAAAGAAGTTGAGCCAAAGCTCACACCTCGGTTAAAATATAAGTTGCCCAACAAATACCAAACCGAGGAGGATGAACCATGGCTCAGTTTAATATTACAATAA
>DUSN01000014.1 GCA_012842605.1 Clostridiales bacterium
CAATGGCGAAAGGGTCACACCTGTTCCCATACCGAACACAGAAGTTAAGCCTTTCAGCGCCGATGGTACTTGGCGGGAGACCGCCCGGGAGAGTAGGTCCCTGCCGGATCAATCTAAAACCCTATGCTAAAACTCTCAGCATAGGGTTTTTGCTATGTGTATGTGCTTTATTTATACATTATCTGGCTAAGATGCATGATTTTTGTATTCTCTTCGAATAAAAACCTCATTATATAAAAGTAATCAATGGTACCTAAATTTATATTTATCTATTATTTCGCTGAGGCGTGCGATTTTTATTTTATCTAGAAACTAAGTACATTTGGTGGCTCATAAATATTATCTGTCTTGATTACCTCGCTTAGGCGAGTTATTATTATATTTTCTTTAATTGACGAATCTATTGTATCTGTTGCCCCTTTAAAATGAATAGTTAATATTTTATATTACCATTGATATTTCGTGTCATTAGTGCAAAATTATTTTTTCTCGGAACATGCTGGAACTATATATTAAATGCTTAATGACGGTATACTAATAATCTGTGTTTCTTGGGATAAAATAAATAAAAAACTCTTGCTAATTAATATACTAACAAATATTTATTAATACTGTAAGGTTCTGGTATATTACGATTGTTTAATATGTAATTGATTTTGTTAAGTATCAATCGATTGCTATGGTAAAATATATTAAAAAGAATTGAAAACTTAAAGATAATATAGCAAATGAAGGGAGCTATAAAATTGAGAAGAGTACTTTTTATAGGAGGACCGGGCAATATATCATCGAGTACAGCACTGGAACTGCTGGACAGGCGGTATTTATTAGGAATATTCACACGGACGGGCAGATCGGATGATGAAGGAATAACAGATTATGTAAAAATGTTTTATGGCGACCGAAACAATTATGAAAGCCTGAAAGAGGCCTTTGAGTCATTTAAGCCTGATATTGTTATTGATTTTATCTGCTTTACTCCCGAACAGGCACAGAACATGCTTAATATAGCCTTTGGCAGGGTAGAGCAGTTTATATTCATAAGTACCTGTGACGTATATGGATACCCGCTTTCTAAGATACCAATGACGGAAAATGATCCGTTCAATCAACCTAATTGCCGCTATGCTGCAGACAAAAGAAAATGCGAGGAACTGTTATGGGAACGGTATGAATCATCAGGATTTCCCCTTACAGTGGCAAGGCCTTCGTATTCGATGGGTAAACGCTTTGCTATCACGGCGCTTTCCCGTGCCGGCGGCAGGTTCTTGATTCCCAGGCTCCGGGCAGGAATGCCGGTGCTTGTGCCGGGGGACGGTACAACACTAATGCACCCAAGTGCCGCCTATGACACCGGGAGGATGATTGCAAGGCTGGTGGACAGCGAAATCTCAATTGGCAAAAGCTATACTTGCGGCAGTGAGTCTTATATGACCCATGACGACTATATTTATCTGTTTGCAAATGCATTAGGAGTCAAGCCAAATATCATACATATTCCTTCTGACTTAATCCTTAAAATAGAATGCGATGGGATAAAGCCGACGCTCCTGGAAGAGGTTACCCGGTATAATGTGGCATTTTCTATGGAAAACTTCAAAGCAGATTTTCCTGACTTTAAATGGGAAAAGCCTCTTATTCAGGCTGCAAGGGAGTACATAGAATGGAATGACAAAATGGGTAATTTCCCGGATGCATCAGAGGAGATTTTCGAGGACAGGATCATCAGGTTTTACCTGGAGCGGGTGAAGGATTTTAATATACCAAGCGAAGGAATACAATTTGTACCATAAAAATCGTTGGAAATGTTATATTTCAATAATTTCCAAGAAAGATGTTCCATGTGAAGATTTTAATAGTTTAAATGAGATGTTAAAACAAAATATGAACCCAAAAAAGTTATTATCTGTTAATTATTAAGTTGCAGAAATAAATCATTCAGTTATTCAAGAAAAGAATTTGCGACTGACCGGAAGAGCAGATTGCTGCCGCATTAAGAAAGGGCCTTATGCTAAGACACTTGGCATAGGGTTTTTATTTCTAAAAATGAGCAATTTTACTTAAATTGTTACTTGAATTTATCTGTGAACGGTCTTATTATATACATGTAAGACATAAGATGTTTTACGTTTGATCATTAACACGGTATATAAAATTTATTTTTTTAAGTATGATATGTAAAGAATTGAACTATACCATTGGGAAGATAAAAAAAGCTTAACCTTTATAGTGGAATATAATCAATATGAAAAAAGAAAGAAGAATGGCAAGCTATGCAGAACTTGGACATTTTTCCGCCCAGTCAAAGAGAATCCGCAGTGGATTATGTTATTAATACCATAAAGAACCTGCTTTTGGAAAAGAAGCTAAAGCCAGGAGACATGCTGCCCAGTGAAGGTGCATTGGCTGAGAGCATGAAGGTCAGCAGAGGACCTGTCCGGGAAGCCATGAAAATCCTGTCAGCTTTTGGAATTGTGGAGATAAAAAGAGGAGATGGCACTTATATTGCTGCGCCTAACAGCAAATCCATTGTTGATCCCTTTCTGCTAAGGCTCATCCTAAGCGATGCAAATTCACGGGAAATGGCAGAACTGCGTGAACTTCTGGAAACGCAGATTGTAACACTTGTGATTCGAAATGCTGACAGAGAGCATCTGGAAAACCTTGAACAAGTCCATAGTGATATGAAAAAGGCCTTCGAAGCGTCATCCGGCAGCGATAAGAAGGACTTGCTTGAATATGATCTGAAATTTCATGCAGCGCTGGGGAAAGCGACCAATAATGTTTTAATAGAGGCAATCTATGGTTTTACCATGGAATTATTCAAGCCTTATATAACAAAAACCTATGAAAACAGAGAAAATGGTATGCGTGCAATAGCCCTTCATGAGGGAATCCTGGAGGCTATAAGAGAGAAGAATATAACAAAGGCAATAGATGCTACCAGAAAGTCAATAGATGAATGGTGGTGTATCTTTGATATTGACAAAGGTAATAATCCTCAGAAAGATTAAGACACATTTTCAAAAATACTTGTTTATAAAGCATGGGGGATTAATAATATGAAACGATTTGCTGTTATAGGATGCGGCTTCTGGTCGCAGTATCAAATTGCCGCATGGAAAGAAGTCGGCGGTGTAGAGCTGGTTGCTGTGTACAACCGGACAAAATCCCGCGCTCAGGCAATAGCAGACAGGTTTGGCATTCCAAAGGTTTATGATACCGTGGAGGAGCTTCTGGATAATGAAAAGCTTGACTTTGTGGATATCATTACCGATGTAGATACTCATGAGAAGTTCACTTTGCTGGCAGCGGGGAAAGGAGTCCCTGTGATTTGTCAAAAGCCCATGGCTCCCAGCTTGGAAGCAGCAGAACGTATGGTGTCCGGCTGCAAGAAAGCCGGCGTTCCTTTTTACATTCATGAAAACTGGCGCTGGCAATTGCCGATCCGTGCATTGAAGCAAAAGCTGGATGAAGGCATCATCGGAAAGCCTTTTCGTGCCAGAATAACCTATTCCAACAGCTTTCCCGTATTTGACAATCAGCCTTTTTTGGCTGAACTGGAGCAGTTTATCCTAACGGACATCGGGGTTCATGTTTTAGACGTGGCCAGATTCCTGTTTGGAGAGGCTGAAACCTTGTATTGTCAAATTGCCAAGGTACACAAAAACATCAAGGGTGAGGATGTAGCTACTCTCTCAATGAAAATGAAAAGTGGAATGCATTTGACTGTGGAATTGTCTTATGCCTCCAAGGTGGAGCATGACCGTTTTCCGGAAACGTTCATTCATGTTGAAGGGGAACAAGGCTCAATTGAGCTGGCACCTGATTATTGGCTGAGAACTACCACCCGGGAAGCCACTGTTGCTAAACGCATCAATATACCATACTATCCATGGGTAGACAGCCGCTATGAAGTGGTGCATACCTCCATTGTGGAAGCAAATCGCAATCTGCTGGCAGCCTTAAACAACGAGGGGCCGGCAGAAACAACCGGGAAAGATAATCTGAAAACTTTAAAACTTGTTTTCGCCGCCTATGAATCAGCTAAAAGAAATGCTGTAGTTGAAATTAAATAAAATGCACAATAATGCACATTGAATTAGAAAGCAATACGATGTGAGTTAAATATGTAATGAAATGATGCTCAATTAACTTTAATTTATAAAGTAATGCCGGGAATGTTTTTACAAAGTGAGATTGGCTTTAAAGAACGCTCAGTGTTTATGCTTAGAGAATATAAAAATAGTAGATTTGGAGACGTGAAATATGAAGAAGATTGTTGTTATTGGTGCTGGCGGTAAAATGGGCTGCCGGGTCAGCAAAAAACTGATGGATGCTAAACGATATGATGCCTATTTCTGTGAAGTAAATGAAGCATCCATTGAACGGCTTAAGGCAATAGGTATCAATACCATTTCTAAAATGGAGGAAATTGTACCGCAGGCAGATTATGTGCTGCTGTCCATACCGGATATTCTGATAGGAAAGCTCTCTAAAGATATAATACCATTGATGAAGCCCGGAGCAATGGTCATTGGGCTGGATCCGGCAGCCGCTTATGCGGGAGTTATGCCTATCCGTGACGACATTGGATATTTTGTGGTTCATCCCCATCATCCTTATCTATTCAATACAGAACGGGATGAGGACGGAAATCTTGATTTCTTTGGCGGCAAAGCTACTCAGGATGTATCCTGTGCGTTATACCATGGTGATGAGCATTTCTATGCAGAAGGAGAGCAGATTGCAAGGGTTATCTTTGCTCCCGTCGGAACTGCCTTCAGAGTTACAGTAAAGCAAATGGGATTCTGTGAGCCCGGTCTGGTAGAATCCATCAGTGCGCCTTTGGTTTATGCCCTGAAGCAGGCATATGAAGCCTTTGTTGCAAAGGGCGTGCCTGCTGATGCACTATACTCATTCTTGATGGGCCATTTGCGTGTTCAGTTTGCCATAACATTTGGTTTGATAGATGCCAGGTATTCCGATGGTGCTATCTTGGCGCTGAACGAAGCCATGAGCAGGATTTTCAAAGACAATTGGCTTGAAACCATGGTCAATGAAGACTTTGTTACAGAAAGCATTATGAAGATTACCGATTCGATTAACAAAAAATAAATAAAGATCCATTAAAATATGCCTGCCTTGAAGAGGAGGAATAACGATGAGAATACTGGATGCCCATGTTCACCTGGGAGAAGACTGTGTATTTGATGAAGTGCAAACAGAGCAGGAAATTATCGATACATTTAATGAATATGGCGTTTATGGCGGGATAATACAGCCATTCATACCCCGCATGTATATAAAGGATACCATGGCAATTCATGATAGAATTGCTGCCATGACGCGAGCCTATCCCAACCGGTTTTTTGGCATGATGTCAATGAATCCACACTTTTACCGGGAGGACTATGAGAAAGAAGCAAAACGCTGTATTAAAGAGCTGGGCTTTGTGGGGATTAAGTTAACACCCATAGCTCATGCCGCACATCCATCGAATAAGGATTCCATAATGGTATTTGAGGTTGCCCGGGAATTAGGTGTTCCGGTGATGGTACACACAGGTGCCGGGGTACCCTTTGCCGACCCGATGCAGATTGCCAAGCCTATTGAGGCATTTCCTGATGTGAAGGTAGTTCTTGCTCATGGCGGCGGGGCCAATATGATAACATCAGCCATCTATCTTGCACTCCGGTATGATAATGTATATCTGGAACCCAGTTGGGTGTCTGTTATGAATTTAGAGGGCATGTACAAGCAGGTAGGCGCATCCAAAATCATGTTCTCGTCTGATATGCTGGCAAATTTGCCTGTTGAACTGCAGAAGTACAATCTGGTCTTCAAGAATGAAGCGGATCGTGAGCAGGTATTTTATAAGACAGTTACAGAAGTCTTCTCTCTAAAGCTTGCTTGATGAAGAGGGCAATAATGGCTTTCATGAAAGGATAGTAAAAAATGAAGCTTGGCATAAGCACATATACATTTACCTGGGCTATAGGGGTACCCGGTTATCCGAAACCGGACAACCCTATGGATGTAATTGCCCTGTTGAAACAAGCCTATGAATATGGTGTAAAGGTTGTCCAGATATGTGACAATATTCCTCTGCATACCCTAAGCCGTGAAGAGCTGACCGCAATTCGCGATTTATCTGCTCAATTGGGAATACAACTGGAGATTGGGACAAGGGGAGTTGAGCCGGAACACCTTTTAAAATATCTTGAAATATGCACCTTTTTAGGCTCTAATTTCCTGCGCACCATACTTCAGAAAAACAATGCTTATGTCAGCATCAGTGAAGCAGCAGAATTGTTACGTGAAGTAATGCCGGAATTTGAGAAAGCCAGGGTGCAGGTTGCAGTGGAGAACCACGAGCGGCATAAGGTTGCTGAACTGGTCAGCCTTGTGGAAGAAATCAATTCTCCATGGCTGGGGATCTGTATGGATACGGTGAATTCCTTTGGTGCTCTGGAAGGCCTGTACTATGTAATTGATAAACTGGCTCCGTACACCGTAAATCTGCACATGAAAGACTTTAAAATTCAGCGGCTCAATCATATGATGGGCTTTGAAATATCGGGAACTCCTGCCGGCAAAGGGCAGTTGAACTTAGATTATGCAATCTCGGAAATTAGAAAGCATGGAAAGGATCCCAATATAATTCTTGAGCTGTGGACTCCCTATGCAGGTGATATCAATTCAACGGTGCAGAAGGAAAAAGACTGGGCAGATCAAAGCATTGAATACCTAAAAAATTATATATAGTAAAATACAGGGCAGGATAAGCAGGCAATAGCTATGAGAGCTTCCGTGCCTGTTATTTTGGGTTGTGAAAGGGAATAAATGTATATCTTCAAAATAGCCTCTATTCTGGAAATTATACTTTTTATAAAAAAACACTTGCATATTCCCTTAGGGAATATGTTATGGTTAGGGTACAGAGGAGGCTGAAAGCTGTGAAGATTAAAGAAGTATCCCAGATAACAGGCCTGACCGAAAAGACAATCCGGTTCTATGAAGAAAAAGAATTGATCCATCCTGAGCAAACAGAAATCAACGGCAGGATTTTCCGCAATTATACAGACCAGGATGTAGAACGCCTGAATTTGATTGCAGGGCTAAGAAAGCTGGAGTTTTCCATTTCCGATATTGCTATCATGCAGAATAACCCGGAGAGGATTCCTGAAGTTTTGATTAAGTATCAGGAAAAGACCTCGGCAGATCTTGAGTTTAAGGCTCAAGTGATGGAACGGCTGCAGCAGGTAGAATTTAGTTCTGTTTCATCTATTAAGGATCTTGGAAAAATTCTAAATGAAATTGCAGAAGACAGGCCGCTTCCGGCAGCAGATGTAGAACTGCAGTTTTATAAAATAGACGGATTGACAAAGGAAGAGATGGACAGGGCAGTTCAAAATTACTATGAACAGCTGTCTAATGAGAATAAAAGAAAACTCGAAAGAAAAATCACAAATACTGTATTTTTATATGCAGCGTCTGTTGTTATGGCCATAATATCAGGCCTGCTGATTTGGAGGAACACATACTATCTTGGCTATATTCCGTCGCTGCTGGATGATTTAGGCTGGAGGTGGGTGCTGCTCCCGCTTTTTGCATTGCTGGTGGGCTTTATTTCATATGTTATTATTCATTTTATCCGAAATATAAGGAAAAAAGATGAAACAGCCTGTTTATTAGAGCTGCGCAGTCTTCGACGAACGGCCTGGATAGTACTGTTTATTCTTTTTACCGGAATAATAGTGTCTATTCAGAGCTACAAAAGCCTGGAAAAGGCAAAAGTGGAGGCTGCGGCTGCAGCAAGACAGGAATGGTATGAGCTTTACCGCATGACGGACTTTGTGCAAGATTATTATTTTGATCCCCGGGTAAAGGAACCTGGAGACAATAATGGATTAGTACTCTATGTAAATCAGACCTGCTACAATTTTCCCTTCAAATACAACGACCGTCTCCATACAAAAATGTATGATCTGCTGATATGGAGCTATGATCTGATTTTCAAGGAACTGCATTATTCTGACTCCAAGGCTGCCCCTGAGGAAAAGGAACAGCTGGAGCTCTTGCTGAAGGAGATCAATGATGAACTAATGGTGATCAGCAGAGAGATTATAGAAAAACCCGATGATGAGCTGGCAGAGATGACTCGTCTTGACAATAAAGCCGGTGATGAGCTGCGCAGCAGGATTAATGAATTTGTTGACAAATATACAAATGAAACAGAAAAGCTGTTCAAATACATTAACTGATGAACAGCTTACCGGCTTTCCCATACATCCGTATTCTTTTCCCTTAAGTTTAGCGCATAACCTTATATGCGCTTCTTTTATTATGACAAGGACAAAAGGCTTCTTGCTAACTATTTGCTAAATCTATAAAATAAAACTAAATGAGTCATATAATTTGCTCTCGGTTTTTGAGAGTGCACAAAAAAGATATGGAGGTAATAGTATGTCGTTCAGTGGATTAGGCATGGGTCTGGGTAACTTATCCTTGCTATCAAAAGCAGTCAGCCGCTCTATCAGTGCAGAGAACTTTAAAGGTGAAAAAGGCAAAGGCGGAATGGCAACTGACGGAGCCGGTGCTCATGCTGCCCGTGAGTTGGGACAGGGCTGGAAGGTTTCCCCCTGCGTACACCTGCAGCCCAAGGAAATATTTACAGTTGCTGAAATAGAAGGACCAGGAGTCATTCAGCATATATGGATGACAGTAAACGTTAAGGAATGGAGAAACTTAGTTCTAAGGATGTATTGGGATGATGAAGAGCATCCGTCTGTGGAAGTACCGTATGGTGATTTCTTCTGCAATGGCTGGTGTGAATATGCACATGTAAATGCGCTCCCAATATCGGTAAACCCCATGGGCGGTATGAACAGCTATTGGGAAATGCCTTTCAGAAAGTCTGCAAGGATAACTGTTGAAAACTTAACCAATCGCGAAATAAGAGGCTTTTTTTATCAGGTGAATTATTCGCTGACCGAAATTCCGGAAAATGCTGCTTATTTCCATGCAAAATGGAACAGAAGCAATCCTCTTAAATACATGGAGGACCATGTAATTGTCGACAGAATAGAAGGAACGGGTCATTATGTAGGTACATATCTGGCTTGGCAGGCAAATAACAACAACTGGTTCGGTGAAGGTGAAATCAAGTTTTACATGGACGGAGATACTGACTTCCCGACTATCTGCGGCACCGGAACTGAAGACTACTTTGGGGGTGCCTGGTGCTGGCATGTAAACGGGCAGTATGAAACATACACGACACCGTTCCTTGGAATGCACCAGATATGCAAGACTGACAACCTAAACAGGGCAAACCTGCGCTTTGGAATGTACCGATTCCATGTAATGGATCCCATCAGATTTGAAAGCGATTTAAGGGTTACTATTCAAGCCCTTGGCTGGCGTTCTGAAGGAAGATACCTGCCGTTGAAAGATGATATAGCCTCAGTGGCTTATTGGTATCAGGCTGAACCGCACCTGCCATACAATTCCAACCTGCATCCTGATCATTTAGAAGTTATATAGATTTTTCAGAAGTTTATCTAAACCATAAAAAAACCCTGGATAAAGGCAGCAGTTATTACCGGCATTCTGCTTCAGGCTCCAGGGTTTTAATTTTAAAAGCTTATACTTGGACCTATAGTTTTGAATATCCTATCAATTCAGATACCTATAAAGATGGTCGAAGAATCATTGAGTTTTCTGCATCATGCATCAGGATACTGGAGTTTTACATTCATAGATCGGTGTTATTGTATAAATAGCTGTCCAGGCTTTTAAACATTAGCTGACCACGAACCGGCTTGTAAAAAATGCCTTGAATTTCAGTAATAATTCTTTTTTCTGCTGTTTCATAAAAGTTTACTGTAATATTATCTGTTTCTGATTTGCCTAATATGGCTGTCATAACCAGCCGGCTGTCACCTGCTGCTGTTTCTTCCACCCGATAATAGGAAAGTATAGCGTATAACCCGGCTGCAGACCATTGCGGGTTTTCGCAAATTACTTCATCCCCGTTTGTATGATTCTTCAGATACAGATAAGATATTTGCTCCTCATTATAGGGGATCAAATCCGAAATTAGCGGATAGGGACTGCCTTGTTTGTACAGTGCTTTAAATGCATCACACAACTCTTCTGAAACGGGAATATATCCCCCAAAAGCATATGCCAGTCTGACAGCAGGGTAAACCTGGATATTTAAAGCTCTCCCGTCTGCAAAAATCAAATTAAGGGGAATCCGATAACTGTAGTCATAGGGATTCTTATCAATTTCACCGTAATTTAGAATAGTACGCTGAGGAAGTTCTTTATTTGCCAGTGCTAAGAGATTTTCATCTTCTGACGTAGCCATCCATGATCCATTTTCACCGCTGCGAAGTTCAACGGAGATAATTTCAGGGTGGTCGGACAGCATGTTAAATACCTCTGACATGGACAAACCAATAGGCTCATAAATGCTGGAAACATATTTTCGTTCACGGTAGAATATTTCATAATTGCCATGCAAGTTCACAAGAACAGCGCATGTCGGATCAACATTCTTTATTTCATAGATCTCTGTGCCTATATCGTAAGTGCTTGAAAAATCAGGCGGTGTTCCCTTATATTTTTTGCCTTTCAGGTCAAGAGTTACCTCACCTAATTTCTTTCCTTTCAGGGCATTATAATCCGTATCATCTGACAGGTTTAAAGAGTATTTAAGCCATTCCGAGGGTTCATATGCAAACCCGTCAATATAAACTACTGCAATATAGCTGGCTTCAGCATCGCTTTTTCCTATTATTCTGAATTCATCCTGTGATTTGTCTTTACCATTGTTTGATGCATGTTTATCAGATGCTTGCGGCTCATTTGTGATCCAATTGCTGTCTGCCCGATTATTTAACAATGTTGTTATCTGATTAATACATAAAAATAGTAATAAACACATAACGAAAAACGCGGGGATAAAGCAGGTTTTGCGATAGTTCATTTTTTGCTTGTAAGGCTGGGTTAGAGATTTTTCCAATCTTGCATGAAAGCTCTTGCTTGCTTTCAGTTTGTTCATACCGGATATATAAACATCCTTATTCATCGAAATCCTCCTTCAGCATGGATTTTAGAATCTTTCGTGCACGGTGGAGCTGCGAACCTACGGTAGATTCTTTCCGTTTCAAAATGCTGCTGATTTCTGATATTGAATAGCCTTCAATATAAAACATGTGGATGACACTGCGGTATTTTAGCGGCAATTTTTGTACTGCAAGCAGTACATTAAACTCCTCCGATGTAAGGGGGTTTTTGCTTTCAATGTTGTTTAAAAAATCGTTCTTGTTCAAAGGCTGTTTTTTTCGATACCATGCAGAACGCAGGCGGTTTTTGCAGAGGTTTACTGCAACTCTCAGAAGCCATGCCTTTTGATGCTCCTCATGTTCAAATACCGGCTGCTTTTCCACTAATTTCAGCAAGGTATCCTGAGCTATGTCCTCAGCATCCTGTACATTGTTCAAATAAGTGAAGCATACCCTAAAAAGCATGTCTGCATACTGAGAAACAGCCTTATTAATAAAATCGTTGGTATGCAGCGATTCATTCATTGATGCACCCCCTCATTAGTAATACAATTCAAATATCCCTATTTTTGCATATAAATTTTTATTTTTTTATTTTAACCGGCCAAATAAAATATGGAGTTCAGTTAATAATCGTTTAGTACCTAAAGAGAAATCGCTAACGCTTTAAGTAGACTAAAAGACTGCGTTAGCGATCTTTTTATCCTGCATATAGAAGGTTACAGGTCTAGTTTTTTAAATCCCATAAGCGGTCAAAGAATCGTTTTACTTTCGGTTTCATGCTGCCAACAGGCTTAATGCCCAACTCATTGAACATATTCTGAAGCAGCTCATCAGCAATCTGAACCTGTTTCAGTTCCCATTCCAGCTCATAATCACATAAATCTAAATATCTATTGCAGTCCAGCAGCAGGGGAGGCAGGTTTTCTTTTACATTAAAGGAAAACCTGGCAGTTCGCAGGTGACCAAAACAAAGCATATCAGCCTGAGGCAGGTTATGAGTCTGAAACATGCTGCCAAATAATTTTACCTGTTCTTCCTTTGACAAACCGTGATTAATATAATCCATTGCCTTCTCACGGCTGATAACAGCATTATATTCATAGCAGTTCTGCACTGCATCAGAAATAGTTTCATTAATCAATACTTTGCATGTTAATTCCCATCTGCCTTGAACATAGCGGATACGGGTACTGGATGAATACGTTTTTAACCGGCTAAGGGAGGATGAGAAATAGTAGTTGACTTGTCTGGTAAGCTCAGGTTTAATTCCTTTTTGCTTTAGATATTGATAAAGAGAATAAAAGGAATCCTTGTCTAATAAATATTTCAGCTCAGTTTCTACATGCTGCATGATTCCGGCCTCCGTTTCGCTGGATGCTGTATTTCTCCAGTTAATTCTACCATATTCGTATGCAGTTTGATACAAGCATCAGCTATATACTATTAAGTTTTAAGGGCCGGAATCAGGTCTTTTACTCTCCCAGCTTTACAAAACGATATCCTTCATCCAACAGGGTCTCAATTATAACAGGAAGAGCTTCTATTGCTGCTTTCCTGTTGTCCCGGCCGCCTGCGCTGTGCATCAAAACAACGGCTCCGGGGTGAGCATTTGAAACCACACACTCAACAATTTGCTCAGCTTTATCAAAATACCAGTCCATGGAATCAATGGACCAGCATATTACATCATATCCTGCATCAATTAAGGCAGGCATTTGTGTCCGGTCAACCAGCCCATAGGGAGGACGGAACAATTTAGTGCTGACACCATATTTGGCAATTTCCTGCTGGGTCTTATCAATTTCAGCCATTAGTTCTTCCAGGCTGGCTTCTGTTGGTCTTATGTGGCTCCAGCTGTGATTGGCAATAACATGTCCGCCTTCAAGAATTAAGTTTATGGTTTCAGGATACCTTGCCATCTGCTGTCCCAGTAAGAAAAAGGTACCGGGTATTTTGTAGTTATTCAGAATTTCCACAACTTCCGCAGTAGAACTTAAGTCTGGGCCATCATCAAAAGTAAGAGCAATAGTTTTTTCTGACCCTTTCATTGATATCAGAAAAGAATCAGGGAATTCCTGGTTCAGCAGCTTCGCTTTACTTCTAAACAGCGCAAGATGATCCTGCATTTGTGAATCCAGCGGAATGGGAATATCGCGCACATAAATGTCAGACTCAATAGATGAGCCGGCTTCAATGTGAGGATCATTAGTTTGGGCTTCCCATTCGCTGTGCTGTTCTTCATAGTCAGTACCGCCAATGACAATAGGTGAATACTCTTGAGGTTTTTTAGCAGGAGGCTGATAAAAGAATATAAAATACAAGTCAGCTGTAACCAAGCATGCTGCACAGAATATAAGCAGCATCAACAAAAACCTTTTTAATTTCATGCTACCCTCTCCGATTATTGTTGCTAAATAACTCCTGGAGTCTAAATTTTAGCCCGATAGGAAAAATTTATACATTGCATGCTTAATTCGTTGACAATTCTTTGCAAGGGGAGTATAATAAAATTGCAAGCTATTGATAATGATTCTCATTAATGCTAAAGATAGTATTAATAAAATATAAATATGGCGTACATAGACAAGCCGTGAAAAAACTAATATAAATATGCATTATAACTGATAATGATTTTCATTAGCAAGAAGGTAAGGGTAAGTAAGGGGGCGCAATATGAAAAATGCAATCATTTCCGCTTTTAGCAAAAGCTTTTCAAAAAATCGAAAAACAAACGCAGCAGGCTGCCATACCCAGGCACAGCAATCAGTAGATCATCTGCCCAAGATTATGCTGATTGGTACGCCTAATGTCGGCAAAAGCGTTATTTTCAATAAGCTGACAGGAATGTATGTTACGGTTTCAAATTATCCGGGTACCACAGTAGAGGTATCAAAGGGGAAGGGGAGAATAGGCAATACTATTTACGGCATAATTGATACCCCCGGAATGTATTCCATGATGCCTATAACAGATGAGGAGAGAGTTACCAGGAATCTGATTCTGGAAGAAAAGCCTGATGTTGTTTTGCACGTTATTGATGCAAAGAACCTCTGCCGCATGCTGCCTATGACGCTTCAGCTGTATGAAGCCGGACTGCCGGTCATATTGGTCCTCAATGTTATGGATGAAGCAAAAAGACTGGGAATGAAAATTGATACCGACGAACTGGAGCGAATGCTTGGCATACCGGTTGTAGCAACGGTTGCAGCTTTGAACAAAGGCATGGATAAGTTGAGGGAGAGGATCATTAAACATGGAAGGCCAGCTGCTTAATTTTCGATATAACGACAAACTTGAACAGGCTATAAGGAAAATGGAGGACTTGCTGAAGTCTGCCTATAACATATCAAAAAGAGAAATAGCTCTGCTGCTGCTGCAGGAGGATGAAGAGATCCTGGACCGGGTAGGCAGACAGGAGGGTGAGAGGTTAGAAAAAATTTATCAGGTAATTCAGGAAACCAAGCAGTCCTTTGAACAGCCTTTGAACTATATTATCGCTATGGAAAGACAGGAATGGGCCAACAGGGTGACAGACAAGGTTGTAGTTCAGAATACAGCCGGCAGCAGCAGATTTGGTGAAATACTCAACAAGCTGACCATTCAGCCGCTGACTGGAATACCCATCCTGCTGCTGGTTTTATACTTTGGACTATACAAGTTTGTGGGTGTCCTTGGCGCCGGAGAGGTTGTGGATTTTCTTGAGGGTGAACTTTTTGAGGGTTATATCAATCCGTGGGTAAATAATTTAGTCACTGCTTATATCCCCTGGAAGCCCATACAGGAGTTAATAGGATTAGATTACGGCATTATAACCATGGGCCTGCGTTATGCAGTAGCAATTATCCTGCCCATTGTAGGATTTTTCTTTTTGATTTTTTCAGTAATAGAGGATTCCGGATATCTTCCCCGGCTGGCGCTGTTAATTGACCGGCTGTTTAAGAAAATCGGTCTAAGCGGACGTGCGGTTATTCCAATGACTCTTGGCTTTGGCTGCGGCACCATGGCAACCATGGTCAGCAGGACATTGGAAACCAAGAGGGAGAGAATAATTGCCACATTCCTGCTTGCCTTGACTATTCCCTGTTCAGCACAATTAGGAGTAATTATGTCGCTATTGTCAGGGTATCCTGCGGCCATGCTCATATGGATAATACTAATGCTTTTGGTTTTCCTGCTGATAGGATATCTGACAGCCAAGGTTGTTCCCGGAGACCAAACAAACTTCTATATGGAGGTACCTCCTCTTCGAATACCGAAACTGTCTAATGTATTGGCAAAAACATTCAGCAGAATGCAATGGTATTTTGTTGAGATTCTTCCTTTGTTCCTTTTGGGCAGCGTAATAATCTGGGTAGGTAATATGACCGGACTATTCCAGAAGCTGCTGCTGCTTGTTCAGCCGATACTTGTATGGATGGATCTGCCGCCTGAAACCGCAGAATCCTTTGTGTTTGGATTTTTCCGCAGGGATTACGGAGCTGCAGGCCTTTATGACCTGCAATCTGCCGGTCTGCTGAGCCCAAGACAGCTGGTAGTAGCTGCAGCAACATTAACACTGTTTGTGCCATGTGTCGCCCAATTTACCATGATGATAAAAGAACGGGGCTGGAAGATGGCACTCGGCATGGTTGCTATCATATTTCCCTTCGCCTTCATTGTGGGCATCTTGCTGAATGCACTGCTCAATATGCTGGGGGTATTGGCATGATAAAATGTTCTTTTTGCGGATTCCCAATTGAAGAGGAAACAGCTCAGAGAGGCTGCAGCGGTTGTCCGTTTAAGGGCAATTGCAGAAATATAAAATGCCCAAACTGCGGGTTTGAAATGCCGGAAGAGCCTAAGTGGTTAAAGAAGCTTAAAGGTTGGGGGAGAAAGGCTAATGGGTAATAATAGCAATGTAATGTCTATGAAAAAGGGTGAAAAGGGAATAATACGTGCTTTGGACATGTCCAAGCCGCAAAGAACGCGAAAGCTTATGGCTTTAGGAATTCTGCCGGGGATGCAGGTGGGTGTGATACAGCGTTTTCCTACTTGGGTCTTGCAGGTAGGCAACACTCAGGTTGCCTTGGATGACGATTGTGCTTCGTGTATTATGGTTGATAAAATGCAGCAATAACCAATTAGCTATATACAGTGAACATAATAGCGAACGGAGATAATAGTGATTTAAGCTCATAATGAACAGGCCGGTTGAAATGCCGGTCTGTTTTTTATATACTTAATTGAGAAAGAAGAGTACTTAATAAAAAGGCGAAAATCATAATGCAAGGGGGGATAAGATGACATCGGAACAGCGAAGAGAGAGGATGCTTTCTGCTATAAAACGCAGTGATGTACCTCTTACTGGCACATACCTGGCAAAGCTGTATAATGTCAGTAGACAGATCATAGTACAGGATATTGCTGTTTTGCGAGCAGCTGGTTATGATATCATTGCTACGCCTCAGGGCTATATAATGCCTCGCGCCAGCAGGCCGCAGAGGATAACCAGGGTTTTTGCTGTCAAGCATGGCTATAATGAGATGGAAGATGAACTCAACAGCATTGTAGATCTTGGCGGCAAGATACTGGATGTCATCATCGAACACCCTGTTTATGGTGAGTTCAAGGCCAGGCTTATGATGTCAACCAGAGAAGATGTTGCATGCTTTCTTACAGCTATGCATAAACAGGAAGCAGAACCTTTGTCGGCCCTTACAGAGGGAGTTCACCTGCACACTGTTGAAGCAGATTCGGAAACAGCATTGGATCAAATTGAAGAAGTCCTTAAGAGTAAAGGGTATTTGCTTAAATAATAAAGCTTCTTTTTGCATTCTGCCGAATTTTATATCGATATATCAAAGTCATTAGTCTCCTGAAAAGCCATTTTATCCAGTTCCTCGGCTTTTTTGGATATGTCCTCTCTGCTGATAATGTTTTTTTCCAATAGAACCTCAATGATGCTGGTAATGGCTAAGGTGTTCCGATACTCAATTTCCTTGATATCTCCAATCTGAGCAAGGACATCCAGTCTATTCATGCCGGTTCTCCTTTCATGAGTCTGAAATGCTTCTTGATATTTCTATGTTTGCCTTGGCATTTGGAGTTTATACGGCAAATTTAGCCAGATGAATGAATAATTTCAATCGTATAAGAAAAAATAGTTGCATATTAAAATGATTGTTGTATAATATTTAGAAAAGCAATGACAGGAAATAGTAAGTTGAGGCTTTTCTTTCAGAGAGCCGGTGTTTGGTGCAAACCGGCAGAGGGTCCAACTGAATCCATCCTG
Source organism: Clostridiales bacterium (assembly GCA_012842605.1). Classification (GTDB taxonomy): domain Bacteria; phylum Bacillota; class Clostridia; order Caldicoprobacterales; family DTU083; genus DUSN01. Next base: position 17,353 of record DUSN01000014.1, read on the forward strand.
GAGCTGTGTGCTGAAGTTAAGTCAGTAGGCATTACCGGACCGGACCGTTATACCGGCTTGAGGTGAAGGATATATTTTATATCCTTAACCGGGGTGGCAACGCGGGTTATAATACTCGTCCCTGACGGGACGGGTTTTTATTTGTTTTGGAGGTGCTTTATATGTTGGATGCCAAGTTTATTCGTTCCAATCCGGAGGCTGTCAGTGAAGCACTGGCAAAGAGACATTCACAGGTCAGCCTGGATGAATTTCTGGCTTTGGATCAGAAAAGAAGAGAGCTTATTCAAGAGGTTGAACAATTAAAAAACAAGAGGAATACCGTATCCCAGGAAATAGCCCGGTTAAAAAGAGAGAAGAAGGATGCAAACGACCTTATAGCTGAAATGGGCAGAGTATCCGATATAATTAAAGGCTTGGATGAAAAAGTGCGGGAAGTGGATGAGAAGCTCAATGACATTCTTCTGACACTGCCTAATATCCCCCACGAGTCTGTGCCTATAGGTGCATCTGATGCTGACAACAAGGAGGTACGCCGCTGGGGCACTCCTGCTGAATTTGATTTTGAGCCTAAAGCTCATTGGGATATTGGTGAGAGCCTTGACATCCTGGACTTTGCCTCTGCTGCAAAAGTAACAGGCACCCGCTTTACGTTCTATAAGGGATTGGGTGCTCGTTTGGAGAGAGCATTATTCAACTTTATGCTTGATTTACATGCTTATAAGCATGGCTACCAGGAAGTATTCCCGCCTTTTATGGTGCACAGGCGCAGCATGATAGGCACGGGCCAGCTGCCTAAATTTGAAGAAGATGCATTCAAGGTAGCAGGAACAGAATACTTCCTGATTCCAACAGCAGAGGTTCCTGTGACCAATATGTACCGGGAACAGATATTGGATGGCAGCATGCTGCCCATCAAGCATTGTGCATACAGTGCCTGTTTCAGGGCAGAAGCCGGTTCTGCCGGAAGGGATACCCGGGGACTGATTCGCCAGCATCAGTTCAACAAAGTGGAATTGGTTAAGTTCGTAAAGCCGGAGAATTCCTATGATGAATTGGAAACCTTGGTCAATGACGCGGAAGATGTGCTTAAAGAGCTTGGACTGCCTTACCGTGTATCACTGCTGTGTACAGGTGACCTGGGATTCTCATCAGCCAAAACTTATGATTTGGAGGTTTGGATGCCCAGTTACCAGCGTTATGTTGAAATATCCTCATGCAGCAATTTTGAGGACTTCCAGGCCAGACGTGCTGACATTAAGTATAGGGATGGTGCCAAGGGCAAGCCTCAATACATTCATACATTGAATGGATCAGGCATTGCAGTAGGACGTACCGTTGCTGCCATACTGGAGAACTATCAGCAGAAAGACGGATCTGTTGTCATTCCTGAAAAGCTGCGGCCGTATATGGGAGGTATAGAGAGGGTTGCCAGGTAAATCCTCTCTATCCTATAAGTTCTGGATTAAAATTTATTGACACAGTATAACCCTTTTGCTATACTATAAAAGTGCCAGCTCGTCAGACTGGGCTTTTTAGTGGAGAGATGTCCGAGTGGTTTATGGAGCTGGTCTTGAAAACCAGTGACACCGCAAGGTGCCGGGGGTTCGAATCCCTCTCTCTCCGCCACTATAATTTAGTAAATAGAAGTAAAATATACTTCAAACATTATTTGACCAATATGGAGAAGTACCCAAGTTGGCCGAAGGGGCGCCCCTGCTAAGGGTGTAGGTCGGGGTTAAACCGGCGCGAGGGTTCAAATCCCTCCTTCTCCGCCAGAATTTGTCTGAAAACCCGCAATTTAAGCGGGTTTTTGGCATATTTAAAGCATAAGTTTCGTCATATAGCAGCTTATTCTCTTCTTTCAAATTAATATAAAGGCAGCATTACATAAAAATGAGTTGTTTCAAAATCCAGGTTATCAATTGCTAAAATATAAAACTTGTAAAAAATTTAATCCCAAAATTATTGACAAACGATAATTTCAGTGCTACATTAGAAATAAATTATCGTAAAACAATAATTTTGAGGTGCTTATGAAACGAAAAACTTTCATTTTGATTCTCGTGATTGAAGCCGTATTGTGTACTGTGCTTAGCATCATGAAGGCAGACTTCTCAGAAGGATTAGCTGTGGTAATGGCGTTTCCGTTTGAGCAGGTTGGGATTTTACTGCGGTCTCTTTCTTTGTCCGGCACTATAGGCAATATAATTGCAATAGTCATCTATACAGCAATCTGCCTGGCTCCTGCGGCTATCTTTTTTACACTGAAGAAAAGGCGAAGACTTTACTTTGGGGATGGACTTCTTATACTCATGAGTGCCGTTTTGTTCGTGGTACAGTATCTCATGATAAACCCTGGCTATATCAGTTCGTTTTTTGGAAAAGCCATTGAACTGAACATAAGCAGGGCTGTATTGGGCGGCTCAGTATATTCGCTGATATGCAGCTATTTTGTTTTGAGGATTTTGGATCTGTTCTTTGACAGCGGTACTAAGAAATTACAGAAATACATGATCATTCTTCTCTGTCTGCTTAATGTATTATTTGTATATATGTTTTTCGGATCAAGCTTCAGCAATCTTTTAAACTCCATAGTATCGCTTCGGGCTCAGAACATTGGTAATGAGCATCTGCTGGGAGTGACATATGTTTTTCTTGTCCTGCAGTTTATAGTTGATGCTTTGCCATATATATTGGATATATTTGTGGTATTTGCCTCTTTAGACCTTCTGGATGAAATAAGTGCAGACTTCTATTCATATGAAAGCGTTAAGTCTGCCGGAAGGCTGTCTCATATATGCAGAATCACCCTTGTGGCGACCGTCCTTACAAACACAGCATTTAACCTTATTCAGCTAATTTTTGCCAAAAGGCTGATGGTCATTAATAATTCAGTACATATTCCATTTCTGTCTGTTATATTTGTACTTGCTGTATTGATTCTTGCACGCTACATTGAAGAAAACAAGAAGCTCAAGGACTACAATGACATGTTTATATAAGAGGTGTGGGATGGCTATACGAGTATACCTGGAGGATGTATTGAAGGCACGGGGGATGACCTCAAAAGAATTGTGCGCTCTTATAGGCATTACTGAAGCAAATTTGTCAATTCTGCGAAGCGGTAAAGCAAAAGGTGTTCGTTTCAGCACAATTAACAAGATATGCTGGTATCTTGGCTGCGATGTTGGAGACATATTGAAATTTGATGGTAAGTTGGAGGATAACGAAGATGAAGAATAGTATGAGAGTTATAATAATTTGCCTGATCGTCTTGCTGCTGAGTGTAATGACCGGATGCCAGCTGGCAAAAGTGGATGGGGCTGAAAATTATAATAATGAAGACAGGCTTATCGGTGTCTTTATTACAACTGAATATCTTGATCTGTTTGATTTTGAAGGGTATATCAATGATAATATTGGCAGCCTTAAAGGAAATGAAGTAATGATTGGCAGCAATGCTGCGCAATATCAGGGCAGGCTTTATGCCGAATTGCGGCAGAAGACTGTTACCAATGAGGAGACAGGCGAAGAGATCGTAACTGAAGAATACATATTTCCGAATTATCAAGGTATTTTCTATTATTCTGCCAGGGTACCAGGCAATGGGGAGCATGAAGGCTATATTACTACAGGTTCAGATGAAGAAATCAGTGACGGACATGTCAGCATCAACAGCAGTGATCAAGGGGAGAGCATTTCAATGGAGGGAACGGTATATGTAACCCATGGTACGGAGAAAACATATTTCTTTAACCCAGTATATCAAAGCAGGGATAATCGTGTATATGCAGTGACGGGCAGTGGGTACTTTTTTTCCGATGCCCAGGCTGAGGGCACGTCATTTTCTCAGACCATGGAATCAACTTATACAACAACCAAAAATGGGGAGAAAATAATAGACAGTATTTCAGTAAAGATCTCTTTTAATTTTATGCATCCGCCGGAAAAAATCGCAGTATTGCAGATGTCAGCGGATGGCTTTCCTGTCTTAAGGAAGGAATACTCTCCCGGGGAAATGCCCAAGTCTATTGATCCGGAGAAGGATACTGATTACTTTATAGTAGAAACCATAAAAGCAGGCAGCAATGATGAAAAAATAATATCCCGCAAGCTTTACGGCAGGGATTCCGATTCTATTGAGGCCTTTTACTGCCGGGAGGACGGAATATGCATAAAACAATGGGTGCAGATCAACTGGGACCGGCAATAAGTAAGCTGCTATTTCAGTCAGCATGCCCGGTTAACTGCAGACAAGGGGACGGTTCTCCTGTCTTATAGCTATTTGTTGAACCACCTGGTTTAGATCTCCATAGCTTCATTAATTTTTTAAGTAAACATCAATATAATGGTAGGTAATAATTATGGATTGAATATAAAGAAATCCGGATATTACCTAACAATAATATCCGGATTTTATATTATACATGGTGCACCTTCGGGGATTCGAACCCAGGACCCACTGATTAAGAGTCAGTTGCTCTACCAGCTGAGCTAAAGGTGCATATATCTCTGACGAGAATAAATTATACTATAAACCTGAGGTACAAGTCAAGAAAATTATGTGTTTCAAATTATTCATCTATGCTCTGTTTTTATATGTCACATGATATAATATGAGGTATGGAAATATAATACAATATTTTGGAGGAAATAGTAATGAACATAACTTTAAATTACTATCCCCATGGAAAGATCAAGGCTGTTACTTTGAGTTATGATGATGGCAGAACCGATGACAGAAAGCTGGTTGAGCTATGCAACAGGTATGGGATAAAAGGCACCTTTCACCTGAATTCCGGCTTCTTCGGCAGAGAAGGATATATTACAAAGGAAGAAGTCGGAAAGCTGTATGAGGGGCATGAGGTTTCTATACATACCCTTACTCATCCCTTTTTGAATCATGTGCCCCAGGAGATTGTCTGCAGGGAAGTTCTGCAGGACAGGGCAAATTTGGAGAACCTGGCGGGTTATCCGGTGAAAGGCATGTCCTATCCATTCGGAGCTTATAACAAGGAAGTAATTAAACTGCTGAAATCTTTGGGCATCGTATACAGCAGAACTGTCATTGCTACCAATTCATTCGGGCTACCGGAGGATTTTCTTGAATGGCATCCAACCTGCCATCACAACCACAACCTGCTGGAAATTACGCAGCGTTTCCTGGAGACCGGCAGATACACCAATATGCCCTTGCTGTATGTATGGGGGCATAGCTATGAATTTCCCAGAGACAATAATTGGAGTCTCATAGAGGAATTCTTCAAACTGGTATCAGGGAGAGAGGAAATCTGGTTTGCGACAAATATAGAAATTTACAGGTACATACAGGCTCTGAAACGTTTGGAGTTTTCAGCAGATTGCTCCTTAGTTTACAATCCATCCGGGATAAGTGTATGGATTGGAGTAGATGGCAAAGCCATTGAAGTTATGCCTAACCAGACATTGAAAATTTAATGGGGACAGTCTCACTGTCCCCATTATGCATACGTTTACCAGTTTTGTGAAAAGAAATATTGATATTATTGCATCCTCTGTTTGGTTTATTTCAGAATAAACCTGGGGTGCTGAAAAAGCTCGTTTGTTAGCTTGGGATATATGATAATTTTTTGCTATTTGAGGAATTGTTCAAGCCGAGGTGCCTGACTAATTTCATTTAACTATGAATGTAGTAAATGAAAAGAGCAATGGTTTTTATGTTATTTGACGCTATATATTGCTTATGATAAAATTGAAAAAACACTTCTGTTGAATTAACAAAATGATTTTTGTATGGGTGAAATGGATTATAGTATAAGGAGTATTAAGCACATGTACAAGGTCATTATTGTCGATGATGAGGAAATAATGCGTGAAGGCCTTATTAACCTTGTGGACTGGAATTCTTTAGGGTTTGAAGTAATAGGCCATTTTGAAGATGGTGATGAGGCTGTTTCATTTCTGGAAAAAAATCAGGTTGATGTAGTGCTCACAGACATTAAAATGACTTTCATATCCGGCATTGATCTGGCAAAATTCATCTATGAAAGAAAACTGCCTGTCAAAACTGTCTTTATCAGCGGCTATAAAGACTTTGAATATGCCAGGCAGGCTGTGAAATATAACATAGTTCAGTATCTGTTAAAGCCCATATCTTTAAAGGAAATTCACCAGGTATTCGAAGAAATCCGGGCAGAACTGGACAAGGAAAGAGATTTGCTGAAACTCAAAAATACCCGCATAAAGAAATATGATGAATTGCTGGCGTATGCCAGGGAGCAATTCTTTACTGATTTGGTATTGGGAGCATTACAGAATCCGAGTGAGATCCAAAAGAGGTTTAGCGTATTGGACCTGGATTTGAATCTTGCTGAATATCCATGCTGCTTGTGGAACTTGTCTATTGATCGCTTTGATCTATATTTATCGAAAAATTGGGATTATGGAATGGAAGCATTTCATAAAGCTATCTATAATGTACTATGCACTTCGAAGGAATCATTCCTGTTCTATATCATCACCCGTCATGACAGCAAATTCAGGATACTAATTATTGCATCAAAGGTATATTCTCTGGATGAATTCATGCAGTTAGTAGAATCACATATTCGCAGCGCTGCAAGCAACGCAAGGAAACTGCTGGGAATCGAAGTAAACAGTGATTATGTACAGTACTTTCCAAGCCTGTTGAATCTATCCCAAAGCTTCAATATACAAAGTGCAGAGAAAACTGGCTTTAAGAGCAGCGTACAGGATGATCTGGAGGATCAGCTGAAGCTATTGATGACCCATATCCAGGAAAGGAACAAGGAGTCTGCATATAGTCTGACAGAGCAGATATTACTACAGCTCAACCCTTTGGGACTGCAGGAGTCTAGTAGAATATTAACGAGGCAGTTGACACGAATTGTTAAGCAGCTGAAGATGAACAATATTTCTGTTCCGGAAGAAATTAATGAAGATTCAATTTATAAAGCTATGACCGAACTTAGCTCGAAAGATGAAATCCGCGAATATGTGTTTACTCTGCTGAATTGCTGCTTTCAAGAGCCAAATAACGATGTTAATCAATCATATTCAATTACTATACAGAATATCAAAGAGTTCATCAAGGACAATTATTATAAAGATATCACTCTTGATGATATTGCAGACTATGTGTTTCTCAGTCCTGTATATATCAGCAGATTGTTTAAAAGTAAAACAGGTGAGAACTTCAATGATTATCTCATACGAGTCCGGATGGAAAATGCTATAAAATTCCTGGATGACCCGCAATATAAGGTTTACGAGGTAGGGCACAAGATCGGGTATCAGAGCACAAAATATTTTTACAAACTTTTTAAGCAATTCTATGGATGTACTCCTACAGAATACAGAAGAAAGGTTCTGCGGAAAGGAGCAGCAGATGCTAAACAAACGGAATAGCATTTGGAACTACATTCAGGACTACAAATTCAATAGTCTTTTTATAAAATACTTCCTTTTGATTTTGCTGCTGCTTATATTGCCTTTAGTCAGTGTCAGCTTTGGTATCTACCGGTTGAACGGCAGCATTCTCCGTGAAGAAATCGGAGCGGCTCATGTCAGTTCTCTTGCCAAGGTGAGGGATATTATGGACATGGTCATGAAGGAAGTAGACAGGTTATCCGTTCGTATATCATCCGACCGCGCAGTGGAACGCTTTCTGTCCATAGAAAAAAGAAAATTTCCCGATTATACTACAATAGACGTTCTTCAGAATGTCAGCAATATTATCAGCATATCAACCAGTGATTATATTTATTCTATTTATGTTTATTCGGATGTCAGCAATTATATCATTTCTACATCTAAAGGCGGCACAACCCTGTCCCGGTTTTATGACAATTCCTGGCTGGAGGAATTTAAAGCAAAATCAAGACATGAACGCAAATGGATTTCATCTCGAAAAGTAGAGGATATTTTAACAGACCAGGTCAATACGTTCATAACCAGCTATTATTTTGCACCATTTTATTCTTTGTCAAAAGGCGGAGTTGTCATTGTCAATCTGGATGTAGACAAGCTAAAATCATTTATCTCAAACAATGTAGATGACCGAATAGAAAAAATATATGCAGTGGATAAAGACGGGAAAATATTATTCAGCAGTGATACTGCCGATGTAGGAAAATATATAACTGAGATGTCGGGACTGCAGGATATAGGAAATGCCGGCAGCTATAAACCAATCATAAGGCAAATAGATGGAGTAAACCAGGTTATCACACAAATAAGCTCAGCCTACAACGACTGGACATACATTTCAGTAACGCCTCTGCATAAATTCGAGCAGAAGATGGACAGCCTGACACAGCTTATGTGGCTGTCTATTCCTGTTAATATTCTGGTTGCAATTATAGTTGCATATTTAATTTCTGTACAGGTTTTTCAGCCTATTGGCAGAATAATGGAAGTGCTTGACAATCCTGAGGAATACTATGACCGGATAACTGCAGATCAGGAAAAGGGGCTGAACGAATTTAAATATATAACAATGAATATTATGAAGTCCTTTGATGAAAACCGCCAGATGGAGGAAGAACTGGCTCAGCGCATGCGCATGCTTAAGCAGGCTCAGACGGCAGCTCTTCAGTCACAGATCAATCCACATTTTTTGTATAATACGCTTCAGACAATAAACTGGCTGGTAATGAGCCTGACAAAGGGCGAAAATGCAGCCTCTGCCGTTATTGAGGATTTATCCGATATTCTCAGAGTAACCATGGATACGGAGAATTATCTTATTCCCATTGAGGATGAGGTCAGCTATGCAAAGAAGTATATTGAAATTCAGCAAATCCGGTACAAAAACAAGTTTACCGTACATTGGGAAATGGACGGGGAAATCATGGACAACCTTATTGCAAAGGTATCCTTGCAGCCATTGATAGAAAACTCCATTTATCACGGTATAAAGCCTAAGAAGAAAGCAGGCAATATTTTCATACGCGGTTATATTTCTGAAGGAAACATTAAAATAGAAGTGTCCGATGATGGTGTTGGTTTGAGTGAAGAAGGTATAAACAGCTTGAATATGGAACTAAGGCATTCAAATGTATTTAGTGATAAGCATATAGGAGTCCGAAATGTAAACCAGAGACTTAAACTGATTTTTGGTGAGGAATATGGAATAACCTTGCAGAAGCGAGATCCGGAAGGACTCCAGGTTAATATAGTGATACCAAATTTAAAGCAATACCTGTAAAAAGGTTAAGGAAATGATACCAAAAGTAAACCTGGATAGATTTTTTCTTCGAATTGGTAGTTGTACAATTTACTTGGGGGTGATGGGCAGCATGTCAGCTATCAATGCAAAACGTCTCCAAGAACTGCAGACAACTAAGCCGAAGAAAAAATTCCAGAGTTATTTTCTGGCAAATAAATGGCTTTACATTATGTTGATTCCAGGTCTGACCTTTCTGTTTATATTTCATTATATTCCAATGTATGGAATAATAATAGCATTTAAAGATTTTAACGTAGTCAAGGGTATTTTCAACAGTCCATGGGTTGGATTGGAGAATTTCAAATATTTGTTTAAGTCCAAGGATTTCTATATCATTCTTCGCAATTCTGTTTCCATAAGCCTGCTGCGAATGTTCTGGGGGTTTCCGGTTCCGATTATCCTGGCACTGATGCTGAACGAAGTAAGGCATATACATTATAAGAAAACTATCCAAACTATTCTCTATATACCGCATTTTATATCATGGGTTGTAATTGTGGGGATTATATACAACTTTCTCTCTCCTTCTACCGGTATTGTAAATTACATTATCAAATCCCTGGGAGGAGAAGCAATAGCATTCCTGCAGGATGAGAGATATTTCCGCAGCATCCTGGTAATTTCCGATATCTGGAAGGAATCCGGCTGGGGCACGATAATCTATTTAGCTGCCATATCCGGAATCGATGAGTGTTTGTATGAGGCTGCCATAATAGACGGTGCTACCAGACTGCAGAGAATACGATATGTTACTATACCGGGAATTGCAAGCACCATTATAGTTTTACTGATACTACGTTCCGGATCTATTCTTCGCAATGGCTTTGAGCAGATTTTTCTCATGTACTCGCCACTGGTATACGATGTGGCCGATGTCTTTGAAACCTATACTTATCGTGTAGGTCTGCGCGAAGGAAGATTCAGCTATGCGACGGCAGTGGGAATGTTTCAGTCGCTTGTAGGGCTTATACTGATATGGACGACCAACAGGTTATCCAGAAAGTTTGGAGAAGGAGGTTTGTGGTAAGTTGAAGAAAAGAAGACCAGTCACAGCCGGCAGTGTGGTATTCGATATTATAATATACGGATTGCTGGCTTTAATAGCAGCCTGCATGCTATACCCGTTTCTGAATGTTATTGCCGTTTCGATAAGTGACTACAGCTCTTATCTGAAAAACCCCCTTCGTATTTTACCCGGCAAGCTTGACTTTAGTGCTTTTGAATATGTATTCAGCAGCTCACTGATACTGTCCAGTTATCGCAATACCATAATAATCACAATTGGCGGAACCCTAATTTCACTGACGCTGACCATACTGACTGCTTACCCTTTGTCCAAGAAGCATCTGAAGGGTAAAAGAGCAATAATGAACCTGTTTATATTCAGCATGCTGTTCAGCGGTGGTATCATTCCAAGCTTCTATCTTATCCGCAGCCTGAAATTGCTGGATACACTATGGGCACTGATCCTACCCGGAACAATATCTGCTTATAACATCATCTTAATGAAAAACTTTTTTTCCTCTCTGCCTGAGAGTCTTGAAGAGGCAGCAAAAATTGACGGTGCGTCAGATTTATATATTCTAAGAAAAATCATTATTCCGCTCTCCACTCCCATCATAGCTACTATCGGACTGTTCGTATGCGTCGGATACTGGAACAGCTATTTCAGTGCCGTGCTGTATATCCGTGACCAGCAAAAATGGACATTGCAGCTGCTTCTGAGGGAGATTATCATGTCTGCCAATACTCAACTTCTCAGTTCAGGAGGCAACCTGGCAGAAATCTCAAAGGATGCAATTCCGCCACAGACTATCAAATACGCTACCCTTATTGTAGTGGTCCTTCCTATCCTGTGTGTATATCCCTTCCTGCAGAAATACTTTGTAAAAGGCATGATGTTGGGTGCAGTAAAAGGTTAAGTTGTTTTCTATTAATTAATAATAGAAAAATACATCAAGAAAAGAGGAGGAAAAAGAATGAAGAAGCTTTTGGCAATGTTGCTCATTTCCGTACTGATGGTTTCCCTGTTTGTCGGCTGCAGCAGCAATACATCAGGCAGTAACCCGACAGACAAGCCAACCCAGGAGCCTGCAGGCAGCTCAACCGGTAATGATAATCCGGGTGACAGTTCCTCAGCACCTGAAGAACAGGATAATGAACTGTACACATTTAAAATGTTCGCCAATTTTACTCCGGCCGAACAGAGTGAGGCAGACAAATCTTTCTTTGCAGCTGTTGAAAAAGCAAACAATGTTAAGATTGAGCTGGAGGTTCCTCCGGCAACCAACTATGCTGAGCGCCTTCAGATTATGATGGCTGGCGGCGATTATCCCGAAGTTGTGTTGTTTCCCGGCGAAAGAGACAAGATATTGCTTGATGCAGTGGAAAACGGAGTAGTTATTCCTATTAACCAATATCTTGAAAATGCACCGAATCTCATGCAGTATACATATAACATTTCCTGGGACTCCCTTAAGTTCAAGGGAGATGACCAGATTTATGGTGTACCGAGAACCAGTATCGCCAGGGCAGACGGTTATATTGTAAGAAAAGACTGGTTGGATAATCTGGGCATGACCATACCGGAAGGCGGAGCCGTAACAAAGGATGAGTTTGTAGAAATTCTCAGGGCATTTACAGAAGACGATCCCGACGGAAACGGAATAGATGATACCTATGGCTTTGCAGCAAACTCCGATGCAGAAGGCAATATGGGACCCATTCTTACCTGGCCTTTCGGACTCAATGGCTGGCAAAAAGCAGACAAAGGTCCATATGAATATATGAACCTTCAGTTCAGCAAGGAACATGATAATTTCAAGAAAGCCCTGGAATTCACCAGAGATCTTTGGGCAAAGGGCTATATTGATCCCGACTGGCCGGTAACCAAGCGTGAAACCGCTATCGAGAGATTCAAGCAGGGTATAAACGGTGTCATCGGTGAATTTTCGGGCTGGGTTGCTCAGTATATTACTGACATGACTCCCATATTCCCGGATGTGGAATTAACCTATATAACCGGTGTTAAGGATGACAACGGCAAGGTTGAAGGAGGGAGCTTCGGCACAGGCTTCTGGGGATTGTGGACAATTACAAGTTCTGCAGAAAAACCCGAGCGGATTATCAGTGTATTTGACTGGATGCTTTCCGATGAAGGTTGGCCTACAGTAAACTACGGGCCTGAAGGAGTCACCTATAATGTAGAAGACGGGAAGATGGTTGCAACGGATCTCTATGCCAAGTATTCATGGGGCAGGGCTATTTTAAGAAGGAACAATGATCCGGCATTCTTCATCCCCCTGAGCACCAGCGAAGAGATGAAGCCCAAACTGGAAAAATGGCTGAGTACCTGCATTGAGCAGGCTATATTCTCTAAGGACAGAGGATATAGGCCACCTGCCGCAGATGATCCGGTATATATTGACTACCAGAAAACAATGAACCAGGCTATTTCCAAGATCATAGTAGGTGAAAGACCGGTCAGCGACTGGGACCAGATCCTGGACGAATGGTACAAGAATGGCGGAGAAGCTTATATACAGCAGGTTAATGACTTTATAAAGAGTGTAGAGGGACAATAATTCCTTTTATTCAAGCATTATTATAAAACACACTCAAAACAAATACGGGCAGTAACTTGTCCTGCCGGCCCCACAATCATGCGGGACCGGCAATTTTTGCTTTTGATCAGCAGCGGTTTGAATAATGTCAGTATAAATAAAGCATCGATATGAAAGGAGAGCAGTTTATGGAATTCAAACATTATCGTATTGATAAGGATTTAATTATAATAGGTGCCGGTGTACCTGGAATATGCGCAGCTATACAGGCTGCAAGGCTGGGGTTGTCGGTTGCCCTGATTAATAACAGGGGATATCTGGGCGGCAACTCCAGTGCAGAAATAGGTGTCAGTGTCGATGGAGCGGACGGGGCACAGGAATTCAACCATTATTCCAGGGAAGCAGGCATCGTGGATGAACTGCGTATAGAAGATCTATACCGCAATCCTCAGAAGAACAGGTACATATGGGATACAGTACTTATTGATGCTGTTCGTAAAGAACCTAACATCCAGGTGTTCCTGAACACCAATATCGACAAGGTAGAAATGAACAGCAATAAAGAAATACAGTATGTCTCAGGTTCGCAGCTGGGCAGCGAGAAGCGTTTTGATTTTTATGGACACTTCTTCCTGGATGATACGGGAGACGGAACCGTAGGATATTTATCCGGTGCTGAGTACCGCATGGGCAGAGAAGCGAAAAGTGAATTCAATGAAAGGATTGCTCCGGATAAAGCAGACGATTATGTAATTCCAAGCACCCTTACTTTCCATGCAGCAGATACCGGAAAGCCAATCCGCTACATACGGCCGGATTTTGCCATTGATCTGACAAAAACTGATGTTCTGAAATACCGTGTTATTCCTAAAAATGAATTCTGGCGTTTTCATTGGTTTTATGAGGCAACCGGCAAGATCAATCAAATCGAAAACAGTGAAGAGATTATACAAATGCACCGTGAACTGGTTTATGGCATATGGGATTATGTTAAAAACAGCGGTGAATATCCATCCGAGCAATATGATTTGATATATGTTGCCCCAGTTCCCGGAAAACGTGAATCTCGCCGCCTGATGGGAGATTATATCTTAAAGGAAAGCGATATTGTTGAACAAAAGGATTTTGAAGATACTGTAGGACATGGCGGATGGTCCATTGATCTTCATGCATTGGATGGCTTTTTCTCCAAGGATCTGGTAAATGAGCATATCTTCTTAAAAGGCATATACCAAATACCATATCGAACCGGATACTCGAGAAACATTGATAACCTGTTCATGGCAGGCCGATGCATGTCAACTACCCATGTTGCATTCGGGACAACACGGGTTATGGCTACCCTTAGCACATTGGGTCAGGCGCTGGGAGCAGCAGCTTATCTTTGCTGTAAATATGATACGACACCCCGGGGAGTTTATAAAAACCATATCAAAGAGCTGCAGCAATTACTTTTAAAGTATGATCAGTATATAGTAGGCGTAAAGAATGAAGATCCGAAAGACATGGCCAGGAAAGCAGAAGTACGGGCATCTTCGATACGTAAGTGCATGATGGAAGAAGATGAGGATGTACGAGCCCTGGATAATACACTGGGATTTATCTTACCTGCAGACGGTCTGCTTGAATCGGTATCCTTGAAGCTCAAAGCATCTGCTGATACAGAGCTGAGATATAAAGTTTATGAGCCTGTCAAGAAGGAGAATTACAATCCTGAAAACAAAATTGCTGAAGGTGTCATTAAGGTTAAAAGCTCTGAAAGTTTTATCTGGGTTGATTTGCCCGTCAACAGGAGCATAGATAAAAACAAGATATTCATAGAGATAGAAGCAAATCCGGTGATAAAAGTTGCCTATGCCAATAAGAACCTAACCGGTGTAGTTACTATGGAAAAGGTATCCAACAAGGGTGCTACACTGGTAGATATTGATACTCTCAAGATGAAGGAATTTATATGGAGGACATTAAAAACCACAACTCTGTGTTTCCGGACCAAACCGGAGCAGGATGTGTATAAAGCCGAAAATATCATTAACGGTTATGCCCGGCCATATGGTTTGCCAAATATCTGGCTGTCGGATGACAAGGTAGAAGGGGAGTTTGTAAGCCTGTCCTGGCCGGAGAAAAAGTCCTTGTCGGAGATTATTCTTTATCTTGATTCAGACTTAAACCATAGGATTCATTTCAGGCCTGCAGACAATAATCTGATACCTGAAATAGTAAAGGACTATAATGTATATTACAAATCAGGAGACAGTTATACAAAACTGCATGAGGTAAGAGACAACCATCATAGGGTGAACCGAATCGATGCAAAGGGAGTACAGACTGACGAGATAAAGATAGAGTTCCTTGCTACCAATGGGTGTCCGAGAGTGGGATTATACGAAGTCAGGGTATATGGAATGGAATGAAGAAAGCAGGTATAAGGATGAAAGCCAAGTTAACCAGCAAAGAACGACTAACCAGGTTGTTTAGCGGCCAGGATATTGACCGCATTCCCATATGGCTCCTGGCACCATACCATCGTCTCGGGTGCTATGCAGATATTTACAATATTCCCTGTTACAAGCCTATTGTAGAGTATATTGACAAGTATTGCGACACCTTTGACCGCAGAAGCTTTGACAAAGGATTCTGTTATAATGCCAACCCGGAAATAAAAAGGGAAAGAGTAGTGGAATACCAGGACGGCAACCGCATTGAAAGAGATATCATACGATACCGTGATATCAGCTTTGAAAAACAATTGTCCACCGGCCGGGACGGCACCAGAATAAAACCTATACTGGAGGATCCGGATGAACTGGACAAGATCCTGTCCATCCCTTATGTACCGCTGAAGCCTGAATTGGATAAGTTTTTCGAAGAGGAACAGGAACTGGGAGACAGAGGGCTTATGATGCTGGATCTGGGAGATCCTCTTTTACCTTTGTATCATCTTACCAGTGCGGAAAATTTCTCTTTATGGACAGTCATTGCATATGATAAACTGCTTGCTTTTATGGATCAGCTATATGAAAGGGTATACAATTACTATAAGTACTTTCTGGACAGAAATGCCGGGGATGTATTTTTTATTGTCGGAGCGGAGTTTGCCGGACCTCCTTTGGTATCTCCTTCAAAGTTTCAGGAAATGTCGGTTCGTTATGTTAAGGGAATTGTAGATTTAATCAGGGAGTATGGCAAGAAATCCATTGTCCATTATCATGGGAATTTATACAAGATACTGGATGGGATGAAGGAAATCAACCCTGACGGGTTGCATACCATTGAGGCACCCCCCATTGGAGACTGCACCATTTTACAAGCACGGGAGAAACTGGGCCAGGACATGGTACTGATTGGTAATATCCAATACGATGATTTAACCAGGTGTACAAAAGAAGAGATTTATGAAATGGTTCGCAATGCTATTGAGGAGGGAAAATCAGGAAGGTTTATATTATCCCCGACAGCCGGACCCTATGAAGCCAGCATAGGTGAGCGCACAGTACAAAACTATCTGGCATTCATTGAGGCGGGGATTAAGTATGGTCAGTTATAGTCTTAAGGTGACATTAAAAGGGGACAGTTTTACACTGTCCCCTTTTATGTATTATGTGCACTTATATCATTCTTTAACTGCGGATTCCATTATCTGCTTCGGATCTATCTTCTCATTATCCTTATTCATGAATTTAGTTAATGCTTCTTTTAAGTCAATGCCAGTAAGTGCTTCAACTACTTCGGGAAGTTCACTGAGTATACTTGTTACATTGCGGGTTATTTTGCTGGCTCCTCCCTGACCGCCGTTATCGATAACAACTATCTTATCAAGCTTGGCTAAGGGCTCTGAAATGCTGCGGGCAATTTCAGGCAGCCTGGATACTATCATTTCAAGGACAGCAGCCTCACCGTACAGCTTATAGGCCTCAGCCTTCAGTTTCATAGCTTCCGCTTCAGCCTTCATTGCATCTGCGGCTGCCAGGCCTTTTGCCCTTATTGCTTCAGCTTCTGCATCACCTTTAATTTTTATTGCCTCAGCTTCTGCTTCAGCCTGTTGAATCTTTTGGAATTTATATGCTTCTGCTTCTTTTTCGGCACGGTATTTTTCAGCTTCCGCCTGCTTCTTTATTGCAGCTTCCAATTCTTTTTCTTTCTTAATTGCCTGCTGCTCGGCAATCACAGTCAAACGTTCTTCCTCAAAGAGCTCGGCATTTTTCTCTGCTTCGATAACTTCTTTTCTTATAATATTTTTCTCTATATCATAAGCCAGATCTGCCTTAGCCTTAGCTTTATCCTGCGCCACCTTATATTCCTGCAGCTTCAGCATTTTTTCCTTTTCAGCGGAAGCAACCATAGTCTCAGCACGCAGCTCGGCTTCTTTACCCAAGCGGAAAGCTTCAGCGGTTTTTTCTCTTTTTTCTCTGTCAGCTTCTGCTTCTGCTATAGCAGCATCCTTCTTAACTTCTGCGATCTGTCTGGCACCAAGAGCTTTCAGGTAGCCTTCCCTGTCATCTATGTCACGGATGGTGAATGTTTTGAATTCTAACCCCATCTTATTGAAATCGGCTGTGGCTACTTCTTCAACCTCATTGGCGAACTTCTCTCTGTCCCGGTATATTTCTTCTACGGACATCTTTGAGATAATTTCACGCAGCTTTCCTTCCAGTACATCCTGGGAAGTTGCTTTAATATTTTCAATTGTGCCCTTTTCATTTCCTGTGTTGAACTGCTCTACTGCACTAAGTACACTTTCAAAGTCGGATTTAACCTTAATTATAGCTACACCGTCAGCGGATATGGGAACACCGTTTCTGTCCAGGGAATCTGAGGTTCTGACTTCAACCTTGATATTTTCCAGGGAAATCCTGTCGGTCTGCTCTAAGAATGGTATAACAAGGCCGCCTCTGCCCTGAATAACTCGCCTTTTAAGTCCAGTAACGATTATGGCCTTGTCTTGCGGAGCCTTTTTCCACATTATAAGAATAAGCAGGATTACCACCACAATAATTCCAAAGACGGCTCCTATAACTTCTGGCATATACATCCCCCCTATTAGTTCTTTATCCTAATTATACCATGTATGGGCAGGTATTTCTAATTTATGGCTGTATAATTTAAAAATATCCCTAATATGAGAAAAGCCTTACTAAAACTATGGCATGAAAGGTGTAAAATAAAATGAAAGCACCCTGCAGATATTCCTGCAGGGTGCTTGTAGTAAGCTGACTATATTTAATCTCTGTGTAATTAAATTTCTATATATCTATAATTTGTATCAGCTGAACAGAGAAACCATTGCAAACACTGCTGCTGTAATGGAAGCGACCAATGATACAACAGTAATCTGTGTATTTATGGAGGGACCGGCTGTATCCTTGAAGGGATCGCCTACTGTATCACCTATTACGGCCGCTTTATGAGCATCGCTGCCCTTACCGCCGAAGTTTCCTGCTTCAATAAATTTCTTGGCGTTGTCCCAGAGACCGCCGGCATTGCTCATGAGCAGTGCCAGGAACAGGCCGGTAACGATATTTCCTGCCAGGAAGCCGCCCATAGCCTGAACACCGCCTACAAAACCTACAATGAGGGTAATAATGATGGCAGTGAGTCCGGCGGGGATAAGCTCTTTAATAGCTCCTACAGTGGCTATGTCTATGCACTTCTCATATTCAGGCATTACGCCGGGTTTTCCTTCCTTCAGGCCTTCGATTGTATTGAACTGTCTGTGGATTTCATCAACCATCTTTTGTGAGTTGCGGTTTACACCCAGCATCAGCATTGCTGAAAATACTGCAGGAATAGCTGCGCCTACTAACGTTCCGAAGAATACCAGCGGATCCATCAGGTTAAACTCTATGGTTTTCTGAGTTACAGAAAAAACAATTTCCTGGAAAGCACCTAGCAAAGCAATAACAGTAAGTCCGGCAGCTCCGATAGCAAATCCCTTGGTAATAGCCTTAGCGGTATTTCCTGCAGAGTCCAGTTTATCGGTTATCTCAAGAACATCATCGCCCAGGTTTCCCATTTCAGCCAGACCACGGGCATTGTCAACGATGGGGCCGTATGCGTCATTGGAAATAATCATACCTACGATTGAAAGCATGCCGATTGCTGCCATGGATATACCAAACATGGGATAACTTCCGCCTAGGGGTTCAAGGAGCTTATATGCACCTAATGCAGCAATGCCTATGCCTATTATGGAAGGCATAATGCTGACCAGCCCATAGGAAAATCCGGAAAGGATTGTGAAAGCAGGGCCGCTCTTGCATGCCTCGGCAACCTTTGCAACAGGCTTCTTGTCGTCGCCGGTAAAGAACTCGCTGGTTACACCGATAATAACACCGACTAACATACCAAGTACAGTTGCGCCCCAGATGCGCATATTGAATTGTGAAACCAGAGAAGCTATAAGGGTTAGTACGACAAAGATACCACAGGTGAGGTAAGTACCGCCGTTCAATGCTTTGCCTGGGTCACCGTTTTCTCCTACACGGGCAGACAGAACACCAATGATGGAGGCCAGAAGTCCGAGAGCACCAAAGCAGAATATTACTTCTATCTGACCTAATGGTGCTGCAATAACCAAAGCTGCTGCAAGGGAAGCAACCTGAGAGTCAAACAGGTCAGCGCCCATACCGGCAACATCACCGACATTGTCTCCAACATTATCGGCAATTACTGCAGGGTTGCGGGGATCATCTTCAGGGATGCCCAGCTCAACCTTTCCTATAAGATCGGCAGCAATGTCAGCTGTTTTGGTAAATATGCCGCCGCCGGCTTTGGCAAACAGTGCCAGGGAACTGGCGCCAAAGCTGAAAGCCATTACCAGCTCAGCCTTTTCAGGAATAATTAGATGCAGCAAAGCTGCACCAGCCAGGGCAGCACTTACAACGGCCATACCCATGACAGCGCCGCCGCGGAATCCTGCCATATAAGAGGGTGCCAGGCCTTTCTTGGCTGCAGAAGCCGAACGCACATTGGCAATTGTAGCAATGCTGATACCTACATAGCCGGCATATCCTGAAAAAATAGAACCAATGATATATGCAATTGCCGCCAGGATATTATCAATTGCATTGCCCTGCCAAATAGGAGAAGGAAAGACCAATAGGATCAGTATGGATACGATGCTGACAAAAACAGCCAGTATCCTGTACTCCCGTTTCAGGAAGGTAAAGGCACCATTTCTTATCAGCTGACCGATCTGAGAAATGTTACCTTCCGCTACAGGAAGATTTTGAACCCATTTGTAAAAGTATGCCGCTACGCCTATAGCCAAAGCGGACACTACCAGTGAAATGACAGTCCACAACATTAAAATCTCCCCCTATACTTCGATAAGATTGTATAAAAATAGATTGGCAGGTATCCGGCTTGAATTCCTGCCAATAACTATTATGGCACTAAACAGTCGCATAAACTAATAGGATTGTGTTCAATCTGCAGGAAAGAGTCTGATCATAAGCTTTATCAGTATAAAGAAGATTGCCAGTACCAGGAATACGCCTGATACACCAATGCCCATAACTTCAAGAGCGCCTATAAAAACATCCATTGTTTAGTTCCCTCCTATCCAAGCAGTGCCAGGATAATAGCCCCGGCAACTATTGATCCGATTTGTCCGGCAACGTTGGCACCAATGGCAGGCATCAGTACAAAGTTGGTGGGATCTTCCTTTTGTGCCATCTTTTGAACTATACGGGCCGACATTGGGAAAGCTGAAATGCCGCAGCCGCCAATCATGGGGTTTATCTTTTGTTTCAGGAACAGGTTGACGAATTTTGCAAATAAAACTCCAAAGGCTGTATCAAATACAAATGCCAGCAATCCTATGGAAAGTATCAACAGTGTGTTCCATGTAAGGAATTGGTCAGCCTTCATAGTAGAGCCTATTGTTATGCCCAGCAGCAAGGTGACCAGGTTGCCCAGTTCATTCTGAGCTGTCTGGGAAAGCCTGTCCAGTACTCCGCATTCCTTTATTAAATTACCGAACATCAGAGAACCAATCAGCGGAACCGATATAGGAGCTACAACACCTGCAACAATGGTTACAACGATGGGGAATAAAATCAGAACAGGCTTGGATACCTTGACTCCGTAATCCACATCCATTCGAATCATGCGTTCTTTCTTGGTTGTGAGAGCTTTAATGACAGGCGGCTGGATCATGGGCACCAGTGCCATATATGAGTAAGCAGCAACGGTGATGGCTCCCATGTACTTAGGTGCAAAAAGGTTGCCTACGAAAATGGAGGTAGGACCGTCAGCTGCACCGATTATGCCAATTGCAGCAGCCTCTTTCAAAGAGAATACTCCGGGCCATATAAGGTTTGCGCCGGCTGCCAGGAGCATAGCAGCAAAAATACCAAATTGCGCTGCAGCTCCGAAGAACAAGGTTACGGGCTGTTTTAACAGCGGAGAAAAGTCAATCATTGCACCGACAGCAATAAAAATTAAAATAGGAAAGAGTTCATTTTCTATTCCGGCTTTATAGAGAACTGTGAGGAACCCATGTTCAGTAATAGCTGCCGAGAGAGGTATGTTGGTCATTATTGCACCAAAACCGATTGGGAGGAGTAATAGCGGTTCATATTCTTTCTTAATGGCTAAATAAATTAATACGCAACCGACTATAATCATGACTACGTTTTGCCATGTAAGTCCGTTAATACCCACCAGAAGCTTGCTTAGTTTGTCCATTATATCCCTTCTATCTTTATGAAATTATTTGTGTAGAAAAACTGATTAGTGTAGAAAAACTGCTTAAATTGTGTAAAAAAGCCACATCACACTAGTTTATATTATATTTCTATGCAATAGCAAATGTCAAACCAAAAGTATGCTAAATTTAAGGTGTGGTTAGTCTTTAGAACAGGAAAAAATACGCATATTTTTGCTTATAATTGGCAAAATAATCAAAAACGATGGAAAGGTGGAATTTTCCATGGCTCAAGTTACCTGCTCTGTTTGTGGATGTACTTGCAATGAGGAAATTTCCCACAGCTGTCCCGAGTGCGGCGATTGCGTATGTGACGAATGCGGCACTCTCTATGAAGGCTATTGTGAGAGCTGCTTCAACATGGTAGCCGAAAGCTTTGAATAATTATTTGCCAGGGACAAAACCAGGAACAGAAGTGCAGCAGGGGCATTAAAATTGCCGGCAGGCAGCTAAATGCCCCTGCTGCTTTGTAGTGAAAGTGTTTAATTACACATCAAATTGCTTGTTTGTAGAATATTACAGTTGACTTGTCGGGAAGAATAGACTAAAATAGTAAAGCAGTTAATTTTGAAGACAATATGTGCTCGTAGCTCAGTCGGATAGAGTGCTTGACTACGAATCAAGAGGTCGGGGGTTCGAATCCCTCCGGGCACGCCAAAAAACCCTGTAACATCAATGGTTACAGGGTTTTTTATATATGTTTTTTTCATCTATTTGAATTTCTGCATTGAAGATAATATCATTGAAAGGACAGTTGCACCAAACCCCCAGAGAGCCAAATAAATAGCTTTTCTAGCTTTTTTAGGAAATTCATCATGCCAGACAAAATACATTATTACACCTATAATAGGAATACAAAATAATAGAATACCAAGAAATCCTACTTTGTCTGATGAAGTATCTGATGAAGAAGAGGTAGTGGAGCTGCTGGGCAGGGATTGGACTTGATTGCTCAAAAAACAACCGCAATTTGAGCAGATTTGCTGCCCTTCATTGTTAATCGTTTTGCAATTTGAACACTCCATTTAGAATACTCCTTCCATTACAGTTTTTTTGGCAGTAAACTCAGGCCATTAGTGCTTTAGTTGCATACCATCAATTATTGCAGGTATAACGGGGAGAATGGTTGAAACAAGGTCTATACTAATAATATCGGAAGATTATTGGAAAGATTATATTGATAGAATTTTTTGCGGGGGTTCAAGTACAGGAGTGATTTTTAATGCGCTTAATGTTGTTCCTGTCGAAAGGATGATCGTATTTTTTCTTCACAATTCATACTCCCGTTTTTTACTGCATCTTGGACTGCCTGTAAGCATAAGTTATACCATGACAAATTTTAGCAATTATTCTATTAAACTATAATTCGTCATAAGGAAAGGAAATCCTTTAGCGAGAACGTATAAATGATATCGATTATTTTACTTTTTTATATTACTTTCTTTATATAAAGATATAAAACTAAAAAAATTTAAAATTCTAAAAACCGGGGGTTTTTAGTAAATAATCTTGTATGGACATTCAGTGCATTAAGATTATATAATTAACATGAATTGTAGTAATAAACAGATTTGAGAAAACCATGCAATAAATGGAGGGATTAGACTTGAAGAAAGTTAAGGTTGCAGTTATCGGTAACGGCACTATAGCCAACAGCGCCCACGGGCCTGCTTATTACAATAACCCGTTAAGTGAAATTAAGTATGCCGTAGATATTATTCCCGAAAGAGCACAAGCCTTCAAGGAGAAATTTGATGCCGAGTATGCTGTGACAGATTACAGGGAAGCTATTGCGGATCCTGAGGTGGAGCTGGTTTCGGTATGTGTGCCCAACTACCTGCATGCTCCTATTACCATTGATTGTCTTAATGCAGGAAAGCATGTCCTGTGTGAAAAGCCTGCAGCTATGAATTATAAAGAAGCATATGCTATGAAGCAGGCAGCTGATAACAATAATCGTATTTTGAACATTGGTGTTGTCAACCGCTTCCATACCGCTGTAAATAAGGTAAAAGAACTGATTGAGGCCGGCGAGCTGGGCAAATTATATCATATTTACTGCTCCTTCCGTGCTTATCGTTCCATTCCCGGTTTAGGAGGTCCTTTTACCACCAAATCCCTGGCAGGCGGGGGTGTACTGATTGACTGGGGTGTACATTATTTGGATTTGATTTTGTACTGCATAGGATCTCCTGCTCTTAAATCGGTATCTGCAGCAGCATACAGTGAAATGGCAAAGGATATGAAGAGCTATGTTTTTACCGATATGTGGGCTGGTCCTCCAGACTACAACGGCACATTTGACGTAGAGGATTTTGTTACAGGCATGATTCGTACATCCGGTCCCACCATTACCTTTAACGGTGCATGGGCACAAAATATCAATGAAAGAGCCGCCTTTATTGAGTTTTTAGGAGATAAGGCCGGAATTAAGCTTCAATACGGCGGCAACTTTACAATTTGGTCTTCAAAGGATGGCATGCTGCTTGAGACTACACCTACATTTACCATGAGTGATATGTTCTATGATGAAGTTGACGCTTTTATCAAATGCGCTCAGGAAGGCAAAAAGATACGCTCAAACATTGACAATGTAATAGCATGTTCTCTGCTCATGGATAAGATTTATGAATCTGCAGCAATAGGCAAAGAAGTAGAATTTTAATACAAAGCAATTAAATTTTAAGAATAGAAAATATACAGGCTGATTGGACAATATTATTGCGGAGTGTTTTTCCGATGAGGAAGCTCCGCTTTTTATATGCCTTGCTGGGTAGTAATGTAGTAGAATATTATTAGTTACAAAAATATTTATTCATATTTTTGAAACATTTATGCTCTATAATAATTACCTGGTACACTATACTGATGAATTCCTGCTTAGTAATGAAACAATATTTTAACTTTGAACGTCAGGCAATTTATATCACCTTTGACTAATGTTTTACTTGTATTTATGCCTGGCAGTCTGTAATATGGTGATGATAATTATACTTGAAGGAATGATATTATGGCAAGAAGAAGAGGCATTGGAAAAGGTCTGTTCATAATTATTCTGGCAGCAGCTGCTGTAATGGCTGTAAAATTTTTCTTTTTTAGTGATGTATACAAAAGTGTGACATTGGAAGCCGGTGCTGATATTTTTGATATATCCCATTATCTGCGAAACCCAAAAGCAAAAGCGGTATTTGCATCGAATACATCAGCTGTTGATGCATCCAAACCCGGTGTATACGAAATACAGATTAAAGTTGGCAGAAGGATATATAAAACTGAGCTAACCATAGTTGATACCATACCTCCTAAGGCTGAAACCATAAATCAGACAATTACGTTCGGTGATACTATTGAAGCCCAGGCATTTGTAACCAATATATCTGATGCTACCCAGGTGCAGGTATCATATAAGAATCAGCCGGATTTTAATTTGCTGGGCGATCAGACAGTTACACTGATTCTTGAGGACGCAGGAAAAAATATAACTGAGTTGACTGCCGTACTGTCCATTAGTATGGTGCACGATACTGTTTTAGTTGGCATTGGTGCCAATGAACTTAATATAAATGATTTTTTGATAAGCGATGAATTCACCGGCAGCTTTGTTACAGATATTTCTGCAATCAACTTGAATGAACCTGGCCAGTATGAGGTAATAATAGAAATTGATGGAAAAAGGTATACATCCCAGTTAAAAATAGTAGACCTGACACCTCCTGCAGGAGAAGTGGTCAGCCAGGAGATGTGGGTAAATGACGAGATAGAAGCTGATAAATTTGTAAAGAATATAGTGGATCATTCCCCGGTAAAGGTTTATTACAAGGAAAACCCGGATTTCAGCAAACCCGGAACCCAGGATGTAGTTATTGTGCTGGAGGATGAAAACGGCAATAAAACAGAATTGACAGCTTCCCTTACATTGATAGAAGATACTGAGCCTCCGGTAATCAGGGGGAATGATGAAGTATATGTATATATAGGTGACAAGGTATCATACAGAAAACAAGTCATTGTTGATGACAACAGGGATGATAGTGAGAGTATAGCTTTGGATATTGACAGCAGTTCGGTAAACCTGAAAAAATCCGGGACTTATACGGTTACCTACAAAGCAACTGATTCCTCAGGCAATACTGCAGAGAAAAAGGTTTCATTTATAGTAAGAGAACGGCCTGAAGATTACGTAACCATTAAAGAAGTTGATGCAATGGCTGACCAGATTCTTGAGTCTATTATCATCGATAATATGACGCCGCGGGAGAAGGCCAGGGCGATTTATGTATGGATAAGATCAAACGTCAGGTATGACAACAACTATGAAAACAATACTGACTGGGTAAAAGCTGCATATGATGCATTTACAAAGAAAAAGGGCGACTGCTATGTATTTTTCGGTGCAGCTAAAGAACTGCTGACCCGGGCAGGCATAGAAAATATGGACATAGTAAAGACCGGCGGAGGTCACTATTGGAATATGGTTAATATAGATGGATGGTATCATTATGATGCCACACCGCGAAGAACAGGCGGCGAGTTTTTCATGATGACCGATGCAGAGCTTGAAGCCTATTCCAGAAAGTATGGCAACAGCCATATATGGGACAGGAATAAATACCCCGCCACTCCGCAGAAGTAAATAATCCGGATGAATGGTTATATCTTAGTTAATTATCTTTATTGAGAATGAATTTCAAAAAAATAAAGGAAAGTGAAAACTTTTTAAAGGCTTCAGGGGTAATATAAGTAGCCGGTACAAATTAAGCCAAAATAGTGATGGTTTGTACAGCATGGATATAACCGTTGACGCAGCGCTGCCTGCTTGTAGTCAGCATTGTAAAATGCGGGCTTTTAAATTGTTAATGGAAGGAAATGAGTTATGCGTACAGGAAAAGGAAGACACAGAAAAAGGAGGACGGTTAAAAAAAGATTTTATATATTCGTCCTTGTAATATTGATTGCGGCTGGGATTGCAGTTTTTCATGATAAAATAAGCGCATCCATTTCAGACATGGCAGGAGATAACAAGCCTCAGGATTCAGAAGACGGGTTAATTGCGGACACCAAACCCACGGACAAGAATAACCAGAGGGACACCGAGCCGCCTGTAATTACCGGCGAGGATGTAAAAGAGGTTTTTGTAGGCGACAGGGTTTCTTATAAAAACCATGTTACCGTAACTGATAATATGGACGATAATGTGAAGCTGGAGATAGACAGCAGTGCAGTAAACCTGAAGAAGGCAGGCACTTATACGGTGATTTACAAGGCAACAGACTCCGCAGGCAATACTGCCACAAAGACAGTACAGGTAATTGTCAAGGAAAAGCCTGTTGTGCATGCTAAGCAGGAAGAGGTTGACCAAATAGCGGACCAGATTCTTGAGTCCATCTTTGAAGATGGTATGACATTAAGGCAGAAAGCCAGGGCAATTTACGTATGGGTAAGGTCAAACATCCGGTACAACAATGAATATGAAAACAATACCGACTGGGTACAGGCAGCATATGACGGTTTTACAGAGAAAAAGGGCGATTGTTATGTATTCTTTGGTGTTACAAAGGAACTGCTGAACAGGGCCGGCATAGAAAATATGGACATAGTAAAGACCGGCGGAGGCCACTATTGGAGTATGGTTAACCTTGGCGAAGGCTGGTATCATTATGATACAACACCCCGCAAAACCGGCGGTGAGTTTTTCATGATGACTGATGCAGAGCTGGAGGCTTACTCCAATAAATATGGGAACAGCCATGTATGGGACAGGGATAAATATCCCGCAACTCCCTTGGAGTAAGAGCAGAAGCCTGGTCATGAGAGCTTGAACAGACAGCTGTCTTAGTAAAAGGTGCGCGGCGGTGTAACCGGCGGTTTAGTGCTGCAGTGAGCGGTTTATATATCACTAAATTAAGGAAAGAGTTGATTGACAAATGGGTTTAGGGGTCATAGGCGGATTAGGTCCCATGGCAACTGTATATTTTATGGAACTGGTTATAAAAATGACTGAGGCGCAGTGCGATCAGGAGCACTTGGAAATGATCGTATATAACTGCCCCACTATTCCTGACAGGACCAGCTATATTTTAGGACATTCGCAGCAAAACCCCGTTGAACCCATGATCAGGATTGGGAAACAGCTTGCGGCTCAGGGAGTTGAATGCATAGCGATACCCTGTATAACCGCCCATTACTTTTATGATATTCTGTCCGAGTCAATAAATGCTGACATTATTCATGCTGTAAAGGAAACCACCATTCACTTAAAGGAAAATGGCATAAGGACAGTTGGCATTGCTGCAACGGATGGTACAATTGCCAGCGGTTTGTTTCAAAAGGAACTGACTGCCGCAGGTATTGGCTGTGTAATCCCTTCAGGAGATGCCCAGCAGGATATTATGGATGTCATATATAAGGACATTAAGGCAAGCCAGCCTATACAAGAAGAAAAGCTGTATAGTGCTTTCGGTGAAATGAGAAAGAACGGTGCGGAAGTTATTATACTTGGCTGTACCGAGTTATCCCTGGTAAAAAGGGACTATAATCTGGGAGCAGGCTATATAGACGTGCTGGACATACTGGCAAAGGAGTCTGTATTAAGATGCGGAAAGAAGCTGAGAGAGCAGTATAAATGCCTGATTTCGGGCAAATGTTGACAGATAAATATTAAATACAGAGGTGAAATATGTCCATATTAATGATATAATATAAACATCTATGTGCAGAAGAAGTTATATCCTGCCCTCATATAAATATAGACTATAAACTTAAAACTAATGATTAGGAAGAGGAGAATTGACATGGAAAGATTAATAGAGATTTTGGAAGAACTGCATCCGGACGTTGATTTTGAATCATGCGAGTCATTAATTGATGATCATATACTGGATTCATTTGATATAATTACTCTGATTTCTGAAATAAGCGCTGAGTTTGATGTAACTATACCGGCTGAAGAAATCGTTCCGGAGAACTTTAATTCTGCAAAAGCTTTGTATGCTCTTATCAAGCGGTTGTCTGATGACGAATAGTGGGTGATAATATGCTATTTACTTCTTACAGCTTTATTATCTTCATCACGGTATTATTTGTAGTATATTATCTCATTCCACGCAAATACCAGTGGATGCTGCTTTTAGCAGCAAACTACCTGTTTTATTTCCTGTCCGGGCCGAAGTTTCTGATATATATCATGGCAACTACTGTTTCGACTTATTTTGCAGGGAATAAAATAGGCAGTTTATACAATGAACAGGAAAGATACCTGTCAGAGAATAAGGGAAGTTTGTCCCGCGAAGAAAAGAAAGAATATAAAGCGAAGATGAAGTCCAGGCAGTGGAAATGGCTGCTGGCCTGCCTGCTTTTTAATTTCGGAATATTGGGCGTTATTAAGTATGCCAATTTTGCAATAGCTAATGTAAACTACCTGCTTCAAGCCTTTGGCAGCGACATGCAGCTGAGTTTTCTGAAACTGGCTCTGCCCATGGGTATATCTTTCTACACTTTTCAGACCATGGGCTATATCATCGATGTATACAGGGGAAAGTATCCTAACGAAAAGAATATATTCAAGCTGGCATTGTTTGTATCATTCTTTCCCCAGCTGGTACAGGGGCCAATCAGCAGGTATGATGATTTGTCTCAGACCCTTTATAAGGAGCATCCCTTCAGTTATAAGAATCTGAGCTTCGGCTTGCAGAGAATAATGTGGGGATATTTCAAGAAGCTGGTAATTGCTGACAGGATACTGGTTGCAGTCAAGACATTGATTCAGGATCCGGAAACATACCAGGGCGCTTTTGCACTGGTAGGCATGCTGTTTTATGCCTTCCAGCTGTATGCTGACTTTACCGGCGGTATTGATATCACCATAGGTATTGCAGAAGTATTGGACATCAGGCTTAAGGAAAACTTCGACAGGCCTTACTTCTCAAAAAACATTGTGGAATATTGGAGACGCTGGCATATATCCATGGGAACATGGTTCAGGGATTACCTGTTCTATCCCATTTCCGTGTGGAAACCCATGCTGAACTTTTCCAAGTTTTGCAGGAATACATTAGGAGATGCAATAGGCAAGCGAGTACCCGTATACATTTCCACCTTAGTGGTTTGGTTTGCAACGGGCTTATGGCACGGAGCTGCATGGAACTTTATTGTATGGGGTCTGGCCAACGGCATTGTTATTATAATATCCCAGGAACTGCATCCCTTCTATGAGTGGTTCCATAAGAAGTTTGATGTAAAGAACAAGTTTGGTTTCCGTCTGTTCCAGGTCGTGCGAACCGTCCTGTTAATGAGCTGTCTTCGAATGTTTGACTGTTACAGGGATGTGCCCACAACATTCAGAGCATTCTGGTCCATGTTCACAGTTTTCAATTATAATGAACTGTTCAACGGGTCACTGCTTAAACTCGGGCTCAGCGCAGCTGACTATGCGGTTCTCCTGATGGGACTTGTTGTTTTAATCACCGTAAGCCTGATACAAAGAACCGGAAGCGTAAGGGAAAAGCTTGCAGCAAAGCCTCAGCTTGTAAGGTATGCTTTGTACTACTGCCTGATTATAGTCATAATTGTAATGGGGGCTTATGGAATAGGCTATGATTCAAGTCAGTTTATCTACAATCAGTTCTAGGAGGACATTATGAAAAAAAGGAGAATATGGATTAGAATTACAGCAGTCTGCTGTTTAATTATATCAATATTTTTTCTGCAGAAGCTGCTGATGCCTAAATATGTAACGTCCATTATAGAGGGCTCGCTGATTGAGGAGTATTACAGGGAAAAAACTCCCCACGATGTTATCTTCATAGGCGACTGTGAAGTATATGAAAACATTTCCCCCATTACCTTATGGGAGAAATACGGCATCACAAGCTTTATCCGGGGAAGCGCCCAGCAGCTGATATGGCATTCCTACTATCTGCTGGAGGAAACCTTGAAATATGAGAAACCAAAAGTTGTTGTATTCAATGTGCTGTCTATGAAATACAACGAACCTCAGAAAGAGGAATACAACCGTCTGACACTGGATGGAATGAGATGGTCCATGTCAAAAGTCAAAGCCATCAAAGCGTCAATGATGGAGGGTGAAAGCTTTTTAGATTACGTGTTTCCGATATTAAGGTTTCATTCCAGATGGAGCGAGCTTACCAGCGAAGATTTCAAATACCTGTTCAAAAAGGACAAGGTATCCCATAACGGGTATTATATGAGGGTTGATGTAAAGCCGGTAACATCCGTACCCAAGCCAAGGAAACTGGCGGACTACAGGTTTGGAGACAATGCCTGGCACTACCTTGACAAAATGGTAGAGCTGACCAAAAAACACGGCATAGAGCTGGTATTGATGAAAGCGCCTACCATTTATCCTCACTGGTATGATGAATGGGAGCAGCAAATTGAGGAATATGCCGAGAAGCATGACTTAATGTATATTAACTTCCTTGAGCTGATGGAAGAGACCGGTATAGACTTAACAACAACCGATACCTATGATGCAGGACTGCATTTAAATAAATCCGGTGCAGAAAAGCTGTCAGTATATTTTGGGAAAATCCTGCAGGACACATTTGGACTGGAAGACCACAGAAGCGATGAAGAGCTTAGTCTGGTATGGCAGGAAAAGGTTGAATTTTACCGGCAGATGGCAGAAAGCCAGTATAATGAACTTAAAGAGTATGGATACCTGAAAAGATTCAGAAACAATAATTAGAAACAATGGCAGTTGAACAAGAATGCAGAATATGCAGTTTAGCTGCTGCTCGGAAGGAAGGTATTAGTATGAAAAGAATGACGATAATAACCATATTGTTAATAGTTGCATTTTTATTCTTAGCCGGCTGCAGCAATTCGACGGATAAACAAAGCGACCTGCCCGGTCCTAGTGACAATCCATCAGGCCAGCAGAATCAGCAGGGCAGCAGCGGCAATAAAGCCGGGTTTGTTTTTGAAGCAAACGGTATCACAATTGCCGTGAATGAAGAGGTTGAGCCCATAATAGAAAAGCTTGGAGAACCAATGGAGTATTTTGAAGCTGAGAGCTGTGCGATAGAGGGTATGGAAAAGGTATACACATACAGCGGCTTTGAGATCCACACCTATGAGTTGGACGGAGTGGACTATGTGCTGTCGGTAGTGTTCCTTGATGACAGCGTTGCTACTAAGGAAGGAATTTACCTGTATTCCGATTTAAACAGCATGCTGGAAGCATATGGAGATGACTACACCAAGACCAATAACCAGTACACTTACACTTCGGGATCGTCTCAGCTTAACTTCATAATAGAGAATGATGAAGTAGCTTCAATTGAATATATGGCAATTATCGAGCAATAAGTTGCCAATAGCTCATGAAAATATGCTGCATGGATAAACATGAGTAGTGTTTCAATGGAGATACAATCGTCTATAAATGTATGTGCCAATAGATTAGATTGTATCTCCTTTGTTATTTGGCTTATCTTTTTACCTCAAGGAAGGTGTAAACTTTTTATGAAAAGGCTGTTTCGCAGCTGGCAGGCTTCCATGTCCGAGTTATTTGGCAGCAGGGAAGAGTATTCCCGAAACCGCAGGTATCTTTTGATAGTTAATTATACTAGCAATGTTTCAGCTAACCTCATTGGCGGTAATTTCCTTACCGGCTTGCTTCTGTTAATGAATGCCGGTGATTCTTATATTGGACTTATTACCATGAGCGCAATGTTCGGCAATATGCTGCAGGTCCTGTCACCGCTGCTGCTGGAGCGTTTCCCGGAGCGTAAAAATGTGCTGATGATCGGGCGTATTATTGTCCATTTCATGAATATTGTCTTGATCAGCATTATACCTCTTGTGGCTGATACTGATGCATTAAAGCTGTCTATGACCTTGATTGTGGTATTGATTGTTAATGTGTTTAATGCGCTGCTGGCACCGGGCTACCAGGTGTGGCATATTAAGAGTGTGCCCAACGAGATTAGATCCCGTTTTTTCTCATTTGTCCAGCTGACCAACAGCATTATTGTATATACCGTGATACTCATTTCCAGCCGGGTAGTAGATGCCTTCAAGCAAGGAGGCAATGAACTGGCCGGGTTGCTGGTCCTGCGCGCAATTGCACTGGTGCTGGCTGTGTTTGATGTTGTGTATATGTTTAAAATCAGGGAGTATCCGGTTTCCAGCAGGAAAATCACAGTGAGGGATGTACTATTTAGTCCTTTCAGGGAAAAGAAGTATCTTCTGACTGTTTTGATGGCCTGCATGTGGAGCTTTTCAGCCAATATACCGGGTTCCTACTACAGTGTCTATCTGCTGAGGGACTTGAATTTTTCCTACTCATTTATTAATACTGTAAACATGCTGAGTGTTCCCATTATGATATTGGTAATGCCCATATGGCGGAAACGGGTGGATACCACATCATGGTTTCGAGCCTTATACTTTTGCATAAGCATATATATAGTTCATTATTTAGGTCTGGCTATGGTAACGGAGAAGAATCTGCTGCTGTATCCCTTGTCCATGATATATGCTTTTGCAGTAGCCCCCGGAATAAACCTGGTTTTTGCCAATCTCCCATTTATAAACATGCCTGAGGAAAATCAGACCAATATGCTGGGATTTTATGCAGCCATGAACAATTTCGCAGGCTTCCTGGGGGCGTCCGTAGGCAGGCAGTTCATAACCATGACCGAAGGATTGCAGATAAAGCTTGGCAGCACGATTATGGGCAATAAGCAGCTTATACTGTTTGTGACAGCATTTTTTATGCTGATGGGTGTATTGCTTATTTATCGAATAGCTCAAAAAGCAACAGCACCGGAAGAAAAGCCTGCCTAAGATGCAAATTTAAGCAGGGATTATAAAAGCTTATAAGCAAACTGTCCGTTTTCGGCTGTTAATAATACCTTTGAGCCGGAACCGATATCTCCCTTAATAATCCCCTTGGCCAGGGCGGTTTCAATATGCCGTTCAATAAACCGCTTGATAGGCCGGGCTCCATATATCGGATCGAAGCCCTCCTCTACAATGAGGTCCTGGGCTTCTTTGCTTACTGCAAGCTCAACGCCCTGATCCCTTAGACGGCCTTGCACGCTCTTCAGCTGAATAGCGGCAATCTGGCGAATGTCTTCTTTATTCAATGGTTTGAACAATACGATATCGTCTATACGGTTAAGGAATTCGGGGCGGAAGTACCCTTTAAGCTCATCCATTACCAGGTTTCTTGTCTTCTCATCAATGTCCTCTTTTCCAACCAGCCGTTCCATCAGAATGTGGCTGCCGATGTTGGAAGTCATAATAACGACGGTATTTTTAAAGTCCACAACATGTCCCTGGCTGTCTGTAAGCCGTCCGTCGTCCAGGAGCTGGAGCAGCACATTGAACACATCTCCGTGGGCTTTTTCTATTTCGTCAAACAGAATAACCGAATATGGCTTTCTTCGAACTGCTTCAGTCAGCTGACCGCCTTCTTCATATCCTACATACCCGGGAGGCGCTCCTATCAGCCGGGATACAGAAAATTTCTCCATATATTCAGACATGTCTATCCTTACCATATTATCCTCGGTATCGAACAGAACTCTGGCCAGTGTCCTGGCTACCTCGGTCTTGCCCACTCCGGTTGGGCCCATGAACAGGAAAGAGCCGATGGGACGGTTGGGATCCTTCATTCCCGAGCGGGCGCGTATGACTGCATTGACCACCGAAGTTACTGCTTCATCCTGACCGATAATCCGCTCATGCATGATGTCTTCCAGTCGCAGCAATTTGTCCCTTTCTGATTCCATAAGGCGGGATACTGGTATACCGGTCCACCTGGATACTATTTCGCTTATTTCTTCCTCTGTAACCTCTTCTTTCAGCAGGCGGGGGTGGTCGGATTCAGCCTGTTTTTGAATGTCTGCAAGCTTCTTTTCCAGTTCAGGCAGCACGCCGTAGCGCAATTGTGCCATTTTATTGAGGTCATATTCCCTCTCGGCTTTTTCCATTTCAGCTTTAGTCTGTTCAACCTGCTCCTTAATCCTGTTAGCCTCTTTTATAGCATGTTTCTCAGCTTCCCATTGAGCAGTCATTGTACTGGATTTTTCTTTAAGCTCGGCTATTTCCCGCATTAAGCTTTCCAGGCGTTCCTGCGAGCGCTTGTCTGTTTCCTTCCTTAACGCTTCCCGCTCAATCTCCAGCTGCATTATTCGCCTTGTTATTTCATCCAGCTCGGATGGCATGCTGTCTACTTCAGTTCGCAGCATGGCACCCGCTTCGTCAATCAGGTCGATGGCTTTGTCGGGCAGGAACCGGTCGGTAATGTACCGATGAGACAGGACGGCTGCAGCTATCAGGGCATTATCAGTTATGCGGACGCCATGGTGTATTTCATATCTCTCTTTCAAGCCCCGGAGTATGGATATGGTATCCTCAACACTCGGCTGATCCACCATAACCGGCTGGAAACGCCGCTCCAGTGCTGCATCCTTTTCAATGTACTTGCGGTATTCGTCAAGAGTAGTAGCACCTATGCAATGGAGCTCGCCGCGGGCCAGCCTGGGCTTCAGCAGATTGCCTGCATCCATGGAGCCTTCGGTCTTGCCGGCTCCCACTATATTATGAATCTCATCAATAAAGAGAAGTATCTCACCCTTGGATTCCTCGATTTCTTTCAGTACGGATTTCAGGCGCTCTTCAAATTCACCCCTGTATTTAGCTCCTGCAATAAGTGCGCCTAAGTCCAGTGAAAATATCTTTTTATTCTTAAGGGATTCAGGAACATCCCCTTTTACTATTCTCTGTGCCAATCCTTCTACCACTGCGGTCTTGCCTACGCCGGGCTCACCTATTAAAACAGGGTTGTTCTTTGTTCTGCGGCTTAAAATGCGTATGGTGCGCCGGATTTCTTCATCACGGCCGATAACCGGGTCCAGCTTGTTCATCCTGGCTTCCTCAACCAGGTCCCGACCGAAACGCCTCAGTGCATCATAGGTTGCTTCAGGATTGGGGGTGGTTACCCGCTGGTGCCTGCGTACTTCAGCCAGCCTTTTTAAGAATGTTTCCCGGGTAATGCCATAGGCTTTTGCCTGACGCTGGGCATCCCTGTCCTGCAAAATGGCCAGGTAAAGATGTTCCACGCTTATGTAATCATCCTTGAATTCTTTCGCCTCATTCTCGGCACGGATTATAGCTTCATTTAACTTCCTGGATGCATAGGGCTGTACATTGCCCGATATCCTGGGACGATTGTCAACCTGGGCTTCTAAGGCTGCCTGGTATTCCCTTACCGGTATATTCATACCTTCAAGCAGCATGGGGATAAGGCCATCCTCCTGTGCAACCAGGGCGAGATGAAGATGTATGTCGTCTATTTCCTGCTGCTGTTTTTCCAATACTATTTGTTGGGCTTTCATGATGGCTTCCTGAGCCTTTTGTGTGAATTGTTCCAAGTTCATTATTACAGCCTCCGTGTTCTTGGTTTTCTATATTCATGAATAAATTTGACTAACTTTGACCTTAACTTTATTATAAAACCCTTATTTTTATTATGCAAGGGCAGGAAGAAAAATATATAGACATTTCTACATAAAAATGCAACGAACATAAATGAAAACAATGAAACAGATATGATATAATAAGTGAAAAGCACTGAAGAAAACCTCCAATCTACCTATTGCAAAGGAGCTAATATGTTTGCCATTGAAAGACAAAGCCGGATAAAGGAAATATTGCTTAAGGAAAAGCGGGTGGATGTAATAGAGCTGAGCAAGATGTTCTCAGTTACAGAGGTTACTATCCGCCGCGACCTGGATAAGCTTGCCCGGGAAGGATTCCTGATCAAGACATACGGCGGTGCTGTTTTAAATAAAAAGCAATTTCCCGATTTGACAGATACAGATAAAAGCTCCCAGGAAGAAGTCAGCACAGAAAAGCAAATGATAGGGAAAATCGCTTCCAATATGATAGAAGAAGGGGACGCCATTTTTTTGAGCCCCGGCACAACCTGTATGGAAATTGCCAGGAATATTAAGCAAAAGCGCCTGACTGTTGTCACCAATGATATCCTGATCGGATACGAGTTAAGAGATTATCCCGGAGTCAAGGTAATTGTTACAGGCGGAGACCTTATGCATTCTACTTCGGCCCTCATTGGAGGTTTTGCACTTCGGGCACTGCAGGACATATACATCAGCAAAGCTTTTATCGGTGTAAAAGGCATTCATTTCAACTCCGGCTATACGGTGGACAGGCATGAGGAAGTTATGATTTTAGGCGAGGTAATTAAAAAATCCAGAGAGGTAATCATTGCTGCAGACTATACAAAATTCAACCGTACTGCCTTTGCCAGGCTGGGTGATCTGAGGATTGCCAAAAAAGTCATATCCAATAAGCAGGTGCCTTCAGAGTACAAGCAGTTCTATTTTGAAAACAATATTAAGCTGTATACCACTTTCGAGTTTGAATAAAAGCAATTTCGGTTTGCAAAGCTGCAACCTCCTTAAGAAAGAAGGGAAATGGTTTGGCCGGATACCTGGAGATGCGGAATATAACTAAAAAATTCAGTGGAAATGTGGTTCTGGATAATGTAAACTTCAGCGTAGATAAGGGACAGGTACATGCTCTCATTGGCGAGAACGGTTCCGGAAAGACTACGCTTATGAATATTCTGGCAGGTTTGTATACCCCGGATAAAGGTGAAATCTTTATAAACGGAGAAAAGGTTACCATCGATTCGCCGATTAAGGCTCAAAACTTAGGGATCTCCATGATTCACCAGGAACTGAGGGTTTTCCCTGACCTGACTGTTGCTGAAAATATTTTTATTAAGCGGGAACCTTTAAAAAAGGCTGTGCCTCTGCCGGTCATTGACTGGGTTGAAGCATACAGGGAAACAGAAAGGTACTTAAAATGCTTTAATTTAAATATTAATCCCCGGGTGCCGGTTGGGTACCTGAGTTATGGCCAGCAAAGGTTTGTTGAAATTATAAAAGCAATTTCCTGTAAAGCTGATCTTTTAATCATGGACGAAACAACCTCGGCTTTGACTGAAAAAGAAATACAAATGCTGTTTGAAACCATTCGTGAAATAAAGAAGCTTGGCGTTACCGTCATATATATAACCCATAGATTGGGAGAGGTAAAGCAGATTGCCGATGCCGTGACCGTATTAAGGGACGGCAAGGTAGTATGCAGCAGCAATGCGGATAAAATGAACATGAACGAAATAGTTCAGGTCATGGCAGGCAGAAAAATTGAGGACCGGTACCCCAAGATTAAGGTAAAGATGGGCGGTGAGGTACTGAGGGTTCAAAACCTAAATTATGAAGGTATTCTGCATAACATAAATCTTGATTTAAGAAAAGGCGAGATACTGGGAATTGCAGGCTTGAGCGGTGCCGGCAGAAAGACACTTGCCAAGGTGCTGTTTGGCATCAATACGCCCTTTGACGGAACCATAACCATTAACGGGAAGAAGTTTAACAGCATTACAACCAGGACAGCAATGAATAACGGACTGTGCTATGTTGCAGGCACAGGCACGGAAGAAAGCCTGATAAAGCAGCTTTCTGTTGCCAGGAATATTACTATTACCAATTTAAAAAGGGTTTCCAGGGCAGGGTTGTTAATGCCTGCAATGGAAGCTGAATTTGCTGCAGATTATCTGGAGCGTCTTGAAATCTCTGCAGAGCATGATGATATTGCAGATACACTGAGCGGCGGGAAACAGAAAAAGGTTGCTTTGGCTAAATGGCTTTTCAACAATGCAAGAATACTGATCATGGATGAGCCCACCGCTGGTATTGATATCGGATCCAAGGTGGACATATATAATATCATTAACGAGCTGGTCCTGTCCGGTGCCTCTGTTATTATGATCTCATCGGATTTTGCCGAGCTTTCGGGCATGTGTGACAGGGTGGCTGTTATGTATAATGGTGAGATCATAAAAATACTTAACAAAGATGAAATAAGCAGTGAAAAGATTTTGTTCTATGCAGCAGGCGGTTCAGAGAG
The DNA here is from genome assembly GCA_012842605.1 of Clostridiales bacterium. Lineage (GTDB taxonomy): Bacteria > Bacillota > Clostridia > Caldicoprobacterales > DTU083 > DUSN01. The sequence continues at coordinate 55,826 of DUSN01000014.1, forward strand.
GGATTTATAAAAAGTACACAATAATACATAAAAATACATAATGTTACTAAATATTTTACAAACAATTTTAGGATTTATATACAAATCTAATTGACATTTCTTTACTATCGGTATATTATATAAATAAAACGAACACAAACGAACATAAACGTAACATAAACGTAACAATGTCTGCATCAGTATATCAACCAGCATATAAACCACATATGTTTTTTAGTGCATTTAACATGGAAGGCTGCATCAATTAAACTCACTACAGAATGAACAGGGGTTTACGCTATGTCTGATTATATTCTTGAAATGCGAGGAATCACCAAACAATTTCCCGGTGTTACAGCTTTGGACCAGGTGGATTTCCAGCTGAAACGGGGGGAGATTCATGCCCTCATAGGAGAAAACGGGGCCGGCAAGTCGACTTTTATCAAAATTATCACCGGTGTGCACAAACCCGAAGCGGGTGAAATGTATCTTGACGGACAGAAAGTTGACTTTAAATCTCCGAGAGAAGCACAGGAGCATGGTATTGCAGCCATATATCAGCATTCCACATGTTATCCGGACTTAAGTGTTACCGAAAACATTTTCATAGGCCATGAAAAGATACAAAAAGGCACCAAACGTCTTCTTTGGAAGGAGATGCACTCAAAGGCGCAGGCTCTGCTGGACGAATTAGGTGCAGGCTTTGACAGCAGGGCTCAGATGGGCACATTAAGTGTAGCCCAGCAGCAGATTGTGGAAATTGCCAAGGCATTGTCCACCAATGCAAGGATCATCATTATGGATGAACCTACGGCTGCTTTAACCAGGCGGGAAAGCGAGGAGCTGTACCGTATTACAGAGAAGCTTAGGGAAAATGGAACGTCAATTATCTTCATCAGCCACCGGCTGGAGGACATGTATAGACTGGCAGACAGGGTAACGGTATTTCGGGATGCAAAATACATCGGCACGTGGAATTTGTCTGAGGTTACCAATGAACAGCTGATCATGGCCATGGTGGGAAGAAAAATTACTCAGATGTTTCCCCAAAGAAAGTCTCAGATCGGAGAAGAAGTCCTGGCAGTAGAAAATTTACGCAGAATCGGCTATTTCGAAGATATTTCCTTTACAGTTCATAAAGGAGAGATTGTTACTCTGACAGGTTTGGTAGGCGCAGGGCGAAGCGAGGTATGCCAGTGCATATTCGGCCTGGAAGAGTACCATGGCGGAAGGATCCTGCTGGAAGGAAAGGAAGTTAAAATAGATAACCCTTTGAAGGCAATGAGCTTAGGGATAGGTTACCTGCCGGAAGACAGGCAAAAGCAGGGTCTTGTGCTGGATTGGGAGATAGTCAAGAACATTTCATTGTCTGCTTTGGACAGGTATGCCAATAAAGGCTGGCTCAATGAGGAGCTGGAGGCTGAGAGCGCGCTGCAGCTGGCTCAGAAGGTAAATGTAAAAACAAACAGCATTTTTAACCCGGCCTCATCCTTATCCGGAGGAAATCAGCAGAAGGTGATAATTGCCAAACTATTAAATGCCGACCTGAAACTGATGATCCTGGATGAACCCACCAAGGGAGTGGACGTGGGTGCAAAGGCCGCCATTTATGAAATCATCAATGATCTGACTTCCCAGGGCTACGGAGTATTGATGGTATCGTCAGAAATGCCTGAGGTCCTGGGAATGAGTGATAAAATCATCGTCATGTGTGAAGGCCGCATAACAGCTGCATTTAACAAGGGGGAGGCAACCCAGGAGGCAATTTTGGAAGCGGCCATGAAAAAACATGCGGCAGCCGGCGCATAACTCACAGGACAGGGAAGAGGTGGCAACAAGTTTATGATTGAACTGGATAAAATCAAACCTAAAAAATGGCAGGGTAAGGGTGAATCCCTGACAAGGTTCAGGGAACTGGGGATGCTGGCAACCATTGTTGTTATTTCCCTGCTGGTGCAGATGCGCAATCCAAATTACCTGACATTTGAAAATATCAACGACCTGCTGACCAATACAGCCATTTTAAGCATTCTGTCGGTAGGCATGATGCTGGTGATTGTCACCAGAGGTATTGATCTCTCCATTGGGTCTGTGCTGGCATTGTCCGGCATGATTTCTGCGCTTGCAGTTTCAGCCAACCCCAATCTTCACCCTCTGACAGCCATGCTCATTGGAACTGTCGTGGGAACAGCAAGCGGGGCTGTTGTCGGATTGCTGATATCTAAGGGCGGGCTTCTTCCCATTATAGCTTCCCTTGGCATGATGAATGTATACAGGGGCCTTACCTATATGATAAGCGGCGGAAGGTGGGTCAGTGCTTACCAGATGCCGGAAAGCTTCAAGTACATAGCGACAGGCCGCATATTTGGAATAAATATACTGGTTTTTATTGCAGTGATAATATATATAATCGCATTTTACTTCGTCAACTATACCCGTACCGGCAGGCAGATCTATGCAGTGGGCAGCAATCCTGAATCTGCAAAGATAAGCGGTATCAACAACTCTCGCATTTATTTCCTGGTATATACCATAATGGGAGCTTTGTCCGGCCTGGCCGGAGTGCTTTGGGTATCCAAGTTTGCCTCTGCTCAGGGTGATACGGCTACAGGCTATGAAATGTCGGTAATTGCAGCCTGCGTCCTGGGAGGAGTCAGCATGGCAGGTGGTTCGGGCAAGATTTCCGGTATTGTCATGGGCTCTATACTGCTTGGCATTATTAACAATGCATTGCCCCTGATAAATGTCTCCCCCTTCTGGCAGCAGGCAATCCAGGGTGTGATTATTCTTTCATCAGTAATAATAAATACGGTTGTAAAACGACGGGTGGACAAAAACAATCTCATGAGGAGGAAAATTTAGTATGGATGAACGCAAAATTACAGGGCACAGGGAATTCAGCCTAAAAAGATTTTTCTTCCAATGGGAGTGGATGCTGGTACTAATTTTCATCATTATAAACATAATCAACTCCTTTTTGTCACCTTACTATCTCAATCTCAGGCAGTTAATAAGTACAACCGCAACCTTCCTGGATAAAGCCTTTGTTGTGCTGCCAATGACATTTGTTATTCTGCTGGGTGATATAGACATATCCGTGGCTTCTACCATTGCCCTGTCCTCTGTTATAATGGGTGTTTTGTACAATTTAGGCGTTCCTATGGCGGCAGCTGCCTTAATATGCCTTGTGGTTAGCACCTTATGCGGATTTTTCAATGGTTATCTGATTACCAGGTTCAAAGAGCTTTCCTCCGTAATAATTACTTTGTCCACATCAATTATCTACAGGGGTATAGCTTATATCATTCTGGAAGACCAGGCGGCGGGAAATTTTCCTTCCTGGTTCAGTTTCCTGGGCTGGGGAGAGCTGGGCGGCATTCCGTTAATGCTGATTGCCTTTGCTGTCTTTGCAGTTGCTTTTGCCATACTCCTGCATAAAACCACCTTTGGGCGCAGGGTTTATGCCATAGGCAACAATGCAACAGCAAGCCGTTTTTCCGGAATCCAGGTAGATAAAATCAAAATCATAATCTTTACCATGGTTGGATTTATGTGCGGGGTTACTTCATTGTTCCTCACTTCCCGCATGGGCAGTACAAGGCCTAATGTGGCTCTGGGATATGAACTGGATATTATTGCAATGGTTGTTCTGGGCGGCGTCAGTACTGCCGGAGGCAAAGGACGGATCGGCGGAGCCATACTGGCAGTGTTTGTCATCGGGTTTTTGCGGTATGGTCTGGGACTTATTAATGTACCCTCGCAATTACTGTTAATAATCATTGGCGCACTGTTAGTTACGGCTGTACTGATTTCCAAAATAAGAATGAACGTGAAAAAAGTGCGCACGGTTCCTTCCGATATAAAGCAGTAAAGCTGCTTTATATAGAATCCAATGTAACAAGGAGGTTATATGCAATGACTAGAAAAAGAGTTGTATTGGCGATTGTCTCAATTTTTCTCATCGCTGCGCTGCTGACAGGTTGTGCAACTCAGTCAACCGGACGCAAGCCGGGCGAAAAAATGAAACTTGCTCTTATTGTCAAGAGCACAGGTAACCCCTTTATGGAAAAGATGGCAGATGGATTCAAAGAAGCAGTAGAAGAGACCGGAAATGAAGCTATTGTGCGGGCACCCGACCAGCCAACTGCTGAGCTTCAGATTCAAATCATCGAAGAATTGATTGCACAAAAGGTAGACGTTATTGCCATTTCTGCCAATGACCCGGATGCATTGCAGAATGCATTGAAGAAAGCCATGGATCAGGGAATCAAGGTGCTTTCTCTTGACTCTGCAGTAAATCCGCAAAGCCGCATGGTCCATGTAGAGCAGGCGGATCCGGAAAGGGTTGGCCGTGTTCAGATCCAGGCTGCTTATGAGATGATAGGCGGGAAAGGACAAATAGCAGTACTTAGCGCTACCTCTCAGGCAACCAACCAGAATACCTGGATTGAATGGATGAAGGAAGAGTTAAAAGACGAGAAGTATAAAGACATGGAACTGGTAAAGATTGCATATGGTGATGACATCAGGGACAAGAGCGTTTCGGAAACAGAAGGGCTTTTAAAGACCTATCCTGATTTGAAATGCATAATTGCTCCCACTACAGTTGGTATTGCCGCAGCCGGTAAAGTCCTGACGGACAAGGGCTTGGCCGGGAAGGTATTCCTGACCGGTCTGGGATTGCCAAGTGAAATGGCAGAATATATTAAAAACGGTGTATGCCCCTGGATGTACCTGTGGAACCCGATTGACCTGGGCTACTTAGCAGGAGCGGCAGGAGTTGCACTTGGTAACGGAACCATCACCGGTAAAGCCGGAGAGAAGTTTACCGGAGGAAAATTAGGTGAGAGAGAAATAATCACTGTAGGTGAAGGCACCGTTATCATGCTGGGTGACCCCTTCAAGTTTGATGCCAACAATATAGATGAATGGAAAGATGTATATTAATACTTGCTTACAACATACTGTTCTGATAAAACACCACCTGCAAAACTTTATCGCAGGTGGTGTTTTCTTGCATATCTTAATTTTTCATATCATTTTTATTTATACAGGTTTATCTTTCAGTTAATATTACATATGCCCAGGGTTTGCATTCAGAAGTAAGGAGTCTCCTGCCTCTCTTCAGATCAGGCGGAGCACATCACTTTATGGGAAGATGACAACAAGATATGCTGTTGCTTCTGTTTCACTTAAGTTGACTATGGAGTGGTCCCGGTCTGCCCTGTATCGTGCAGTATCACCTTCATTTAAAGTGGCGCTGAACTCGCCTGCAGTTACCTGAATATGCCCGGATATTACGGTAAGGAATTCTTCCGCCTTGGGGTAGTGGGGCTTGGAGTTAAGAGCACCATGGGGCTTAAAGACCAGGGTATAAAGCTCCAGGTTGTCCATCATATGTATTGGTGAGTTGACATATATTTCACAGGAATTATCCTCAGAATAAAATACAGGGGCTTCTGACCGGCGCAGCACTTCTATAGGAGAATCAGTTCCCGTTTCTACCAGTTCTTCAATTGTGGTATCCAGCGCTCTTGATATCTTCCATACTGTTATAACCGTAGGGTTGGTTTTTTCCTGTTCAATTTGAGACAGCATGGACTTGGATACGCCTGAACGCCTGGCCAATTCATCCAGGCTGATACCTTTTTTCTTGCGATAATGCATAATATTCTTTCCGATAGGCAAGTGAGAAGTATCCATAAGTGACGCTCCTTTTGTATTTCCCACTACTTATGATACAGCAGACCGGCTAAACTGTAAAGCAAATGTCAAAAATACGTTTATATTAAATGTAATTAGATTATAGTTGACATCCAAACAATGGTACAATATAATGAATGTAAATTACAATATATAGAACCATAGCTTATTTATAACTTGTATATTGATTCCATTTCATAAAGAAAGAAGGTAGGCATAATGAGCACTCCCAAGACTATGAAAGCATTAGTTAAAAAATATGACAAACCCGGCATCTGGCTGGATGAAGTGCCTGTTCCCGAAGTTGGCATTAATGATGTAAGAATAAAAGTACGAAAGACTTCTATCTGCGGTACTGATATTCATATTTACAAATGGAATGAATGGGCTCAAAAAACCATCCGCACTCCCATGGTAATCGGGCATGAATTTGTAGGGATAGTGGATGAGGTCGGAAGCAATGTACATGATTTTAAACCCGGGGATTTGGTATCCGGGGAGGGCCATGTCGTCTGCGGCTTGTGCAGGAACTGCCTGGCGGGCAGAAGGCATTTGTGCAAGGATACCAGCGGCATAGGGGTTAACAGGCCGGGTGCATTTGCTGAATATGTTGTCATACCCCAGTCCAATGTCTGGTACTGCGACAGATCCATACCCGAGGAACAGTTCAGCTGCTTTGATCCTCTTGGCAATGCAGTGCATACTGCACTGAGCTTTGATGTCCTGGGAGAAGATGTTCTCATTACCGGAGCAGGTCCAATAGGCATTATGGCAGCAGCTGTAGTTCGTCATGCCGGTGCAAGATATGTGGTAATTACCGATGTAAACCCCTATCGTCTTGAGCTTGCTAAAAAAATGGGGGTGACAGCAGCCCTGGATGTACGGTATGATTCAATTGAAGAATGCATGAAGAATTTAGGCATGAAAGAAGGCTTTGATGTAGGTCTGGAGATGTCCGGAAATGATAGAGCCTTCCGCAGCATGATAGATGTAATGTGCCATGGCGGCAAGATAGCACTGCTTGGTATTCAGGACGGACCAACTGCTATCGACTGGAATAAAATCGTATTCAACGGCTTAACCATAAAGGGCATATATGGACGTGAAATGTTTGAGACATGGTACAAGATGCAGGTTATGATCCAGTCCGGCCTGGATATTACTCCTGTTATTACCCATCGCTTTGATTATACCGATTATCAGGAAGCCTTTGACATAATGGCTTCAGGCAATTCCGGCAAGGTGATTTTGAACTGGGCGAGGGATTAGCAGACGAAAATACTTTTAAATTTGGATTTAACCCCGATTGGCAGGACGTTGACTACGGATGGGTGCTATTGAGGATGTGGATTTTAATTTCCTTGTGAAAGGAAATATTGATATAAAAGACGAATTCATTTTACCGTTATTACTTGCGACTTAATTTATTGGCGGTATGATGAAATTTTGATTGGAGGGATACCCATGAGTGAATTTTTCTATGAACGGATCCACAAACAGCTGGAGGATATGAAGGGTGCAGGCAAGTATAAGATATACCGGTACCTGGAATCTCCCATGAGCGCTCACTCCCGGATTGAGAAATCGGGAGATGTATTGGTCCTGTGCTCCAATAACTATTTAGGTTTGTCAGACAAGGAAGAGCTTGTCCAAAGCGGGATTGAAGCATTGAAGAAATATGGAGCAGGCGGAGCCAGCGTAAGGTTTATCTGCGGAACCTATGACATTCATAGGGAACTGGAGGAGAAGGTTGCCGAATTCCTTGGGACGGAAGCTGCACTTACATATACATCCTGCTGGAATGCAAATACCGCTGTGATACCGGCAATATTGCAGCCCGGGGACACTGTAATCTCAGATGAGTTGAATCATGCCAGCATAGTGGATGGCTGCCGGCTGATTGCAAGAGGAGTAAACAAAGCAATCTACAAGCATTCAGACATGGCAGACCTGGAAGAAAAGCTGAAGGCAGCCAAGGACAGCCCGGTTAAGCTGGTTATTACCGATGGTGTATTCTCCATGGAAGGGGACATTGCCAAATTGCCTGAAATCGTTGAACTGGTACGGAAATATGATGCCATACTGATGGTAGATGATTCACATGCAACCGGTGTAATAGGCAAAACAGGAAGAGGAACTGAAGAATATTACAATATGCAGGGTCAGGTGGATATAATAACCGGTACATTCGGAAAAGCCTTGGGCGGAGCCGGAGGCGGCTTTGTAGCTGGCAGGAAATCCCTGATTGACTTGTGCGTACAGGCTTCACGCCCTCATCTATTCTCAAACTCCCTGCCGCCGGTATTGACCGCAATTGCAAAAACTGCTCTGGAGTACCTCATGGCTCACCCGGAAATCGTGCAATCCTTAAGGGAAAAGACAAACTACTTCAGAAAGCAGCTTAAGGACAGAGGTTTGAACATACTGGAAGGCGACAGTGCCATTATCCCCATTATGATCTATGATGCTCCCAAGGCAGTGCGACTTGCCAACGAGCTCTTTGAGCATGGCATCTATGTAACAGGATTCTGCTACCCGGTAGTACCGGAAGGCCAGGCCCGAATCCGCCTGCAGGTGTCCGATTCGCTTACATACGAAGATATAGACTGGGCAGCTGATGTAATCCAGAAGCTGGTGGAATAGCATACAAGCATGAACTATATAAATAACAGTTTATAAATATTTTATGTTTTAATCAATAAAGACCATGATATACTTTTTAACAATACTTAGGTAAACCTGAATATTGTTAGGTGTATCATGGTTTTTTGTATGTTCATTATAATTTTAGATATTTATCTTTTAAAGTGTTTAAATGGATTTTTAAATTTGTATAGAGTATGAAATATGTAATTTTGTCTATAATTTTGTATGGAGGTGTTATAATTGTTAATTACAGATAATGTTAGAGTAACTGGAGTCTTAGTAAATTACCTATTTGTCTGTAAAAGGAAGCTTTGGTTTTTCACAAGAGGAATTACTATGGAGCATAATTCAGAAAAAGTTGAGATAGGTAAGGAAATTCATGACAATAGCCTCCAAAGCAAAAAAAGTGAAATCATCATAGATAATACTATTAGGTTAGATTTCATTGACAAAAACCTTGCTGTTCATGAAATAAAGAAATCAAAAGCTATGAATGAAGCCTCTATATACCAAATCCTGTACTACATATATTACCTCAGGAAAAAAGGAATAGACTGTAAAAAAGGAATAATACATTATCCAGAGATTAGGAAAACAGAAGTCATAGACTACAAAGAAGAGTATGATATGCAAATACAAAAAATAATAGAGAGTATTTATGAAGTAAGCAATCAAGTCAAACCTCCAGTAGTTATTAAAGATAGTAAATGTAAAAGTTGCAGTTATTATGAATTATGCTTTTGCTAGAGGAGGGAAATACTAACAGTGAAAAAAAGTTATTTTATACTTAATAATGGCAGACTTAGGAGAAAAAACAATACATTATATTTTGAAAATGATGAAGGTACAAAAATTATTCCGGTTAATGATGTGGAGGATTTAAAAATATACGGTGAATTGGACATAAATACAAATACACTTAACTTTTTAGCTCAGAATAAAATACCTGCACATATATTTAACTACTATGGTTATTATTCCGGTAGCTTTTTTCCTAGAGAGAAACTAGTCTCCGGGTATTTGATAATAAAACAAGTGGAACATTATCTTAATGATAAGGAACGTATTTATATTGCCAGGGAACTCATATATTCTGCAAGCTATAATATTATCAAGAATATTAAACAGCATCAGGCTAAACATGTTGAATTGAAAGAATATGTAGAAAGAATACAAGCATTAAGAGATAAACTAGTTAATGCTTTTGATATACCTACGATAATGGGTGTTGAGGGAAACATAAGAAACATATATTATGAAACATTTGATATTATAACAAATAAGCGTTTTTCATTTTCCGAACGGGTTAAAAGACCGCCTAATAATCCAATGAATGCTATGATTTCATTTGGAAATTCTTTATTATATACTGCAGTATTGAGTGAGATATATAATACTCAGCTAAATCCAGCTGTAAGCTTTCTTCATGAACCTGTTGAGAGGAGATTTTCATTATCACTGGATATAGCGGAAATATTTAAACCCATAATTATAGACCGTTTAATCTTCAGAATGGTTAATGATAGGATTATCCAAGAAGATGATTTTATGAAAGATGTAAATTACTGTTACCTTAATGAAAAAGGAAGAAAGAAATACTTGAAAGAGTTTGATGAAAAAATGAACTCTACCATTCACCACAAAAATCTTGACAAGAATGTTAGCTATAAAACCTTGATAAGGCTAGAACTGTATAAGCTTATCAAACATATTACAGGTATGGAAAAGTACGAAGGATTTAAGATGTGGTGGTAGCATGTATGTTTTAATTGTATATGATATAGGTGTAAAAAGAGTTGTAAAAGCTTTAAAGTTTCTTAGAACTTATCTTAACTGGGTGCAGAACTCAGTATTTGAAGGTAATGTTTCGGAATCTCAGCTTTTAAAAATAAAGAACGGGCTATTACAAATAATAGATTCAAATTCAGATTCTGTAATTATATATACTTCCAGAGAACAAAAATGGCTTAGTAAAAGTATCTTGGGCAAAGAGAAAAATCCAGTAGATAATTTTTTATAATAATATAAGCCGATGCATAAAAAGGCACTGGAAGAATTCGGTTTTAGTAGCCAGCCCAGCATAGATATAAAGCAAGTTAAGGAGTTATTCACTCTTGCTATTATGGCAAGGAAATGAGAACGTAATTTATATGTTAGGGGTGAGAGTTATAGACTAAAACCAGGATTAAAGGCAGTGCTAGAGTTGTACTTCCGGATAGTATCTAGAATTATCCCGGCATTAACATTAATAAGAATTTAATCGCAAGTCTCCATTTGTATACAATAATTGGAGGTTTTAAAATTAAGAACAATATGGTATAATTGTATTGAGTTAGAATTTTGTTTGTTAACCATAAGACATTTTTAATTAACTGGAGGTTTACAGTTAAAAACCTTAATTCGCATTTCTAGAGGCATTGAAAATTGTGCATTTCAGAACGGGTATTAATCGCACCATGTTGGGATAGAAACTTAGTTCATCCTTTAGTTGTCTTTGTAAAGCCTCTGTATTAATCGCACCATGTTGGGATAGAAACACATATTGTGATAATGCTTTTTGTTCTTCCTCAGCCGTATTAATCGCACCATGTTGGGATAGAAACACGCGCCGCTAGATCCGGATGCAGTGCCAGGCTTGGTATTAATCGCACCATGTTGGGATAGAAACGATTGCTGTATGACTGCGCTAACTGTAGTAGAATGGGTATTAATCGCACCATGTTGGGATAGAAACGATGTTCGTGTCAGTAGATTCGACTTTGTTACCATTGTATTAATCGCACCATGTTGGGATAGAAACCCTGGCATCTGGTTACAGTGATACTCCCGGAGTGCTGGTATTAATCGCACCATGTTGGGATAGAAACGAACTAATGGTTTATTAGGATTTCTGCCATTTTCGTATTAATCGCACCATGTTGGGATAGAAACGTTTGGGTTCCGTAGCCGCCAGGTCCCAGTACCTGAGTATTAATCGCACCATGTTGGGATAGAAACGCAGATAAAAAGAAGGCAGCAGAGGGCCTTATACAAGTATTAATCGCACCATGTTGGGATAGAAACAATAATATTAATATCAGACGAGTTAAAAACCTTCCGGTATTAATCGCACCATGTTGGGATAGAAACGCATTTCCATATACGTCAGACGAGGTTGAAGAATTCAGTATTAATCGCACCATGTTGGGATAGAAACAGATATTTCAACGAGGTCCTTCACTGGCAGAAGCGCGTATTAATCGCACCATGTTGGGATAGAAACCGGGTTCAAATCCCTGTGGTGCTCCCGAAGTATCTTGTATTAATCGCACCATGTTGGGATAGAAACGTTCAAGCAACATTAATAAAAACTTAATCATTTTTGGTATTAATCGCACCATGTTGGGATAGAAACAGCATCGTCTCCGCTATTATAAGGTACACTTATTGGGTATTAATCGCACCATGTTGGGATAGAAACTAGTATACTTGGCAAATAATTCAGCAAATCGTTCTTGTATTAATCGCACCATGTTGGGATAGAAACCTTTGGGAGAACTTTAAGAACGTAATAAAGAATCTTGTATTAATCGCACCATGTTGGGATAGAAACTCAAATTTTAGGTTGTGTATGGCATACTCAGTATTTGTATTAATCGCACCATGTTGGGATAGAAACTAATTTTGCTGTTATGGTACACTAGGCAAGGGATAGGTAATAATCGCACCATGTTGGGATAGAAACTACAAGGAGAAGGCTATCACATGGGCAAAGCTGCAACGTATTAATCGCACCATGTTGGGATAGAAACTACTTATAAGCATCAGCTTGAGCCATACCAAGCGATTGTATTAATCGCACCATGTTGGGATAGAAACGCAGACGGCGTGCACGGCATGAAGTTTATGGGGGCGGTATTAATCGCACCATGTTGGGATAGAAACATTTATAACAATGAGCATAAAAGAGGAATACACAGAGTATTAATCGCACCATGTTGGGATAGAAACGCGGTACACCGCCGGGCTGACAAGCCTTGAAAGCTCGTATTAATCGCACCATGTTGGGATAGAAACTCCTAAGTCAGTGATAGGATAGTCAAAGTCGAATAAGTATTAATCGCACCATGTTGGGATAGAAACAAGTGAAATCTACAAACTGAAAGCTAACATCAACGGTATTAATCGCACCATGTTGGGATAGAAACGAGCATTTAATAAAGGTTTTAGATTACATCCCGTAGTATTAATCGCACCATGTTGGGATAGAAACAATCTTCTTCATTTTCTTTAAAGTAACTCAAAAACTGTATTAATCGCACCATGTTGGGATAGAAACTTGGTATGTGACTGCTGCCCCTTCTATTCGGAGTCGGTATTAATCGCACCATGTTGGGATAGAAACGATTGCTCAAACTTACCAATAAGGGCCGTGGACTCGTATTAATCGCACCATGTTGGGATAGAAACATAATCCAAAAGATTCTTGGACATGAAAACCCGCAAAGTATTAATCGCACCATGTTGGGATAGAAACAAGAAACGATGGAAGGGCGAGGTAAATCCTTATGGAGTATTAATCGCACCATGTTGGGATAGAAACGCGATAAGGCAAGGTGACATTTTAGGCTATTATATGAGTATTAATCGCACCATGTTGGGATAGAAACTTAGCCAGCAGCCCTGCAGCTGCTCATAGGCCTCTGTATTAATCGCACCATGTTGGGATAGAAACATTTTTGTCCAATTGAGATCAAATCCAGATTTTGAGTATTAATCGCACCATGTTGGGATAGAAACTTAATACCAACTTCAGCTTGTTGCTGGTAAGCTTCAATTTTCGTATTAATCGCACCATGTTGGGATAGAAACAAAACCAGCAAGTCATCATATTCCCCTGCTCCCCTTGTATTAATCGCACCATGTTGGGATAGAAACCAAAAAGAGGGACGAGAGCCTCCCCGAACGAACAGGCGACGTATTAATCGCACCATGTTGGGATAGAAACATGTAAAACCCCTGAAATTCTGTCATCTCCCCCTGCGTATTAATCGCACCATGTTGGGATAGAAACTGCTTTAACTTCCGGATGAACACCAGTAATCTCTTTGTATTAATCGCACCATGTTGGGATAGAAACTGCTTTAACTTCCGGATGAACACCAGTAATCTCTTTGTATTAATCGCACCATGTTGGGATAGAAAC